>NZ_BAAHBH010000004.1:0-676617 GCF_054776815.1 Spirosoma gilvum | reverse complement strand
TGAGGCAGGTTGCTTACGCGTTACGCACCCGTTTGCCACTGACCTTGCGGCCCGTTCGACTTGCATGTATTAGGCCTGCCGCTAGCGTTCATCCTGAGCCAGGATCAAACTCTCCATCGTAAATATTTGTGTGAAAGACGATGCTTTCACGATGTTTTAGCCTTATTTAGTGCTAACCTGTTGATGTCAAAACGTCAAAGAACTGTCTCTCTTTCGAGATTGTGGCCAACCGTTGTTGGCCTTCCTTATATTTGGGAGTGCAAAGGTACGGCACTCATTTTGCTTTGTCAAGAAAAAGTTGAAAAAATATTTTTGCAACCTTTTTGAATTCCCATTTCTAACTAATTGATTGAACGACAGTTAGATTACTCTGCTGTACTCTTTCCTTCGATTTGGGAGTGCAAAATTATGCTTTTTTATTTCTTAGCGCAAGCCTTCAGCCAAACTTTTTTAGAAAATTTATTCTGACTTTAAAAAGGGATAACCGTAATGTGTTGGCGAAACAAAGGTCTCTTTAATAGTTCTGGCTGAAACCCAACGATATAGGTTCAATGCTGATCCCGCTTTGTCATTTGTACCCGATGCTCTCGCTCCTCCGAATGGTTGCTGACCTACAACTGCCCCTGTTGGCTTATCATTGATATAAAAGTTGCCTGCAGCGTTTTGGAGCTTGTGGGTTACCTGCTCTATGACATATCTATCCCGTGCGAAAATTGATCCTGTTAGTGCATATGGAGATGTAGAATCAACTGTTTGAATGATTTTTTCAAATTCTGCTGGTTCATACACATAGACTGTTAGCACCGGTCCAAATATTTCCTCACACATCGTCCGATATGCTGGATTTGTTACGCGTAGCACTGTTGGTTCAATAAAATAACCTTTTGTACCATCGTAATTTCCGCCTGCAACCACTTCTACCTCCTCACTCCTTTTTGCTTCGTCGATATAGGCAGTTATTTTCTTGAAAGCTCGTTCATCGATGACGGCGTTGATAAAATTAGAAAAATCTTCAGTGCCCCCCATTTTCAATTCGCTTAAAAAGGCTTTCAGCTTTGTCTCTATCTGTGGCCAAAGCGTTGAAGGTATATAGGCTCTTGATGCGGCTGAACATTTTTGTCCCTGAAATTCAAACGCTCCACGGACCAATCCAGTAGCTACTTCATCAACATCTGCCGATTCATGAACTAGCACAAAGTCTTTTCCACCGGTTTCACCCACAATTCGTGGATAACTTTTGTATTTGTGGATATTTGCTCCAATCGTCCCCCAGATTTGTTGAAAAACGGCTGTACTCCCTGTAAAATGAATACCTGCAAAGTCGGGATGATTAAAAATAACTTCTCCGGCTACCGGCCCATCCACATAAATCAGGTTAATGACACCTTCAGGTAATCCAGCTTCCTGAAGTACTTCCATGATTACTTTAGCTGACAACACCTGCGTATAGGCAGGTTTCCATACGACTGTATTTCCCATCATGGCAGCCGAAGTAGGCAAATTGCCAGCAATTGCTGTGAAGTTGAAAGGCGTTAGCGCAAAGACAAACCCTTCCAGTGGCCTATATTCTAGCTTATTCCAGACGCCAGTAGATGAATTGGGCTGTTGCCGGTAAATCTCATCGGCATAATGTACGTTGAACCGTAAAAAGTCAATCAGTTCACAAGCTGAGTCGATTTCAGCCTGGTATGCATTCTTCGACTGCCCAAGCATGGTAGCTGCATTGATTCGAGCGCGATAGGGGCCTGCAATTAAATCAGCAGCTTTCAGGAAAATGCTTGCCCGATTTTCCCAGGATAGATTAGCCCAGGCTTGTTTTGCACTTATCGCAGCGTCAATGGCCTGTTCAACATGCTGCGCATCACCTTCATAAAAGTACCCTAACGTATGATGGTGGTCATGGGGTGGTGAAACTCTTAACTTACGCTCTGTACGCACCTCCTGTCCACCAATATACATGGGTATATCGGTTTCCAGACTGCGAAAAGCCTGCAAAGCCTGCTTTAGTACTATTCGCTCTGGCGATCCGGGTCGATATTCTTTTACCGGCTCATTCGTCGGTACTGGGATATTAAAAATACCAAAAGACATGGATTTTAAAATGGCCGGAACGCCGGCCCGATTGGGAGCATTGGTAAACGTTTTTATCAACTTACCACTACTCTGTAGGTTGTGAAGTGTTTTACAACAAAGTTATGGATTGCCTAAGTTATCCACAGTATCAAAATGGTTTTCCACATTTCAATAGTTCCTTTTCGATTCATTGGTCTGATTTCCCGTACTTTGTACTTTCACTTTGACATGTTCTATGCGCTTTTATAGTACAAACAGTCCATCGGTGACTGTGTCGGTAGAGGAGGCCTTATTTCATAGTATGCCAGCCGATAAAGGATTGTATATGCCAACCCCGTTGCCTCAATTGGGCGCTGGTTATTTTAACGCGATTGCGAATCAGTCTTTGGCCGACATTGGGTTTTCGCTTAGTCAAACACTTTTTGGGGATGAGATTAGTAAAGCAGATCTGGAGGAATTAACTCATTCGGCTTTTCCATTTGAAACACCCGTTGTTGATTTAGAGTCTGGTAAAACTGGTGTACTAGAGCTATTTCATGGCCCTTCCCTCGCCTTCAAGGATGTGGGAGCTCGCTACATGGCTGCTTTGATGTCTTTTTACTCCAAGCGCCATGACAAGGAAGTAAATATACTGGTGGCTACGTCAGGTGATACGGGTGGCGCAGTAGCTATGGGTTTCCATAACGTGCCTGGAATACGAGTTTCTATTTTATATCCCAGTGGTCGAGTTAGTGATTTACAGGAAAAGCAGTTGACGACATTGGGTGGCAATGTTCAGGCTTTCGAAGTTGATGGGTCATTTGATGATTGTCAGGCGATTGTAAAACAGGCATTTGTTGACGACGAATTAAATAGCCATCTTTCATTATCCTCTGCCAACTCGATCAATATCTTCCGGCTAATTCCTCAGGGTTTTTATTATGTGAGTGCTTACGGGCAGGTCAAGAAATTTGGTAAACCAGTGGTGTTTTCGACTCCAAGTGGCAACTTTGGCAATTTGAGCGCTGGTGTGATGGTTCAGCAAATGGGTTTACCTATTGAACACTTTATAGCCTCTACGAATTTGAACCATGTTGTTCCCTCCTATCTTGACTCAGGCTCTTATTCACCGAAAGCTTCTATTGCCACCATCTCTAACGCGATGGACGTGGGAAATCCCAGCAATTTTGTTCGGTTGAAGCATCTGTATGGCGACAGTTATGAGCGTTTGTCAAAAAATGTCTCGGGATACTATTTCGATGATGAGCAAACCCGTGCTGGAATGAAGCGTTTTTACGAAACGTATGGTTACGTCACTTGTCCACATACAGCTATTGGTATCCTGGGTTTACAGACTTACCTCAATGCTTCAGCAACGGATAAAATCGGTATTGCTTTGGCTACAGCGCACCCGTCCAAATTTAAACCGTTGGTTGAACGAGTTTTAGAAACTCCTGTTGAGGTACCAGAGCGGTTAGCTGTTTTGGCCCATCGGACGAAGCATAGTATCCAAATTCCCGCTCAATATGAAGCATTTAAGGAATCATTTTTACAAACTGTTTCTTAAGCAATATCCACATTGCTAATTACTTATCCACAAAAAAGGCCTGAATCAACATATTCAGGCCTTTTTTGTGGATAAGTATTAACACTTTAATTAACAGTATCCCCCCGTAATGTCCTAAAGCGTTTACGTGCTTCGGCGCCATAAATACTACCCGGATATTGGGTTAATACTTTCTGGTATGCTTCCATGGCAGCCTGCTTGTCCTTTAGTCGATCTTCATAGATTTTTCCCTGTGTAAACATGGCATCATCGCCCAGTATATCATTTGGATATTTAGCCGAGATTTGCTTCAGATCTTCAAGGGCTTCGGAGTTTTTACCCTGTTTCATGTATGTATTGGCTCGTAACCACAGCACTTCATCAGCAATCGTATGTTCAGAATACTTAGCCCACATTTTGTTTAAGGCTATTATTGCTTCATCCGTTTTGTTCTGGAAAAGCATTAGGTCGATGTCAGCATATTCACGCATAGCCGCTTCGGTGCTATCCATTCCGGTATTATCCACAATCAACAAACTCAATTGTTCTGCATCATTGGCAATCTCACGGGAAGTAGCGAGTTTCAATACGTCTAACAGATCTTTTGCGACGGCGAAACTGCCTTTGTAATATTGAAGTTTAGCATTTTTCAGTTTCGCTTCGTATCCCAGTAACTCTTCCTTCTGCGACTTTTCGACCTGCGAATAAAGTAGAGTTGATTCCCAGGGCTCGCCTTTCAGGAGATAGATATCGCCTTTATCCAGCTTACAGCGGTCCACAAAGTTTTTATCGGTTTTGCCTAAATCAATCGCCAGGTCTAAAACCGTCAATGCAGTGTCTTTACTGTCTAGATAATTGCCATAGAGGTTAGCCGTACTCCGTAGCGCTTCGAGCGTTTTTACATTAGTTCCGATTTCCTGAAGCATACGTTGGTAATCACCGATCAGTTTACGGATCTCAGTTTTATCGACCGGATATGTGTTTTTTACCTGTTCTTCGCGGGCGTTGATCACTAATCGACGAGCGAATGGATAAAGCTGGCCCTGGGGATACGTTGTTGTGACGTATTCAAAAGCTTCTGCTGCGGTTTTGTATTCTTTGTTATTCATGGCCAGCATACCCAAATCGTATACTCGGCTACCGTTTAATTTTAATCGTTTGTCAGTCGCTTTCTCCTGTAAGAGCGCCCGGCTGAATTTTTGTTTCTGAACGAAGAACCAAATCAACAGTTCATTGTAGGCTAGTTCATTTGGCTCCTGTTGAATCCGTGTATACAATGCTTTTTCGACAAGGGGTTCTTCTTTTGTGTTTAGGTAACCCTGTAGCGAAGCCAGTACAGTCTCTTTTTTATCGGATTGCTTACTGGTTGTTATAATCTCCTCAATCGCTTTTTCCGTTTGGCCAGTGGCCTTGTATAGCGCCATTAAATCCTCGCTATAGGCCGTTCTCTCCCTACTGACCTCCCGGGCGGTTTCAAGTGCTTTAATCGCCCAGCGCGACTCTCCTGCCTCGTTAAAGGCCGTTGCAATTTTTTCGAGTTTAGTCAGTGATGACTTACTAGATTGTAATGCGGCAGTGTATTGTGTCTTGGCTAGCGTCGTATCGCCTTGTTGCGTAGCTAGCTGCCCAGTCAACAGTTCATAATATGGTCGATTGGCCTCGTCACTACGCTGTTGCTTCCTCAAGTACTTTACCGCATCTTCCGATTTATTGCTTTTTTGCAAACTGACTACATAACGCGACAAACGCTCCCACGTTACTTCGGTTTTCAACAGCTTAGCATATTCATTCGCTGCTTTTTCGAATTCGCCGGCTTTGTAATATTCCTCTGCCAACGAACCTCCACCTTGTCCCAAGGCCAGCCCAACCGACAACAACCACAGGAATGCGATAATGACTTTTGACCTTATTAACATTTTATAAAATATCTTTTTAAAGAAACGTTATTATAACCATTATCTATGTGGATATGTGTACAAATAAGTTGTCCACTCCTGAAGTTAACCATTGTGGATAAGAATACGATGATATCCACAAGCTTTTCTTTAATTATCCACACGTAACTACTTCATTGTTAATATAATAACATTTTATCCACAATTTGTGTGTTATTCTTTTGTGGATTTGTGCATAAGATTTATACACAATTTATGTTGGGGAAATTGTGTGGAATTACTTGTGATATGTTGTTGTTTCTCCACACTGTTTTGCATTTTAAAACGAGTTGTGGATTACTCCTCAATTCATCCACAGTGGAAGGATGGCTTATAAACAAGTTTTCCACGCACAAGTTTTATTTATACACATAGTTATGCACATAATATTTTCACTTTTTTAATTTAGAATTGACCTTTTCCTGATCAAGCTCAAAAGGCATCCTTTAAGTGGAAAAAGCACAATTATTATGCCTTCTTGAGAAGGTAGATGAGACTCGAGTAATTCCCAGTTCGTTTTGCTTCGGAGTTTGAAGCCAACCCCACACGAATACTTTTTAAATAGTCAGTCTTTCCTGTCTGATAACGAGTACTTAGCATTGCTATATAAAATGCATCGAATATCATAGGCCTTGTACCTGTTAAGACAAACCCATGCTTTTTAAATAAAGACTCTATTGTTGATGGGGTGAAATGATGCAGGTGCCTGGGTACATCATAAGCCGCCCAATACTGTTTAAAATAGCTTGCGTCATAGGAGGCCGAATTCGGAACAGCTATCAATAATGTCCCCTTTTCAGTTAAAAGCTGGTATAATTGGTCGATTGTTTTAGCCAGATTTGGAATGTGTTCCAGTACATGCCAGAGCGTAATCACATCGACTTTTTCAGAACCGGCTAATGCATTAAGGCTTGCTTGAATCGTTGTGTTTAACTTCTCTGTTGCAATTTTTCTGGCATCACTGTCGGGTTCCATGCCTGTGATCCGCCACCCCCCTTCCCGGCAGTTTTCCAAAAAAGCCCCTGTTCCACAACCAACATCTAACAGGTGGCCAGGTTTTCCATTAATCTGATTAATTAATTGAAGTTTTGAATGAAGTGTATATTTTCGAACTGCTCTGTAAGCAGTATTTATTAAACCACTGCTTTCATCGTTATGCGAAACATATTGGTCCGACTTATAAAAATTGCCAATTGAGTTTGCATCTGGCCGCGGATTTGTCAGGCGGAAATTGCATTGCTGACATTGCTGTATGGAAAAATCCCTGTTGCTTACCAGGTAATCTTTACAGACTAAAAAAGCGCTGAAGTTTGTGTTGCCACAGTTTGGGCAGTGTTCTACTGTTTCCAATTCAGATGATGTAATGCGATGAGAATAAAAAAAGTCTGGAGAACTGTTGCTGAACAGTGACCAGACTTTTACCAAATTATCGGCCCATATAGACAAGTAATATGGAAACGTCGGATGGACTTACTCCGCTTATTCGCGACGCTTGACCTATAGTCGATGGACGTAATCGTTTCAATTTTTCCCGACCTTCAAAGGATAAGGCTTTTAACCGATCATAGTCGAACGTGGGGTTGATCGATAGATTCTCCCACTTGTCCAATTTTTCAGCGTTCTGTTTCTCTCGGTTAAGGTAGTCCTCGTACTTGATTTCAATAACGGTTTGTTCAATCACCTCCTCCCCTACCCTACTGGGTAAGTCTGGCACGAGCTGTAATAAGTGATTTACATCGGTTAATTCGATCTCCGGACGTTTCAACAACGTGTATAAACTGCTTTTCTCCTTTAAAGTTGAGCTTCCCTTCGACTCTAACCAACTATTGATTTCTTCGGGTTTTAGCTTAGTAGCCCGAATCGCTTCGGTTAAGTTTGCTGTTTCTGTTCGCTTTTTTACCATTGCGTCATACCGTTCCTGTGAGGCTAAACCAATGGCGTATCCTTTTTCAGTAAGACGCAAATCGGCGTTATCCTGCCGTAGTAGCGTTCGGTATTCGGCGCGGGACGTAAACATTCGATACGGTTCTTCGGTACCTTTTGTGATCAAATCGTCTATCAATACTCCAATATATCCTTCCGATCGTTTGATGGTAAACTCTTCTGCCTCGACTGCATTTCGGTGTGCATTTATTCCTGCCATCAGGCCCTGGCAGGCTGCTTCTTCGTATCCAGTTGTCCCATTAATCTGTCCTGCGAAGAAAAGATTTTTGACCAATTGTGTTTCCAGAGTTGGTTTCAATTGCGTTGGCGGGAAGAAATCGTATTCGACAGCATAGCCTGGACGGAACATCCGTACATTCTCAAAACCCGGTATTTTTCGTAATGCGTTGTACTGTACATCTTCCGGCAGTGAGGTCGAAAACCCATTCACATACACTTCTACAGTATCCCAACCCTCCGGCTCAACAAAAATCTGATGTCTATCTTTATCGGCAAATCGATTGATCTTATCTTCAACTGATGGGCAATATCGGGGTCCCAATCCTTTGATTCGACCTGTAAACATGGGCGATTTTTCAAAGCCTATTTTCAGTTCATCATGAACATTCTGGTTGGTGTAAGTAATCCAGCAACTGCGTTGCTTTGTCAAAGTTGGGGTTTCTGTATAGGAGAATTTGCCCGGCTTCTCGTCGCCAAGCTGCTCTTCCATACTATCATAATTCAAGCTTCGGCCATCTACTCGTGGTGGCGTACCGGTTTTCATTCTCCCCGATTCGAATCCTAAAGTGACTAGTTGTTCGGTCAAACCTGTGGCGGCCCGTTCAGCTGTTCGTCCACCTCCAAATACTTTTTCACCAATAAACATGCGGCCATTCAGAAATGTACCATTAGTCAGCACAACTGCTTTTGCCTGGAATTCGATGCCCAAACTTGTTTTTATACCCACAACCATCCCATCTTTGACAATAACTTCGTTTACAGTGTCCTGCCAAAAATCAATGTTTTTATTATTCTCTAATGCTTTTCGCCACTCCCAGGCAAATAAATTTCGGTCACTTTGACAGCGCGGACTCCACATAGCTGGCCCTTTAGAGCGATTCAGCATCCTAAATTGGATCATACTTTTATCGCTGATAATTCCAGATAAGCCACCCAGCGCATCAACTTCGCGAACAATTTGTCCTTTAGCTACTCCTCCCATGGCTGGGTTACAGGACATTTGTGCGATAGTTTGCATATTCATTGTAATAAGCAAAACGCGCGAACCCATGGTTGCAGCTGCACTTGCTGCCTCACACCCTGCATGGCCCGCTCCTACTACAATGACATCGTAAGAAGAATACATCTTGAATAGTTTTTGAAAAATGTTTCACGTGGAAACTTTTCACAAAATTGATGAAAGTTGACTGAAAGATAAAACTTGATATACGGGCAACAAAAAACCGCTGACCTTTGTGCCAAGTCAGCGGTTTTAAATGTGTAAGAAGTAAACTACTTACTTACTTTTTGCAAATATTGATTAGCTTCCTTTTTATAAAATAGATTATAATTAGGGGTAACAGAGCGTAAAACTTCAACTTGCTTCGTTTTATTCTGAAGATTAGTGGAGTCAAAAAAAGCAGGTGTGCTTCGTTTAGCTAACTTCGCTGCCTCTGACTGACGTTTAGGATCTTCTTCCTGTTGCTTTAAAGCTTTCTCAGATTCAAGCAGACGAACGAGAATTTCTTGTTGACGATTAATCAAATTCTGATTCACACGCTTATTAACCAGGTCAGTTTCTGACTCATCCATCTTCTCCATTAATTCTTTAATCTGCTTTTCCTGCTGTTTTCCAGCTTCTGTTCCTTTCGCATTTTCTTCGAGCTTTTTCAACATTTGACGGATCATCGCTTGCTCGGCAGCCATTTGTGAAAGCTCTTCAGAGAGACCTCTACCTGTTTTTCCACCTTTCTGAAGCTGCTGCATTTTACCATTCAGTTGTTGCTGCATCTCACCCACACCACTCGGATTTTGGCCTTTCTTTCCGCCTTTTCCTTTTCCAGGCATGGCCATTGCATTCATTTGTTGCTGCATATTTTTCAGCACATCGCTCAGCATAAGAGCCAAATTATTGATCGAAGTCATGGCAAATTGTTGCTTAGAAGAAGCCATACTCAACCGACGCTCGCGCAATTGTTGGACACTTTCGTCCATGTACCCCTTCATGTTGGTCAACTCACGCGTTACAAAGGATTGAATCTGAACGACCCGACTGGCCAATGCATTAAGGCTGTCTTCAATGATTTTGGCATCGTCCTGAAGTTTTAATTGCTCCTGTGAAAGCTTTGTAACACGTGGGTCCTGAAGGCTCATACCCCGGAAATCTTTCATTACACGCTCCTGTCCGAAAGACAACGTGATGAGGTTATCCAGAATATTTCGAAGGTCATCCATATTTTCCTGCATCTCCTGCATCTCGGCAGACTGCATAGATTCCTTCATGGCCTTACTCATAGCCCGCATGGATTTTGCTGATTTCTGTTGCTTGGAGGCCGCCTGTTTACCCTGATTGTCCTTCATGTTTTTGGAAGCATCCTCCATGTCTTTCTCAATCTCCTTCTGCTCATTTTCCGACGATTCAGGCTTGGAAAGATCTTCTTTTTCAGCTTGCTTTTCAAGCTCTTTTAACTGCTCCTCCGTGTTTTTGAAATCCTCCTGAGACTTCTCCTGTTGCTTTTGCTGATCTTCAGACGTTTCATTTTTCTTGGCATTTTCCTGTGCCTGCTTCTCTAAATTCTCAGCCTGCTTTTCTAGATTTTCAGCAATGTTATTCACTTTTTGTTCAAGCTGCATTTGCTTGAAAAGCTTTAAAGCACGGTCCAGGTCACGTTCCATATTGCGCTCTTTGCGGCTAAGTTTGTCAAGCAGGTCAGAGGCTTTTTCATCTTGTTTGCGCTCCAGCAATTGCTTCAGTTGTTCGTACAATTGCTTGGATTCTGGATCAAGAAGTTCATTGAAAAGTTTTTTAAGCTGCTCCAATTTATCCTGCATTGCCTGATTCTGCTGGGCAAAACGCTGCTGGGTATCGTTGGTTTTTTGAAACTGTTCCTGAAGCTTTTGAATCTCTTTGAGCAGTTCTTCTCTCTTCTGGAGGATATCCTGAAGTTGTTTTTTATCCTGAAAATCGGAAGATTTTTTAGTGCGCATCCGATCTTCCATCTGGTTCAACTCATTCTTTATAGCCTGCGTTTTACTGAGTGCATTATCAATTTGCTGCTCCGTTTTCTCAGCCGATTTGTCAACCTGCTTTTGTATTTCAGCATTCGATGGGATAACAAAGTTGAGTTGGTTTGATCGGCTTGACTTTGGTCCATTCACCCCATCGTTGTCCCATACCTGAACATAATACTCCAAGCGATCTTCCTGACCAAGCTTAAGACTATCGAGCGACCAGTTATATACAAAGTTTTGCGAAGTGGTCGAATGATTGACCGGAATGTCTTTGACATATAATGGGGACGACTGATTCCCGTGAATAATCTTGTAATTCAGCTTCAATTTCGAGAAGCCATAATCATCAGAAACCAGACCTGAAAGCGCTATATAATTGTATGTGACTGTGTCCTGAAGCCGGTCGACTGAAATTTGCGGATAGCGGTCGGGTATGACTTGTACATTATATTGAATCGTAGACGGAGCAGCAACCTGACCATTTTTTAGTGAGACAGTATAGACAGCATTTTGCATCAATCGTCGATTCAAAACAAATGTATTATCGTCTACAAGTTTAGCCGGTGTCGGTTTAGGGTCAGTGTTGAAACGCAACAAAAGCGAGTCAGTGTGGTCAGCAGCAAACTCCCAATTAACCACTGTTCCCTGGGGAACCAGCAAGTTTCCAACATTGGATAATTGCTCGGTTGGTTTATTCAGATAAGCAGGGTAATCGAGTCGGACATTGAAGGACAATACCGCAGGACGATCGATCAGTGTGACTTTATAAGCCGATGAGTTGAACCCTGCAGCCTCCAGATGAAAATCTAAATCACGCTGTAGATTATCAAAGTTGTACGTAAACTTATCCCCAGATTGGTCAAGCTTAAATCGGGTTCCATTTGCAACCACATATACTGCCTGTGGAAGTGCATCACCTGTAAGCTTTACCGTGAGTGGAAAGTCTTCATTGCGGAAGGCTTTCATCGATTTGTTTTGAACCACAAATTGAAAGGGAGCTTCCTCAACAAAGTCTTTATCATAATTCACCAGACGCGTCGATGACTTCGTAAAGAAGGTAGGATTGACCACTAGAATTAACAGAATTAAAGCTAGTGGAGGAATCGCATATTTCAAGAACTCGCGATTCTTACTGATCTGAATTGCATTGGCAAAACGATTTATTAATAACTGTTGCGAGCGTTGGTTCAAACTGGCCTGAAGCAAATCACTCTGGTCGGAAGAGATACGTTGTAGTTGAAGCGTATTCAGAAGCTTATCCCCTACCTCAGGAAAAAAGGTACCGATCTGACGAGCTGCTTCATCATTGGACAACGGTCTGTTGAGACCGTATAAACTCATTAATGGTCGGACGATGAAAAAATATAAGCCAGCCACAGCAGTCAAAAGAAAGCTAAAGAACAATATGCCTCTTCCCGTTGAACTGAAACGGCCAATAAATTCTGCTGTATTGACAAACAGATAGCCACTGCCGATGAGTGCAATAAAAAACAAACTGCCTTTCACCAACTGGTTCTGGAAGTAGCGTTTCTTATACTCATCAATGCGTTGCAGCAACGTTGTGTAAGCGGCTGATGATTGCATAAAAATTCAGGTTGAGCAGTTAAACAAATAAGGTTTCGAAATAGTGAATTACGTGCTGCTTTAAGAAATTCTCCTGCGTCAACAGGTCACCGGGTGGAATAGGCTTTGCCAGTGTCCATTGAGGCCATCCATCCTTATCGTAGCCATCAAGTGTGTAGTACCCCGATAGACTTAATACTCGACAAACAGCAATATGCATTAAGTCCTGTTTTGCTTCCTTAGAGAAACGTTTTGGGCCTGTTCCTAACTCTTGTACACCAATTAAAAATAATACCGCATTGAGATCGGCTGGACGCTTCCCAACAACCTGACTTAATTGGTCAAGTAACTCTTCCCACTCTTTATCTATACTTTTTTCCTCGTTGGCGCCCATAGGATTATTCTTCTCTCTAAATTACAATGTTTTACAATTATTTAACGATGGTTTGTAATGTTTCGATTTATTCGCCCTGTACTTACTGATTTTGTTGATCTGCTTTTTCCACAATTGTGTTTAGGATGCAATAACCCGCTGGGATTCAGCGAAAAAGTACTGTGTACGCATTGTCGAATAAATTTGCCCGAAACAGGACAGCATCGTGAACCATACGACCAAAATCTCCTCAATAAGTTTGCCGGAAAAGTGCCCGTTCAATTTTTAGCATCTTACATGTACTTTAATAAAGGAGGCATTGTTCAAAAATTAATTCATGGAATTAAATACAAAGGGCATAAAGAGGCTGCTAAAGAAATAGCAGGTTGGTATGGACATCAATTGAAATCAGAAAGTACAATAGGTGAAACTATAGACGTAATTCTTGGCGTTCCGTTGCACAAAAGTCGATTACAGCAACGAGGTTATAATCAAGCTGATTGGATTGCCGATGGACTGGCCGAATCACTTACTATTCCATTTCGCACAGATGTGCTTGTTCGTCAGCGATTCAAGTCCTCTCAAACGCATAAAAATCGCTTAGAACGTTGGGAAAATGTAAAAACGGTATTCAGAGTGATTTACCCTGATGCGATTAAAGGAAAGCATGTTTTAGTGGTCGATGATGTCCTGACTACTGGCGCCACACTCGAAGCATGTGCAATTGAACTTTTGAATGCTGGCTGTACGGCTGTAAGTGTTCTGACGCTGGCAACTGCTGGCAAATAAGCTCTGATACACCTTGCTCTATTGCCTCATTTTGACAACAAAAAACGGCCATCCATTTCTGAATGACCGTTTTTTTAATTAAGAGTATGTTTTCTATTTGTTCCGACCAACACCGATCATTGCGCAGCGGAAACCAATCATAGCCGTTGCTGAATCCTGATCCAGGAAACGACGGGTACCTGGTGATAACCAGTAAGCTACATCGTTCCATGAACCGCCTTTATACACACGCAGTTTATCATCGATCAACGACTGCTTATTCTTGGTATCATAGTTTTTGGCATCATCCACATAGCCATTCCGACGAACTGGGTTCAGGTCGTTTACATCCTGATATGACAGCGGACGGTATACATCCATTACCCATTCATTCACGTTGCCAGCCATGTTATACAGACCGAAATCGTTGGCAGGATACGCGTAAATTTCAGCTGTGATAATAGCTCCGTCATTTGAGCGTCCTGCTATACCGGCATAGTCACCCCGACCACGCTTGAAGTTCGCCAGCATTTGCCCTTGTTTCCGGCCTTTTTTCGGGTTTCGAACCGAAGAACCGTCCCAGGGATATATCCGCTGATTAATTTGATTCTCGTCCATGTATTGCGTCCCTATGAGAGCCTTGGCTGCGTATTCCCATTCTGCTTCCGTTGGCAGACGATAATCTGGCAAAATTGTGCCACTTTCCAGGCTTGGTTTAGCTGGTGCGGCCGTTGTTGCTTCTGCTAGTGCAGCATCATCGGCTTTTTTCGATTTCCGTTTCAGCGAAAAACCTCCCCCCTTTTGCTTAACACTACCTCTAGCAAGTTCATTATTGACTGCATTCGACCGCCAGATTGCATAATCGTTTGCCTGTACCCACGAGACACCCACAACAGGATAATACCGAAAGGCTGGATA
Source organism: Spirosoma gilvum (assembly GCF_054776815.1). Lineage (NCBI taxonomy): Bacteria > Pseudomonadati > Bacteroidota > Cytophagia > Cytophagales > Cytophagaceae > Spirosoma > Spirosoma gilvum. The sequence continues at coordinate 662,309 of NZ_BAAHBH010000004.1, read as the reverse complement.
CCGCAGATATTGAGTTACATACGAGTCGTTGAAGGACAAGGGATTTGACCAAACAGTTGTATCGGGCAAAGCCGCTTTTACTACTTCCTCCGACGAATCGCGAGTGATCGCGTTCAGATATTCGAGGTAGTGTACGTTAGCCATTTCCGTTTCGTCCATATAGAACGATTGGATTGAAACCGTCCGTTCGCGGTTGTCCCGAGTATTCATTACATCTTCTTCGAGGGCACCCATCGTAAACCGACCACCCTCAATAAAGACCAGGTTTGGACCCGCCTTTTGGCCTGCAAATTTCTTTACCTGAAAACCATCTTTCTGATTGTAAGCAATTCCCGTCGCCGTACTCTTCTTACCGGGTTGCACACTGGTCGGGTGCTTGGGCTTACAGGATGCCAGGGCCGCCGTTGCCAGCAGCACATAAGCCGCTCGTTGCAGGTGATACTTTTGAATCATTGCTCTATTTGTGTAAAAACGTAGGTGCAAAAATAAGATAAAAGCTGTAAGACATTCGTTGTAAGACGCTTGAGTACCGAGTATAGGTATACTTTTAACTCAAAATCTTACTTCTTATGCCATTTAATTTGTCATTGCGCCTAAAATTTCATCCAACTGCTCTACTGAGAAAACATCAGTATGGGTAAAAATTGGCCGTCCCTTCGACTCTTTTAATGAACATTTGGTTGGGTTTCGCTTGATATACTCAATTACCTTGCCAAATTGGTTGGACTGGAAGAAGTCGTCGTTCCCGTTAGAAACGAAGTACCCTTTCAGGATATTATTCTTAATCGTCAGTTTTTCAAGGTATAATTGCTCTGCTTTCCAGCGAACATTAACCATTTTAATCAGATTATTGACTTCTTCCGGCATTGGCCCGAACCGGTCGATAATTTCTTGTCGGAATGCCTGAAGCTCTTCATCGTTTTGTAAGCTATCTAGCCGAGTATATAACGCCAGTCGTTCCGATATATTGGACACATATCTTTCTGGAATTACCACCTGCAAGTCAGTTTCTATGACTGTATCCGGCAGTGAAAGTTTTAAGTCACCGGGCTTTGTTTCAAACAGGTCTTTAAACTCATTCTCACGCAGTTCCTGAACGGCTTCATCCAGTATTTTGTGATACATTTCGAAACCGAGATCATTGATAAAGCCACTTTGTTCAGCACCCAGCAAGTTGCCTGCTCCGCGAATATCAAGATCCCGCATGGCAATTTTAAAGCCTTCACCCAGGTCCGAAAAATCTTCTAAAGTCTGGAGTCGTTTGCGGGCATCGGCTGTTAACACTGATGGCGGAGGTGTTAGTAGATAACAAAATGCCTTTCGGTTCGAACGCCCCACTCTACCCCGCATCTGATGCAAATCCGATAAGCCAAAGTAGTGTGCATTGTTGATTAGAATCGTATTAGCGTTTGGAATATCTAAACCCGATTCGATGATATTGGTTGACACCAGCACATCATAGTCGCCTTCAATGAATCGCGTCATGATCCGTTCCAGACGGTCGCCTTCCATTTGACCATGCGCGACACCTACCCGTGCATCAGGCACTAGCCGCATAATAAGGTTACCAATGGATTCAATGTCGTTAACCCGATTATGAACGAAGAACACTTGTCCACCTCGTCTAATTTCATAGCTGACAGCGTCACGAATGACGGCTTCATTATATGGATGAACTTCAGTAGTAACCGGCTGACGATTGGGCGGTGGAGTTGCGATGACCGATAAGTCACGAGCACCCATGAGCGAAAAATGGAGTGTTCTAGGAATCGGAGTTGCTGTCAGTGTCAATACATCGACCTCAACCCGCATTTCTTTCAAACGATCTTTAGTTTTTACACCGAATTTTTGCTCCTCATCAATTACCAGCAGCCCTAAGTCCTTGAATTTGATGTTTTTATTAACAATTCGATGGGTACCAATCAGAATGCCAATCTCGCCCGAAGCCACACCTTTTACAATTTCCTTGATCTGACCGGCCGATCTGAAACGGTTGATGTAATCGATTTTGACGGGAAAATCAGCCATACGTTCCGAAAACGTTTTGAAGTGCTGCATAGCCAGGATGGTCGTTGGCACCAATATAGCTACCTGTTTATTGTCTGATACAGCTTTAAATGCGGCTCTTATGGCCACTTCCGTTTTGCCAAAGCCCACATCACCGCAAATCAATCGGTCCATGGGATGCGGGCGTTCCATATCGTCTTTTACATCGTTGGTCGCTTTCGCCTGATCGGGTGTATCTTCATACAGGAACGATGATTCAAGTTCTGCCTGTAAGAAACTATCGCGACTGTAAGCATATCCTGGAGCTGTCCGACGCTTGGCATACAGCGCAATCAATTCTCGGGCAATATCCTTAACCTGCTTCCGAATTCGTGATTTTTTCTGTTCCCACTCCTGCGACCCCAGTTTACTCATCACCGGTGGCCCACCTTCTCTACCACTGTACTTTGATATCTTATGCAGACTATGAATACTGACTAGCAGAATATCATTGTCGCGGTAGATCAGCCGAATGGCTTCCTGCTCGTTACCGGCATGATCTACTTTCTCCAAACCGGCGAAGCGACCAATGCCATGATCGACGTGGGTCACATAATCACCGGGCTGTAGTGTTTTAAGCTCACGTAATGTAAGCGCTTTTGATTTTGAGAACTTATCCTGTACGCGGTACTTATAATATCGATCAAAGATCTGGTGATCGGTGAAGCAGGCAATTTTCAGGACATCGTCGATATAGCCCTCTCGGAGCCCAATATTCATAGGCTGAAACTTCACAAACGGGTCCAGCTCTTCGAAGATTGTTCGCAAACGGTCCAACTGTTTGAACGATTCAGCGGCAATCACATTGGTAAACCCTTTTGCCTGATTATCGGCCAGCGTGTCGATCAGACGTTTGAAATCCTTGTTAAATGATGGCTGTGGCTTTGATGTATACTGTTGTCGGCCTTCAGTTTTAAAGTAAAATTTGCGGCCAAATTCAACAGTGCGAAAGCGTTTCAATTCATTCAGAAACGACCTACGTGTTTCGAACAACTCATTTGGGTCCGATACGACCTGAATACCACCGCTACCGGCTACAACTGAAGCGAAGCTCTGTTCTGCTTTCTCGTAATTGTTCTCAATTATTTCAAGCGTAAATTCAACGTCCTTTGCCCAAACGGTTGTATCAGCCGGCAAAAAATCAAAAAATGGCTCTCGCGTCTCTTGAATCAGCTTTGTCTGAATGTTTGGGATAATGTTGATAAAGTCAACTGGGTCGGTCGAAAGCTGAGATTCTGGGTTAAATTTCCGAATGCTTTCTACTTCATCATCGAACAAATCGATTCGATACGGATACTCGCTGGCAAATGAAAACACATCAATGATTCCCCCACGAACTGAAAACTGACCCGCTTCGTAGACGAAATCGGTTTTTTCAAATTCATACGTTTGAAGTAGTTCGGCAACGAAATGAGTATCGAGCTTCTCCCCTACCCGAATTGTCAACGTATTCGCCTGAAGTGAACGTTTGTTGATCACTTTTTCAGACAGTGCTTCTGGATACGTTACTAGCACGATTCCGCCCTTAGGAGCGGGGTTCAGCTTATTCAATACTTCCGCCCGCATCAGCACATTGGCATTCTCGATTTCTTCGTATTGATACGGCTTTTTATACGACATTGGAAATAACAAAACTTCCCGACTGAGTAGGTTCTGTAAGTCGTTAAAGAAATAAGCGGTCTCATCGCGGTCGGTTAAAATAAACAGGTGATTCCCGCCAACCGATTTGTAAATCGCCGAGGCTAAGACAGCATCCAGGCTACCCGCCAGACCTTTGATTTGTAGCCGCTGAGGCTCGTTAGTCGTTTTGTGGCTGAAGGGTTCGGCCAGTAATTTTATGAAACTATCGTCGGTATATAGACCGAGTAATTCTTCTGGTTTCAAGCGAATACAGGTTGTATGTCAAACACGAAAAGCCGCTGGAAGAAAAATTCCGGCGGCATAGTTAGGTAACAGCAGGTTCGGGAAATTTGTTGCGTTTTGGCTTTATTTCAATTTGGATAATTCCAAGTAATCAATTCCTTCCTTATCCAGCAGTTTTCGGATACGTTGACTATCTTCAAAGACCAGGACAATCTCCTTTTTCTCGTCCTGTTCATCCTCTATCCATTTCCAATCTTCGGCAGTTGCATCCATTATACTCAGTAAATTTCCCAATTTGGCTGGGTCTCGTTCTTTGCTGATGAGGTCTGCTGTATGAGTGAAATAAAGTACGATCCGCTCATCGTCCAACCACTGCAAGTCATTCAGCGAATCGTTTAAATGTTCAAGCGAAAATCCGAAGTCTGGAATCTCTAACAGGTCGGCTAGCTCTTCATAAAACTGACGGAGCGTTAAGGCATTTTTACCGTCTATATGAGCGATGAAATCGTTTGCAAACCGAGCTTCTAACTCCTGTTCGGATTGGCTAATCAGGACATTTGGTGTCATGACTTTTTACAAAATAGAGGTGATAAGTAAAGTGATAATTGTTTCACGTGAAACTTGATTATCAGTAACTTGTAACATTATGTAACCAGTTTTTTGCTGGTTACTTACGTGTTTTTAGTAAATTGCTAAAGAAAAAGTGCAATTACTATGCCAATAAAAAACCCTTCTAATTGAAGGGTTTTTCGTGGAAATTAGTTCAGTGAAAATAGAGGTATTCGAGCGGCTACCATATTGTGAAACATCAACTCGGTGATCATGGGTGTCATGTATTTTATCAGCGGAAATTCAGAGATGGATTCCATGACTTCTAACTCAGAGTCGGCTTTAAAAATACACCAGAGCTTTTGCCGATCAATCGAAAGTGAGTACGACAAGAGGAAGCCCTTTTCCATAAGTTCTTCCACTTTGAGCCGCTGGGCGGGAATCCGATTTTGGAAACCTTCATCCATCACAGGCGGAAGATCAAACTCTACCATATATTGGCTCATAGGCAACAGGTGTTAAGTACTGGCTGGAGGTTCTTCTCCGGCTATAAGCAAATTAACAATCTTTAATTCATCTTCGTTAATTGAGTGCGGAAAATTTGTATATAATTTAGTCGTGACCTTTGCTCCCATTCCACGAAACACAGCGTCTGACTCCAAGACTCGTTCTTTCGGTATGTGCGAATCGACATCACTACAGCCCAAGAAAATCGGCGTGTTCATCAACGAACCTTCATACTGTCGGGGTGTTTCAGGAGGGCCAATCAGACCACCACTTAATCCGAAAACACCACCATATTCAGAAGCGTTCCGAGCCACAAATTCGAGTGCCAGACAGGCTCCCTGTGAAAAGCCTAGCCAATAGATCTGAGGTAGCTTGAAGTTGAAATCAGATTGCAGTCGACCCCGTAGGCTGGCCAGCACTTCTAATGCTGATGACAGATAAGGTTCGTTGGCTTGGATAGGACTTAAGAACGAGTAAGGATACCAGGTATTCCCCTGAGCTTCCGGTGCGATAAAGGCAAAATCTTTATCCTGAATGTATTGCGAAAGGGATAATATATCTCGTGCCGAGCCTCCACGGCCGTGTACCAAAACCATTACTTTCGACGCTTCTTCCAGGGGCACACCAGCGGTACGGATGTTATTAGGATTATGTAGCATTATATCGTTCGCTATAGGTTTCAGGATTAGTGTTTCAAGTTTGAGTTGGATAACTTGAAACACTAATCCTGAAACAAATTATCTGACAGTTATCTCTGGCAATTCAGTAATGAGTTTTGCCCGACGAGCTTCGTATTGTGGAGGCAGTTTAAGTCCAGTACCTAATTCCGAAACAGGCTCATCGACGGCAAATCCAGGAGGATTGGTAGCCACTTCAAACAGAATACCACCCGGCTCGCGGAAGTAAATACTATGGAAGTAATTTCGATCCTGAACGGGCGTAACATGATAACCAGCCTCGGCCAATTGTTGTTGAATGATTAACTGGGTTTCGTCCGTATTGGTCGAGAAAGCCACGTGGTGAACCGAGCCCGCACCCTGTAAAGCGTGAACGTCTTTGGGCGAATGCAGAACGTCTACATAATTTCCGGGACCACCCTCACCAGCTTTAAACCGGAATCGACCCTCCTCCTCTCCTATTAATGTATGTTGCATCAGATCGGTTAATAATGTTATGGTTCGGTCGGTTCTTAATTCATTCAGGGTAACGGTATAAAAACCTCGGATGGCATACTCAGCCGGGATACGGCCATTGTCCCAACCCGGCCGTTTATCGTCATCATTGAAGACCAGTTCAATGCCCATACCGTCGAAATCTTCAAACCGGAGGTACGTTTCGGTGAAACGTTTATAAGGACCAGCATACGGAATGTTTCGTTCATGCAGGCGATCCATCCAGAAACTCATCGATGCGGTCGGAGCCGAGAAAGCGGTGTACGTTAATTGGCCTACACCCTTCCGGCCACGTGGTATTTGACCATAGGGAAAGAATGTCAGAATGGTGCCTGGCGAACCTGTCTCATTACCATAATATAAATGGTACACATCAGGAGCATCGAAGTTGACCGTTTTTTTGACCAGCCGCAGTCCAAGAATATCTGTGTAGTAATCGACATTGCGTTGCGTATCGCCAGCTAAGGTGGTTACGTGGTGAAGGCCATTGATGAGCGTTTCCATACGTCTGAAAAATGAGTTAGAGGGTGAAATTGATTAAATTCAGTTTAAATGTATCGACATTTAATGTATATACAATTAATTTTTGCAAATTGTTCCAAAAAAAATGCCCAGATGTAGCGATCTGGACATTGGTTGTAAAGGAAACAAAAGAAGACTACTCGTGAAGAAACGGATAATCTTTTTGCATGTATACATCTTTGAAGGCTTCTTCAGCGGGAGGATAAGGAGACTCTTCCGCAAATTTTACCGATTCATCAACAATTCCTTTTATCTTCTGATCAATAGCGGCAAGCTCTTCTTCGGTAGCAAGGCCTTTCTCCAGAATTGCAGCTTTAACCTGCTCAATTGGATCTCGCTGCTTATACTCTTCAACTTCGTCTTTAGACCGATATTTCTGAGGATCTGACATGGAGTGTCCCCGATACCGATAGGTACGGAATTCGAGGAAGGTAGGACCTTCGCCAGCACGGGCCCGCTCAGCAGCGCGACTAACGGCTTCGTGTACGGCTTCAACACTCATGGCATCAACAGGCTCAGCCGGCATATCATACGCTTCTGCCAATGTATACAGGTCTGTCACGTTGGATGTACGAGCTACCGAGGTACCCATCGCATAGCCGTTATTTTCAACGACGAAGATGACTGGGATTTTCCAGAGCATGGCCATGTTGAACGCTTCGTGCAAAGCACCCTGCCGAACAGCGCCATCGCCCATGAAGGTGATGCAGAGGTTTTTGGTCTTATTATATTTCTCAGCGAAACCGATGCCAGCACCCATTGGAATCTGCGCGCCAACAATACCATGTCCACCCACAAAATTGACCGACTTATCGAAGATGTGCATCGAACCGCCTTTGCCCTTCGAAGAACCGGTCTGCTTGGCAAATAACTCAGCCATGATCGCTTTAGGATCGGAACCCAGCGCCAGTGGGATACCATGGTCACGATAAGCGGTTATCCATTTGTCGTCTTTTGTTAAGGCAGTATAGGAACCTGACGAGCAGGCTTCCTGACCAATATATAGATGACAGAAGCCCCGGATTTTCTGCTGACCGTAGAGTTGCCCGGCTTTCTCCTCGAATTTCCGTTGCAACTGCATCGACTCATACCAGTACATATACCGCTCTTTCGGATGCTGCATTTTTGCGGCTGCCGGAGCCTGACCATTTTTGTTGGGTTTTCCCGACGGGGTTTTCTCTTTGACGCTTGCCATGAGGAGTATGTTCGATAAAATTGACAATCGCTGGTGATTGATAATTTCAAACAGCCAGCCAATGCCAACTGAATAGAGAGTCTGTTTCTACAACAAACCGACTGTATCTTTGTTGCCAATACAATTGCTCATTCGGATTGGTAATCTAATTAAGCAATTGACAGCCGCGAAATTACGCATTATCGCGTTATGCGCTACATCTATGTACCTCGAAAAACTGAGCCTTACCAATTTTAAAAATTACGAAGACGCCCGATATTCATTTGGGCAACAGGTAAATGTGATCGTAGGGCCAAATGGAAGCGGTAAAACCAATCTGTTGGATGCTATTTATTTTCTGGCACTAAGCAAAAGTGCTTTCCAGAACCAGGATGCATTCAGCATTCTTCACGATGAAGATTACTTCATAATCGATGGAATTTTCGAAGAACATGAGCATGGCGGCCATCCGGTTCGGGTTCAGATTACGATTAGCGTACAGCGAGGGCAGCGTAAAGTGCTGATGGCCGACAAAAAGCCGTATGAACGCTTTAGTGAACACATAGGCCGATTCCCCGTAGTGCTGATTGCCCCCAACGATACGGATTTGGTGCGTGAGCATAGCGAAGAACGGCGGCAGTTTTTCGATGGTGTACTTTCTCAGATGGATGCTGATTACTTACAGAATTATTTAATGTATCAGCAAATTCTGAAACAGCGTAATAGTTTGCTCAAACTGTTTGCCGAGCGAAACCAGGTCGACAATGATATGTTGGATACCTACGATTACCCGCTGCTCGATTTGGGACAAAAAATACATGATCGCCGAAAACAGTTTGTCGACGAATTCATGCCTGGGTTTCGGGAGCATTATGCGTACCTGAGTGATGGTCGTGAAGAGGTATCGATTGTATATGAATCGGAAGTGAGCAACCCAGGCTTTGCAGAAGAATTTCGTCATTTTCGTCGGCGAGACACCGTTTTGCAACGAACAACAATGGGCATTCATAAAGACGACTATATCTTTCTGATCGATAACGGCACCGGGCAATCAGTCCCCCTGAAGAAATTTGGCTCGCAAGGGCAGCAGAAAACATTTGTAATTGCGCTGAAACTGGCCCAGTTCGATTCACTCGAAGAAGAAAAAAAGGTTAAGCCCATTTTACTGCTGGATGACATCTTCGATAAACTGGACGACCGACGTATAGGTAAGCTGATTCAGCAGATGGATGAAGGGGCATTTGGACAGATCTTCGTCACAGATGCTCGCCCGGAGCGTACGCGCGAACTCCTAAACAGGGTTCAGGCCGATGTACGTTTCTTCGAGATTGGGCAGGGCAGAATAGGCGTCTAATCTACCAAAAAGTTATAAAAAGCCCCACATTTAGCTTTGTTATTGCCTCTAACGCAAAAGCTGGTACCAATCTACCCGTCCGAGTTTGTCGAAACCTGCCGGAGTTCGTCGGTAAATTCGGTTGTTTCACTCCCCTTTTTAGGCCGTTCATCATATAGAATAAACATATTCTGGAAACCACGAACTATATTTGAGTTTCCAAAGTTCATCTAGCAAAAGTTCTATTTTTTGATGAAACAAAGGATCCTGGCAGAGGCAGAACGGCTCTTCTGGCGGTACGGTATTCGATCCGTAACAATGGAGGATATAGCAAAACAATTAGGGATTTCAAAAAAGACAATCTACCAGCATTTTACGGATAAAGAGCAGATTTTATCGCAGGTTATTCAGGATAAATTTGGTAGAGATCACTCCGAAATAGCATGTCTGGCAATTGAAGCCGAAAACCCGGTAGCAGAGATTATGAACGTTTTGGCGATGATTCAAAAAAACGCCGATAAAGTGAGTCCTAATCTACTAATTGACATGAAACGGCATTACCCTCAAGCTTTTGCGCTTTTCAAACAGTACAAAGAGGGTGAAGTCTTACGCTCTATTCTTGAAAATATTCAAAAAGGTATTGAACAAGGCCTATACCGATCCGATCTTAATCCCGGTATTTTAGCCCGTTTACGAGTCGAGCAAATAGAATTAGCTTTCAACAATGATATATTTCCAACAGATCAGTATACTATGCAACAAATTCAGTACGAACTCATGCATCATTTTGTACGGGGAATGTTGACAGAAAAAGGCTTCACCATTTATAATCAATATGTTAATCAGTACAATCATGAGGTTCAATAATATACGAACGGCCATGGCAATCTGGCTGCTCACGTTGGTGGGTTCTGGAACATTGCTAGCCCAAACCAAACAGGATTTCTCACTGAATGAAGCCATTCAGTTCGCCATTCAAAACAACATCAACATCAAGAATGCCGGCCTGGATGCCCTAAGCTCCGAAGCCCGTATTCAGGAAGTACGTGGAGTAGCGTTACCGCAGATCAGTGTCGCGGGGTCTCTTTCAGACAACCTGATTATTCAGCGGGTTTTCTTACCGGCGCAGTTCGGTAATCCTAATGCGCCTGCCGATGCTCCTCCAATTGCGGTTCAATTTGGGGTTAACTATTCGAGCAATTTGACGGGTACCCTTAACCAACTATTGTTCGATGCATCGTATCGGCTAGGGTTAAAAGCGGCTGAGACGTATCGGCAGTTGTCTCAAAAAAACATTACAGCCTCGAAAATTACAGTAGCTGAGCAGGTTGCGAAAGCCTACTATGGTGTATTGGTCAATGAGCAACAAATAAAACTGCTTGACTTAAATATAGCCCGGGTAGATACCCTGTATCAAAATACAGTGGGACTTAACAAGCAGGGATTTGCCGAAAAGATTGATGTGAGTCGACTGGAAGTACAGGTAAATAACCTAAAAGCCGAGCGACAAAATGTCAAGAATCTGGTCGACTTAAGTTATTACCTACTTAAGTTTCAGATGGGTCTGGGTATCAATGATAATATCACACTGACTGAGCAAATTCAGGACATCGACCTGGATGCCCTGGATCGTGAAAATCTGAAGGCTGCGACTGAGTTTGATTATAATCAACGCATTGAGTTCTCAACGCTCCAGTCGCAGATTCAACTGGCTGATCTGGATTTGCAAAACATCGCCAAGCAGTACTACCCCCGGTTAACAGCCTTTATTAACTATGGCTACAATACAGGACGTAATAGCTTTGGCGATTTATTTGTATCGCCCTGGTTCAACTCATCCATAGTAGGTATCAACCTATCGGTTCCTGTTTTTGATGGATTTCAGAAGAAGTACCAGGCACAGCAGAAACGATTTACGCTACAGAAAGCGCAGAACAGTGCTCAGTTGCTAAAAAACTCGATCGACCTACAGATTCGTCAGGCAAGTATTACGCTTGGAAATAGCTTACAAACCTTACGTACTCAAAAGCGGAACGTTGATCTGGCGCAGGAAGTAGCGCGGGTAGCCAAGATCAAATATCAGGAAGGTGTGGGTTCGAACATTGAAGTACTGGATGCAGAGAACTCCTATCGTCAGGCGCAGACCAACTACTTTGCCTCGCTTTACAACTTCCTGCAAACTAAAGTCGACGCCGACAAAGCCAGCGGTAAGCTCTATACAGGACAATAATTTTTAATGAATACTATAAAATGATAATGGATAATGAAGCATGTACCGATGAGTAATGATCTGAAATGAAGAGCATTAGTCATTTTATACGCTGCATTATTCAGTTCACAAACACTATGAAACCATACTACTTAATTGCCTTAGTGAGCTTATTAGCCGCCTGCTCACAGGAAAAAAAATCTGACTTGCAAAGCAAACGTGATGAACTAACCGAGTTGAAATCACAACAGGCTGAGCTAACTACTAAGATTAAAGGTCTGGAAACAGAGTTAGCCAAACTTGACCCCAACAAGCAGGAAGATGTTCGGGTAAAAGATGTAACAGTAGCTCCTGTAGCCGCTACGACATTTCGGCACTTTGTAGAATTGCAAGGCACTATCGATGCGAAGAACAATGTGCAGGTATCGCCAAAATCGGGTGGCGTTATTACCGCTGTTTATGTGAAAGAAGGTGATAATGTGCGGGCCGGACAGCCTATTGCCAAGGTCGATGATGAACTGCTGCGTGAGTCGATAGCCGAACTTAAAACGCAACTCACACTGGCTAATACGATGTACGAAAAACAGGCGAACCTCTGGAAGCAGCAAATCGGCACCGAGATGCAATACCTACAGGCGAAGACCAATAAGGAATCGCTTGAGCGCCGATTGGCAACGCTTAATGCACAGATAAATCAATCAACGGTTACGGCGCCTATTTCAGGCGTTGTTGATCAGGTGGTTGTGAAAGTAGGCCAATCAGCAATGCCTGGCGTAGGTCTGGTACGTGTTGTCAATCTATCGCAATTGAAAGTGGTCGCGAAAGTATCGGATACCTATTCGGGAAGTGTTCGGAAAGGGGATGGCGTACAGATTGAGTTTCCGGACCTGAACCGCACCCTAAATTCGACGATCTCATTTGTATCGACTACGGTAGATCCGTCCAGCCGTACGTTCTTGATTGAAGCACCCCTACCTTCTGACAACGCATTGAAGCCGAATATGCTGGCTCGTGTCAAGATCAACGATAAGACACAGGCTAAAGCCATTGTTATTAATCAAAATCTAATTCAGGATACAGAAAATGGACAATTGGTTTATGTAGCTGTGAACGAAGGTGGAAAGAAGATGGCAAAAGCGAAGACGGTAAAAACGGGGCAATCGTACGGAGGCCAGATTGAGGTGACGCAAGGGTTACAGGCGGGCGATCAGATCGTTACGGCTGGCTATCAGGATTTGGTTGATGGACAACTAATCAGTTTTTAGTCATGAATCGGCACTCGTTGTCATAGATTGTCATTTATCGATAACGAGATAGAGACAATTGTATGCCAATCAATGCCAATCAATGACCATTAATGACCACGATGTATGAAATTAGAACATTATAAAACCCTCGGATTTACCAACTGGTGCGTTGAAAACCGGACGGCTATTTACATCTTCACTTTCCTGATTACGTTGGGTGGGCTGTATGTTTACAATAACATGCCGAAAGAGCAGTTTCCAGATATCAAAATCCCACAGGTCTACATCAATACGGTGTATGTAGGAACCGCTCCTGCCGATATTGAAAATACTATCAATAAACAGATTGAGAAGCAATTGAAGTCCGTTTCGGGTGTGAAGCGGATTAAATCGAATGCCTTACAGGACGTTTCGGTTATTCTGGTCGAATTTAACCCAGATGTTGAATCGGCTGAAGCATTACAACGTGTTCGGGATGCGATCGACAAAGCCAAACCCGACTTGCCACAAAAGCTGGATGCGGGCCCAACGGCGCAGGATGTTGATATTTCGGAAATGCCCATTATGAATATTAATATGGCGGGTAATTTCTCTCTGAAGCAACTGAAGGAATATGCCGAGGATTTACAGGATGTGATTGAAGGGATGCCCGAAATCCGTCGTGTCGATATCGTTGGTGCCTTAACTCGTGAAATTCAGATCAACGTCGATTTACCCCGGATGCAGTCGGCTGGCCTGGCTTTTACGGATATTCAACAGGCTATTCAGGGCGAAAATATCAACGTGTCGGGTGGTGAACTCAACGTGGATGGTGTTCGTCGGACGGTGCGCGTAAAAGGTGAATTTACGGATGTGTCGCAGCTTCAAAACCTGCAAATTCGGACGGCGACCGGTGCTACGGTTCGGCTGGGCGACATTGCCGATGTTCGGGATAACTTTGAAGAACAACTGGATTTCGCTCGCCTGAACAATAAGTCGGTCGTGACACTGAACGTGATCAAACGGGCAGGTGCGAACCTGATTTCAGCAGCCGACCGGATTGAACATACGATTAAAGAGTACGAAGAATCTCACTTTCCACCAGGTCTAAGCGTGAAAATCACGGCCGACCAGTCGGAGCGTACCCGCGAGAGTGTGAACGACCTGGTCAATACCGTTGTACTAGGATTCATTTTCGTGGTACTCGTTCTGATGTTCTTCATGGGTGTTCGCGATGCCATTTTCGTAGGCTTGTCGGTACCCCTATCGGCGCTGGTAGCCTTTATGATGATGCCAGTTCTGGGGCCAATTGTAGGTACGTCGTTCACATTGAACATCATGGTACTCTTTGCCTTCCTTCTGGGCTTAGGACTTGTGGTAGATGATGCCATTGTGGTAATTGAAAACGCTCACCGGCTCTTTAATCAGCATAAAGAATGGAACATCAGACAGGCTGTGAAAGCCGCTGCTGGTGAGGTATTTGGGCCTGTACTGTCGGGTACCATGACCACGATTGCTCCGTTCTTTCCGCTTCTGTTCTGGCCAGGTATTGTAGGTGAGTTCATGAAATTTCTGCCGCTCACACTTATTCTGACCCTGTTTGCGTCGTTGTTTGTGGCTTATGTGATTAACCCGGTGTTTGCCGTTACATTCATGAAACGGCATGACGAAAGCGGTCATGACGAAAAACCAACGTTTCAGCAGATTAAGCGCCCAGTGCTGATTTTGGCTGTCCTGGCGGGAATAGGTTATGTGATCGATCGGGGTATTGGAAACCTATTTGTTCTGTTCCTGATTCTGTACGTCTTCAACCACTTCGTTCTGACACCGAAACTGATTGTGCCGTTCCAGGAGAACTTGCTTCCCAGGCTGAAGCATGGCTATCGTAGTCTGATTTCCTGGATTTTGCATGGCTGGCGCCCGGTATTTGCCATCTTAGCCGGATTTGGTTTACTGATTGTGACGTTTATTATTGTCGGTATTGCCAAACCCAAAGTGCTGTTTTTCCCCAGCGGTGAGCCAGATTATATTTACGTCTACAACGTAATGCCGGTAGGAACCGATGCCCGGGTAACGGATTCTGTAACGAAAGTTATTGAGAAGCGTGTATTTAAAATCCTTGATGAGAACAAGGCAACGGATATTGTCAACTCAGTTATTTCGAACGTTGGTAAAAATGCTGGCGACCCACAGAATCCCGATCGGTCGGCAACGCCCCATAAGTCTAAAGTAACCGTTGCGTTTGTACCGAATGAATTCCGACACGGTATCTCGACCGATTCGTTGCTGGCAAAAGTTCGTTCGGCCATGCGCGGATTGCCGGGTAGTGAAATCTCGGTTGAACGAGAGTCTAACGGTCCGCCAACAGGTAAGCCAATTGCCGTTGAAATTGCGGGTGAGGAATTCAATGAGCTGAAAAAGCTGGAAAAGCAGGTTAAACAGGCTATTGCGAAAGCAGGTATTAAAGGGATCGACCAGTTGAAGTCGGATCTGATTACAAATAAACCTGAAATCGTCATTGATATCGACCGCGAAAAAGCCGAACGCGAAGGGATTTCGTCAGGACAGATTGCCATGGCGATTCGGACAGCTCTGTTTGGGCTGGAAGTATCGAAATTCCGCGATGCCAAAGATGAGTACCCAATTATGGTACGTCTTAAACAGGACGATCGTAGCCAGATTGATCGGCTACTAAGCCTGAATATCGTGTATCGGGATATGGTAATGGGAGGTCAATTACGGCAGGTACCGATCACGTCGGTAGCAAATATCAGCTACTCGACTACGTTTAGCCAGATTAACCGGAAGAATCAGGAACGAGTCGTAACCCTTAGTTCAGATGTAGTTCCGGGCTATAATGCCAATCAGATTGTAGCGCAGATTCAGCAGGTTGTAAACCAGATGGAAGTACCCAATGGCTATACCGTGAAAATGGGCGGTGAACAGGAAGACCAACAGGAATCGATGAACTTCCTGAGTGCTGCCTTCCTGATCGCTTTGCTGCTCATTTACTTAATCATGTCGACCCAGTTTAACTCGGTCGTTAAGCCGCTGATTATCTTCGTTACTATCCTGTTTTCGCTGATTGGGGTGCTGCTTGGTTTCGTAGTCTTCAATAAAGAGTTCTCCATTATCATGTCGGGGGTTGGTATTATTGCCCTGGCAGGTATTGTGGTGAAAAACGGTATCCTGCTGATCGAGTTCATTGAAGAGTTGCGCGGACGGGGTATTCCCTTGCGCGAAGCCATCATAGAAGCGGGTGGTATCCGTCTTACACCTGTATTGCTGACAGCCTCAGCGGCTGTGTTAGGGCTGATTCCCCTAGCCTTCGGTATCACTGTCGATTTCGTCGGTTTATTCCGCGATTTTGATCCTCACCTGATCATTGGTGGCGACAGTTCGGTATTCTGGAACATTCTGGCCTGGACCATCATCTTTGGTCTGACCTTCTCCACCGTGCTGACACTTGTGATCGTACCGTGTATGTATTGGATCAATGAACGGATTCGGATGAAGTGGTTTGGTAAAAAAGATCCGGCTCTTGAGCCTGAAGAAGAACCACAAGAAGAATTAGTATAACGATTAAAGTAGTAGGTATCAATGTCAACGGGTTTTACTCGTTGACATTGTTTTTTAGATCCAACTCTAATGGAAAAAAGGGTAATGAAAAGTCTGGCTAATTATCCATCAATCTTGATTTTGACAGTAGCAATGCTGGCAGCGTGCTCGAATAAGAAAAACGCAACCGACACGTTGGCGAACCCACCAACTTACCGATTGATTCCAGCGAAAAAAGCCCTGTTCAATTCATTTGTCGACTGTAACATGGCCGAAGTCTGGGTTGGCGATACGTTTCGGATTTTTCCAGGTAAATATGGCGAAGATCCTCTATGGGGTAATGCCCGCGATTTGAAATACGCCGACGGACGTCACGCCGAAGAAGCATTCGCGAGTAAAGCGATCGATTTTCATGAGCCCATAATGCCAAAAAATGCACCCGTGAACGCACCAGGTTTGCACGGTGCCGTTTGGTTCGAGACGGTGTATCAGGATGTAAAAGATCAGTCGGGCCGAACGTTGTATGCTGTTTATCATAACGAAAACTACCCTGCTACCTTACCGTATAATTCATCCACTGGCGAAGGCTATAAAGCCGAAAAGTGGCCGCAGGGAATAACGGGTCCAACATCGCCAGCCGCCGTTTGCCGTATCGGTATTATGAAATCGACAGATGGTGGAAAATCGTGGGAGAACAAGGGCATATTTATCGAAGACCTGCAAGCTCGGATGATTCTGAAGCCGCATAATACATCGAAAACCTTTGCCGGTGGCGTGGGCGACCCGTCGGCCGTGGCTAGTGGCGACTACCTATACCTTTTCTACGGGGAATATGGTTATCCGGGGCAGTATGGAGAAAAAGGCTATGATCCTCGAAAAGAATGGAGTGGACAGTGCATTAGCATGGCTCGAATCCGGCTAAGTGACCTTGACAATCCGGTTGGTAAAGCTCGTCGGTGGGATGGTAAAGGCTTCAATGCGCCCTACAACGGTGTAGGTACTCCAGTTGCTTCCTTACAGATTCCGATGGATTCAGGGGGAGGGCCCGCTGCTGGCGCAGCAGCGGGGTTTCACTGGGGACCATCAGTTAGCTGGAATACCTACCTGAATAGCTGGGTCATGCTGATGGCAAAGGCAACGGGACCATCATGGGCTGGGAGTAGTATTTATATTTCATTCAACCCGAACAAAGATTTGGGCGAAAAACTTCAATCGCAAGCCTGGACAAAGCCAACGTTACTGCTTGATAAGCCGGGCTATTTTCTTTGGTATCCGTCGCTCCAACCCATGAATACTCCCGAAGACATTAAAAACAAAAACACCTGCTTACGGCTAGGTCAGCGCGCCAGGTTATTCATCAAGAATATTAAACCCGAAAAAAGTGAGTATATGTCGGAGCATATCATTGAATTTCAGAAAGGTGAGTAGTTGCATTTAAAACTTTACGAATGTTCATTCCGTTAGCCACCTATTAGCTTATAACTACATGAATCGTACTACCCTGTTTTTTATACTTCCTGCTATTCTCCTCCTGATCGACTGGTACGTATTCCAGGCGGTTAAAACACTTAGCCGAACAGCAACGGAAGGTACTCAGCGTGTCATTACCCTTATTTTTTGGGGATTTACGGCCCTCTCGCTGGTACTCTACGTAGCCATGCAATTGATTCCACCTGATTCCATCAGCCGAAATACCCGAACCTTTCTATGGGCGGCTATTGCTATCCCCTATTTTTCGAAGATTTTCGCTATGCTCATCATCTTCATTGATGACATTGGCCGTTTTTTTCGGTGGATAGTTTCGCTTTTCTATAAGCCCGAAATTCGTGAAGCCGTTGTTGATTCAGCTCAAAAGACCATTCCTGATACTATAAATGGAATTCCGAAAGATGCCATCTCCCGGTCCGATTTCCTGATGAAGACCGCGCTGGTTGTGGGTGCTGTTCCACTAGTAGGTTTCACTTGGGGAATTCTGTCGGGTGCCCATGATTACCGTATCCGGAGGGTTAAACTTCCATTAAAAAATCTGCCTTCCGGTTTTCATGGGATGAGGATTGCTCAGATTTCCGACATTCATTCGGGTAGTTTTTTTAACAAAACGGCCGTTCGGGGCGGAGTAGATTTGTTGCTGAAACAGAAGCCGGATATTGTGTTTTTCACCGGTGATTTGGTGAACAGCCATGCCGAGGAAGTGAACAGTTATATCGACGTATTCGACAAAGTAAAAGCCCCATTAGGTGTTTATTCAACACTGGGCAATCACGACTATGGTAAATACGTACGGTGGCCGAGTGCGCAGGCCGAACGTCAAAACGTAATGAACGTAGTGGCGGCTCATAAACAGATGGGCTGGAACATAATGATGGATGAGCATAAAATTCTGGAACAAAATGGTGATAAAATCGCGCTGATTGGTGTCCAGAATCTTGGCTTTGGCCCGGCCGCCTTACGCGCTGGTAATCTGGCAAAAGCTTACCAGGGCACGAGCGATTACCCTGTTAAACTCCTCCTCTCCCACGACCCCACGCATTGGGATGCCGAAGTGCGCCCAAAATACTCGGACATCGACGTTACCTTCAGCGGTCATACGCATGGTGCTCAGTTCGGTGTCGAGATTGGTGATGTACACTGGAGTCCGGCACAGTACTTTTATCGCCAGTGGGCTGGATTATATCAGGAGGGCGATCAGCGGCTGTATGTCAACCGGGGTTATGGCTATATTGGGTACCCTGGCCGGGTGGGCATCCTTCCCGAGATTACCATTTTCGAATTGGTAAAAGCGTAGTTAGTTTATCAGGCGTTAGTCTGCAACTGGTTTTTCCGCCAGGATCGGTATAATCAGATTAACAACAATTGGGTAAATTGTAGGCGAAACGTTTACAGTTTACCCAATTGTTGTTTAACCAACCGCCTGATCAACGCGTTACACTAACTTATTAACCATCAAACGCACATGAAAATCATTTTTATTACCGGGCTTTCCTTCTTTATGTCCTTGTTTTCCTACCTCACCCCGGTGCAGGAAAAGGAGCAAAAAACGATTCCAGTTTGCCATAATACAGATGCGGCAACACCGAACGAGATGGCCTTAATGGCAGCCGATCCAGCTTTCCAAAACCTTCATGAAAATCCGCTGCCTTTTACCTACACAGGTGCCGGAGAAATGATTAAATTTTCAACTCCCGATGGTCAGTCGGCAAACGGGTTTTTCCTGAAGTCGAAGAAGCCATCGAATAAATGGCTGCTAGTTTATCAGGAATGGTGGGGATTGAATGACAACATCAAACAGCAAGCTGAAGCGTTCTACAATGATCTGAAAGATGTAAACGTGCTGGCAGTTGATATGTACGACGGCAAAGTCGCCACCGAACGAGCTGAAGCGGGCAAGCTGATGAGTTCGGCCAGTAAAGAACGGCTAACAAGCATTCAAAAAGGAGCAATTGCCTACGCTGGTTCCAAAGCTGAATTTGGCAGTGTTGGCTGGTGTTTTGGTGGTATGCTTTCGCTGCAGTCGGCCCTGATGGAAGGACAGCAGGCGAAAGGGTGTGTGATGTACTATGGTCGCCCGGAGCAGGACGTTGAAAAACTGAAAACGCTGAATACGGATGTACTAGGGATTTTTGGAAGCCGTGACAAAGGAATTACGCCCGAATCGGTAAAGCAGTTTGAAGAAAATATGCAGAAAGCAGGTAAGAAAGTGACAGTAAAAATGTACGATGCTGATCACGGCTTTGCCAATCCGAGTAACCCAATTTACAATAAAGAAGCGGCCGATGACGCCTATAAGCTGGCTTTGGCTTACCTTAAGGAGAAGTTAAAAGCGTAGAAGCTTTTCACGATTTCGAAACAGTTCATAGAAGGGCCTGACTATCTGATGGTCAGGCTTTTTAATTAAACTTTAACGAGTTTTGTAATGTTACAATTAAACGCAGCGGGTGTTCATCAGTCTAACTGACAAACCGGGTGAAAATCACACTACTGCGATGAAACTACTAAAATGGAGTGCTTTGCTAGCTAGCCTTGTTTTAGGGGCTGCTACAGTTTCGTTTGCTCAATATGGTTATGGTCAGGGCTATCCCAATGGCAATGGCTGTAATCAAAATTACCCGAATGGCTATGGTTATAATCAACCTTATCCAAACGGAGGTTATAATAATGGAGGGTATAATAACGGATATGGTCCAAATTATGGGTATAACAATGGATACAATAATGGTTATAATCCCTACGGAAGACCTTACCCAGCACAACCTCCAGTGGTTGTTGTACCACCACGAGTGGTAATAGTTCCTCCCCCTCCTCCGGTCGTCGTAGCTCCTCCGGTGGTTGTTCGCCCATATCCAAATTATAATTACGGCTATGGATACAGAAATCAGGGATGGCGAGGTGGTTATGGTGGCCGCGGCCGTCGCTGGTAAATTGAGTGCATAGTGCTAAGGGACTAAAAATTAGCTCCTTAGCGGGAGTGAGTGATGGTTCAACGAATGCTATTTAAAGATATGAAAACCTTAAAAGTAATGCCTTTGCTTGTAGCCAGTTTGCTAGTAATGCTACTGGCTAGTTGTGGCCCAGCTTATGTAAGTACTGGGGTGGGTTATGGCGGTTATTATGGTCGTCCGTATTATGGCTATGGCAACCCTTACGGATATTACCGCCCTCCAGTAGTGGTCCGTCCACAGGTCGTTCGACCTCGTTATTACAGCCCAGCCCCCCGTTATTACGGCGGTGGTAGCCCGAATGCCCGTCGTGGATATGGTGGGGGTTATGGCGGTGGCCGATCACGTGGGCCGCGCTGATAAACAATAGATTTTAAACACAGAGCCACAGAGAGCACAGAGGATTTCGTTTTACCTCTGTGCTCTCTGTGGCTCTGTGTTTAAAACCATTAAGCAGGTTTATACGGATTGCCTATATATTGTGCGTAATCACCGGATTCAATAAGCGGCTTTTCAGTCGTGGGAAGATTATACAGATAAATCCAGCAATCGATTAGCGTATCATTAACCTGAACAGGAATAATAGCCCGAACAAATTCGGTTGGCTGTTCAAAATCGTCGCCAACTCCTTCATAGTAATCCAGATACGTTAGAATAGACTCTTTCTGATGACCGATATTGAATACCGTTCCATGCACATGCCTCTGGCTAGCTTCGTCGTAAACGGCACCGGGGTAGCTACCCATATCAAAAGCTCGCCCTGTAAATTTACCCTCTCCAACATAGCGACCACGCTGTCGTAGATACTGCGCAAAATGGTTATCGAACGGGGAGCGGAGTGTGCCGTAAACGATCAAAAAGTCTGGAGTACTAGTCATTCAATAAAAAAAGCTGACGGGACGACGAAAGTAGTTAATTTTGACGTTATTAGATAAAACAGGGTTGATCAATGAAAAAGTCGCGCATACTTTTACTGATGGCTGTTACGCTAACACTCATAGATGTACCTGTTCAAACCCAGGCATCTGCCAGTACAAATTCAACCGAAGTGTCCATTTTTGGTCGTAAACGAAAAGGCTACAAAGCCAAACGCGGAGGCCTGTTCAACACCGGACTTTTTCGGAAGAAAAACCCTTGTGGTTGCCCGAAGCATTAAGCATTTGTTAAGAAATTGTATTTATATCAGAGACAGGCCCTTACAAGGGCCTTTTTTCGTTTTAAAAGTTGTAAAAATCTGTGTTTCAGCGTAAAATTTCGTACCTTTGTGAAAAAATGACTAGGATTTTTGTGATTTAACTGACCGACTTTGATTTTTTCTACCAGCCTTCAGAGAAGGGCTAATCAAAGTCGGTCAGTTAAATCACAAAAATCCCGGTTCAGACATTGTATGCAATCAATTCGCAATATAGCAATCATCGCCCACGTTGACCACGGCAAAACGACACTGGTCGACAAAATTATTCATGCGTCCAAGCTCTTTCGGGAGAATCAGGAATTCGGCGACCTGATCCTGGACAACAACGATCTGGAGCGCGAGCGGGGAATTACCATTGTCTCGAAAAACGTATCGGTACGGTACAAAGACGTAAAAATCAATATCATCGACACCCCTGGCCACAGCGACTTTGGCGGTGAAGTAGAGCGCGTGCTGAAAATGGCTGACGGGGTATGCCTCCTGGTCGATGCATTCGAAGGGGCTATGCCACAAACACGCTTTGTATTAAGCAAGGCGCTTCAGTTAGGGCTGAAACCAATCGTAATCGTCAACAAGGTCGATAAAGAGAACTGCCGCCCGGATGAAGTGCATGAGCAGGTATTCGACCTAATGTTCAACCTGGGTGCAACCGAAGACCAGCTGGATTTTCCGACCGTTTATGGTTCATCAAAACAAGGCTGGATGGGTCCCGATTGGAAAACCCCAACCGATAACATCACCTATCTGCTCGATACAATTGTTGAGAATATTCCTGCTGCTCCGATAAATGAAGGTTTACCGCAAATGCAGGTTACTTCGCTCGATTATTCGGCCTTCGTAGGTCGGATCGCTATTGGTCGGGTACACCGTGGTACGCTGAAAGAAGGCGTTAGCATGGGTCTTGCCAAATCGGATGGTACAGTAAAACGGGTTCGGATTAAAGAACTGCATACATTTGAAGGGCTTGGCAAACAAAAAGTTAGCGAAGTTCAGTGCGGTGATATATGCGCAATAACGGGTCTGGAAGATTTCGAGATTGGTGACACGCTGACGGATTATGATAATCCAGAACAACTCAGCCGGATTTCGGTAGATGAGCCGACCATGAATATGCTGTTCACGATCAACAACTCGCCATTCTTCGGAAAAGAGGGTAAGTTCGTAACCTCGCGTCACCTGCGTGAGCGGCTTTACAAAGAAATTGAGAAAAATCTGGCTCTGCGCGTTGAAAACACCGATAGTGAAGATCGGTTCCTGGTTTATGGCCGAGGTATTCTTCACTTGTCGGTCCTGATTGAAACGATGCGTCGGGAAGGTTACGAATTGCAGGTTGGTCAGCCACAAGTATTGTACAAAGAGGATGAAGATGGCCGTAAATTAGAGCCTATCGAGACCCTGGTTGTGGATGTGCCAGAAGAAACCGCCGGTAAGGTTATCGAATTAGCGACGCAGCGTAAAGGCGAGTTGCTGATTATGGAACCCAAAGGCGACCTGCAACACCTTGAATTCGATATTCCATCACGTGGTCTGATTGGCCTCCGGTCGAACGTTCTGACAGCTACCTATGGTGAAGCTGTTATGAGCCACCGTTTCAAAGAATACCAGGAGTATAAAGGGCCAATTCCAGAGCGGATCAACGGTTCTTTAATTTCGATGACGAGTGGTTCAGCTACCGCCTATTCGATTGATAAACTTCAGGATCGGGGATCGTTCTTTATCGAGCCAGGTGATGAGATTTACACAGGTCAGGTAATTGGCGAGCACAACCGGCAGAACGACATTGTTGTTAACGTGACAACAGCGAAGCAATTGACCAACATGCGGGCTTCTGGTTCGGACAACAACGTGAAAATTGCTCCGAAAATCTCGTTCTCCCTCGAAGAGAACATGGAATATATTCAGAAAGATGAATACCTTGAAGTAACGCCAAAGTCGATGCGGATTCGTAAAATCTATCTGGATGAGAACGAACGCAAACGCAATCAGAACAAATTTGCAATGGCCTGATTTGTTGATAAATATTGATTAACAAAAACCCCAGATGGAGATCCATCTGGGGTTTTTGTTCTGTTGAAAAAAGACATTTACTAATGAGTACCTGTAAAAGCTCCATCGAGCCGAAAGGCAAATGTGGAGGTGGGTTTGAATGGAATTACCATCGGCTTTACTGCCGGAGCCGGGCTGACCATCATAGCTCTTGTTGACACATATTCAGTTTGTCGGCGGACCTGGTAATGCCCAGCAACAAATAGTACACCTCCGATAACAGCGACACTAATCTTTTTCATAACGGTTGTAGCTCCCTTGTACATTTTTAATAGGTATGGATGCAGTTCCAACGTGGGTTTCGTTAAAATCTGCGTCAATTTACGGGTATATACGCGAATAATCGCTCTGTTACTTATTATCCGGTTAGCATTCGATTTAGGTTAAGACTGCCCCAAACCGCTTTAGGTTACTGATTTAGATAAATAATTTTAAAAAATTTATTCATCCGGTGTTCAGATTAAGAGTTTACAGTTTCTAATCGAGTTAACTGTAGATGGTCTGCGTATCTAACTTCAGATTGGAAGAATTGTTGGATAAAACCAATGTCTTAACCTGAAAAAATTAAAAACTGAAGCCCATTCGAAAGTATAACCGATTATAAGATCGATATTCAATCTGCGATAAAGTCTGAACGCCATCGACCGAAGCAATTTGTTTTGCTTCCTGATGTTTGTAACCTGCACTAATCAGAAAGCCTGTCCCATTGCCCTTGTTGATACGTACGCCAACGCCTGGACTCAACACCCAACCGCCTTTTAATTCTCGACCGTGGGGATTAGGACCGGCAATGGCGTACCCACTTTCCAGTGTATAAAATGGCGTCAGTCTCTTCGTGCGGCCAAACAAATCGCCCTGCACAGCCGCTGCGATGGGTAGAAAAGCTGAGTTGTTGAAATAGTCTACACCAAACGATAAGCCGGTTATTAATTGAGGGCGTACTACATAGCCTGTAAAGGCGTGGATTGTCAGGCCAATCCGGTTTCCTGCATCCCGAACAGGGTAATACGAATAATTGTAGTTGTAATAAGGGGTATAAATAATGTCGTATCCATAATATGGATAACCGGCAGGCACATCGGGTTTTACCTGTCCCATCTGCACACCCATATCTATAGTCGTGCGCCAGTGGCTGGTTTTCAGATCAGTGTTTTGCCCAATGGCTACCTGAGCCATCAGACATAAAGCCAGGATCGTAATGGTTTTCATGGTAGGATAAGGATTAATAAGCAGGTTGGGCTGCAATTTTGCTCAATAAGCGCAGGTCCGCCGGATTGGAATAGTCGTACTGGTAAAGTCCATCTTTGCCGATGGTTAAGAGCGTCTTCGAAATGGGTATGACATCAAACGCATTTACATTGGCGAAAGTCTGCTGTGGTTTTAGATCCAGCGGATTCGAAGCATCAAACACGCGAAGTCCTTTGCTTCCCTGACAGACAAATAAGGTTGGGTAGTCGATGCCTAAACCATAGGGTGTTTCGAGCGGATAGGATTTGGCAACACGGGGAGCGGATAAATTACTGATGTCGATCACATCCAATACATCCTGCGTACCGGCAACCCCACAGGTACTGGTACCCCGAAGGGTGACATACGCGTAATTGTCATGGACGACCACAGGATCGCAGGAGCGCACGTGTGAAAAAGCGGATAATTGTTTGGGCTCGGCAGGACTGGTAACATCGTAAATGTACATGCCTGTCGTTGTGCCAATAAACAAGCTGTTTCGGTAGGGGAAAATGGTTTCAACGTTCCAGTTCAGGTTCGCTGATTTTCCTTTTACCGGACTGGCTGGATTTGTAATGTCGAATAGTTGTAAGGTACTGTTACTAACCACATAAAGCTGATTGTTGGAAATGGCAAATCGGGCCATAGAACCGCCAACGCCAGTTGTTGGTGTGGTGGTGGTAGGTGCCTTGGCGCTGTTGTAAGCCACGTCGGCAAACGCAAAGCTTTCATAGTACCGGCCAAACCAGGCGATTGGTATTAAGTAGGGAAGTATGTTAAACGAGCCTTCGCAGTCGGTTTTTACCGTCGTGGTAGCTATTTCTTCCTTCTGATCGTAGATCTTCATGCTTGTCTTATCGTACGACCAGTATGTACGGCCAACTAAACCATTTGTGAAACCGGTTTCGACCCGATTTACTTCCTTAATGGCCGTTGGGTTGCTGATGTCCAGAGCCACCAGATCGATATAACTATCGGCATACAGAATGTTATCCCGTACCGCAATGTCTACATTCCCAGGAATACTCAGAAAAGAGATCGCTTTCGGATTGGCAGGGTTGCTATTGTCAAAAACGTGAATGCCTTTCTTGATTTCAACAATAAATAGATACTGGTCTTTGACGTACAGTTTTCCAGGCTCGACCAGGGGCTGTGGAGAACCTGACGAAACGGCTTGCCGTACATCCGAAATCGGTAGCTGAACCGAAGTATATTTTCGGTAGGTTGTTGTCCGCTCACAGTTGTCGGTACAACTGGTCAGATATACTAAAGGCAGAAGCAGGAAGAGTAAAGGGTTTTTCATAGAATCATGGCTTATGGATAGTATTATGATTCTGAAGTATGAAAGACCGTTGGAATGTAATGAAAATAAAATTGCCAGGCTGTCCTGATTACGGCCTGGCAATGTTGATCTTACACAAAAAGGGCAAATTATTGCTGTTTGTATTCGTACGTAGCTCCGTCTGCAATGACCGCTCCCCGTGGAATACGCTCCGATAGATAAAGTTTCATGTTGGACAGCCGAAAGGATTGCTCGGTAGAGTCTTTACTGTAGTAGACTATACCTTCTGTACTGCCTCCTTTCGGAAAAGAGAGCGTGTACGTACTGTTTTGAATCGGTAGGCCATTTCGAACCTGTCGATAGGTACCATTTAGTCCATCAAATGTCAACATTTCGGAATAACCAGCTTCTGAAGCAGTAACCGTCTTTTGAGTCATTGGGTATGTGATTGTATTCAGTGTCCAGTCGCCTGCCAGTGGTGCAGGAGGATTTACACAGCCACAAACGCGCTTCTCACAACTCAATACGACTAAAATCAGGAATATGATGCAGGGAATAAGCCGTCGATTTGCCATAATCAGTTTTGTTTTTCATACACCAGTACTCTTGGCTGATCGCCACCGTGATAAAGCCGAAGCTGATGATCAGTAAGTAATTCATAACGAGCTACCGCCTTCAGATTTTTTAGATAGCTCTGTTCAAACTGCATAGCTGCGGGTGTTCCAGCCATATCTGTGCTGCTTACCTGATCGGCCATCATCATGCCATCGATGGCAGCAAATAAATTCAGGCTATAGGCGTTAACGGCTGATCGACCACTTGCCTTAAATGATGTAATATCTTGTGGAGGATGAGCCGTGTCCAACGTAAAAACTAAGGTCACACCATAGGTTGAATCGGGTTCTATTAGTTTCCAGGTGCCAATCAGCCCTGCTATTTTAGGAGCCAGTTTCGATTCCGAGCTTTTGCATTGAACCGTAACGGCTATTAGTAGCAGGCAGCAAATGGGCAGAGAAATAACGTTGAGTAGTTTATTCATTCAGTTTAGTTTTTCGAAGATCATCACTTCTGTTGGTGATCTTCGAAAAAAAAGCCTAAGCGTATTGGTGTTGGTTAATTCGTATTTGTTAGCCGCTTTTAGATTCGTGTAATAGCTTTGCTCAAACAGCATAGCGTCGGGCGATCCTGCCATTTTAGTTGTTGAAATGGCATCAACATCGATTGAGCCCGTTGCCGAGTTAACAAGTAAGGCGGTTGTCATATAAGTATTAACGGCTGCTCCACCCGTAAATTTCAACGAGTAGATACCCGATATTGTCCCGCCCGATGGTTTATCAATGTCGATAGAAAGCGTTGTCTTGAAGGAAGACGATGGACTAATTAACCGCCAGTTACCCAGCAACTGCTGCGTATCCGTTGTCGTTAAGGGCCCATTCTGAGCCTGTTCACAGGCAAAGCAGAGCATCATCACAAGAGCAGCTACTATCCCGACTTTCATGACTTCGTTTTGGTTGGATCAGCAATTTTACCAACGAATAGGATTGTACCCGATGTTTTTTCATGAATCACAAACAGGAACGGACGGTCGCACAGTACCGGCATGGGCGCTGAGGTTACCGAAATGCCTCCTGTTGTGACGGCAGCCGCTTCAGTGCCTTTCTCATCAACAGCCACAAACGTGTTCTGTTTTACAAAGCTAAGTGTTAAACCGCCCTTCGCATTAATTTTCGTGAAATCGGCGGCATCGGTAAAGGCCGTGGGCATGCCCAATGCTGACAGAGCCTTATTTAGCTTTATTTCATACTCCATTGTAAACTTCGGCAGCCCGATGTCGATGGTGCCCGACGTCATCGCTTTCTGGAGTTGAGTCCATTCACTGTCGTTCAGGCTATTGACAAGGGCATCGGCCGAGCTGGATTCCGCTGGGAGTAGCACGGTCATGGCAAATTTGTCGGAGCCATACGGTAGTTCAAAAGCGGTATAGGTTGGCCTGGACGCTCGATTCAATTCTGTTTTGAGCCGCATCATCCGAACGTTGGTGGTACTGCCTGACGCCAGTTTGAACGGCATATCGACGGTTTTGCCAGCATCGAACTGCGTTTTCCAATCGCCTTTAAAATACAGCGCATTCATCAGAAACATCATATTGTCAGGCTGAATCTGGTCAAGCACTTTCGGAATTTTACCATTCGTTTTCTGGCTGGCCCATCCATTAATTTTGTTTAACGTAGCGGGGTCGTTGAAATCCTGCGCCGACACTTCCGCCTGAAACGACTGTTTCAACAAATCCTGAAACGAGGTCTCAACCGAGAACGTGTTGCGATACCACACCGAGTTGGCCAGGTTCAGCGCCACTTTAGAATCAACACCCGGCAGGTTTTCCATCAGGTTCTGGTAGGTCTTGTTGGCATCGGCCAGCGTTTGAGCATCCAGTTTAAGCGTTTTCTGTATCTCCTGGGCGGTTTGGCCATTAGCGCCGTTCATAATCATGCCCAGAGCAATGTGCAGGCTTAGGGGAGAGATAAATACGTTTTTGGCCTGTCCTTCTTCGGCAACGACCTGTTTGGTCACGTCGAACGCAAACTGTGCGGTCTGGCTGGCAAAAGGAGCCGATACACGCAATTCACTTGCCGTACTCGTATCAGGAGTTAGGTTCGAATTCGTACAGCTAATAGTCGTTAGCAAAACACTGGCTGTTACACTCGCTAACGTGGTGAAAAGAGTCGTTTTCATGTAGTAGTTGTGTTTAGTATGTTCAGGCAGGAGCATAACCGTGCGGTAATCGGTCATTTACATTCTTTAAGGGTAGCCCGATGGCTCCGTAATTTATCGACCAATGCTTCGGAGCCCGGAATCGTCTGGCCATACTGGAACGTCACCCGGTGTTTTTGCTCACCAAGTTGTAGTTCCACATACTCGGCTCCGCCATCGGCGCAATCCGGGCAGCCCAACACAGCAGGTTGTTTCTCGAATGCGTCCAGATCAACAGTGGTCAGCAGGTCATTCCAAGCCGCCTGACTGAGCGTTGACTGACAGGTTTTCGTCGCAATGGTCGACTGAGATCGGTTGGGACTTTGGGTGAGTGTTATACTCGTGCCACTAAGTACATAGTCGAACACACAATACCCGACACACATGCCCGCCGAAGTACCTGTACGGATCACCAAACCATCGGCATCCGTCAATTTCTTTGGAGAAAGACTGCTCGAACAGCGCCCAAACAAGAGGATGAAAGCAGCTAATAACAGACTCGATTTCATCGTCGGATTGATTAAAAGTGGTAATCGACACCAAGGCTCATACCAGTCGTAGTTGGTTGACTTTGTACCTGCGCATCAGTTTGTGTGCCTAATCCTAACGAAGACTGATAAATCCCGGCCAGTGAAGCCGACCATTGGCGAGTAGGGCGATAGCGGAACCGAGCCCCCATGGCTGCTGCCATTGATACCGGCCGGTAAACACCATCTTTTGCCGTAATGACCACTTCATTTTCGACCGTATTACGGATGAAAATGTTGGTAATGATCCCCCCCAGCAACGCCAGGCTAAGCTTTTTCTTGGGCCGCAACTGATACCCAACCTGAACAGGCACCTGCATGTATTGATAATTGTTGGTTAACACTTGCCGTATCTGACCATTATAGCTGTTTTGGATGGATGAGTTAGAAACATTCGCATAATTGGCCGTTGGAACCGCATAAGCCAGATCACTTCGGTGGATGCTATTCTTAAGGGCATCAACGTACAGATTGCTGGATGATGAATTTTGAATTAATCCTGCCTGTAGCGAAGAAGAGGCAAATTGGGCTGGTGTTTCAATCGTCGACCGACCAGCCAGATACCCAATGCCCGATTCGATCGACCAGCGTTCGGATAGTTGAACACCAGCGCCAGCCTGGTACGCTACCGAGAAATTAGGTTGGCTACTCACTGTTTGCTGACTTGTTGTCGATGCCTTGAGCGCATCCAATGAAGCCGTACCCACCGATGCAACGGACGTTGACTTTACGGCGACCATCGGGTTGAAAGAACCTGGCATAACACTGGCCGATGCCCAGACATCACGAGATTTCTGCTTCGATTTCGAAGTTTCTGGTTTCAGTTCGGGTTCGGCTGGACGGAACCAGACAATCCGATGAATCTGACCAAACTCACGCAAACGTAACGAACGGCCCGAGAGTGGCTCAAAGGCAATAGTAACAGTCGGGTTGGCCGCATCTGCATGATCAGCTACCGCCCGTGACGTTGCAAAGGAAGCTATCAATGCCCGACTGGTTGCTGTTTCGGGCTGTCTGGCGGCTGATCTTGCCTGTGCTAGCTGACCTGTTTTCATTAGCAACTCCGAACCGATCGAGCTATTCACTCTCGCTTTCGACGCAAGTGCGGCCAGTGTGTTATTTACTGAATAAGGTCTAAATGGAGTAAGTTGCTGACGTCCGGATTTTTTCAGTTTTTTTGTCGCCAATTCTGTTTGCGGCTGTGAAGAAGGGACAACTGATTCAGGTAGTTCAGTCGATGAGCTAGCCAGATCAGATTGCTCTGTGGTTGTTTTTTGCCCTTTTTCAGTCGGGTTATGGATTGCCCTGTCCGTTGTCCTGTCCGCATGTTCTGCAATTACATGAGGGCCATCAGCCGTGCGTGATGAATTTTCCGACGGTAGGGTACGAACAGCCCACCAGCCAAGCAAAAGCAAGGTTACTGCGGCAGCCATACGAGTTCCCCAAACCATTGGTCGCGACGAAGCCAGACCTGTTCCCCAAAGAGGGAGAATTTTGGTACTGTCAGGCTCATCTAACCGGCGCTCAATCGCGTCCCATACTCGAGGGGGCGGTGTTTCGGCGGCTTCGTCGAATACCTTTCGCCAAAAATCGTCCGGCATATTTTTCTCTAATTCATCCATCTTTATTCTGTTCAACGTGGTCGTCCTTCAGCAGGATGTCCATCGGATAGTAGTTTCTGTTGCAATAGGCTTCTGGCGCGGGCAAATTGTGATTTTGAGGTTCCTTCGGCTATATCCAGCATCTCAGCAATTTCGGGATGGGTATAACCTTCAATGGCGTATAAATTAAACACTGTTCGACAACCGGGCGGAAGTTCCTGAATCAGTTGCAACAGGTATTGATAATTCAGTGTTGGCAGACTTTCGTCGGCCTGTGGCAGCACCGGGGCCAGTTCCTGTACATCGGTGGTATGCTCCCAGGGTTTTTGCTTTCGTAAAAATTTTAAAGCGGTATTAATTACAACCCGTTTCAGCCAGGCCTCCAACGGACACTCGAACCGAAATGAGTCGATATGGCGGTAAATCTTTACAAAGGCATCCTGTAATATGTCTTCAGCTTCGTCAGGGTCTTTTACATAGCGTTTGCAAAGGACAAAGAGCTTTCCGGCAAACCGCTCATAGAGCAGTCGCTGCATACTACGGTCCTGTCGTCGGCATCCTTCGACTAATGCGTAATCATCCTGCATAGCACTGTTGACACCTATATGACCACATCTGAACCGGAACGGTTGGAAGTAGACGGAAAAATTTCTTACTTCTTGCTTCCATACTATTTTGTCTATGATAATTACTCTGGTTGTACCTTTGGTGTGTTTTCAAGCAAACCTCTGTTATGAATCGTCGGGATGCCCTACGTTATACTGCTGGTGTTGGTCTGTCAATGCTTACCTCATCAGCTTTACCACGGCCAACGCCTGCTAAAGCTCGCTTCAAAATTGGTGCCTGCGACTGGTCAATTGGCCCCGTTGGCGATATAAATGCATTCGCCGTTGCCAAACAAATTGGGCTCGATGGCGTTCAGGTTAGTTTAAACACATCGACCGACCACGTTCATCTGCGCAACCCTGAAAAACAGCGAGCCTATAAAGTAGCTGCTCAGAAAGCGGGCGTAGCCATTGGCGGATTAGCCATTGGTTTATTAAACGAAATTCCCTACAAATCCGATCCTCGAACAGAACAGTGGGTACAGGACAGTGTTGATGTAGCCGCTGCCCTAGATGTCAAGGCGGTATTGCTGGCGTTCTTCAACAAAAATGACCTTCGAAACGACCCAAAAGGTATTCAGGTAGTTATTGAACGGTTGAAAGCGGTGGCACCAAAAGCTGAAAAAGCAGGTGTCATTTTAGGTATTGAATCCTGGCTTTCAGCCCCTGAGCTGATGGCGATTATCGAAGCAGTTGGGTCACCAGCTATCAAGGTTTATTATGATGTCTGCAACTCGTCCATTCGTGGTTACAATATTTTTGAGGAAATTCGCGACCTGGGTAAAAGCCGGATTTGTGAAATTCACCTGAAAGAGAATGATCAATTACTCGGCCAAGGTATTGTCGATCTGGCAAAAGTTCGGCAAGAACTGGATGCTATCCACTATAAAGGCTGGTTGCATATAGAAGGCGCCGTGCCCAAAGGGCAACCTATACTCGAAAGTTATATTGAAAACAATAAGACAGTACGAGCGCTGTTTAGTTGATAAAAGGTTTACTGTTTCAAGTTTCAGGCTTCATGTTTCAAGTTGGCTGGCGCATCTATTCGTTGTACGACTGCCAACTTGAAACATGAAACCTGGAACGTTAAACTTGGCATATATGAAAAAGCTGTTCTCGCTGAATCCATTTCCGTTTGCGTTGACGACCGTTGGCTTTTTAACCATGGCTGGTCAGGGTATTCAATCTGATAAATCGACTGACTATCTGCTGGCTAAGGAGTCTGTCCGTAACATGGCTTCAGTGGCAATTGCCGATTCGAATACGCTCTACTTGCCCGACGATCTGGAAGCTACCTTATGGGCCGAAACGCCGATGTTCTACAATCCAACGAACATGGATGTTGATGCCAAAGGGCGTGTCTGGATTACGGAGGCTGTCAACTACCGGAAATTCAACAATAAACCCGAAGATCGGCTCAATCATCCAGAAGGCGAACGGATTATGATCCTGGAGGATAAAAACGGTGATGGGAAGGCCGACGACAGCAAAGTGTTCG
Organism: Spirosoma gilvum; assembly: GCF_054776815.1. Lineage (NCBI taxonomy): Bacteria > Pseudomonadati > Bacteroidota > Cytophagia > Cytophagales > Cytophagaceae > Spirosoma > Spirosoma gilvum. The sequence goes on along the minus strand of NZ_BAAHBH010000004.1, from coordinate 628,982 downwards.
TCACTGACCCCGATCTGGTTTCACCACTAGGCATTGCCGTAATCGGTAATAAAGTAATTGTATCCGCTGCGCCTAATCTGGTGGCTTATATCGACGAAGATGGTGACGACAAAGCTGATAAAAAGGAGGTCATGCTCATGGGTTTCGGCGGCATGGACCACGACCATTCACTACATGCCGTAGTTGCAGGGCCCGACGGAAAATACTATTTCAATACCGGCAATGCAGGTCCTCATGTGGTTTCGGATATTGACGGCTGGACGTTGCGCTCGGGTAGCATGTATACGGGCGGAACACCCCATAATAAACTGAATCATGGCAACCAGGTCAGCGACGATGGACGAGTCTGGACGGGTGGCTTGGCCTTACGTATCAACCCCGACGGTTCGAAGCTGAAGGTGATGGCCCATAATTTCCGTAACAATTACGAAACCGCTCTGGATTCATACGGAAATATGTGGCAGAACGACAATGACGATGAAGTGGTTGCCTGCCGAACAAGTTGGTTAATGGAAGGGGCCAACGCTGGGTTTTTTAGTTCCGACGGCACCCGAACCTGGAAGGCCGATCAACGCCCCGGACAACCCGTTCCGGTGGCACACTGGCACCAGCAGGACCCCGGCGTTATGCCCGTTGGCGACATTACCGGTGCGGGATCACCTACAGGAGTTGTCATGTACGAAGGCGACGAACTTGGGCCGCAGTATCGAGGTATGCTACTTAGTGCCGATGCTGGTCGGAACGTGATTTTTGGGTATCGGCCTGAACCACAGGGCGCGGGATATAAAATGGCACGGGTTGATCTGATCAGCTCTATGCCCGAAGTAGATGCCAATTATAAATGGAATGCGACCACTACTGATACGCGCAAATGGTTTCGACCCAGCGACATCGCCGTTGGACCCGATGGCGCCCTTTACATTGCCGACTGGTACGATCCGATAGTAGGCGGGCATCAGATGAAAGACCAGAAAGGCTACGGACGTATTTATCGCATCACACCCAAAGGGAAACGGCTAAAAACGCCCAAACTCGATCTTAACTCAACCCAGGGGCAGATTGCGGCCTTACTCAGTCCGGCCGTCAATGTCAGGATGCTGGGTTTTAATGCGTTGCGGGAACAGGGCGAAAAAGTGATTGAACCCGTCAAGGCACTGTTGTCATCAGCAAATCAATTTCATCGGGCGAGAGCCATTTTTCTGCTTGCCCAACTGGGAGCGGAGGGACAATTTGAAGTAGAACGATTGCTGAAAGCCGTTGATGCGCCAGTCCGATTAGTAGCATTACGGGCGCTACGGAGCATTACCCCCGAAAACTCAAAATCGATTCCAGCGTTGACCGCTTCGCAACGGGCGTTACTTCCTCTACTCGGTAACTTATCGACTGACCGAAGCCCGGCTGTTCGTCGGGAAGTGGCTATAGCTTTACGTGATGTGCCCTATGATGAATGCCGATTTATGCTTATGAATCTGGTAAAAGGCTATGATGGACAGGATCGCTGGTATCTGGATGCGCTAGGTAAAGCGGCTGATGGAAAAGAAGAAGCCTTGTTTTTTGATATTCGCCAAACCTTGCCCCAAAATCCTGTCGACTGGGATCAACGAGCCGCTAATCTGGTTTGGGAGCTACATCCGGCTTCGGCAGTACCACTGTTGAAGAAGCGGGCAGAGAGCGGAAATCTGACAGCCGAAGCACGCGAACAGGCCATTACGGCTTTAGGTTTTATCAAAACCGAGCAAGCGGCTAAGACTATGGTCGACCTGTCCAGATCAACAGATAAAGACATAGCTGCTCAGGCTGCTTACTGGCTGGACTTCCGGAAAGGTAACGACTGGGCAAAACTGCTGAATTGGGATCAGGTGATACCCGAAAAACCACAGGTATCGGTTGAAGAGCAAAAGATGCTGGATAAACGACAATTGCTGCTGGATGAAGGCTTATCAGATGCTGAAAAGCGAAAAATAGCCATTTCGATGTCCAGAGACCCTGAAGGAGCCAAAGTGTTGATCGGCTTAGCGGCTGATAAAAAGCTATCAGACGATCTGATTAAAGCGGCTGGGCCAGGTATTCGGACGAATAAAGACCAGACCGTACGGACAATGGGCCGCGAATTCTTCCCGCTGAAGCCGACCTTACATCCCGTACCATCGGTGGCTGCCACGCAGGACGAACCCTCTCAATCGGTCGAGGTCACGCAGAATAAACCCGCAGAGCCAGAACCGGCCAAAACAGCCCCCGTGTCAACCGTTCCCTTACAGGCTCAGGCTACCGATCAACGTACAGTTGCTGAGAAAACGTCGTCTGTATCAACCAGTATAGACTCTGATTCTCCTATTGCTAAAGTGGCTATGCTGACCGGAGACGCCAAAAAAGGCCAAACTGTGTTTAAAACCAATTGCGCCACCTGCCACAAACACGGTCAGCTTGGAACGGATGTTGGCCCTGAACTCACAGAAATTCATCAGAAGTTTGATCGGAATGGATTACTGGATGCCATTATGAACCCCAGTGCGGGTATTGCCTTTGGGTATGAGCCCTGGCTGATTACGACGAAAAAAGGGCAGACGTTCTACGGCTTCCTGGTAAGCGATGGCGACCAATCGGTTGTAGTTAAGGGAATCAAAGGCTATAAACACACGATTCCGACCGACCAGATTTTTTCGCGTCGGCAATACAAGACCAGCCTGATGCCCGACCCCAAAGCGTTAGGAATCAGCGACCAGCAACTGGCTGATCTGACGGCGTTTTTGCTGAAACAATAAACACTACTTAACTACGTACCCCAGCTTTTTCAGTTGAGAAGCGGTGAGGTTAAGGACATTGATATCCAGTTTAATCGGAGAGAGGGGTGTGTCGGTCGAGTCGGTCTTAACAGCTACGATCGCATCGACAATCTCCATTCCCTTAAATACCTGACCGAATACGGTGAATTTATCGTCGAGACGGTGTTCGCCTTTCTTGTTCTGGACGATGTAGAACTGACAACCAGCCGAGAGTTTCTCCGGGTTATTGTCGCGCCCGGCTCCAACAGCCCCATAAATATGCCGGATAGTTGGTCTGAATTCGGGTTTTAGCAAATAAGGCGAATCCGCAAAGCCAGCGGGTGTATCAGGACAGCCGCCCTGCGCCACAAAATTGTTAATGACCCGGTTAAACGTAAGCGTATCCCAATAGTTGTGATCCGCCAGCTTAATGAAACTTGCTTTATGATTTGGCGTCTCATCATAGAGCCAGAAAAGAATTTCACCCATATTGGTTTTGATCTGACCAATCGGATAGGTTTTTTCTTTAATGGGAGGGTTTGAAAAGGAGAGGAAATAAGTCAGTATAAGAAGGAGTGGCGCCATCGAATTGAGCGTTGATGATCGGAAGAAGCTAAATATACCTATTAAACCATTTCCTACAAATCCGAATCCTAGTACCAAACGTTGTGGAAAAGCGAGTCAGCTATCATCTATCCCAGCAACCTACATTCATCGAAAATTATGCAAGCTTACTTATCGGTTCTTTTTGTCTTGATAACTATAGCCGCATCGGCACAGAGTCGCCAACCCGACTACGCCCGCGATTGGAAACGGGCCGATTCATTAGCCAACAAAGGGTTACCTAAATCGGCTCTGGACATTGCCAATCGGATTTATAAGGAAGCTAAAGCGCAGAAGAACTACCCGCAGGTGGTCAAAGCAGCTATGCATCGTATGATTTTCAGAAGTTTTTCGGACGAAAACGCGTATGCCGAACTGGTACAATCCGTACAGGCCGATATTAACGATACACCCGAACCCGCCCGGTCAGTTCTACAATCCGTACTGGCCGATATATACTGGCAGTATTTCCAGCAGAACCGGTATAAGTTTTATAATCGGGCCGTCGTAAACACAGCCGCAACCAATGCAAAGGATTCATTAGCCGCCGATTTTAGAACCTGGGATGCTCGTCAGTTAGTTGGAGCGGCCACGTCGACCTATCTGGCTTCTGTACGGTCGAAAGACATTCTTCAGAAAACACCAATTGGCGATTTCGACGTGTTGTTGCAAAAAGGGGACCCGGCAGCACGACCGCTCCGACCTTCGCTCTACGATTTGCTGGCCCATCGGGCACTGGATTTCTTCCAGAACACAGAGCCTGATTTACTAAAACCTGTTTTCAAATTTGAGCTTGATAAGGCCGATTACCTGGCTGGGCCGGATGTATTTGCTCAACTCCCTATAAAAAGCCTGGATTCTCTTTCTGGTCGTTATCAGGCTTTGTTGCTATACCAGCAATTGCTGGCGCTTCATTTAAAAGACACTAATCCAGATGCGCTGGCTGATGTTGATGTACTTCGCCTTGCTTTTGTGTACAGATACAGTATAGTACCCAATAAGGATACACTTTATCGACAAACACTTGAAAAGCAGACTGATCGGTTTAAAAATAACCCTATCGAAGCGGTATATGCCTATCGATTAGCCGAATTTTTGGCGCAACATGCTGAAGTTATTCGATCTGGTGATGGCGAAGATTTCGCTGACGAGCCCTTTATTGGTCCTAATCACTGGTACAGGAAAGAGGCTAAAGATATTTGCCAGGACATCATTAAGCGGTATCCGTCTACGCAGTCGTCGCAAAAAGCTAAGGCGTTGTTGAGCGATTTAGTTGAACCGTCTTATTCTATTCAAATCGAAAATGTCGCAACTCCCAGGCAACCTTTTCGGACGTTGGTATCCTACCGAAACGTTCCAAAGCTTTTGTACCGGATCATTCCGATGACAATGTCGGAAAGACAGGCGTATCAGGACGAATTTCGGTATGGCGAAGATCGCCGTAAGGCCCTACTGACGAAATGGCTTGCCCGGACTAAGGCACTGGAAAGCGTAATAAAATTACCTGATGATGGTGATTTGAATGCTCACTCGGTCGAAATTCCCATATCAGGCTTGCCTGCTGGGCAGTATATGCTCCTAATTACGAGCGAAGATAAGCTTACTGCAAAATCAGAATCGGTACAGTTGGCATCATTCACCGTCTCGGAACTTAGCTATCTGGTTGTTCCAACAAATCTTTCGAAAACCGATCAAACCCTGTTTATAGCGAATCGGACAACGGGCCAGCCAATCAGCAATGCGTCGGTTAGCATTCATAAAGCCGGTTTGAAACCAGATAGGTCAGGCAAAAAAGTGGCTGTGAGTGACAAGGACGGCCGGGTTACAATACCGGGGTATGAGGTGTCCAATGGATCTTTTTATTATCAGATTACAGCCGGTAATGATACGTTGCTCTCTGACACTCACTATTTTTCGGGCTATCGTGACCAGGAGGAGCCCCATGAAGAGCATGTCGTTTTATTTACTGACCGTGGCATCTATCGTCCTGGTCAGCCGATTTATGTAAAGGGCATACTGTATGAGGGAAAAGCGAATCAGTACACAGTCGAAGCGGGCGAAGAGGTTACTATTGAACTGCGCGATCAGAATTGGGATCAAATAACTGAAAAGACGCTAAAAACCAACGAGTTCGGAACATTTACAACTACGTTTACAGCTCCAACTGGTCGGCTGACGGGGCAAATGACGTTGCAAACAGAGTATGGCAGTGTAAGCATTCGGGTCGAAGAATATAAACGCCCAACCTTTGAAGTGAAGGTAAAGCCGATCCGGCAATCGTTTAAACTCGGTCAGACGGTTTCGCTGACGGCAGAAGCTAAAACGTTCTCGGGAGCAGTAGTCGATAAAGCGTCAGTTCGGTACAGGATTACACGACGTTTACGGCAACGGTGGTACTGGTGGTATCGCCCACGCAATATGGCCCAGGCAGAAATCGCTAACGGTACGGCAACTACCGACGAACAGGGTAGTGTACAGATTTCATTTACGGCAACACCAGACCTTGCTCAATCACCTAAAGATAACCCAGTCTTCGATTTTGAGGTTACGGTGGATGTTACTGACGTTGCCGGAGAAACGCGCAGCGTGACTCAAACGCTGGGGATTGGCTATTCGGCGCTGCAGGCTGAATTGAAGATACCGGCAGAAATCGAAAAAGACAGTCCATCCAACTTCCCGATAAAAATCACGAATCAGTCGGGGCAGTCGGTTTCGGCAAAAGGCCAATTGATCGTCTATAAACTACAACCACCGATTCGCCTGCTGCGTAAGCGATTGTGGCAGCGGCCCGACCGGCAGCTCATGAGCCGGGCGGAGTTCGAAAGGCTGTTTCCCAACGATCTGTATGCGAATGAAATAGATCCGCGTTCTTGGACTAAAGGTGAAATAGTACAGCAACAGGCCGTTACATTACCAAAGGATTCTATTGTTAAGGCCGATCTGAAACGGTATGCTGCTGGCGAGTATGTAGCCGAATTAGCCGTAACCGATTCGGCGGGAGAGCAGGCTAAAGAACAGGCGTATTTTACACTTATCGACGAAAAACAACCGATTGCTTCGGCCCGCCCGAATGGCTGGTTGCAGGTTCGAAAAAGTACGGTTAATCCCGGAGAAAAAGCTGTTTTCTGGGTAGGAACGAACCAACCCAGTTGGGTGCTGATGACTGTCGAAGAAAAACGAGCAATTGTTCGTCAGGAATGGATCAAAACCGAAGGGCGTCCGAAGCAGGTGACGTTGCCTATTACGGAGAATCAACGGGGAGGCTTTGCAGTGCATTTCTCGATGATTCAGAATGGGCGATTTTATGAGCGAAGCCAACCGATTCTGGTACCTTTTACAAACAAACAGCTTACGATTGAAACAGAGACATTCCGCAATAAGCTAAAGCCAGGTCAACGCGAAGAGTGGACCCTAAAAATTAGCGGTTTAAATAAAGAAATGGCCGAAGCGGTTGCTACCCTTTACGATGCTTCACTCGACGCCTTTGCCCGACTCGACTGGCAGAACACTTTTTATCAGAACTACACCTCGTATTCAACCTACTGGCAATCGGGAGGCTTTTCGGCTGTGGGTAGCCGTGACCTATTTTATCGAAACAGACCCACACTGGCCGTACCAGCCTGGCGTTATGACCAGTTAAGTTGGCTAGGTTACCGATTTTCCCCTACTGGCAACCGTCCGTTTCCGTATCATCCTGATAGACCATTTGGGCTAGTGGATGACGCGCTGCGTGTAACAATTACACAGGCTGGTGGAGTAGTTTCGGGAGTTATCAAAGACGCGCAGGGCATAGGGGCACCCGGTGTTATAATTAGCCTGAAAGGAACAAGCAAGGGGACAAATACGAATGCAAAAGGAGAATTTTCTCTGAATGTAGGTACTGGAAATAAGTCGATTACACTGGTTTTCTCATTTGTCGGGTATAATACAGGTGAACTAACCATCACGAAGAAAAAGCAGACACTGGACCTCCTGCCCAATGTACAGGCATTGAGTGAGGTAGTGGTTGTAGGGTACGGAACACAGGCAAGACGTGGTGTTACAGGTGCGGTAGCAAAACTTGAAGGTGCCGCTCCGGGTGTTATGGCGGCTCCTATGCAAAAGTCGGCCGATGCAAGCGAACAAGTAGGTGGGAGCTCTAATAAATCGAATACACCCAAACAGCCTGAGCTCATCAATCCGCGCCGGAATTTCAACGAAACGGCTTTCTTTTTCCCACAACTTAAAACGGATGAGAAGGGGCGAGTCGTGCTGAAATTTACGATGCCCGAAGCGCTCACGCGCTGGCGATTGCTTGCCTTCGCCCATACGAAAGATCTGAAAACAGGAACATTGGAGCGGGAAATCGTTACGCAGAAAGAATTGATGATTACGGCCAATGCTCCTCGTTTCCTGCGGGAAGGCGATACCATTCAGGTGCGGGCGAGGCTCACCAATTTGTCAGAACGACCTTTATATGACGCTACAACCAACCTAACGCTAACCAACGCATTGACTGGCGAGCCATTACCAGTACCGCAACGAATAGCTGGCGAACAAGTGGCTATGGTGGCTCCTGGGTTAAGTACATCAATTGGCTGGACGATAATTGTACCAAAAGGGCTGGAGGCTGTCACCTGTCGGTTATCGGCGCAATCGGGTACGTTCACCGATGGCGAAGAATTCACCATTCCGATTCTGCCCAATCGGCTCCTGGTGACCGATTCGCAGCCGTTCTGGGTAAATGGTCCGGGGTCGCGTTCGACAGAAACCAAAGCGTTCAAATTGAAGCCCCTGACGAATTTAAATCCTGAATTGCCAGTACAGCATGAACGATTAACGGTGGAGGTAACGAGCAACCCGAGTTGGTATGCGCTGCAATCGTTGCCGTATTTGATGGAATATCAATATGAGTGTGCAGAGCAACTCTTCAGCCGTTTATATGCCAATAGTTTGGCCGCACATATTGTAGGGAGTAAGCCGATTTTCCGACAGGTAATTGCAGAATGGCAAAAGAATCCGCCTAAAAGTCCACTGCAAACGAATGAAGAACTAAAGACCGTTACGCTGGAAAATTCGCCCTGGCTGGCAAGTGCCCGGTCGGAGAATGAGCGCCAGGCAAAATTAGGTCAGTTACTGGATGCCAATCGGATGGAAAGTGAGCAACTGCGGGCGTTTGAGAAGTTGCAGCAACTGCAAACCGAAAGTGGCGGACTGCGGTGGTTTGGTGGCATGACTCCCGATTTATCAATGACCTTACATATCCTGAGTGGCTTTGGGCATTTGCAGAAACTAGGTGTTAAATTCCCCGATGACATGCAGGCTAAATTGGCCGATATGCAAGCTCGCGCCATTCGGTTTGTGGATGCTGAAGTGAAGCGATTGATTGAGGAACAACAAAAGGCTGAATCAAAGAAGGGCGTAAAAACAGTATACAACTGGTATTTCTCAGCGACTCAGTATCTATACGCCCGAAGTTTTTATGTGGATAAGCCCGTCGATAAAACGGTATTAGCTTATCTGAAAAGTAAAACTGCTGAGCAATGGCAGAACCAAAGTTTGCAGGGACAAGCACTTTCGGCCATAGCACTCGCTCGGTTTGGCGATACCAAAACCGCGAATGGCATTCTGGCATCGCTACGGGAGCGTACGCGGAAAAGTGAGGAATTGGGAACGTATTGGCCCGACAATACCAGCGGTCTTTACTGGTATCAGACACCCATCGAAACGCAGGCTTATCTCATTGAAGCATTCGGAGAAATTAACCCGAACCAGACTGAAATAGACGATATGAAACGATGGCTATTGCGCCAGAAACAAACGCAATCGTGGGCATCGACCAAAGCAACCACCGAAGCTATTTATGCGCTGTTGCTACGAGGAACTGACTGGCTCGGCACGGGCGTAAGCACGCAGGTAAGTTTGGGAGGCCAGCCAATTGAAAGTCGGGTCACCAAAGCCGATGCCATTACCGGCTACGAAAAAGTAACCTACGCATCTTCGGAAATCAAGCCTGAAATGGGTACGATTCAGATCACGAAAACAACCGACGGACCAGCCTGGGGAGCGTTGTACTGGCAGCATTTCGAACCGCTCGATCGGGTCATGCCGGGCAGTGCCGGACTATCGGTGCAAAAGACGCTGTATGTCCAACGGGATTCACCCAGTGGACCAGTGATTTCGACCGTAACCGAAAAAACATCACTCAAGCCCGGCGACCTGATTAAAGTGCGGCTGGTACTAAAAACTGACCGAACTATGGAGTATGTCCACCTGAAAGACAGTCGGGCATCTGGTTTTGAGCCAGTAGCCGCTTTGTCGGGTTACAAATACCAGAATGGCATTGGCTATTACGAATCCCCCCGCGATGCCAGCACCGATTTCTTCATGAGTTACCTGCCCGTTGGAACGCATGTATTTGAGTACGATTTACGCGTGGCACAAACGGGTGATTTCTCGGCTGGTGTCGCTACTGTTCAGTGCTTCTACGCGCCCGAATTTTCGGCACACTCAGCGGGCGAACGGGTACGGGTGAAACAGGTTGAATAGTAGAAAGTGTATTGTGTAAATAAGCGTGTATCTGTCAGATCAATGCTCGAAAACGATAGCTGTTGCTTCCAGTTCAATGGCGAAGCCATAATGTAAAGGACCAACTGGTACTACAGAGCGGGCAGGGCGATGGCTACCGAAGAAGGTAGAGTAAATCTCATTGACGGTTCCCCAGGCAGTTATATCCGAAATGAATACGCTAACTTTTAAAACCTGATCGCGACGACTTCCGGCTGCTTGTAAAATAGCGTCAAGATTGGCCAGAATCTGTTTGGTTTGTTCGGCTATAGTAGCCTCGGCTAGTTTCTGGCCATCAGGTGTAATTGGCAAAATGCCTGATACAAAAACTAACCCATTATGGACAACGGCTTGCGAATAATGGCCGCCCGGAACGGGCGCATTGGGTGTCTGGATAAACGTCATTTTGCTTTATAGTTTACGAATACACTGAAGAAAACCCAAATGATTTTGTAGAATCATACATCATACATCATACATCATCACTTCTTTGGCCGCTCGCTCACCAGAGCGAATTGCCCCGTCGATATAGCCATTCCATATGTCGGAGGTTTCAGTTCCAGCCCAGTGAATTCGGCCAATGGGCTGGCGTAGGGCAGGACCTAGTGTGGTCCAGACTCCGGGTCCCATAAGCCCAGCATAACAACCGCGCGACCACTCTTCATTCATAAAACTATGATCGAGGTAACGGACCGGTTTTAGCGCCTGATTGCCAAAAAAAGTAGCGAATGAGTGAAGAGCAGATAGCTTTCGTTCATCTTCGGTCAATTCTGCAAATGATCTGGCCTGATTGCCCAGTACAAAGCCCATCAACACGCCATAAGAGCTGTCATTAGGCGAATTATCGAATGTAACGGTTATGTGTCCGTCAGGAGTGGCGGCCAGGCCATTCAACCCTTGTTCGCGCCAGAATGGCTTTTCGTAAATGGCATAGCATTTCCAGACCGATCCCATAGGCATTCGCTGAATCAATTGGGCTCGTTGCGCCGGAAATATCGGTTGGAAATCAATATAGTTTTGAAGGGCAGGCGGAACCGTAACAACAATGCGCCTAGCTTTATAGGTTTCCTTTGTCGTTACTACGTTGACAGTCTCCCCATCCTGTAGAATCGCTTTAACGGGTGAATCGAATATAATCTGGTTGATGAACGTAGCCGCCAGCCGGTCGGCAATAGTCTGGGCACCACCTATAAAACGCTCCTCCTGTGCTCCGTTTTTAATATTCATCAGCCTGTCTAAATCCCCACATGACTTTGTATAGAACAACGCATGAAGAAGCGAAATTTCAGCGGGGTCAGCAGCCCAAATAGCTTCGGCGGCTACTTTGAAAAATTGCCTGGCCACGCCAAAACGCATTTGCTGATTCATCCATTCGGCCAGCGTCATTGAGTCGAGACGTTGAGCATTGGGCGTTGTCCAGGGTTCGGCCAGATTTACGGCTTTCGACAGTTTGTTCAGTTTCTTGATGGCTGCATCCAGACTCAGCAGAGCACCAATGGGTAACGGAGGAATCAGGCCTTTATAGCGCTTGACTTGACCACGAAAATATTGAGTACTCTTTCCTTCGTCGTACGTTTTATAGGTTTCAACACCAAATTCACGAGCCAGTGCGTACAGCCGATCCTGCGTTGGGCCAACCCAGGCACCGCCCAGGTCGACGTAGGTTCCATCTTCGAACCGTTGAGTCCAGACCCGGCCGCCAATGCGATCACGTGCTTCAAGCAACAAAACGCTCTTCCCGGTTTTAAAGAGTTCGTTCATTGTGGCCAGACCTGCATAGCCTGCCCCAACAACAATCGCATCGTAACACGTATTCGGCTCAGTCATGATGGTTTAAAAATTCATGGCGTAACCTACAGAAAAACAACGACCCTGAAAAATGACGAATGCCACAGCTTCAGGCTATGGCATTCAAATAATAGCGTCATAAACCGGTTCTTACACTACGGCATCCAACAAAGAAGTCACGATCGACACTACAAAGCTGAACAGCAGCGCTGCGATGAATCCTGTCACATGAAAACCCGGAATCAGGTAGGCGGTCAGGTAAACCATGAGCACATTCAGAACCAGTAGGAAAAGTCCCAGTGTAATAATGGTAATAGGAATAGTCAGTACGGTTAGAATAGGCTTAATAAAGGCATTGAGAAAACCTAGAACGATGGCTACCATCAAGTAGGTACCGGCCCCGCCCGAAACATGAATGCCCGGAATAAATATACTGGCGATGTAAACGGCTACTGCACTAATCAGAATGCGAATAATCAATCCCATAGAGTCTGTTTGTGTTTGGTGAGAAACTAAGCACAACAATCGCGTTGATGGTTGCTAATATCGAACAACAAACTGCAAATCAGAAATTATTGTTTTGAATGTCGGCCCTGTAATACTGCCACAATGTCGTCGAGTTGAATATTTTTCTGTTCCAGCAACACCAGGAAGTGGAATATCAGGTCGGCTGCTTCCCCTTTAAACAGGTTATCGTTGTTGTCTTTTGCTTCTATAACCAGCTCCACAGCCTCTTCGCCAACCTTCTGCGCAATCTTATTAACGCCTTTCTTAAATAAGCTGGCCGTGTACGATTGCTCAGACGGATTTACTCTCCGATCGTGGATGATGTTTTGTAAATAGTTCAAAAACTGGCCTTTACCCTGATTTACTTCGTTAAAACAGGTATCAGCGCCCGTATGGCAAATTGGTCCGGCAGGGCTAGCTTTGATCAATAACGTATCGCCATCGCAGTCAACCATAATTTCCCGGACGTGCAGGAAGTTGTTGGACGTTTCGCCCTTTGTCCACAGACGCTGTTTGCTACGGCTAAAAAACGTGACAATATTCTCAGCTACGGTTTTATCGTACGCTTCACGATTCATGTAGCCCAGCATCAGCACTTTACCCGTATCAGCATCCTGAATAACGGCAGGAACCAGACCGTCGGGCGATTTATCAAAATTGATTTCGGAATTCATAGTCGCAAAGGTAAGCTCTACGCCCGAATCGTGTGCACAAACTCTCGAATGCTCTCTGCCGATGTACCTTTTTCCTCCAGATGACGGATGAAGGCGGTTCCTATAAAAGCTCCGTTTGAATACTGGCTAGCTGTATCGAACGTCTGATGGTCCTTAATGCCAAATCCAATCAGGTATGGGTTGCGCAGGTTCATGGCCTGAATACGTTCGAAATACTCACGCATGGAATCGCTCACGCCCTTTGTTGAACCGGTAATGCTGGCCGAAGAAACCATATAAATAAATCCATCAGACTCATTATCAATCTTTCGGATGCGGCTTTCAGACGTTTGGGGCGTTATAAGGTTCACATTCAAGATGCCGTATGCCCGGAATGTAGCAGCATAGTCGGACAGGTATAAATCAAGCGGTAAATCGGGGATAATAACGCCATCCACACCCACTTCCCGACATTTTCGACAGAAATTTTCAACCCCAAACTGAAGCACTGGATTGATGTAACCCATCAATAGAACCGGCATCTGAACCGGAGCGCTGGACTGTTCCTCCCGGAGGCCTTCTAACTGAGCAAACAACGTCTTCAGCGACATGCCATTTTCCAGTGCTTTGCCATTGCTTTGCTGGATGATTTCACCATCGGCAACGGGGTCGGAATAAGGCATGCCGATTTCGACAAAATCAACCCCAGCGGCCTCTAAACTGCGTAGTATGGGTACCGTATCGTTGAGATTTGGAAATCCAGCAGTGAAATAAATGCTTAATAACCGCTCACTTTTTTTGGCGAATAGTGCCGAAATGCGGTTTTGGGTAAGTTCCTGAGTCATGATGTAACGCGGACATATTGTCCGCAAGTCTTACGGCTAATAAGGTAGCTATATAATTTGCCTTAGGGCATGCGGACATCTTGTCCGCGTTACGATAGCAGATGCTTTGAGTACGTACTTAAATCTTTATCACCCCGGCCCGACAGGCAAACGACGACGACATCGTCCGGCTTGAGATCCATTTTTTCGAGTGCTGCTAGGGCATGAGCCGATTCCAGCGCGGGAATAATACCTTCCAGCTTACTGAGTTGAAAACCCGCTTGCAGAGCTTCGTCGTCGGTAATGGCATAGAAATCGCCCCGGCCCGAATCGAACAGATGGGCATGAAGTGGACCAATTCCTGGATAATCAAGCCCGGCCGAAATGGAATACGGTTCAATGACCTGACCATCTTCCGTTTGCATCAGAATCGTGCGGCTTCCGTGCAAGACACCGGGTTTCCCCAGTGCCGTTGTGGCTGCCGAATGGCCTGAGGTGACACCCTGCCCGGCTGCTTCGGCCGCTACCAGACGAACGGTTGGCTCGTTAAGATAATGGAAAAATGCACCCGCTGCATTACTGCCTCCACCTACGCAGGCTACTACATAATCGGGATTCTGGCGACCGGTTTTGGCAAACAATTGCTTTTTGATTTCTTCCGAGATGACCGACTGAAAGCGAGCAACCATATCTGGGTAGGGGTGAGGACCAACCACCGAGCCGATGATGTAATGCGTATCGACAGGGTTATTAATCCAGTGCCGCATAGCTTCGTTGGTAGCATCTTTCAACGTCTGACTTCCCGAGGTAGCTGGGACAACGGTAGCGCCCAGCATCCGCATCCGATCGACGTTGGGTTTTTGGCGCTCCATATCGATACTACCCATGTAGACAATGCATTCGAGACCCATCAGCGCGCAGACGGTAGCCGTAGCCACACCATGCTGACCTGCCCCGGTTTCGGCCACAATCCGTTTTTTGCCAAGCCGCTGCGCTACCAGAATCTGCCCAATGGTGTTATTGACCTTATGAGCACCTGTATGGCATAGGTCTTCGCGTTTGAGGTAGACTGTTGCGCCAACTTTTTCCGATAACCGCTTAGCCTGAAACAACGGGGTTGGCCGACCCACATAATCTTCGAGCAATTGCCAGAATTCAGCCTGAAATGCTGGATCGTTGATAATCTTCAGATAATTCTGACGAAGTTCTTCGACATTTGGATAAAGCATTTCAGGAATGAATGCTCCGCCAAAGTGGCCATAAAATCCTTTATCGGATACCTCAAAAGAGGTTTGGGGTTCGAGAGTGGTTTGCATGGTAGCTTTAAAAATTAGATATGGACTTGCTATAAATAATAGCTACGATCTCAATAGTGAAGAATAAAAGAAGGCTTGTGATAGTAACAAAATAGCGGCTCCAGTTAAGCCTTAATCCAT
Organism: Spirosoma gilvum; assembly: GCF_054776815.1. Lineage (NCBI taxonomy): Bacteria > Pseudomonadati > Bacteroidota > Cytophagia > Cytophagales > Cytophagaceae > Spirosoma > Spirosoma gilvum. Next base: position 613,863 of record NZ_BAAHBH010000004.1, on the reverse strand, counting down.
GATCTGAGAGAAAAATCCAAGTATTGCCAATGAAGTTGTGTAGAATGAAGTCGCTACAAGTCAGCCCAAGCCAGGAGAGTGTTAACCATAGAATTGTTGTAAAAGTAAAGCAGGCCAATAACCTTTTTAGTCGAACCATACTTTCTTTTATATCCTATCTGCTTCTGCCAGTAATTCATTCATCCGCTTATTTTCTTCCTCTGTAAAATCGGGGAACTGACGTATAAATGGTGTTTTAGGTATAATAGTATCTAGGAAATTCTTAACCCCCCACCGTTTAATATCTTCTGGTTTATAACTCTGTCCTCTTCTCAGAGGAGGAATCTCATCTTCTATCTGTTTCGTCGTTTCCATTAGTCTTGTCTGTTTACTGGTTAAACAAGATCGGGTTCAGAATGATTTACTGACGAGTTACACCGTTTCTTCTTCCTCTACAGGCCTTACACGGTCGATCAGTTCTTTTACTTTGGCAACGTCTTTTATACCGGGTGCAATCTCTACCTGACTATTTACATCGACCCCGTACAGTTTCATGCCTTTTAAGGTATCCAACTGACTGAGGTTATCCAGTCCGATACCACCACTGATGAAGAATGGCTTTTCGTTATCGTAGCGGCTCAGAATATTCCAGTCGAACGTAATACCATTGCCGCCAGGTTGATCGCCTTTAGCATCGAAAAGGAAAAAGTCGCATTGCGCTTTGTAGTTGTTCAGCATCGAAAAGTTGAACGACGAATCGACCCGAAACGCTTTGATGATGTTGATACCCCGGTTTCGCAGACTTCGGCAATAATCAGGCGTTTCGTTGCCGTGTAGCTGTACATATTGAAAATCATACTTTTTCACCGTCCGCAGAATGGTGTCCGGGCTGGCGTTGACAAACACACCTACCTTTCGTATGCTGCGAGGTAGCGACTTAACCGCTTCTTCGTCTAACTCTTCACCCACAAAACGAGGAGATTGATCGTAGAAGATAAATCCGATAAAATCAGGGTGTAGAGCGGCAATTTCTTTCAGGTTGTTCGGGTCTCGCAGACCGCACACTTTGATTTTCATGAGCTGTACAAGTTTGTAGAAGTGGACATCCGTGACGTAAAATCCGTGACTATATGCTGTAATGCTGCGGCAGGGTCGGCCGTTTTCATGAACGCTTCGCCAATCAGAAAGCCATCGAAACCGGCCCGAAATAAGGTTAGCATGGTGTCAGCATCATGTAGCCCGCTTTCGGTAATCTTGGCAACCGTGTCGGGAATTCGCTCCACCAGGCGCAGCGATGTGTCTATTGAGGTAGTAAAAGTCTTCAGATTGCGGTTATTGACACCGACCAAATCAACATTGACGTTGAAACTTCTGTCCAATTCGTCTTCGTCGTGTACCTCAAGCAGTACCTCTAAGCTCAGGTCGTGGGCCTGCAGGCTAAGTTCGGCCACTTCGTCGGGTGTCAGACAGGCCGCTATCAGTAAGACCACATCAGCCCCCCAGGCTTTGGCTTCCAGCAGTTGATACCGATCGATCACAAAGTCCTTACGCAGAATCGGGGTTGACGGATTGGCCTGCCGAGCCGCTTGCAGATCGGCAGGTGTACCGCCGAAAAATGGCTCATCGGTCAGTACCGATAAAACGGCAGCACCAGACCGAACGTAACCCTGGGTCGTTTCGGCTACGTCGGCTATGTCGTTGATAATCCCTTTTGAAGGCGACTTGCGTTTGAACTCCGCAATGATACCCGACGAGCGAAACTCCTGAACCGCATCCCGTGCCGACAGGCCCATTCGCCGAAAGTCGGGCATTTGTTCCAGCACGCTGATAGGTGTGGCTTCTTTTCGCTGGGCTACTTCGATTCGCTTTTGGGCAATGATTTGATCAAGAATGGTCATTTCCGAATGAATGAATAATGATTAATGTAAAATGAAAAATAGTAGTGTCTGGATAAGCCCACTTTTCATTGTGCATTATGCATTGTCCACTGTACATTATTTATGGATCAATTTTTTAAAACTTGCCAGCGCCCGGCCACTTTCCAGCGATTCGCGAGCTATAGCAACGGCTTCTTCCTGAGTGCTGGCTTTTCCGGCTGCCAGCAGTGCCATGGCCGAGTTGGCTAAAACGGCCTGCTTCTGCGCAGGAGTGGCTTCATCGTTCAACACATTCATAAAGATCTGTGCCGACTCATCCAATGTCTGTCCACCTGCCAACGATTCAGGTGTTAAAGTATCCAGCCCCATCTGTTCGGGTTTCACAACCTGTTCGGTCTGATTACTAATGACTTTGAATGGTCCTGTCAGCGAGATTTCGTCATACCCGTCCAGGGCGTGAAGAATCATGAACTTTTTGTCGGTTTGCTGATAAAGGTACGCATATAATCGCGCCAATTCAAGGCTGAATACCCCAACAAGCTGTTTTTGAGGTTTGGCTGGGTTAATCATGGGACCGAGTACATTGAAAAATGTTTTTACTCCCAAATCTTTTCGGATAGGAGCCACATTTTTCATGGCAGGGTGGAAGAGGGGCGCATGCAGAAAACAAATACCGGCCGTTTCCATTTTGCGCTGTAGTTCGCCTACATCGTTGGTAAACGTGTAGCCCAGCCGCTCCATCACCGTCGATGAACCGACCAACGACGAAACACCATGATTCCCATGTTTAGCTACGCACTGACCGGCACCCGCCACCACAAATGACGACAGAGTTGAAATGTTGAATGTGTCTTTGCCGTCGCCCCCGGTGCCGCACAAGTCCATTGGATCATAGGCTGACAGATCAACCGGAAGGCAAAGTTCAAGCATCGCATCGCGGAATCCCTCCAATTCTTCGAGCCTCAGGCTACGCATCATGTAAACGGTCAGAAACGAAGCGATTTGTGCGGCATTGTATTCCCCTCGGCCAATACCCAGCAGCACTTCACGGGCCTGGCCTTTGGTGAGCGACTTGTATTCAAACAGATGATTTAGAATGGCTTTCATACGTACGTAATGCGTGAAAGAAGCGGTTAAATGGTTAAACGATTCGGGTTAACTGGAGCATTTGATAGGCTCCTTTTTGAAAATGATAAGGTACGTCTACTAGTTCTGCCTGAATCCGAGCCGTCTGACAGTCCGCCAGAACAGAGTTCAGGTAAGGGGAGGGATCACCGGCTAGCGAAATCAAGGGAAAGATGCGAACCTCATTCGCCACACGCATCAGCTCCCGAATAGATTCCAGATGAAACGTTTCCGATAACTGATCGGAGTACAGAAAAAGCAGATGCGAGCATACCGCTAAATCAAACGACAGATCGGGAAAGGGCAGCTTGGGTAACGCATGAGCCAGATAGCGACCTTGTTGCCGCCCGATTTCATAATCAGCCAGAAAATGATTCATTGCCTTCATCCGCTCATTGCCTAATTCATCGGCGTTTCGATATAAGGTCCAGTTGTACTGGTCGCCAGCGTTTTGTAATTGCCCGATAATTGTTTGATAAGTGTCCTCGATCCGTTTTTCGATCTCCTCTGCTGAAAAAATATAGATCGGATCAACCGAAACAACTGAGTTTCCAACTGCAGTTTGTTCAGCATTGAAACTAGCCGGTCCATCGCCTATCCCCAGCATTCGACTCCGTAAATCAGCCTCGGTCAGGCTAAACATACGCTGATACTCTTCTCGGGTTCGACCCCAGGGCACAATTTGGGCCAGCTTCATATTGCCAACCAGTTTTCTATCATTTTCACGCCGTTTTCGGTCAGTACCGATTCGGGATGGAACTGCAATCCACGTACATCATACTGTTTATGTGATAAACCCATTACCCGGCCGTTCTCATCCACAGCCGTAATACGAAGGTCAGCGGGTATCGAATCGGGCATAACCGTCCAGGAGTGGTAGCGGCCAACTGTCAGTTCGTCGGGAATACCGGCAAATAAGGGTTCAGATCGGTCGGTAATGGTTGCCCGGTGGGCAATGCCGTGGAGTACATCACCGAGGTTTTCGAGCGTGGCTCCGTAGACTTCGCCAATGCCCTGATGCCCCAGGCAGATGCCCAGAATACTTTTGGTTGGACCATATTCGCGAACCAGGTCCTGCATAATACCCGCTTCAGAAGGAATACCCGGCCCCGGCGACAGCATGATTTTGTCATACTGGTCAACGGCTTCCAGCGCAATCTTGTCGTTCCGAATCACATCGGGCTTATGGCCCAGTTCCCGCAGGATGTACACGAGGTTGTACGTAAACGAATCGTAGTTATCTAAGACTAAAAGTTTCATTTTTTTCAGAAGTGAGGAGTGAGGAGCGAGGGCCGGGCCGCCGGAGCGGTGAGAATCCATCCGGTAGCAACTGTCTGCGTCCGCCTGCGCGGCCCGGCCATTCTCACGTCTAACTCCTCGCTCTTAATACGTTATAATTGTTTTGCCTGCTCAATAGCGGTGCGTAGGGCTGCCAGTTTGTTATGTACTTCCTGCAATTCGCTTTCAACGACTGACTTGGCTACAATACCAGCGCCCGCCTGATAATACAGCGTATTGTCTTTACTCATAAACGTCCGAATCATGATGGCGTGGTTGAACTCACCGTCGAAGCCCATGTAGCCGATACTGCCAGAGTAGAAACTACGGCTTATGTTTTCATACCGGTCAATGAGCTGCATCGCCATGTGTTTGGGAGCGCCCGAAAGCGTACCGGCCGGGAAGGTTTCGGCTACGATTTGGAGTGGATCGGCCGATTCGGTCAGGTCGCCTACAACTTTGGATACCAGGTGAATCACGTGCGAATAGTACTGCACTTCCTTAAACGTCTCCACCTTGACCACATCGCAGTTGCGGCTCAGGTCGTTGCGGGCAAGGTCGACCAGCATGACATGTTCGGCTGATTCTTTCGGGTCGTCGTACAGTTTTTGCGCCAGTTCGGCATCGTGAACATCGTCGCCCGTGCGTCGGAAGGTCCCGGCAATCGGATAAATGGTTGCCTTCCGATTCTTGACCACAATCTGCGACTCTGGCGACGAACCGAAGAGTTTGTAATTGCCGTAATCGAAATAGAATAGATACGGTGACGGATTTAGCGACCGTAGGGCTCTATAGACATTAAATTCATCGCCAGTAAACGGGGTCGAGAACCGACGGGAAAGAACGATCTGAAATACGTCGCCCCGGTAGCAGTGGTCCTTCCCTTTCTGAATGACTGCCCGGAATTCATCGTCGGTAAAATTGGACTGCTCAGGCCCGGCGGTATCGAATGAATAAATGGGGTAATTACGGCTGGTGATCAGGTCGCTGATGTAGTCCAGTGTGCTTTCCGGTTCAACATCGCCATCGCGTAAGTAGCTATGCTCAAACAGGTGAAGCTCGTCTTTGAAATGATTGATAGCCAGTACATAGCGGTATACGGTAAAAACGGCCGCCGGAATTTGGTTTTCGGTCGGTACCGGAGCTTGTAAGGTTATGTCTTCAAAACCTTGTACGGACGGAAAACCGAAATAGCCAAACAAGCCATTGGTGATAAACGGGAACTTCGACTTTTCGTGGGTAAAACAGTCTTTAAACTGCTGCAAAGCCTCACGCATTTCCTGAATGGGTAGTTCACGCGTTTGCTCCGATTCGCCGGGTAACTGTACGGTCAGCCGGGAATTGTCATACGAAAAGCGGGCTACCGGGTCGAAAGCGATGTAGGAGTAACTGTTGTCGTTACCGTGATAGTCTGAGCTTTCGAGCAGAATGCTGTTGAGGAATCGGTCACGGATGCGCAGGTAAATGCTTACGGGCGTGATGATGTCGGCCAGCATCCGTTTGTGGCGGCTGACAATTCGGTAGGTTACTGTTGAAGGAAAGTCGGTTGTCATGCTGTTTATATCTGTCAATGGTTCAACGGGATGAAAAAAATAAGGCTCACCGGGATGACGGTGAGCCTTTAGCAAGTTTGTTGGTAAACAACAATAGCGGCAACCCTCATCCCAACGTAGGAGAGTGCCACCACCAAATCATGTTATTAACCGTATTATTCATTTTATTGATAGCCACTTACGTGGTCATTTATCGTCAGTTGCTTGGTCGGGGTGGCGGGATTCGAACCCACGACCTCTACGTCCCGAACGTAGCACGCTACCAGGCTGCGCTACACCCCGCATTGAGGGCACAAATATAAACGGTTTCGTTTCGTTCGGTCAAGCAGTAGGCATTTTTTTTCTTTGTGTCTGTATCTTAAGCGTGCCACGGTTCCGAACCGTGGCACGCTTATCAAGCATAAGTAGGATAAGTTACATTTCAATTACGCGTACCCGAATGCTTTTATTCTCGTTTAGGTCGAATGCCGATTGGTCGAAATCGGGTGGGCCCATGAGCATAGCCACATTCGAAAAGCCAAACGGTTCGGCAGGCATTTGTCCGGCAAAGTCCATTTTCTTGTTGTCGTTTAAATCCTGAAAAAGACGAATAGCATACCGACCTGAAGCTAGTCCGTCAAAGACGCAGGTGATTTCACCTGAAGCCGGTACATCGATCACTTTTCTTTGTAGGGATTCACCACCAAAATTGGCGGGCGTGTTGGCCAGTCCAACATATAATTTACCCGTCCGGTTGTTTACATTATGGATCACTACCGATAATGAATAGGTGTTGCTAACGGTAGCTGAAGGGGCTTGTTGAGCCAGACAGGGCTTGCTAAGCGTACTGATAAAAAGGATACTGGCGAGAATAGCAGCGATAATCGTTTTCATAAGTGTGCTGTGTTGAATTGTTTGACAGCACAAACATAAAGATGCCCTTCGTGAGTGAGCAAATTGATGGGACAAACCGCACGATTTAGGGATAAACAGCACTATTGGGAGTAATGACAGCTTATTCCGGGTGGTTTGGCAAAGCAGGTTACGCCAGATTTAAGGTCAGATTGCCGGTTTTTGTGTAACGGATTTCTTCTTCGGCCAGCATTAGCTTCAGGATTTCGGCAAGGATATCGGCGTTGGTATAGGCAAAGTGATGAGCCAGTTGTTTAGGTGATACGCCAGGTCCGTTGGCCAGAGCAACGTAGTCTCGCACCTGTTTGCGAACGGCCAGAGCAGCCGCTTCCGACGCTTTTTTCTGTTTCAGACAGTTATCACAAATGCCACAACGATCACCTGGTTTCTCACCAAAATAAGCCTGAAGCAGTCGGGTTCGGCATTGGGTTGGGTGTTCGGTATAGGTGATAGCGGCCTGAACCTTCCGTAAGGCCAGTTCCTTTCGTCGGTTCAACTCCTGTATATTAATGGGTAGCGTAGTTGCGTCGAAGCGGGGCGTCAGAAATGTCAGTTGCGGTTTGTCTTTCTGTTTTTCGTAAATAACCACATTTCGTTCGTGCAATTGCTTCAAAATCTGTTCAATTTCAGGCTGGTTCAGCAAAAACGTTCGGGCCAGTGTTGACTCCGATATGGTCACAAAGTCAGTAAATAATTCACCCCCATACATGCGTAACAGCAGTTTCAGAAACGAATCATACTTGGGGTTCATTACCTGAAATTCGTACAACTGCCGATTGTCGAGAACGAAAGCTAGTCGCGATGGGTGAAAGTAGTTTTCGTTGAGTTGAATAAAGCCTTCCAGTTGTAGTTGTTTGAGGGCGTAATGGGTTTCCTGTGGTGGTAAACTAAATGTATTGGTAAAAGCGCCCAGATCGAAATCATAACTGCTGAATTCGCCCCCGCCTACCGGAACCGCCGTATAATTGGCCAGTGCCTGATACACCCGCCGGAGCATATCGACCGGCTGATACAGTTGTTCGACCCGAAGTTGAAGTTTGCTCAGATCGTTGGGGGAATAAAGCATAACAGCATACGCTTTCTGCCCATCGCGCCCAGCCCGCCCGGCTTCCTGATAATAGGCTTCCAGCGAATCGGGAACATCCAGATGGACAACAACCCGAACATTTGGCTTGTCGATACCCATCCCGAACGCATTGGTCGCTACCACAACGCGAGTACGATCCTGAATCCAGGCATCCTGTTTTTCGGTTCGCTGTTGGGTGGTCAGTCCGGCGTGATAAAAATCGGCCGAAATACCTTGTCGACTAAGCCCTTGGGCTATTTGCTGAGTTTGTTTTCGGCTACGCACATATACGATGGCACAACCAGGCACATTCTGCAACACGCGTAACAGTCGGGCTTCTTTATTTTCTTCAGATACCGCCGAGTAGGAGAGATTAGGCCGGGCAAAGGTTTGCCGGAATACCGTTGGTTGCCGTAATGCCAGCTTATCGACAATATCTGTCTGCACATCGGGGGTAGCCGAGGCTGTCAGGGCAATGATGGGCGTTTCGGAGATTAACTCCCGAAATTCGGCAATCTGCAGATACGGTGGACGGAAATCGTACCCCCAGGCCGAAATACAGTGGGCTTCATCCACCGCCAGCAAACAAACCGTCATTTGCTTTACCCGCTCAATCAGGATTTCGGTGCGCAGCCGTTCGGGCGATACATACAGAAACTTCGTATTGCCGTAAATGCAATTATCCAGAATGGTGTCGATTTCGCGGTAATGCATACCCGAATACACGGCCGCTGCCGGAATACCCCGTCGTTGTAGCTGTTCGACCTGATCTTTCATCAGCGCAATGAGGGGCGTTACCACAAGGCAAACACCTTTCATGGCCAGCGCCGGAACCTGGAAACAAATCGACTTTCCCCCACCTGTTGGCATGAGCACAAGCGAGTCCTGCCGGGCCAGCGCCGTGTTGACCACATCTTCCTGCATCGGCCGGAAGGTGTCGTATCCCCAAAAGTGCTGTAAGATTTGCCGGGTTGTCAAAGTTGAAGTCGTTAGTCAGCTGCCGACAGGAGAGAGCCGAAAAAGTGGATGATTAACGGCGTTCGACTATCGACTATTGCGCGAATTTACGGTTTGAAAACAGAAGTCGGAGCAGGGAGTTTAAGGAATACAAGTAAATTCGCACAGAGCAACGGGAACAACTATGATTCAGAAAGTCATTAAATCGGACGAAGAATGGCGTAAAATTCTAACGCCGGAGCAATATCGGGTAACCCGGGAGAAGGGAACCGAACGGGCCTTTACGGGTGAATATTGTGAAGCCCATGATCCGGGCATCTATGCCTGCTTATGCTGCGGGACCGAATTATTTGAGTCGAAGCGAAAATTTGAGTCAGGTACAGGCTGGCCAAGCTTTACCGAACCCATTGAAGAAGATCGTGTCCGGCTGGAAAAAGATTTTAGCTACGGCATGTCCCGGGTTGAGGTATTATGCAACATCTGCGATGCCCACCTCGGCCATGTATTCAACGATGGTCCGCCACCCAATGGCATGCGGTATTGCCTGAACTCGGTGGCGCTGGTGTTGAAACGAACAACTGAAACCGTTTAATTTATCGTCATTAGTGGTCATTCATTGTCATTCGGTAGTCATTAGTAGCCTGGAGTAAATGACTACCGAATGACGATCAGTGACTATTGAATGACAATAAAATGACGATTTTACCCTATGGCCTTGTTAATCGGTAACCAGAACCGAGATTTGTATGGATTGAACTATACTATCCTTTTATGAAGTACGGGAAGTGGCTGGGATTGCTTGGTCTGATTTGGTTTTTGGCAAATCCGGTACGTGCCCAAAAAGTTTACTCATCAGGCGTTTACCCAAGCGTTGTTGCTCCGATTAGTTTATCACTGGCGGGTTCAAAAATTAACTATTACAAAGACAATCGTGAGGTATTGACGCAGGTACCTGCTCCTGACGCATTTCTGAAACGAATTAGCGCCAATGGCCGGTTAGCAGCGCCTACAGCTCAATTTATTGTCGACTATACCAACTTCACGGCCGAAGCCCGTACGGCTTTTCAATATGCTGTTGATATCTGGTCGACCTTGATTTCTTCGCCAGTACCAATTCGGATTAAGGCAAGTTGGATTTCCGATGATCCTAATTTACTGGGTTCGGCAGGTCCCGCTTCGTACCGATATAATGTCGATGGAGCGCAGAAGAACTATGCATTTTATCCGATTGCCCTGGCCGAAAAAATTGCCCGTCGCCAACTAAATGACCCAAACGACGCGGATATTGTTGCGGAATTTAACCGGAATAACGATTGGTATTATGGCACCGATGGGAAACCTCTGAAAAGCCAGACGGATCTGGTTACGGTCGTACTTCATGAGTTAGGACATGCGCTGGGCTTTATTGGCTTCTTTGGCTTGGTAGGCGACAATGGGGTGTATATGGAAGCCTTACCCTCCGTTTATGACTATTTTCTGGAAACGGGACAGGGCAAACGACTGGTTACCTCAACGAAAGATTTTCCGAATAATTCGGTCGAGTTGAAATTCCAGTTGGCAGGCTATAACCTCTACCTGAACGGTGCCAATTTGAAACAGGCATCTGCTCAGCGAATAAAAGTGTGGGTGCCGTATGAATACACCCGGTCTGGCAGTATTTACCATCTGGATGAACGGGAGTATCCGCCGGGCAACATCAATTCATTAATGACCCCCCAACTGGCGCTAGGCGAATCCATTCATACACCGGGGCCGCTGGTGTTGCAGTTCATGACCGATATGGAGTGGAAAACCACGTCGGTGCTGCATGACCCCATTAAAAATACAGAAGATGTAAAAGACCTGGTGTTTAGTACACGCGTGATCAGCGACACGACCCTAATGGCGGGTTCGGTGCGATTCTTTTATCGAAAAAAAACGCCTACAGCCACTGATACGGTTTTTACGTTTGTCGATCTAAAACAGGTGGGCTCCACCAATGAGTATCAGTACACACTTCCGGCTGCCCAGGCAAACGGCGATACCTGGTATTACTTTCAGGCACAGGATCTACTAGGGCGAACGTATACGAATCCAGGTAAAAGCACTACCGGAACCCAGCTTTGGAATCACGTATTGGTTGGCCCTGATAATCTGGCTCCGACGATCTGGTATGGACCGGCAAAAAATACCATATTCTCAACCACTGTTGCCGATAGCCTCCCGATCTATGCCCGTATTACCGACGACCGAGCCGGAGTTGCCAATGCGTACGTTGAGTATCAGATCAATGGTGTAGCACAGCCAAACATACCATTGCGTTATAATTTTTTGAAAATCAACAACATTGAAATTGATAGTGTCTACGCTGGACGAATCGATTTCCCGGCTAATTCATTGAAGGTGGGCGACAAGATTACCTACCGAATTGTGGCGCAGGATGCTGCACGGGCTAAGAATCAGTCAGTTAATCCAGCGTCGGGTTTTTATGAATTGACCGTAGTGGCTCAAAAGCCGGTGCGTGATCAATACATCAATAATTTCGACGCTTCGGCCTCCACAAGCGATTTTGCCGGTTATGGATTTAGCATCGCTACGCCAACCGGATTCAGTAATCCGGCCATTCATTCGGTGCATCCGTATCGCAATGGCAGCGATTTACTATTGGAAACGAATTATGAGTATCGGCTGCTTTCACCCATTCGGATCAAGGCCAATCCCGATAGCGCAACCATTCGTTTCGACGAAATTGTGCTGATTGAACCGGGTGAGACGGGGAGTAAACTAGGTGATGCTAATTTTTACGATTACGTCGTTGTAGAAGGTTCCAACGATAACGGCCAAACCTGGAAACCGCTGGTTGATGCCTACAGTTCTGTCGATAAAAAAGACTGGTTAACCCTCTATAACCTGTATCTGGTCGGTGGGCCGTACAATGAATGGAATTCAGAAGCGGTAGGAAGTCCGGCACTTTACCGGCAGCGGGAAATTTTTTTGTTAAAACCCAAAAGTGCGTTTCAGGCTGGCGACCAAATCCTGATCCGGTTTCGGTTGTTTGCCGATCAGTTATCGTATGGCTGGGGCTGGGCTATCGATAATCTTCGGATTCAGGCGCCCCCTCCGCCGGTGGTTCTGGGAATTGATCCCGTTAATGCAGCAACATTTGACGTATATCCTAATCCGGTCAGTAATGGTCAGCTTCGTGTTCAGGCCGATCTGCCAAAATCAGTTGCCGAAGTAGACATTACAGTCAATAATCTGATAGGACAGTCGCTGCGACAACAGACGATTCGAATTGGCAGTAAAAAACTGGATAAACAACTTGATGTTAGCCAGTTGCCCAATGGCTTGTATTTCTTGCAATTGACCGCGGGTGATATAGTTCTGACAAAGAAGGTTATTATTACGAACGGAGAATAATAGCTGTAATTCCAATGATAAAAGTTTGCCTTCCTTTTCTGCTGATCTGGATTATTGTGGGGTGCTCACCTGCCCGGCGCATTAGCCGTGAGTTACGCACCAAACCCATTTATACTGATCATTTTACGGGCGTTGCCCTGTACGATCCGGTTCAGAAACGGGCACTTATTCAGCACAATGCCGATAAACCTTTCACACCCGCGTCGAATACAAAACTGTTTAGCTTTTACGCCGGACTCCTTTCGCTACCTGACTCACTGCCGACGTTGCGCTATACGGTGCGGCATGATTCGTTGATTTTCTGGGGAACGGGCAATCCACTTTTGCTGCATCCCGATTTGCCCGATACAACTGTACTCGCTTTTCTACGGAGTCGGCCAGAACGCCTGTTTTTTTCACCAGCTAATTACGATGGGCCACGTTTCGGTCCCGGCTGGGCCTGGGACGACTACAATGATGACTATTCCCCTGAACTAGCATCGCTGCCCATATACGGCAATGTTGTTCGCTTCAGAAATAAAAAAATTAGCCCCCGTCGATTAGCCGATAGTGTGCAAGCCGTTTCAGCTGAAAAAGGGCCAGTAGGCATTCGTAGGGACGAATTTAGTAATCAGTTTATACAACCAGTAGGGGAGAAGCCCGTTCGGCAGGATGTGCCGTTTCGTTGGTCGGCGGAGTTGGCGGCTCAATTACTGGCGGATACTCTGCACCGACCTATCAGTGTTGTACATGTACCAGTTCCGGCTACGGCTCGTTTACTGCGTGGTTCATCAACTGATTCGCTCTACAAACGAATGCTGTATGTCAGCGACAATCAGTTTGCCGAGCAGGTCTTGTTTATGGTATCGGCCGAGCGAAATGCAGGTAAACTTACACCCGTTGCCGAATTGCATCGGATGGTGGATAGTGTTTTACGTTTCTCGGCTGCTCCCGAAGGGCATTCACCCATCCGATGGGTCGATGGGTCAGGGTTGTCGCGGTATAATGTGTTTTCGCCGAATGTGTTGGTTGATTTGCTCGGGCGTATCTATGCCAAAGTTCCCCAGCAGCGCCTATTTTCCCTACTACCAGCCGCTGGACAATCGGGCACATTGCGAAGTATATCGATGCCCGGCAAACCGTATGTATTCGCTAAGTCCGGTTCGATGACGGGTGTCTATAACCTTAGCGGCTATGTGTTGGTCCGTTCGGGTAAAGTTCTCTACTTCAGCATCATGCATAACAACTTTACTCAAACGGTAAGCGAGATGCGACGACGGACAGGCGAACTGCTGAAAGAAATCCACGAACGGTTTTAGACGATGGCTACCTTTCCGAACGAGCCTGTTCAGGTTTCTAGGTCAATCAGAGATTGACCCAAGTAGAAGATTTATTCGGAACGCAGACTTTTTACCGGATTTATCATGACTGCTTCCATCGCCTGGAAGCTAACGGTTAGTAACGTCAGCAGCAAAGCCCCCATAATGGCTACCACAAAGATCCACCAGGACAGATCCACGCGATAGGTATAGTGATCCAGCCAGATGTTTATCAGGTAATAAATGATTGGGATCGTAATCAGGCAGGCAATGAGGACCAACACCACAAAGCCTTTCGAAAGCAACTGCCAAAGGTTGGTCAACGACGCTCCGAGTGCTTTTCGAATACCAATCTCCTTGGTTCGTTGTTCCGCCGTGAAGGAAGCCAACCAAACAGGCCTAAGCGCGAGATGAGGATGGCCGGGGAGGCAAAAATACTGGCCAGTTTGCCAACTCGTTCTTCGGCTGAAAACTTGGCGGCATATTCCTGGTCCACAAACCCATACTGAAAAGGGAGAGCAGGCACGTTCTTTTTGTAGACTCGCTCAATTTTAGCTAGACTTTCCTGAACAGAGACTGCCGGATTCAGCCGCAGGTTATAAAATCGAGCAGCGCCTTTATTAACTTCATAGACCGTCGGTTGGACAGGGTTGACCGGATCCACCAACCACTCACTACTCGGCCTTCAAGGTTTTGGCTGGATTAGCTTGGGCAGCCCGCCAGGATAAACAGAGAATTGTTGCCAACGTAATTCCCAGGGTGACAAATACTAAGGCTGACATGGTCATATACCCAATTCCCTTGTTGAATACATAATAACTATTCATATACCGTCCGATGACAATCCCCAGGCAGAAAGCAATCATGATAGCAAGGCTGAGGAGTTTAATGAACTCTTTGGACATCAATTTGATGACTTCGAGTGTCGTAGCACCAATAACTTTTCGGATGCCGATTTCTTTGGTTCTTTTCTCCAAACTGTAGGTAAGGATGCCGATGAGCCCTAACATGGCAATCAGAAAAATGGAAACACCTTCAATGTCCATAAACTGCATTTCATCGTAGTTAAAATAGCGCTCATACATATCTGTATCCAGCCACAATGCATTCATGTCCTGGTAAGGCATGTAGGTCATCCATCGACTTTTCAGGCTGGATTCAAATGCCTTGCGATCACCGACAGGGCTCGTTTTTATACACATAACCTTAAATAAAGCAGGCCGGTACTGAAAAACGATCGGTTCGATCTTACTTTCATAATCATAGTGGCAAAAATTGGCCACCACCCCAATAATGGTGGCTGAAATGGTGTCATTTAACACGATGAGTTTGCCAATAGCTTCCTGCTCCGAACCCAGGTTTAGTTTTTCGACCGTTTTCTGATTGACCACAACCAGGGGGGATGGCAAGTCGGAGGTACTGGAAATGAGATTTTTGCCTGCCACAAACCGTAGCCCCATATTGTCAATAAACTGATGATCGGCGGCATAATAAAAAGCAGGATTGGACACTTCCCCTTTCGTTTTTTTAATGTCTGCCTGCGTAGGCTTATTGCCAAACAGGAGGGAGGTATAGCCTATATTTTGTACTTCTTTGATGGTACTTACATCTGCGGCAAAGGTTTTATACTGGTTTCCAACAATGTTTATATTGAGTATATTCCTGCGTTGGTAATTTTCATTATCCGTGGCCATGTAATCTACCTGATGATAAATATGCCCAATAAAGAAAATATAGACCAATGCGATCGTAAACTGCATAACTATCAATGCTTTACGAAAGCCCAATTTTCCAAAACCGGCTGGTGCGATAGTCCCTTTCAACACGGTTACCGGCTGGTAGGAGGAGAGGATAAAGCTGGGAGCGGCACCGGCTACTAAGCCCAGGATCAGGTTAAAAACGAAAAACAACAGAAGTAGGTAACCCAGATGGTCAATTTCCCAGGTAAGCCATGTCAGCTGGATGTGGGTCCTAATCCACCCTAATAGTAATAAACCAATCCCTAGCGCTAAAAATGAAACTAA
Source organism: Spirosoma gilvum (assembly GCF_054776815.1). Classification (NCBI taxonomy): domain Bacteria; kingdom Pseudomonadati; phylum Bacteroidota; class Cytophagia; order Cytophagales; family Cytophagaceae; genus Spirosoma; species Spirosoma gilvum. The sequence goes on along the minus strand of NZ_BAAHBH010000004.1, from coordinate 598,416 downwards.
GACCGATTCGACCAGGAACTGAAGCACCAACTGGAATTTGGTGGCACCGGCCACTTTTCGTACCCCCACTTCACGACTTCGGTTCATTGACCGGGCCAGCGTTAGATTGATGTAATTTAAGGACGCCAGTAAAAGGAGGATCAACTGAAAAGCGAAATTGACATACATACTCCGGATGTCCTGAATATAGGAGTCATTCTTTAAAATCGCTTTTGATGGGGATATGTCGGCCAAATATTGGGCTTTGAAATGCAGTCGACTGGGTGTCGTTGTTTTCAGTACTTTATTTATTTCTCCCTCGGTTTTTGCCAATTGGCGGTCAAGGTTGGCTGGCGTTACCTGTTTGGCCAGTTTCAGGAATGTATAGGCGTTCAGTGCAGACCAGTCATTGAGTGAAATTTTACTGGTCAGATATCCGGTCAGAGGGACAAAGACATCGGCCCGGAACTGGGTTCTAAGGCTATTGAAGGGTTTTAAAACGCCAACAATTTTAAAACTGCCGAAGGTGGGATGTTCCAGAATGTTACCAATGGGATTGGTATCACCAAAAAACCACTGGGCGGTTTCCTGGGTTATCACCATCGTGTTAGGGTCAACCGCATAAGTGCCTTTTTCCAGGGGAAAATTAAACAGCTGGAAAAAAGCGCCCTTGGTATAAATGGCGTTGATGTTCTTCGTTTTTATGGCACTACTTAATACCCAGCTCATGTCCCTGACGATGGTGGCTGAATTTTCAATGCCTGTCCCATTTTTCCGCATATAAGGCGCTAGTGGAACCGGGCTGGTTGCCCAGTTGGTAATTTGGCCATCGTTCAGCCTTTCGTCAGTGATTAATCGGACAATTTGGCCCTCATCTTGGTGGAAGTTATCGTATTCGTAATAATTGATGATCTGAATTAAGCCCATTAAGGCCATAGGAATAGCCAGGCTTAAACCCAGTATATTTATTAGCGAGAACAGTTTATATTTCAGCAGATTTCGCCAGGCGATTTTGAGATAGTTTCGGATCATGTCAGGATTTAGTAGGGGTGATGAGGGGTGTTGAGTGGTAAAGTAAGGAGGGGTGGTAGCCCGTCGATTCGGGAAGGGCTCCTTTTGCCGGTTGGCCAGGCTGGCCACTCGACGGCGTAGGTAATAAGGTCGAATGACCTTCAGGGCTTCCAGACCATACCACCAACGGGCCCGCCAGGGACCAACCTGGTCAACTCGCTGGGTAAATTGCTCCTGCAGATCTCCCTGCAACTCTTCCAGCAGATCAGGGGGCGTCAACCAGCTCAGCAGACGGTCGGCCCAGCGGGGCGGCCGGGCCGATTGTCGGTCCAACGACGTTCGGCGCTCAGGCTGAGGTGTTGGACTGGGTGAAGACTTGTTCATGGCCTAGGAATAGAAGAGGGTGGGTATAGCTTCCCAGAAACCCATCCGGAGTTGGCGCATCTCCCGTAGCACCTGCTGACCAGCGGCCGTCAGGGTGAATAGGCGTTTGCGCCGTCCACCCCGGGCCAGGGTAGCTCCGCCTAATTCCGAGCCAACGAGCCCTTTCTCCTCCAGGCGATACAAGACCACATGCACCCCCGTCACGGAGGTGGTCCGGTGAGTACGTTGCTGGAGTTCGTCGGCGATGGTGACGCCATAAGCCCCAGTGGGTTGTTGTTCGAGGAGGGCAACGGCGAGTAAGACCAATTCTTCAAACTCGCCCAGGTAGGTTCGACTCATGACAAGCAGGTTAAAAAGGCGTATTTCTTTAGTACTTGTTGAACAAATAGAGTGCCAATTCTGTAACTAACTAATTATTAGCAGACTAGACTAGTGAACATTACTTATATGTCCGAAACCGTACAAAAGATGTCCGGTAATAAATAAGCATGGATTGTTTATTTGATATCCGATTTACGCGCAGCGCCATTCTCAAAAATGCTCTTTTCGTGATATGGCTGTTTGTACTACTTAAGGCAAATAGCGAATTTTCTGGGCGACTAGTGGTCAATTTCCCGCAGAACTACCTAAACGTCTCGTTCATCAAACGCGAGATTCCAATCTCCATTCAGAATGGCAAACTCATCACTCGACTAGCAGCAGTACTAGAGACGTTGAACAGGTTAAGTTATTAACGGGGCCACTGCGCCAGAGGCTGACTAGCCGTTTTGGCGTTGGCGGCTTTCTCGGGAAGTAATCGTACGGTTAGGGCTGTTTTGCTGTTGGCCGGTAGCGCGACTTCGAAGCCGATCCGTGTTGTTCCGGGGTTGGTTGCATCATAGTCCTGGGGCGGGTCAGTCGACCAGGTTTTCAATGTTGCACCAGTGGGTTCAACAACTTCCAAAACCAGCTTTTTCCCGTCTTTAGTCAGTTCAGCTTTATTCCCGCCCAACAAAGTGACCGAGGCTGGGGTAAGCATGGTCCAGCGAACAGTGGTTTCGGTCGGTAATGTCTCTACTTCATCCCGTACTACCACATACGCTTTATCGACAATGGCAACTCCCCGAACGGCCTTCATAACGTCATCTTTATATACTTCTGACAAGTCGGTTTGTGCGTTTAAAAAAGAAGGATTCGTTGACGAGCTGGTAACACCCGCTTTACCCACCACACGTTGAAACTGGTTATTGACCGTAAGGGTGTTATGCGTAAAATTATTGTATCGGAAAATTTGCCATCGTTGCGAATCCTGCCGACTATTCCATAAATCTACACCTTTCGATTCCAGCGATTCATAACTCTGCATCCCAAAATCCATTGCCCAGCGTACCCCGTCGGCTTCCATCACAAACGAGCCAATATCCATGTGTGCATGATTGACCGAAGGGCTCCCTGCTTTCAGCCCGATAAAAATGGCTGCGGGATCGGACCAGGACGTACGCATCAACGCGACCGGGTTTTTACCTTCGCCGACCCACATTGTTGACTTTGGTTCAGCGATAGCTGACATGCCAATACCATTACTCCAGAGCATAATGGCGGGCAGGAGCCGTTCGCCCGTATGTCGTTTGGGATCATTGGTCATCAACCGGCCGCGCTCAACCCACAGCAGGGAGGGGTTATTCTGCTTTTGTGCGAACCAGAACATGGCTGGCTGTAATTCGCCTGACAGGCCCGAGTCCGAATAGTTAAAGGCATTTCCAGATGGGCCGGTCATATTTTCCAGATAAGCCGCCGTCTGCAAAAAACCGGGTTTCTTTGACAGGTCGAAATCCGTTCCATAGGCTTTTTCGAGCGCACTAATCAACATCACATTAAAACTGGTGCCATAACCCCAGTAGCCATAACCCTCGGGATAGGCGCCATCCGGTCGGTAATCGCCCATGGGCAACACAACAGCGTCAATAGCCCGATTTACGATCATTTTGGCCAGTTCGGGCTGGTCGTCGGCAATGGCCAGCGCGCCATAGGTCATACCCGCATTACAAACCTGATTCCAGTTGTGAGATGCCTTTAGCCAGCTATTATATTTGGTATCTAGCGAAGGTTCAATGCCTTTTTTGAGGATGGCTTCTTTGATGGCAGATCGGGACTGTTCCGATAAATCGTTGTACAGCCAATCATACCCAATGGAGACTGCCATGGTCATTTCGGCTACGTCCAGAAAATGCGTTGGGTTCCAGTCCTCAAAGGCCGAGAGTACCAGGAGTTCTTTTTCAGCCCGCTTCAGGTAGTTAGCCTGATGGGTCAGTCGCCAGGCATAGGACAAATAAAAAACACGGCGCAGAGCTTCGCGGGATACCGAAAGTAATCGTCGGCCGATCTTGATACGTTCCAGTGGGGCTTTGTCTACCAGTTCATCGCAGGTTGCCAGTATGGCCTGATGGAGGCTATTCCAGGTTTTATCGGCAGCAATAGTGCGTTTTATGCTTTCTTCTTCACCTTTTAAAAGAAGTAATCGGGGATGGGTTGGAAGTTTATTGGCTGTAGCCAGATGATCGACCTGGGCCGTTGACGAAAAACGTATCAGGAAGAATAAGCCAAGGACAAAGAGGCAAAACCGGTTCATAGCAATTAACAACGTTAAGCAAAGTGCTATGTCGTATAAGCTACAAATTGAATTGGTTTACCTACAGGTTTAGCGCTTGATAAACAAATAGACTGGATAACTGACCACGATGAAGCCAATGGCATACATACTACTCGAAAAGTCGCCGATAACCACCCCGATCAAAAACGCCAGCGACGCCATCAGGAGTGCCCAGGTTGTGAAAGGGTAACCCCAGGCCCGCACGGGTCGGAGCAGAGTCGGTTCGGTCTGGCGCAGGCGAATCAGTGCCGCGAAGGCCGATGCGTAACAGAGCACAAAAAAGAAGGTAGCAATATCGGAAAGCTTACTGTACGTATTGGTCAAAATCATCAGGATCGATGCACTAGCTGTTAAGATCGTGGCATTCATCGGTGTGCCGCCCGAGTTGACCTGATTCACGAATCGAAAGAATAGCCCATCGCGGCCCATGGCGAAAATGACGCGCGGGTTGAACATGATTTGTGCGTTGATGATGCCCATGATCGAAATCATCAACAGGAAGGTAACTACCTGAGCGCTACCGGGGCCAAACAAAAGCTGAACGGCATCGGCAGCGGGGAGTTTGGAACCTGCCAGAACAGGCACCGGTAGTACATATAATAACGCCAGATTGACAAGTATATAAATACCAATGATCAGTAGAACACCGCTGATCATCGATCTCGGTAAATTCCGGCTCGGATCGACATCTTCCTCCGTAAAATAAGCCGCCGTATGCCAGCCGTCGTAGGTATAGAAAACCGATTGTAAGGCCGCCAGAATACCCAGCCATACGCCACCTTCGGCCAGTGGGCGGATGGCAGTTGTCGCTATAGCAGGTTCTTTCGGCGTCACGGTGAAGCACACAATGACGAAGGCTAGTAGGCCAACAGCTTTCAGCACACTCATTACTTCCTGCGCCCGACTAGCCAACCGGACACCTATGGAGTGAAAGGCGACAAAAAGTACCAGAATTCCAATCGCAATACCTTTCTGATAATCAGCAACTGATGGATATAATAGTGCCGTGTACTCACTCATAACGGCGGCTCCGAAAGCCATGGCCGATATACTACCCAGCCAGCTACTGATGCCAATGATAAACCCGGCATAGTTGCCAAAAGCCCGGTGTGCAAATACGTACCATCCACCCGCTTTAGGCAGCATGGTTCCTAACTCCATTACCGACAATGACCCGGCCAGCGCATAGACTCCCACAATCAACCAGACAGCGATAATAAGCGTCGGATCGCCAATGTCCTGGGCTATAGGCCCCGGCTTCCGTAAAATACCCGTGCCAATGGTACCGCCAATGGTAACGGCAATGCCAAAGCCGACGCCTAATAATTTCTTGAGTTGATGTTGGGCCATTCGTTCGAGTGGGTTGGCTTTGCTATAAACCTGATTTACAATGATAGCAAAAACTTTCCTGTATCAGTCAGGGACATAGGCGCAAACGGGCTTCAATCCTGTTTTTTCGTAAGTTTGTCGATATGAGAGTCTTGCTTACACATCCTGCGGTGCTGGTTTTTGTGGGGGGCGGAGTAGGGAGCCTATTCCGTTATTACGCTGGTCGACTCATTCCGGCTACGCTGACAGGAACGCCATTTCCAAACGCCATTTTGCTCGTGAACGTACTGGCCAGTTTTGTGCTGGGAGCTGTTGTCGGCTGGGTTATCAACCGGTCGGCTGGCGAAGAAGCGCGTCTGTTGATTGGTGTAGGTTTTTGCGGAGGACTCAGTACATTTTCCAGCTTTAGTTATGATACAGTCGTCCTATTGCAAAATGGTCGCTTTACCGCAGCGCTGCTTAATATTGGCTTAAACGTTCTGCTTTGCTTAATGGCCTCTGCTAGTGGGCTAGCGCTTGGAAAAGGCATATAACCATGAAACACCTGTACATAGCATATATTTTATTATCACTAATGAGTTCAGCCCTTCAGGCACAGGAAATATCGCGTCGGTTATTCGATGCCCATGAAACGTTCAAAGAAAAAGCCCTCAACCACCGCCGATTCAAACACAAGGATATTATTCCTTTGCTTAATGCACTGGGTAAACCTCTGTCGGTCAGTCAGGTTGGTGAGTCGTTGGAGAATCGGGCGATTTATAAAGTGAAAGTCGGGACGGGCGCAACGAATATCCTTTTATGGAGCCAGATGCATGGCGATGAAGCTACCGCAACGATGGCCCTGTTCGATATTTTTAACTTTCTTCAGGCTAAAAATGATGGCTTCGATGCGCTACGGCAGTCCATTTTGGGCCAGATGACAGTGCACTTCGTGCCGATGCTCAATCCGGATGGGGCCGAGCGATTTCAGCGCCGAACCGCTACCGACATCGACATGAACCGGGATGCACTACGCTTGCAAACGCCCGAAGGAGCATTACTGAAAAACCTACAACAAACACTGAAACCATTGGTAGGCTTTAACCTGCACGACCAGAATCCCCGTTATGGCGTAGGCAAAACCGGTAAACAAGCCGTAGTATCGTTTCTGGCAACGGCTTACGACGAAGACCGGAACGTAAACGACGTGCGCCAACGCTCTATGCAATTGATCGTCAGTATGAATCGGGTGTTGCAGCAGTTTGTGCCGGGGCAAATAGCGCGGTACGACGATGAGTTTGAACCACGTGCGTTTGGCGATAACATCCAGAAATGGGGTACAACGCTGATTTTGATTGAGTCGGGTGGGTATAAAGGCGATTCGGAGAAAATGACCATCCGTCGGTTGAACTTCGTCGCTATTCTAACCGCCTTAAAAGCTATTGCCGATGGGTCGTACAAGCAGGAATCCATTGCCGATTATCCGTTGATTCCAGAAAATGGCCGCGCGTTGTTCGATGTGCTCATTCGTAATGCAACTGTCATCCGGGAAGGCCGTCCGGTTATTGTCGACGTAGGTATCAATCATACTGAAGTCAGTGATGAAGCCGCCCGGACGTTTCAGTACAAAAGTACGGTTGAAGACATTGGCGATTTATCGACCTTCTACGGGATCGAAGAGATCGATGCTACGGGCTTGACACTCGTTCCAGCTCAGGTATATCCTGAAACGCTTGATACAGTGGTTGACTTGGCTAAGTTGGATTTGCCTGCTTTACGGCGCGACGGAATTGTTGCGTTTAAGGTTCGAAAATCAAGTAAGAAAGAATTCCCGTCACAACTGGTTCATCTGCTTTACGAAGGCGACTTGCCCGCTCAGCCACTTCAACTGGAGCAGATACCAACCTTCCTGTTGAAAAAAGACGATCAAATTCAGTATCAGTTTGTCAACGGGTTCTGGAAAGAGGGGCCGCTGAGTACGGGTAGCCCGCAAAATGGCGTGATAGAGTAACGCGTTGGATAAGTATAATTCAAGCGTAATACTGGCGTAATGTTGAGGTAACAACAGAGGGGTAGATTTGTCCTGTAGTCGGTTGGCTAATTCCGCTAAGCCATTCTATACATTTTCATATTGGTGTCGCATGAAAGGCCAGAGCTTTGCGCTGGCTTTTTTCTTTGTGTAGTTGCCCAAAAAATAATATCGAGCTGATTTTGTCATTTTAACCGACGGGGGAAATGGTAATCCTTCCTATTAAGAGCCTTAAGATTTCTTCCGTCAGTTAAAATGACTACACTGTAACTTAAGTTTTGTAGTGTTTTCTGTCATTCCGACCGGGACGCGTAGTCGAAGAAGGAATCTTCGACTACGCGTCCCGGTCGGAATGACAGAAAACTTCAATTACAATGTAATGACAGATAGGCGGCTATTCTGTTCGTAAAGTCTTTACTGGGTTCATTAGCGCGGCTTTCACACTTCGAAAACCAACAGTCAGTAGAGCAACAATTAATGTAACCAGCATGGCTAGCCCAAAAATGCCAGCACCCGGTTCGATCCGATACACAAAAGTAGCCAGCCACTCGTTCATAGCCCACCACGCCAGCGGAGCCGCCAGTACAAACGCAGCCACCAATAGACGAATAAATTCTTTCCCAAATAGCCAAAGGATGTTGCCTGTACTGGCTCCCAATACCTTGCGTACACCGATTTCCTTCGTTTTCTGAGCCGCCATGAACGACACCAACCCATACAGGCCCAGACAACCCACAAAAATGGCAATGCCCGCAAATACCTGAATGAGCCGAAGCAGCATGTTATCCAGCTTATAGAGCCGGTCAATTTCCTCATCCAGAAACTGGTACGTATAAATAGATGCCGGATATAAAGCCGTCCAGGATTTTTCAAAACCAGTCAGGGTTGTTCCCAAATTCGCCAGATTGACTTTTATCCCACAACTTTTATACACCTCGCTCCAGGTCGTTAGACAGAGAGGCTCAATGGCAACGCGAAACGACTTAAAGTGAAAATCTTTCATCACCCCAACGATGGTCCCCAGCCGTCCATTGATTGTCGCCGATTTGCCGATTACAGCCTGATTGGACGCTAACCCCAGCGCTTTTACAGCCGATTCATTGAGCAGAAACTCCCGAACGGTATCGGACGGATTCAGGTTGCGACCAGCCAGAATGGGTATTTTGAATGTAGGGACAAACTGATGGTCACCCGCTTTAATGGAGATGTTGAAAGTTTCATTTTTAGGGCGGGAATCAAAGCGAATTCCCGTACTTCCCAGGAATTCGGATGCGGGTGGTGTATCGAAAAACGTTACGTTTTCTACCCCGGCTAGTTCCGAAAGCTGTGCCCGTAGTGTACTTATTTTTGCCGGATTATTGTCTGGTACCGGTAGAATAACCGTTGCGTCTTTCCGAAAACCCATATCGGCCTGTTGCGAATACCGTAACTGGCTGGTAACGATCAGCGTGCCGATAATGAGCAACTGTGAGATGGCAAACTGCGTGACAACCAATCCCCTACGCAATGAAAAATTACCCGCTGCCTGCTGAGAAAGTTTGCCTTTTAGTGCCAGCACAGGTTGAAAACGAGCCAAAATCAGACCAGGATAGGCACCCGAACAGAACACCACGGTTAGTAGCAGGCCGACCAAAAAGGCAAGTAGATACATATCTGCCAATGGATTGATGGTCAGTTCTATATCGAACCATTGATTGACAAAAGGTACAGCCAGATACGCCAGCCCTAGTGCAACGGCTAAGGCAAACCCAGTGATGAAAGCGGTCTCCGTAATAAATTGCCAGAAAAGGGCTCCCCGCTGACTGCCTAACGCTTTCCGAACGCCGATTTCTCTGGAGCGCCCAAGGGCCTGGGCCGTTGCCAGATTAATAAAATTCACGCAGGCCGTAACGACCAGAAAAAGGCCGATTAGGACAAACGTCCAGAGATTCTTTTTTTCTGTGTAGCCGCGTAGTTTCGGATTAAAATGAACATCGGACAGTGGCTGTAGCTTAAACTGAAAAAGCTTTGCATTCACGTTGTCATAGTATTTATTGGAAATGGCCGGAAGAATTTCTGAGTCGACCCTAGCTGCCGATACACCCGGTTTGAGTCGGATAAAACATTGTATTTCTTTATTAAAACCTAACCACCAGTCTTTTTCGACCAACCAGGGGCTGTGGTCGTGCAAATTGTCGTAAGGGAGATAGATTTCAGTATGAAAGTCCGTCGTAGCAGGCAGGTTTTGAAGAACTCCCGTAATTCTGAACACCAGGGAATTGTCCAGTTTTAGAAGTTTGCCGATAGGATCTTGAGTGCCAAAGTATTTTTTGGCGATTCGCTCCGTGACTAGGGCCGTATTGCGTTCCTGCAACGCGGTTTGTGAGCTACCTTCCTGCAATGGAAAATTGAAAATGCGTAGAAAATCAGGATCGGCGAACGCAACGTCTTCCTCAAACTTTTTCTCGGGTGATACGGCAATCACGCGTTTCTTCAAAAAGCCGATTCGCCCAATCTCCTCCGCAACTGTATATCCCCGCTTGAAGGCTTCTCCCATCGGGCTGGGAACGCCCGTACTGTAGGACACTTTTTCTGTTTGAAGTGTTGTATAAATACGATAGATACGATCCTGAGCTGCATGGAAGGTGTCAAAACTCAGGTGGTATTTGACCAGCGTAAAGATCAGAATGGCGCAGGCAATGCCCAGGCTCAGACTTACCACATTGATCAGCGTATATGCTTTCTGCCGATTCAGTTTTCTCAGTGCGATTTTAATATAATTGCTCAGCATGGCCATTGGGTTTGGTGTTGAATAAACAGTCGATTTCGAGTACAAGTGGGGATTTGGGGCTTGTTTACGCCAAAGACGGGGGTGTACCAATAATGTCATTTCCAGCACATACAACAGTTGGGCAATGGTATAGCCATATCGCTGAACTCGCTTCTGGAATAATTCATACAGATCGCCCAAAATTTCATCCTGAATATGAGGAGCCGTAATTCTGGTCAGCAGTCGCTCGGCCCAGCGTGGGGGATCGACCTGTCTGCGTTTGTGAATGGAATTTTTCTGATTCATGTCAGATGGTCAAAAGCAGTTTTCGGGATGCCATCCCACAATTCATTCCGGATGCGTCGGGCTTCGCGCAGAGCTTGCTCGCCCGCCAGGGTTACTGTAAACAGCCGTTTGCTCCGCCCACCTCGTTCAGCTATTGGTTCACTAAAGCGGGAATGAACTAGCCCTTTCTCTTCTAACCGTTGCATAGTACGATGAACAACACCTAAGCTTATAGGTCGCTCTAAATAATCACTCAGTTCCTCCACAATAGCTGCTCCATACGCATCGTCGAAAAGCCGGGCAATCATCAATAAAACAATCTCTTCGAACTCACCAAGCTGGGTGCCTTTCATACATCGTAAGGATGATTTTACAACAGCGATACTATCTTTCCTCTTTGCATAGCAAATAGAAGGCCAATCGCCCTAATCCCCTTTCGGGGCCGATCAGGGCCTATTTTATGCTCTCAGAAGATCGTTTACCGTCCGAAAACGGACGGTTGGCCGTCCAGATCTGGACGGATTTTGAATAGCCGTTGATTAGCTTCCAACGATTGCTCCCCACTGGTATTTACTTGGGATTTTACCGTCCAACCACCGGAAATTGAGAGATTCGTAGCCGTGTGCAGCCATAGGGGACCAGGATGATTTCTTCGGCTTCAGGATTCGTTTCCAGACCATAGGTGAGGCTGTACGGAATAGGGCCCGTCATCTCATTATAGAGTTGCCAGGATGGAATGCGTCGGGCTTTTGTCCTAAGTTGGATAGGTACATTTTCCGAATTCCATGGATATGAGCCTGTCAGCCCTGTTTTCTCGACCGTATAATTGGCACCTAAATCCTTGTCGGCAACCTTTATCAGGCCATAATTCCAGGGGGTAGTTGGACGGATTTCGTCGTAGGTATCACCGTAGGCAACCGGGTCTTTTTCGTTTTTGACCGGCGTTACCGACTCGCCAATCTTTAAAGCATACGTAATAGGGCCGCGTTCTATCGATACCGAGTTTTCAAACCACGTATTTTTAACGATGTGCATCGGTAAGGTCAGCTCAACGACATCGCCTGATTTCCAGGTTCGGTTCACAATGGCAACGCCATTCGAAGCGGTGAATGGCCAGCCCTGGCCATTCACGTTGATGATCCCTTTGTTACACCATTGTGGTATACGCAGATGAAATGGGAAAGCAACCGAAGACGTACCTTTCTCCAGGTTAACGGTGAATTTTATGGTTTCTTCGAATGGATAAGCCGTTTCTTCCTGCACCGTCACTTTAACCCCATTGGCTATGTAAGCTTGTACCGTGCTGGGTGAATATATCAGCGCGGCCAATCCCTTATCGGCTGTAGCATACCAGAGATTTTGAGTGAACTTCGGCCAGCCCTGGTGCATGTTGGATGTACAGCAAGGATAGCCCGACAGCAGTCCAAAGCATAAATCGGTACCGCCATGATTAACGTCGAAGTTGCGATGATGTCGCGTCGCCATGACCTGATTGGCCTGCTGAAAATACTGCCGCTTCATAAAATCGTCGGAAGCCTGAGCGGGTAAAGCATTAAAAGCGATCTTTTCAAGCTGATCAGCATAAGCCACATCGCCAGTGATAGACAGCATACTTTCGAGCGAAAACATCATTTCAACAGCCGTACACAGTTCCGAGCCCTGGGTTGGGTTATTGCCATGAAGCGCTTCGTCGCCCCCATACAAACCATGCGCCATGCCATTGTATTTTCGAATATCGGCAACCCCTTTTTTGATCGCGTCGAGATAGGTTTGTTCCGAATGCTGCTGGTAATAAATAATGGGTTCTTTAATCCCCTGTGCCAGATTAACGCAGTGAATGCTTCCCGGTTTGGCCAGTAGATCGGTATGCAGGAAAGCGTCGGTGTAGTCGAAGGTTTGTTTGTGAAGCAGGTCGGCCAGTTCAAGCAAGAACTTGTCGCCGGTAATGTTATACAGCCAGTAAACGACCATCAGGTTATCGCCAGCCCGGTAGCGTGCCCAGAACGTCCAGTGATCGAGCGGTTTTTGCGGTAATTCCTGAAGCTGGTACCTAAAATAGTTGGTCATCAGGCGAATAACCCGACTATCGTTCGTTGCCGAATAGTATTGTTTCAAAATTTTGAGCATGACCATTTTCGGCCACCAATCGCGGCTGTTGTCGCGTTGCACACCCGGTTCGTGCGGATAGTCTTTCGATGGTCCGAAATAGCCATCGGGTTGCTGGCTGTTCAACGCCCATTCAACCCAGGGTTTCGCCTTTGCGATTAGCTCATGATCATCCAGAATATACGCCAGGGGCAAAAGTCCATCAATCCAGTAAGGCCCGCGTTCCCACTGATCACCGTCGCCACCCAGCCATCCATTCCGCTGGTTCATAACCAACGGGTAGAGTTTATCCAACTGTCCCGTCGAGCCGGTTTTCTGGCGAATCAGCATTTCCCTGAGCCAGCCCTGTGGCTTTATCGCACCCAGCGGTAATTCCAGATAGGAGTTTGGCCGAAGAGGAGTCCGATTTTGCAGGTAGTTTACTGGCGACGTGTTTGTTTTGGAAGATTGACCGATGGTAGAAAACGCAAGCGTTATCAGCAAAAGGGATAAGTTGAGTTTACGCTTCATGCGAGCTGTCTAGGATTAAGACTACATGAAGATAGAAAGGCGAATGGATGAAAAGTCTACGTGTGTATAGTTGATGAGGTCTATAAAACCAGAAACCCCCAACTTGGCACAAGTTGGGGGTTTCTGGTTTTTACGAGGAAGATTAAAAATTAAACCGGGCTCCCAGTTGCATTTGCCAGCGTGAGCTGAGTGGGTCGATGGAATAAGGAGCGGATGGTCTTGACCAGGTAAAGGTGGGGTCGCCCGTAGCTGGGTTCGTTGCCCGTGTCAGACCAATCGTTGCTGTCGAGTTGAAGGTGTTGGGCGAGAAGTAGTAATAGCCCAGCTTCTTATCCAGCAGATTCAGGAAATTAATAATATCGTAGCTGATCTGGATCGACTGACGGCCTTTCAGCTTGAACTCGTGCAGGAAGCGCAGGTCCATCGTGTTGTTCCAGGGCGTCCGGCCACCATTACGCTCGGTAAAGTTGCCTTTGCGGGTTTTCAGATACGGGGCCGATTCAACAAAGGCCATAAAATCAGTGGCTTGTGTACCCGTCGGCAGCAGCTTCTGCGCTTCGGCCAGGTCGCGTGGAATATAAGCTAAGCTGTTGGCCTGGCCCGTACCATCGACGGTTGTATTCACATAGCCCCATGAGAAAGGAGCGCCCGATTGCAGCGAGTAGAACAGCGTAACGGTGGTGGCATTGCGTGGATTCCAGATATGGCGGTAGTTGACCGTACCCACAATCCGGTGGCGAATATCGAAGTTTGAGTAAGCCAGTTGTGGATCGTTCGGGGTTAATGACTGATTCAACTGCCAATTCGATTCCATCGAGTTCCGAATGCCGTTGGTAAGGTCGAACGATTTGCCGTAGGTATAGGCTGTTGAGAAGCCAAAGCCCATTGGGAAATTCCGCTGAATCTGGCCAGTTAGGCTATACCGATACCCTTTGTTGGTATTCGTGAGCATATAGGCATTGGCGAAATTGTTGTCGATGCGTTGTGCTCCGGCGGTTCCGTTGCTGGCTACGTAAATAGGCTGTTGTTGCTGCGTGTCGTAGCTGTAGTACCGAACTACATCTTTGGTATTCACCTGCATAAACTTCAGGTCGTTGATCACTTTGGTGTACAACCCTTCAACCGTGAACTTATAACCACCGACTGTGTAATCAACGGCGATGTTGTTGCGGAACATTTGGGGCATTTTGAAGTTGTTGTCGATCAGGTCGACCTGCGTGCGGGTTACACCACCATTGGCTGGATTGTTGTTGATGAGCAGCCCACCATTCGGAACCAGCGGATCACCAATCAGTTTGGTCGTAGCCGTAGCGTTGTTATTGAAGTCATAAGCGCCATAGCCAACGCCGTTGTTGTAGAAGGCATACCCTAACCAGGCAAACGGAACCCGACCCGTAAACAAACCGGTACCACCGCGAATAACCAAACTCTTATCACCTTTCACATCGATTGTAAAGCCTAAGCGGGGCGATATCTGAACATTATTCAGATACGAGTTTGTGATCTGGTTCAGCGGAGTATAGGAGTATGTTTTGCCATAGTTAGCCGCGTCGCCCGCCGAAGCCGTTACCTGCGAACTAAGCGTAGGTTTCTTTGGCAAGCCTGAGTAGTCCAGGCGAATGCCCGGCGACAGTTTGATCCGGTCGGTAAGCTGAATGTCGTCCTGTAGATACAGGCTTAACAGATTTACGTTGAAATGAGCGTACGGATTGTTGAATTGGTTATCCAGATTGTTGGTCGCATCGCCAAATGGGTAGCTACCCCGAACCCGGTTGGGTACCTTGGCGAGAAACTCATCGACCGACCGGTACGAAATCCGGCCGTTTGGCGAGTTGACAAAGCCGTAATCGATCGTATAAAATTCGTTATGTGTACCCAGCGTGAACGTGTTTTTGCCCAGATAGAACGTGAAGTTGTCGGTCACTTCAAAGGTTTTCTGACGAAGGTTGAACACAGACGCTTCCCGGTCATTACCCAGGAAAATGGTTCCACCATTATAGCCGATTTCAACCTGTGGGAAGGTCCGAACGTTGGAAAGGGTGTTGCGGAAATCGTGCACGCTCGAATAACCGACGATCAGGCTGTTCGATGCCCGGCCACTGAATTGCGTTTTCAATTCGGCAACAGTGCTGCTTTGGTTGTTCGTCTGTTTGAAGTCAATACTGCCAAAGCGGAAGTTAGCGGCATCACGCTCCAGGTTCGTGGCCTCCGAGAAAACGGTATTGTTCCGAATCGTCAACTGGTTTTTGTCATTGATATTCCAGTCCAGTCGGTTGAAGAACTTTGTGCTGTTGGAATAGATCGAGTAGTTACCAGCCGAACCGGCGTCAAGGCCATAATTCGTTTTTACAAAATCGCTGATCTGCTGCGCTACGGCTGCATCTTTAATCAATGAGCTAGGCGTGCCAGCCTGGAACTGAACCGGGTCCTGACGACGGGTGATTTCTTCGTTTGTAAAGAAGAACAGTTTGTTCTTAATGATCGGTAAGCCAACGCGAACACCGGTCTGGTATTCGTAAAACGTGCTGGGAAGTTTTTCTTTTGCATCCGAAGCACCGTTCCAGGCACCTGTCAGCGTAGCATTCCGGCCAAAGCCGTATACAGACCCCGTTACTTCGTTGGTTCCACTCCGGGTAACCGCATTGACAGAACCACCCAGGAAGTTTCCAAGCCGAACGTCAAATGGCGCAACGGCTACCTGAATATCCTGAATAGCGTCCAGACTGACTGGATTGGTCCGGGTACTAGAGCCCGGCTGGCCTGACGATCCGGTAGAGCCGCCGAGCGAAGGACTAAAGCCAATAGCATCGTTGTTAATGGCTCCATCGATGGTTACGTTGTTGTATCGGAAGTTTGTACCGGCAAACGAGTTATTATTGTTTGCCTGGGGCGACAGCCGGGTCATGTCCGTCAGGCTTCGCGAGATAGTGGGCAAGCGACGGATGGCTTCGCTGTTGATGCTGCTGCCTGCACCCTGGCGCTCGCCTTCGCGGCTACCTTTGATGACAACTTCAGTGAGTTGTGTACTGGCATCCTGTAGCGTAACGTTCAAATTGGTGGTTTCGCCTAAGCGTAAAACCACGTCCGACAGCGTCTCAGGATTATAGCCTACGTAGGTAACCACAATCTGATAAGGTCCTCCGGCATTCATGTTATTGATCCGAAAACGGCCTTCAATATCCGTAACGGCGGCATATTTAGTGCCGGTGGGCATGTAGGTCGCCTGAACGGTAGCGCCCGGCAAAACTTCCTTCTTGGCGTCGATAATGACACCGCTAAGGCCACTGGTTGTTACCTGTGCCCAGGCAACCGAAGCAGTGGTGATGAAAACTACTATAATTAATAAGGTAGATACGATCGACTTCATTTGCGAATAGCGCATTGATTCCGGTGCAAAATTCAGGGAAATCAGCGCGTCCGGTGTTAAGCAAATGTTATGAAGCCGATTGAGATGGTTAAGAATTTGTTAAGAAAAAGATAGATTTGATAACCTATGAATTATATAGTCCTGAATGCAGTAAAAAAGCTTAATCAATAGCCAGGAGTAGCAGCAGTAGAAAAATATACTTTAACTGCTTGTTACTTCTTCTCAGGGTGTTCGTCTAATACCCGACTAAGTCGATGAACTTTTAGGCTGTTTATCGACGTTCGGCAGTAAACTTGTATTACAACTTCGTATTAAATGAAAATAGTAAAATATTTAGCATAGAAGTTAGACAAGTTTTTGGCTGGCAATTAAGGACTTAGTAATTTGGCACCTTTCATTTGCTGAAAAGGAGTTCAGTAATTGCTTAATATATCCGTTTACCCACTAACTACCGTAACAATGATTTCCAAGAAGGCTAAGTATGCCATTAAGGCCCTGAAGGTATTGACTGAAGAGTATGGAAAAGGCCCCGTACTGATTTCCTACATTTCAGCCAAAGAGAATATCCCGAAAAAATTTCTGGAAGCTATCCTGCTCGAACTTCGTAATCACGGCATTCTGCAAAGTCAGAAAGGCAAAGGGGGCGGGTATCTGCTACGGGTCGATCCGAGTCGCGTTAATCTGGCGCAGGTATTACGGGTTATCGATGGGCCCATTGCGCCCACACCCTGTGTGTCGTTTAACTTTTACGTAAAATGCGACGACTGCGATGATGAAATTACGTGTGCGCTGCGCCCAATTATGGAGCGTGTTCGGGATGCAAACCTGAGCGTATATGAAAATACGTCACTACTGACATTTCAAGCCACAGGCTTGACCGTAGCTGTTGGGGAAACTACTCCTGAACTTGCTGAAGCGGTAAAGTAAAATAAAGTTAAAAAGTTGTAGGGTTATACGGTTATAAAGTTTGACGATATGTCTGCCAACTTTACAACCGTATAACCCTACAACTTTTTAACTTTAGTCCTCGGCTGGCTGGTGTTCTTTCCGCAGTAGGTCGTTGACCGTTTTTACCGGATTGAACGTAATCAGCGGAACTTCCACAAAAATGGTGTTCCAATCGGCCATAGCGCCATTCCACAAGCCGGGTAGTTCCTGCGCCTTCAACTCTTTGCCATCCTTCGACTTTGCCGTGATAAAGCCGGTCAGTGGATCGCGGTAGGCTGGAAGGTCATATTTGCGGCCGTGACGGTCGTTCAGTCCACACACTAAATCGACTGGGTTGAAGTGAGTAGCTTCATCGAAAATGGCTTTTTGAGCGGGGTTGGCCAGGTCAATCTGGGCTGATTCAACCACTTGGAGGGATACAGAGCCGTCCTGATTTCTGGCCCAGAATGGTCCACCACCAGGTTCGCCCACATTTTTAACCATCCCGCATACCCGCACCGGCCGATCCAACTTGCGACGGAAATACGCTACTTTCTCCTCGTTCGATAACTGATTAAACTCATCGGGCGGCAGCGTAAACAACGTTCGCCGGAATAGTTCATCCGCTTCAGCCAGGTAGCCTTCGCTGACATCATCGCCTTCCAGCAAACCCTGTAAACGGGCTATCTGTTGCTGAGCGTCAAGCAGTACGGCGGCTAGTACTTTTTTATAGGTAACGGTTGGTTCCTTAATTTCATCCGGTACCACATTGTCGATATTTTTAATAAACACAATGTCGGCATGAATATCATTGAGGTTTTCGATCAGCGCACCATGACCAGCCGGGCGGAACAATAACGAACCGTCGGCATTGCGGAAAGGCGAGTTATCGGTATTAACCGAAATCGTATCGGTCGACTTTTTCTGTTCCGAAAAGCTGATGTCGAAGGTTACGCCAAGCCAGGCTTCATAATCAGCTTTCTGCTCATCGATGAGTTGCTCGAAGCGGGAACGGTGCTCGGGCGAAACGGTGAAGTGAATTTTTACCAGACCATCCGCATTGGCATAGGCCGCTCCTTCGACCAGATGCTCTTCGACAGGCGTACGAGGACCATCGATGTACTGGTGAAATTTGAGCAGTCCTTTTGGCAAGCTACCGTAGTCAAGCCCTTTGTCAGTCAGCAAATACGTCAGCACCGTTTTGCGATCGTTTTCGGCCACTGCTTTGTCCAGGTCCAGCCCATCAGCGGCCATAGCGGCTTTTAAGTCTTCGTAAAAGGCGAAATCAACGATACGTGCGAAGAATTCATCTACCGATTTGTCGGATTTTCCATCCAGTGCAGCAAACAGCGATTTGAACATTCGGGTAGCCGCTCCTGAGGCCGGTACAAATTTGACTAAGTCACGTTCATGGGCAGCTTCATCGTAACGATGGATATAGTTCGTTATTTGATCGTCGGGAACGCGAACAATACCATCGCCAATGGTTGCGGCCTTAATGACATTCAGGTATGGAAAGCCCTCTACGAAGTGCTGTATTTGCTGGTCAATCTGGTCGAGGGATACGCCCTGTACCAGAATCTGATCCTGGTCCTGCTCAGTGAACTGCATAGACATAAGATGAAAATAACGTTTGGAACGGGTGGCAAATTGCTGATTTCGGCAATAGGACGCAAATCAATTTATTGCAAAAACACATAAATAAATGCCAATTTTACACGTCTTTGGTCATTTTTTCATCACGAACCTTTGCCGGGCTCTAAACTAATACATTGCCATGAAACTAATCGCTTTTGACGCCGACGACACACTTTGGGTTAACGAACCAAACTACGTAGATGTGAAGCAGAAACTATGCGATCTGCTTTCGCACCATATTGATGAGGAGACACTTTCGAGCCGATTTTACGACACGCAGATCCGGAATATGAATCACTTTGGCTACGGGGCCAAAAGTTTTATTCTGTCGATGATCGAAACCGCTATTGAACTGACCAATGGGGCCATAACGGGTTCTGAAATCCAGCAAATTATCGATACCGGACGCCGACTGATTGACTACCCGATCGATGTGCTGGATGGTATTCCTGAAGTGTTGGATACGCTTTCCAGAAACTTCGACTTAATGCTTTTGACCAAGGGGGATTTATTTGATCAGGAGAGTAAGATTGCCCGTTCAGGTTTAGGACATTACTTCAAGCACATGGAGATTGTCAGCGAAAAGAACGAGCAGGCGTATCAGCGGGTGTTACAGAAGTACAATGTGCAACCGGCTGATTTTATCATGATCGGCAACTCGCTAAAATCCGACATTTTACCCGTCGTACACATTGGCGGCCATGCAATTCATATTCCGTATTCCATCACCTGGATTCACGAACGGGTAGAAGATGAGCAATTGATCGGTAAGTCATTTACCACGCTAGAAAGTGCCCGGGAATTATTGGCTCTGTTCTGATGCGTGAGATAGCAGGTAAATGTGCGGCTGAGGTCTATAAAAAGTAATCTTCCAGAAAACAGGCTACACCGTCTTCATCATTGGATGTGGTTCTGTGTGCAGAGGCTGCTAATACAGACGCAGTAGCATTGGCCATTGCAACACCCATGCCGCAGGAGGTCAGCATGGCGAGGTCATTATGATCATCACCGAAAGCGATGATATTTTGTAGGCTTATGCTTTCGTGTTGGGCGATGGTTTGTAGAGCGGCCCATTTGTTTACGCCCTGTGCCATGATCTGGACGATAGCGCCATTGTCTGTATGCGTGACGGCACAAGTATCGTGGACAGATTGAAGGGTAACCGTTTCGGACGAAGCCCCTAAGCCTTCATGAATAATTTTAGTGATTCCTTGATTGAAAATGGGATGTTGCTGTTCGGAGAAAGCGATTTGCCGGTGAGGGACCTCCCCAAATAAAGGGACGGGCGATCGATTGACATGAAACGTATCATCGGATTCAATGCCGATAAACAGGTCATGCTTAAGCATCGCCAATTCGTAAACAAGACTATAGGCTAAATCGGGCTGAATCGAATACTGGGCAATGCGGGTGCCACCCTTATACACTTCGGCTCCGTTATAGCAGATACAGTAGTGATACGTGAGCACATCGGCCAGAAGACGAGCGACGTCTCGGGGCGGGCGAGCGGTGGCTATCGTAATCAAATGCCCTTTGCTGATCAGCAGATTGATGGCACGAACGGTTCGGTCGGAGAGGGTTTTGTCGCGTCGGAGTAGTGTACCGTCTAGGTCAAATGCGAAGAGTTTCCCGGGCGTCACTGGCTTACTATTCATACACCACTATTGAATAACGAATGCATCCGCATCCAGATTGGCCGGAAATTTCTGGCGGAATGCTTGTAGGTCGTCTAAAGAAAGCGTTTGTTGATGGACGATTTCGGTATCTGTATGGCGGACCAGTACCTCGCCCTTGAAGTCGATGATAGCCGAGTCGCCTGAATAGGGGTGGCCATTACCATCGTTACCCACGCGATTCACTCCAGCGACATAGGCCAGATTTTCGATGGCCCGCCCTTGCAACAGCGTGTTCCAGGGCGCCCGACGAACGGCTGGCCAGTTGGCTACATACAGGAGCAGATCATATGCAAACTCATTCGACTGACCATCCGTATTGCGACTCCAAACCGGAAATCGAAGGTCGTAGCAGATAAGTGGACAGATCCGCCAGCCTTTCCATTCTTTTATAATTCGCTTAGTACCAGCCGTATAAATTTTATCCTCGCCCGCCATCCGAAACAGATGCCGTTTGTCGTAAGTATCGAACTGCCCATCAGGTTGCATCCAAACGAGCCGATTGAAGAACTTGCCGCCTTCCTTTACTACATAACTGCCAGTCACTACGGCATTGGTTTGAGCGGACATCTGCCTGAGCCAGCGGAAGGTCGTCAGGTTCATGGGTTCAGCGACCGAAGAGGCATCCATCGTAAAACCCGTGGTAAACATTTCGGGTAATACAATCAGGTCAGTAGGTTCAGGCAGATTAAAAATACGCTCCTCCAGCATGGCCCGGTTTGCCACGGGGTCCTGCCAGTACAGGTTGGTTTGGAGGAGGGTGATGTGCATGGGACATGGGACATGGAGCGTGGGGCATGGGCTGCGAGTTAATATGCTCTTTGCCCCGTACCCTAAGCCCTATGCCATTACTTTGGGAATTTCATTTTGTACTCGGCGTCGGTTTTGCCTTTTGAGATGTCGGCCAGTTTTTTCTTGATGAGTGTCCGGCGAATAGGAGGTAAGTAGTCGGTGAAGAGTTTACCTTCCAGGTGGTCGTATTCATGCTGGATGATTCGAGCCGCCATACCTTCATATTCTTCTTCGTGTTCGTTCCAGTCGGTATCGAAATAATGAATTACGACTATTTCAGGCCGAAACACTTCGCCCCGGATACCCGGAATGCTCAGGCAGCCTTCCTCAAAACCCCAATCATCGCCTGCTTCTTCAATGATCTCTGGGTTGATAAATACTTTTTTGAAGTCAATCAGGCTTTGATCAATGTCCTCTTCAGGCTCGCCTTCATTCATTGGGGAGCCATCAACGACAAACATCCGAATACTTTGCCCAATCTGGGGAGCGGCTAAACCTACGCCCGAGGCCGCGTACATGGTTTCGAACATATTTTCGCTCAACGCTTTCACGTCAAGGCTACCGGGCTCAATGTCTTTAGCTCGTTTCCGTAAAACCGGGTCGCCGTAGGCAATAATTGGGAGTATCATAAGTTTAATGAATAATGAAGAATGAATAATGTAAAATGGCTAGGAGAAAGAGTATCCATTGTTCATTATCCATTATTCATTACTTTCTGCTTTCCATATAAGACTGTAGGATGATGGCGGCACTGACTTTGTCGATGTTTCCTTTTTCGCGTCGGTCTTTTTTGGTACTTCCGCCTGCAATCATCGCTTGTAGGGCCATTACCGATGTGAATCGTTCATCATGCCAATGAATCGGAATATCGGGGTGGGCATTCTGTAGATGCGTGACAAACTTCCGAACCCGCGCCGTATTATCGGTATCCGCGCCATCTAATCCTTTTGGCAATCCTACGATAAAAGCTTCGACAGGCTCGCGTAGTATATAAGCTTTCAAAAACTTTAATATTTCGTGAGAGGGTACCGTTTCCAACGCCGTCGCGATTAATTGCAAGGGGTCTGTGACGGCAATACCCGTTCGTTTCGCACCGTAATCGATCGCTAATAGTCTTGCCATTTCGGTAACAAAGGTACGAAGGCTAATCGCAGGGTGCAAGGAGCACGGGGCAGGGATGGCCCGGAAAGCAGGGAGCGAGGAGCAAGGAGCAAGGAGCGGGGAAGAGCAGGGAGCATAGAAAGCGTATAGCGCTATCCCTGCTATTCCCCGCCATCCCTGCTCCTCGCTCCCTGCCATTTCTCCACATCCGCCCAGGTATCAAGGTCGATGGTTCCTAGATCGAAAGGGACTGCTGCACAATCATCCGCGTATTGTTGTATGAGTTTACGCGCTCCCACATCGCCGGAGAGGTTCATGAACGCTGATTGATAACGGATTGAGAACAAAGCGGGCACGCCTAAATGACCGGAGTCACCATATCGACAGGCAACGATACCCTTACCGGTTTGTTGCTGGGTGGTGATAAGTTGTTGAAGAAGGGCAGTCGTCACAAACGGCTGATCGGTCAAAAGAACGAGGAAGTACTCAATAGAGTCGCCTGCAAGGTTGTTCAGCCCCGCACGTAAGGATGAAGATAAGCCTTCCTGCCAGTCAGGATTCCTTACAATCTGTATGGGCAACTGTTCAATTTCTGGCTGAATAAGCGACTGGTTGGCCCCCAGAACCACAATGACTGGCCCTGACTGGAGCGATAAGGCGGTTTGAACGATGCGCTGAATCAGAGACGTGCCATCTTGTGTCAGCAACTGTTTCGGCTGGCCGCCCAAGCGGTTAGAGGCTCCGGCGGCTAAAATAATTGTCGCCAGACTCATGCGTCCAGACCGACGGTGCCAGCACCGATGTCTTCTAAATCGATAGACGTGCCCATGCGGCCATAACCGGCTGCATTTCCCGAAACCCGTTCGTGAATAGGGCCTGTCTTGTCTTTCAAAAAGCTACCTGTTCGTTTGGTGAAGAACGCTTTAACTTCGGCAATAATGGATAGCGCAATTTCGTCGGGGGTTTCGGCGCCTAGATCCAGGCCAATTGGCGAATGAACACGAGTCAACTGATTCTCTGTGTAAAATAGCCTGTCCTTCGCAAATTCATCCTGCATTTTGTCGAACCGTTTGCGAGGGCCCAGCATACCGATGTAGGGAACATCGGTTTTAAGAAGTTCCTGCAAAACGGCTCGGTCGTAATTGAAATTATGCGACATCAGCACAGCCGCCGTACGGTCGGTGATCGTCAACTGATCGAGCACAACTTGCCGATCGGCGTACAGGACACAAGTTGCTGCCGGGAATCGTTTGGGCGATAAGTGCGCGATACAGTCGTCCGTAACAGTTACCTGCCATCCTATTTCACGGGCAAGTTTAGCTACAGGAATGACATCGTACCCAGCGCCGAAAATAATCAGCTCAATACCTGGATCGATGCGTTCGATAAACACTTCGACAGTTTCAAGCCCAACGGTGTAGCCTTTCGTTAAGGGTTTGCCCAGGTCGAAAACTTCTTCCATATCGGGCTTGAGCCAGGCAGGTACAGAATCGTCGTCCAATCCTGTCAGAACAAATCGATTGCCAGGGAGTAAGACGGTACCATCGCTTTTCAGAATCGTGGCCAGCGCCCGAACATCGCGTTTTTGCGCAAACTCTTTTAGAAATACGATTGGGTTTTGAGGGTGCGTAGGCTGTATAGGTTCGATCAGCACATCAATGATGCCGTTGCAACCCAGTCCTACACCGAAACTATTCGCTCCGTCGTCCATAGTATCGTAGGTAACTACAATAGGCTGGCCATCGAGCATGACCTGACGGGCTTTTCGTAAGGCGTCGCCTTCCAGACAGCCACCGCTGATAGCACCTTCCCAACGGCCATCGTCCGTAATGAGCATACGCGCTCCCGGACGCCGGTACGATGACCCTTCGACCCAAACGACTGTGGCTAAAGCGGCTTTTCGTTGCGAAAAATCAATCTGCTCAAAAACATCAACGATGCGGGTTATTTCTTTCATGGTTGCAGACTGTAGGTTTCAAGTTTAACGTTTCAGGTTAGACTGCCAGTAGCTTTATAACCTGAAACG
The DNA here is from genome assembly GCF_054776815.1 of Spirosoma gilvum. Classification (NCBI taxonomy): domain Bacteria; kingdom Pseudomonadati; phylum Bacteroidota; class Cytophagia; order Cytophagales; family Cytophagaceae; genus Spirosoma; species Spirosoma gilvum. The sequence continues at coordinate 573,902 of NZ_BAAHBH010000004.1, read as the reverse complement.
CTAAACCTGAAACATAGTTATACTTTCTCTAGATCAAAGGGTAATTTCCGAATTCGCTTGCCGGTGGCGGCAAAAACAGCGTTTGCTAATGCAGGTGCTAAGGGTGGTAAACCGGGTTCACCGACGCCTTTGATAGTTGGTCCACCTTCAGCCAGAATATGGACTTCGACTTCGGGCATTTCGTGAATGCGTAACATCCGATAGGCATCGAAATTGGTTTGCTGAGTCCGACCGTTGGCGAAGGTAATGCCGTCTTTGGTCGCGGCTGTCAGGGCCATGGCAACAGCTCCTTCCACCTGTGCTTTTACGGTATCGGGGTTGACAACCGTACCGAGGTCAATCACACAATAGACTTTGTCAACAGTGATACCGCCCGATTTGCTTTTCGACACTTCGACAACCTGACCCGCCAGACCAGCGAAAAATTCCCACTGAGCCACACCTCGACCTTTCCCGGCAGGCAGTGGTTTATCCCAGCCCGAAACTTCTTTCAGTTTGGTCATCATTCGTTTGGCGTCGGTGTCTTTAGTAAGTAGACCTAGTCGGAACGCCATTGGGTCCTGCCCAGCTTTGTGGGCCATCTCGTCCAGGAAGCACTCGTGCGCAAAGGCTACGGTTGAGCTAGTTACCGACCGCCAGTAGGTGAGAGGGATATGAATATCCGAATGAACATAACGGGTGTTTAGGTTCGGAATCTCGTATTTCTGTTCACCCGTCCCTTCGAGCATGGTGCCGTCGGGTTTGGTTTTGTCGTATTTCTCACTCATCGTGGCGTCGATGGAGGGCGAAATAACTTTGTGCTGGAATGCAACGGCTTTTCCATCAGCTGATAAGGCTCCCCGCATGGCTGAAAAGGTGAGCGGCCGGAAAGGGCCTAAGCTTGTATCATCTTCACGAGTCCAGACAACCTTTACGGGTTTGCCAACCGTTTTCGATAATAAAGCGGCTTCCGTTGCATAATCCTGCGTAAGCCGTCGACCAAAACCGCCACCGTTGAACAACACATGTACGGTGACATTATCGGGCGATACCTTCAAAACCTTTGCTACTTCGTCTTTGACCAGATCGCCCCCTTGCGTCGACACCCAAAGCTCTATCTTATCACCCGGTTGGTAATGGGCCAAAGCGTTCATGGGTTCCATCGGTGAGTGGCTCACCATGGGAGTTTCGTAAAAAGCTTCCAGTTTGGTAGGTGATTCGGCAAAGGTCTTGTCGAAATCGCCTGCGTTGTGGCCAACTATCCCATCGGCTTTGGCCAGATCACGAAGGCTTTTTTCGTATTCTAGGGAGTTAAACGTATCGTGATGCTGATGATCCCACTGCACTTTTAAGGCTTTACGACCCTGTAAGGCTGCCCAGTAGTTGTCGGCCAGGACGGCAATGCCTTCATAACGGTTTTTGCCCATGACCCGCTCCACTTTCACGGCCTTCTGAACACCTTTGACTTTCAGCGCCTGCGATGCGTCGAAACTAACGAGTTTGCTGCCCAGCACCGGGCACCGTTCAATAGATGCATAGAGCATACCTGCCACTTTAGCGTCCATACCGAACTTCGCCTGCCCATTCACTTTCGGTGGTACATCGGGCCGGGGAATCGACTTGCCCAGCATCGTGAACTGTTTGGGATCTTTCAGCTTCGGCTCTTTCGGTACAGGAAGTTTTGCGGCTGGTTCAGCCAGTTGTCCGTAGGTTAGCTTTTTGCTGGACGGTTTGTGAATAACGGTCGCATTGTCGGCGTAGCATTCCTCTACGGGCACACTCCATTGATCGCTGGCAGCTTTGATGAGCATCTCGCGGGCCGACGCGCCCACTTTCCGCATCTGGGTATAACCTCCCCGAATGGAGCCGCTGCCGCCCACTGCCTGCGACCACATGCCGCCATACTTTTTCTCGCCACCCGTTTGCCGGATTACAACTTTGTCCAGTGGAACTTCCAGTTCTTCGGCAATCAGGGCCGGAACCGACTGGAATGTGCCCTGCCCAATTTCTGGCCGAGGATTCATCAGAGTAATTTGCCCCGATTTATCGATCAATATATAAGGAGTAAGTTCGGCTGTTTCGGGTACTGCCAATTCAGGCTGGGCCAGTCCAGGCTGGGCACTCAGGTTGTGTACCGGACTTGCCAGCAAATCGGTGCCCGATAACCCCAGTGCGAATGTGGCTCCCGTTAGTCCCGCAGCTTTCAGAAAAGCCCGACGGGATGAGTTCGATTCGGATTGTTTCTGGTTTTGGCTCATCGTTCACCAATTTTAGGGGCTGACTTAGGCAATTTGGGCGCAGCCGTCATTTCGGCAGATGCCGTATGGATGGCCTGGCGAATGCGGTTGTAGGTGCCGCAGCGGCAAATATTTCCCTGCATAGCTGCGTCAATATCAGCGTCGGTGGGCTTCGGGTTTTGTTTCAGCAAGGAAAGGGCCGACATGATCTGACCCGACTGGCAATAGCCACACTGCGGGACCTGATGCTCGATCCAGGCTTTTTGAATCGGATGGTCGCCGTTTTTCGAAATGCCTTCGATAGTTGTGATTTTATGTCCCGCAGCCGCCGATGCCGGAAAACTGCAGGAACGGATTGGGTTACCATCCAGGTGGACCGTACAGGCTCCGCATTGGGCAATACCACAGCCAAATTTGGTACCCGTTAGCCCAACAACGTCCCGAATAGCCCACAGTAAGGGCATCTGAGGATCAATGTCCAGCGTATGCACCTGATTGTTAATCGTTAGCTTAACCGCAGCCATAACGAATAAGGATAGGGATTAAAAAAATGTATGTTTACCTAGCAACAGGAAAGATACGAAGTTTTGAGCGAAAATGCATTTCGCCCGCTTATCGGGTTGTTGTAGTCGTTCCTGTACTCGATATCGTTACAACGCCTGTGGCCGTTAGTGCTTTTGCCTCGTTGTTAGGCACATGCCACGATTCATCAAAGTGCCCGCTGACGATTGGCGTACGACTGGACTCTTTGTACAGCACAAAATCGTTAAAGCTCGACATTGCATCCATTACACGACCCGTAAAATAATTGGCACCTGTAGAGCCAGTCCACCAGGGCAAACCTGAATTGACAGCTACATAATGATTGTTCATCGGGAAAATGTAGAACAGACCGTGATCGGTGGTCGAAGCCGAGAGCTGCATGGGCAGCTTATCGGTAAAGCGGTTGATGATGGAGTTGGTCTCTTTGGTGCCAAAAAGGATCAGATTCGAGCTTTCGATATCGCTCGTTCGGACGTCCTTATCGGCTACTACGTGGGGGAAAACCATAATCCGACCCAGAAACTCACCCCGGTAGTTTGCCCAGTTGGCCGCCATCGTAGCCATTTCCTGACGAGCTTTCAACTCAGCTTCCGACGGATTGCCACCCGTGCCATATACGTATAGATGCCGACTGGCAAATGCTTCGCTCAGTGGGCCTTCGGCCCCTATGCGTTTGGCTGTAGGCTCAAAGGTCGCAGCTTCCCAGCCGTTGCTGCGTTTCACCAGGGTAATGGCATCGCTGGATTGCGCGTTTATTGTTTTGCCGTCAATAATAATGTCGACAGGTTTTTTGGCTTTGAAGTTTGGGTGGCCCGCTAGTTTTAAGGTCAAAGCACTCAGATTAGCTGTTGTTATGTCAATGTGATTCTGCCCCGAAAATTTAGCGTCGACATTAGCCAGCACACCGGGCGTCAACTGATCGATGGTTACCCAATAGGCCGATGGATATTTGTATTGTTTAGTCGCGAAGCGCACACGTTCGGGAAAGCGGTTCCGTTTGAACTGGTCGAACCAACCGAAAATAAATTCATTTTCATAGGCCTGCACCCAACTGTCATGTTTTACACCCGGATATTCCTTATAGGTAACATTGACGCCCAAATCCTGAAAACGTTTTACCCATTGCCGCGTTCCCTCGGGTTTTACGGCAGGATCGGCATCGCCCTGGAAAAGATGTACAGGGAAATTCGTCGCATTCATGGCCAGATCTTCAGTACCTCGGGGAGGTGCAGGACAAACGGGCGCAATGGCGGCCCAGATGTCGGGACGGCTCAGACCGATCCAGAGGGTGCCGCCACCACCCATCGACAACCCGGTTAGATAGGTTCGGTCTTCATCAATGTTGAAGCGTTTTTTGACGTCGGCCAGAATATCGTACACATCTTTTTCAGGAATACCCTGGTAGCCAGCCGTGCCACGAGCAAACGGTGAGGCCACAATATAATTAACATCGGTCCATTCGGGGAAGTAGCGGGTAGCCTCAATATCGGTTTCACCATTGGCGTTGCTTTTGCCGAATACCCGTCGAAGCGATAACCGGTGATTTGACCCGGCACCATGCAGCATGATCACCAGCGGATATTTTTTCTTTGGGTTATAATTCTTGGGAACATATAAACCATAAGGCTGTTCTGTGTCATCGACATCCGAGAAGAAAGTCATGACTTGTGGTCCGGGTGCCAGCTTTTGTGCTACAACTGGCCGACTAAGCAGTGCCGTAACCAGGAATCCGGCTGAGAGTAAATAGGTAAAACGCATAAAAGTTGAGTTTAAGCGGTTGATAGAGTCTATTCGTTAAAACGCGAAGAGTGCCTGATCAAAAAGCTCTTCAAAATCAATGTTGTTAAAATGGCGGAAAGCGTTTTAACTTTCCCCATGACTTTTGCTGAACAACTAACTACCTACTTCCAGACCGTTGCCGAAGAATGTGTTCTTGGCCTGTCGCTCGACTGCGTCATCTTTGGGTTTCATGATACACGGCTGAAAGTATTATTGCTACAATGGAAAGACACGAACGAGTGGTGTCTACCGGGTGGCTTTATTTATAAGGACGAATCGGTCGATACGGCTGCCGGGCGAGTACTTCGCGAACGTACTGGATTAGGCCAAATCTATCTCCAACAATTTCACTTATTTGGGGAAGCCGTTCGCTACGACTGGCAGGATACCTGGCAACGGCAAAAAATGCCCTTTTCGTTTGGAAGTCGATGGCCAACCCGAACCATATCGGCAGGGTATTATGCGTTGGTCGATTATACAAAAGTGACGCCGTCTACCGATTTTATGTCGGACGAATGTAGCTGGTGGGATGTGAGCGAACTGCCTTCTTTGCTATACGACCATCGGGATATTGTCGACGTAGCGCTCAAAACGATCCGGCTTCAACTAAACTGGCAACCTATTGGAATGAATCTGATGCCCGAAAAATTTACGATTCCTGAACTACAGCGTTTGTACGAAGCCGTACTTGGCCGACCGCTGGATGCGCGTAATTTTCACAAAAAAATAACCGGGCTAAACATTCTAAAGCGCCTGGACGAACGGCGCACGGGCGGTGCACATAAATCACCTTATCTCTACCAGTTCGATGAGGAGAATTATCAGAAAGCGCTCGTCAACGGGAGTCTGATTTTTATTTGAGCAGGTCTTCTCCAGGTGATTTATAGATAATTGTCGTCTGATCGAGCCAACATTAACGCTTCGTGAGCAGTTGTTTTCAGGAATACAACATTGATTCTATGGAAACAAATGCACGTTCTGCGCAGGAATTAGGGCTTGGTGTGATCGGGATGGGAGGATTCGGATTGTTTGCTGTTCAGCAGTTTTTACAGGTTGGCTTTCCCGACGGACTTCATGCAAAACTGGTTGCCATTGCGGGTTCGAAGCGGGAAGAAGCGGCCACCGTTGCCAAACGATTCGGGGCTGAGCAGCTCGGCGGCCTGGCCGAACTGGTCAATCACCCTGATGTCGACATTGTTTACATTGCAACTCCGCCCTTTCTCCATTATGAACAGGCAATGATGGCGCTCAATGCTGGAAAGCACGTCATCTGCGAGAAGCCGCTGGCCATGAATCCCGAACAGGGACAGGAGATGATTGAGACGGCCCGGCAAAAAGGACTGCTGATGGTCACCAACCTCATGCAGCGTTATAATCCGATGTTTGCCCGGATCAAACACCTGATCGATAAGAAACTGCTGGGAGAGTTCTTGCACGGGTACTTCGAAAACTATGCGGGTGACGAAGGACTCTCGCCCGAACACTGGTTCTGGGACCGGACCAAAAGTGGCGGTATTTTCATCGAACACGGCGTACATTTCTTCGACATGTTTGCCGGGTGGCTCGGTGAGGGTACAGTCAAGGCAGCTCAGGTATTGAAGCGGCCAGATAGTAATGATATTGAGGATCAGGTACAGGCAACCGTTGAATATGGCGACGACGAAAGCGGTCAGAAGCTAGTCAACTTTTATCATGGATTTACCCAAACTGGCCGGATGGATCGCCAGGAAATGCGGCTTCTCTTCGAACGCGGGGACATTACGTTGTTCGAATGGGTACCCACGCGTATGATTATGCGGTGTGCCGTCGATGAAGAAACGACTCGGTCATTAATGGATTTGTTTCCAGGGGCTCAATTAAACGTGACGGCCAATATTGGTGGGAAAGACAGACCTTTACGCGGTCGCCACAAAACCTTCGATGCCTATCAGCAGATTGAACTTCGCTTCGGCTTTGGCGACGAAAAACAGCATATCTATAGTGAGTTGCTTCGGCTCATGTTTCGCGATCAGCTTCAGGCTATCCACTATCCCGAAACTCACCGAATTATTCGGGAAGAAAATGGACTGGAATCGCTTAAAACAGCAATGATTGCCGATCAATTGGCTCGTAAAGACTGATAACCTTCTAATGGCTAGGTAATTTTAATTATTAAAAAATTTAAAAAACTTAATCTAGCCTCTTTCTTTTCGTGCGAACTGGCTAATTTTTTGCGACATTTGCGGTTGCTAAACCATCTTTTCTCCGCATAACGCATGATCACGGAGTCAACTATTGTCGACAGCCCAGACGGCCTGTTGCCGGGCGCATCACCCGCAGGTGGCCCTATTCAATCGGCCATCACGTATGAAAAAATTCCCACCCATATCTATGCCGATGCCAAAGCTGCATCGCGGGCTGTGGCACAGGAAATTGCTGATTTGATCCGCCAGAAACAAAGTGAAGGAAAACCCTGCATATTGGGTCTGGCAACTGGCTCATCGCCTAAAACGGTTTATGCCGAACTGATTCGGATGCACCGGGAAGAAGGACTGAGTTTCCGGAATGTGGTGTCATTCAACCTGGATGAATACTACCCGATGGAGCCCGATTCGATCCAGAGCTATTGGCGCTTTATGCGGGAGCAGTTGTTCGACCACGTTGATATACCCCAGGGCAATTACCATGTTCCCGACGGAACGCTTCGGACCGATAAAGTAGCTGAATTTTCGAAACAGTACGAAGCGGCTATTGAAGCGGCTGGCGGCCTGGATTTTCAGTTGCTGGGTATTGGTGGTAATGGACACATCGGTTTCAATGAACCTGGTTCGCTGGTCAATTCGCACACTCGACTGATGATGCTCGATAACTCGACGCGGGCAGCCGCGTCGGTCGATTTCGGTGGTCTGGCTAAAACCCCTCGCAAAGCCATTACCATGGGTGTGGCAAGTATTCTGGGGGCTCGTCGGGTTGTATTGCTAGCCTGGGGTGAGCGAAAAGCGCCTGTTATTCGGGGAGCTGTTGAAGGATTGGTTACCGAATTAAATCCAGCTTCGTATCTACAAACGCACCCGAATGCGCTGTTTGTGATCGATGAAGCGGCTGCTTCGGAGTTGACCCGCATGAAAACGCCCTGGTTGGTGGATTCGGTTGTCTGGGACAACAAAATGAAGAAAAAGGCCGTCACCCACCTGTCTTTGACCTTAGGTAAGCCTGTTCTGAAACTGACCGACCGCGATTACAACGACAACGGGATGAGCGACCTGCTGGCCCAGTACGGTCAGGCTTACGACATTAACATCGACGTTTTCAACCAGCTCCAGCATACCATAACGGGTTGGCCGGGTGGCAAACCGAATGCCGATGACACCAACCGGCCTGAGCGTGCTTTACCAGCTCATAAGCGTTGCCTGATTTTCAGCCCGCACCCCGACGATGACATCATTTCGATGGGAGGCACCTTCCAGCGCCTGCGCGATCAGGGACATGAGGTACACGTAGGTTATCAAACCTCGGGCAACATTGCCGTGGCGGATGACGAAGCGCTTCGCTTTGCCGACTATGTCGTTGACTTCAACGCTAAGTTTGGCATTGATAGTCCCGAGGCTACCCGGATTTTCCATGATGCCGCAGCCTCATTACGTGAAAAGAAAGACAGTGAAGTTGATACGCCCGAAGTACGTTATGTGAAAGGCCTGATTCGGATGGGTGAAGCAAAATCGACCTGCCGGTTTGTGGGTATTCCGGTCGAGAATGCGCACTTTATGAATATGCCTTTCTACGAAACCGGAACCGTAGCCAAAAAACCGATCAGTGAGGAAGATGTTAAGATTACGATGGCGTTGATTGAAAAAATCAAACCGCATCAAATCTATGCAGCTGGCGATCTGGCCGATCCGCACGGTACGCACAAAGTATGTCTGGATGCTGTAATGGAAGCAGTACGTCGGCTAAAACATAAGAATTTCATGAAAGACTGCTGGGTGTGGCTCTACCGCGGAGCATGGGCCGAGTGGGATATTCACGAAATCGAAATGGCCGTACCGATGTCGCCCGATCAGGTGATGAAAAAGCGGTTGGGTATTTTCAAACACCAATCGCAAAAAGATGGCGTGGTGTACCAGGGTACCGATTCGCGCGAATTCTGGCAACGGGCTGAAGAGCGTAACAGTGCCACGGCTGGTTTATACAACCGACTCGGCCTCGCCGAATACGAAGCCATGGAAGCCTTTGTCCGCTGGCGTTTCTAGAAAGATAAAGTAATCAAAAAAGCCCCTCCCTGTAAAAGGAGGGGCTTTTTTGATATATACGTGTTGCTTGAACGGGCTTTATTCTTGAGCCTGTTTTAACTTTCTATAATTGATCACTAATTGGTGTGCTTTGTCATCCTGAGGAACGAGGGATCTTCGGTTAATCTATCAGATCACCCGAAGATCCCTCGTTCCTCAGGATGACAAAAAAGCCATTGAAATAAAAGTTTCAACAGGCTCTTTATAAAAATACCTGTTGAATGAAAATATGCTAAAAATTTAAATTATGAAATAACTAGTTATTGTAATATAGATTTTGAATATAATTGCAAAATATATTATAGTTGTATTATATCGGGTAATTGATAGAACGATGACCAGACCTAACAGACAGAAAGCACTCCGATTATTTGCCTTACATGAATTTATAGTAGATCATTTTACGAAAGCTGACTGGATCAAAGTGGCTTACCTGACCGATAGCTTGGAGTTGATTGAAGATCACCCACGTCTGTTACGTAGCCTGGATTTCAAAGACGATGATTATGAAGGCAATAGCTTACAGGTGCTCTCCAAATTGATGAGTGAGAGCGTCAGTAATTTATATGAAATAGAGCGATTTGTCGAAACCAAAAAGGCCTTACTTGGGCGGAGTGCCCGGATAGCCCCTGATTTTATCTCGACGATTCAGGCCATTGCGCCTGAGCGAGTCATAACATTTGCACCCGATGTGTTCAGAATCCCGGATAAACCCGTCGATAGCAATTCACTGGCGGTCATGATGCCGTTCGAAGGTCGATTTTCGGGAACGTACGCAGCTATTCGTAACGTGTGCGCCAAACTGAGGATCGATTGCCAGCGGGCCGACGATATCTGGAATAATAGCATTCTGATTCAGGACGTGTTTGACCTTATTTTCACCGCTCAGGTGGTTATCACCGATTTTACGGATCGAAACCCGAATGTGTTTTATGAGACCGGCGTTGCGCATACACTGGGCAAACTGGTTATTCCTATCACGCAGTCGGTAGGGGATATTCCATTTGATTTACGGCATCACCGAGCACTGACTTACTTGCCTAATTCGGAAGGACTATTGAAACTGGAAAAGGATCTGGAGAAAAAACTGGCCAAAGTGTTTGGTTGATTCAAAGCGACTAGCTAAAATTTGCCTACGAGTCGTACGCCCGAAAAATTAAAGCCACCCATAGGTTGAAGTTGCCAGGACACCTTCTTGCCCAATGCCCGATTGTAATATTGAACTGACCGTAAAAAATGGAAGCCAGGATCCAATTTGCCGATGCCTGAAAGAGCAAACACCGTCCCCAGAAAATAGCTCGATAAACCCGTAATGATCCAGCTATTTCCGTTGGGAAGATCAACCGAGGTGGGAGGGCCGCTTGTGCTTACCGGTTGGGTAGTTGGCGTAGACGACGTAGGAGTTGTTGAAGGCCAGGGATTTGTTGTTTTAATAGAGGTGTTGCTACCGCATGTGTAAACAATAGTACCCGATGCATCGCCAATCCCAGTCCAGCACTGGCATTCGCAGATTGGAGTAACGGGGGTAGACGGCGTAACGGTTTTTGTAACAGGAGGGGGTGTCGAGTAGTAATTTTACCGTTGTTGAGCTAAGGCGGCATTATAATTCTTTTTTTGAATAGCCCCTATGGTGAGTTCAATGGTACCGGTAATAAAGAGTGTCCAGAAGAAGGCGCTTTTCTCACTGATTTTTTGTGCTTGCTTCTCAAAAAGCTGGTATTCGTAGGTGGCACTACTGTCTTTAACAGCTAAAATATATGGTTTTAAGGTTTGGGTTGGATTACTAACATCAATGCCATCATAACTAAAAATGCGTGTTCCGTGTATGTATCGGCCATAACCTTCAACTGCTTCCCGATATTGAATAGGTTTGAGTGTACTATCGGCCTGAGCCCATGAACAAAAAGGGAGAGTACACAGAATAGCGATGTGTAGAGTCGTTTTCATAGGTGGATATGTTTACGGAGGAAATATCTGTCGTATTTATTAAAAGAGATATAAAGCTTGGTTAAAAGGTCGTTAACTTGGTGCTAGCCGCTCATAAAGGATATAGGTAACTTATAACCAGATGCGTTGAAGGTGCTTTTTTAATGCCTTTGCCCTACCTTTAGTTATATATTCGTTTCGAACAATGCATGTGAAGCCAGCTCTTGCCGAGTCAGTCCGTCCAACGCAGCAAACGGGTGCCACTCGTTTACTCTCGCTCGATTTTTTTCGTGGCCTTACAGTCGCGGCTATGATTCTGGTGAACAATCCGGGCGATTGGGGGCATATATACGCACCGCTTGAACATGCTGCCTGGAATGGTTGGACGCCTACCGACCTGATCTTCCCCTTTTTCCTGTTTATCGTCGGCGTTTCCATTACGTTTGCCCTGGGGGGCAAGGTAGGTGAGGGAAAGGGAGTAATTCAAAAAATAGTTAAGCGTAGTGTCACCCTATTTCTGCTTGGCCTGTTCCTGAATTTTTTTCCAAAGTTCGATGTCTCGACGGTTCGTATTCTGGGCGTATTACAGCGGATCGCCATTGTCTATCTGGTTTGCTCGCTGATCTTTTTGAAAACCTCTCCTCGTCAGCAGGTTTACACACTATGCAGTATCCTAATTGGTTATTGGTTAGCCATGACGTTGATACCCGTACCAGGTGTGGGGTATGCCAATCTGGAACCCGAAACGAATCTGGCGGCCTGGCTGGATCGAATTATTCTGACACCTGCCCATGTCTATAAACCAGCCAAAGTGTGGGACCCCGAAGGTATTTTTAGCACAGTGCCCGCTCTAGGTACCGGCATGATCGGTATGCTGACCGGGACCTGGTTACGAACAAATAGGCCGGTTTCAGAAAAGGTGGCCTGGCTTTTCACTATCGGTTGCCTGACCCTATTTGGCGGATTAATCTGGAACGGTTTCTTTCCGATCAACAAAGCGTTATGGACCAGTTCGTATGTGCTCCTAGCGGCAGGACTGGCCATGTTGGTGCTGGCGTTGTGTTACTGGCTAATTGACGGGCAGGCCAAAGCGCAAAACTACCGCTGGGCTATAGTACCGTTTGTAGCGTTTGGGGTTAATGCGATTACCGTTTTCTTTCTGTCAGGACTGATTCCACGAATCATGAATTTGATTCATGTGGCAAGGCCCGATGGAACAGAAGTTAGTCTGAAAGACTACCTCTACCGAACATTTATAGCACCTCCTTTTACCGATCCAACCAATGCGTCACTAGCCGGAGCATTGACGTTTGTGCTGATCTGGTTTGGAATTTTGTGGTGGCTGTACCGTAAGAATGTGATTATTAAAGTTTAGTCTAAGCTATAGCCCCAATTGTAGTTTAGCCCTCTGGTCAAAACGTAATTGCTGACCGGTATCAGAACCAGGCCATAGGCAGTATCGATTCGTTAATAGCCGATTTTCAACTGGGCGCCGTTGTTGTATTGCAAACTCCCTCCAGGGTCAAAGCCCGCTTTCTGGACGGTGGCAACATAACCGGTTGGGAGGGTTACAGAATGTTTTAACTGAACTACATCGCCACTGGAGGGTACACGGCCACATGACCAGATAGATGAGTCGGTCCAGAAGCCAGTCTGGAGCGTATATAGCTGGGAGCAGAGCGTGAAAAACGACGATGCCGAAAATGCCGAACTTTCCGTAGCCGAACAACGGGTTCTGATTTGCCATTCATACTGGTTATCAGTCGCTAAGTTCGTTAGAGTCGTATAACTGTAGCTACTTGAACTAACCAGATTGCTAAGGGTTGTCCAGGTCGCTGATCCTACAATCCGGTAACGGATTTCATAGCGAGTGTCACTATTGCCGTAATAGAAAGACCAGTTTAAGTCAGACGAAGTAGCCTGACGATTCGTAACATATAAGTTGGTCGGTGTAGTGCAGGACGCTGTGTAGAAGTATACGGAATTTGAGAAGCTGCTATATAGTGCTCCAGTACTACACACCGTCCTGATTTGTACTTCATATGGTGTATTGGCGGTTAAACCTGTTATTGAAACACTGGTTGAGGTTAGATTACTGATCGTAGTCCAGTTATTGACTCCCACCTGTCGATAGCGCACTTCGTACGTAACATCCAGACCCGTCTGATACCAGTTTAGCGTGGCAGATGTTACCTGCATATTTACCCACATATAGGGCGTTTGACACTGGGTGGTAAAGATCTGGCTGGCCGTGAAGGTCGAACTCTGGGTGGCGGAGCAGACCGACCGAATTTGCCATTCATACTGAACCCCGTTGCTTAACCCGGTCATTGTGTACATCGTATTGCCCGACGATGCCATCGGTAAACTGTTTACCATAGTCCATTCTGGATTGCCAACAGGTCGATACCGGAGATCGAATGTTGTTCCGGCGTCTAATGTCCCATTGCCATTCCAGACCAGTTGAGCGGATGTGGATGAAACTAAATTCGTATAATACGAAGCGGGTGGTTTGCAGGCAGGCGTGAATGTACTGGTAGCTGAATAATCGGATTGGGCTACGTCGGAGCATTTGGTACGAACGCGCCATTCGTAGGTAATGTTTGTGGTTAAACCCGTCAGTAAATAATAACTTGTCGTTAAGCCGTTTGTTGTAATCCAGTCTGTAGCACCGATTGGTCTGTATTGAAGCTCATACGAGCCGCCCACTTCTAATGGATAACTGGTTGACCAGGATAGCTGAGCAGTTGTCGCTGTTAGGTAAGAAGACAGGTAGGCCGGTATACGGCAAACGGTCGTAAATGAATTGGTTGGCGAATAAGACGAACTCTCAGTGGGTGTACAAATACTCTTCAGTTGCCATTCATAGGGTGTATTGTAAGCTAAACCTGTTAGGGAATAGGTAGACGCCGTTAGGCTGCTAACGGTAGTCCAATCGGGAGAACCGGCCGGACGGTAGCGGATTTCATAGGCTTTAGTAGGTTCGGTGTACGCATCAGACCAGGAGAGACGTGCCGAAGTAGCGTACGTATCGGTTGAATATAGGCCATAGGGTAACTGGCAGGAAACGGTAGTAAATGACTGAATACTGGAAAAATCGGTGGTAATCGCTGGTGGATTTGGGCAGAAGCCCTGAACCCGCCACTCATAGGGCGTAGATGAGTTTAGGCCGGTGAGCGAATAAGGCACAGTCGATAAACCTGCCAGGCTGCTCCAGTTTGTATTACCTTTTATGCGCCACTGCAAAGTATAGGTCTGGCCAGCATATTGATTCCAGTTTATATAGGCTGATGAGCGATAGGCATAATACCCAAAACCAGCAGGAATTGGGCAGGTTGTTGTGAAGCTAACCGGCGAATAATACGTAGCTGAAGTGGTAGCTTTAACCTGCCATTCGTAGGCCGTGTTCGCTGTGAGAGAAGAGAGCGTATAGTTCGTAGTGGTCAATTGACTGTACGTGTTCCAGGTACTGCTTCCTACGGCCCGCCACTGCAAATCGTAGGTGCTATTATTGCCAACGCTTCCCCAATTTAACTGAGCACTCGAAGCGGTAATATTAGTTGTTACGAATTGATAATTTAGCAGAATACCAACTGTTGGACTTAAACGACCAGTTGTGGTATTGGATGGGCGAATACGGTAATAGTACTGCGTCAGGAACACGGCCTTCGTGTCGGTAAACGTGGTTACATTGGGCGATACACCGCCAATCGGCACAAAGCCCGTTGTAGGCGAGGTGGATCGTTCGATGAAATAACCCATCTCATTCGTTGCATTATCCTGCCAGGTCAACATAATCGATGTGCCACTGACAGTCCCTGTTAGGTTGCTGGGTGCAGTTACGGTTGTGGGGGGAGCAATGAGCGTATACGCAGTGTGTGTTTGTCGCAACGCTAGCCCTGCCTGCATTCGGTCGTACTGGCCTGCGGTGAAATTACTTGTACAGGGGAAATAATACGACATGATATTAGTAATGGAGGGCAAATAAGCTTCCCCATTGGCATCGCGGGCCGTACTGGTGGGGTCATATTGTGGGCACCCATTTACATAAATAAGATTGGCTCCCGGCATGTTGTACGGGTCGGCAGGTGTGTCGCATACCAGATCGCCATCGGTAGTGCAGTTGGCTCCAGCTCCTCGTGTGACCAGCTCCGTTGTTACGCCAGAACCGAGGGCTCCACTGCCCGGATTCTGCCCAAACGTGTGAATGAGGTTAAAATTATGGCCCAGCTCATGGGGAATCAGCCGATTGCCCAGATCGTCCTCTGTCTCAAAACCACCGACAGCGATGACTGAGCGAGTAGAAATAATGTCATTAGACGGATAATAGGCATAGCCTCCTGCTCCGGAGGAGATGAAGGGCACATAATACTGGTTCAGTGCATTGGACGCGTTTCCATCGGGGTATAAAATCCCCTTGATATAGAGGGAGTCGTTCTTGATATAATCGGGCGTATCGCCGGCAAAATAAAACTGAATGCCGTAGCCATTGGTCAGAAAATAGCTGTTGGTAAGGGCTATGACCTGATTCAGGCTGGCTAGGCTGAACCCGCCCGTTCCGTCACTACGCTGGACAATGTGCGGTCGGATAGGAACATACGTAATAGTGGTAAAAACGGCTCCAGAGGCTTTCTTTTTTTGTAGAGCCAGATTCGCTTCTTTGGTAAGTGAGAGGGCTTGTTCAGATGTTAGTTCCGTGATGCCACAAAGGGCGGAGGCCGACGGAACAGGCGTTTGCGCATACAAAGGTGTACAAGCGATCAGAAATAGAAGCCAACCCGATAGTAAATAGGTAGACACTATTTTCATCAGTATATGTATGATGGGATGGGGCCATTTTTAGAATAAACGTCTATTATTTTATCTGTAGAAACTATTTAGTTAGTATATATTTATTATTGGGTATACTACGTACGAAGTTGGCAGAAATTAGTCGACTTAATTCCCCGGTTCGTTATCGACTTTTCTCTTCCAGTGCAATCCGAATCAGATCGACCGTGTTTTTAACGCCGGCCTTTCGGATGATGCTTGCCCGCTGGTTAGCTACTGTGTTGGGGCTGATGCCATAGCGATCCGCGATTTCGGGGCTACTCATCCCATCGATTAGGCAGGTAAGGATTTGGGCTTCCCGAGAGGTAATCCTGTTCCAGATGGACGGGTGTTTGGGCCGGTTTTCCGTTTCACTTTTTCGCTGGATGGCATTGGGTAATACTAGATGGCGAATAATGACCGACGATGCATTGGGTGGATAGTATAAATCGCCATCCACTACAGTTCGTACCGCCTTTAGAATCTCTTCCTGACCAGTATCTTTCAGCAGATAACCGGCTGCCCCTTGCTGAACGGCTTTCAGAATATAGTCGGGATTGTTGTGCATGCTGAACATCAGTGTTCGCACCTTGGGGTACTTTTCGGATATGACCTTCAGCGCATCTATTCCCGACATACGAGGCATGGTAATATCGAGTAGCAACACGTCCGTATCGATCCCCGACAATAAGGCAACGGCCTCATCGCCATCAGAAGCCTCGCCAACGATCTGAATGTCGGGTTCGTCTTCCAGCAACATCCGGATACCTTTTCGGACGACTGAATGATCATCAGCAACAAGAACGCGTATCGCCATGGTGATAGGGTTTACGGTTTTTACGTTTTATTGAGAACTGTCTGATAAATTGACAGTTACCTGGACAGTTGTTCCTTTTTTGGGTTTAGATTGAATGTTAAGCGTGCCCTTAAGCAATAGGGCACGAGTCCGCATATTCTCCAGCCCATTAACGATCAGCGACGATTTTTCCTTTGACCGGGTTGTCTTCAGCGAAAAACCTTTTCCGTCATCTTCAACAGAAAGCACTAATTTATGGCTATCTTGCCAAAGAATAATGCGAATTATTTGTGAATTGGCATATTTTATCGCATTGTGTAGCGCTTCCTGCGCAATTCGATACAGGCCGATTTCCATGGCCGGACTTAACCGAGGGGCGTCACGAGGCCCATCAAAGACTACGTTCGTACCCGACGATCGGGCGGTCTGTTCCGCTAATAGCTGTAAAGTAGGCCCTAAACCGAAATCGCCCAGGGTAGACGGCATCAGATTATACGACACCTGGCGTGTGGTCTGGATAATGTCGGCGATGAGGTCACAGAGTTCCGCAAACCGCTGCCGTTGTTTCTCATCACCCAGGGTCGATGACTTGATTTTTTCGGCATGCAGTTTTAAGCCGGTTAGCATCTGCCCAATACCGTCGTGTAGTTCGCGGGCAAATCGACGCCGTTCTTCCTCCTGGCCTTCGAGTAGCGCTGCCGATCGAACCCTGTCTTCGGCCCGAATGAGCTGATATTTTTCTTCGGTTGTCCGAATCAGCTCCTGTTGTGTATCCAGCAATTTCTGGTTTGTATAGGCCAGATTCTCATTCGTTGCGCCTAGTTCCCGGTTAGTGATTTCCAGTCGTTGGTTAGCCAGTTGGAGCGAGCTTTCGGATTTAGCCAATCGGCTGATTACGGTTTTGGTGTGGTTGACAACGGGCCTGAAAATAAATAAACCTTCAATCAGCAGCGTGATCAGGGTAGCACTGGTCAACAACCATTCAATTCGTTCGAGTGAGCGGACGCGTTCAACACTTTCGGTATCAAACTGAAAAACGATGTCGTTCATTTGCTTTAAAAACGACAACTCATTCTGGAGTACGACCTGTAGGGCTTTTTTACGTTCGGCAGGTGGTGATTGTGGCGCATTGATTCGACTAAATCCCTGATACATGGCTTGGAAGTAAGGCTCAATATGGCCGAACATGCTATCGAGCGTCGGGCTTTTCCGAACAGCATAGCCTTTTTCCATCTGAAGCCTTCCCCGTCGCAGTTGATCCTGAGTTTTCCGCCAGTCGTATAATAATGAATCGAACGAAACCGTATCGGTTGCTGCGATGCCCTCGGCCCGAAGAATGGCCAGCTTGGTTAGGCGCTGACTCAACATGCGTTGTCGACCAGCTACATTAACAACCCGCCCATCGTCGTAGTGATTGCTTAGTGTCTGTTTTATAAACCAAAGCCCACCCAACGATAGCATCGCAATGACAGTGAGGGCTATCACATAAAACCGAGTCAATCGGCTGGCTACCTGTTGGTCAAGTTGGTGCATAAAATCCATTTACGGTTTTACTGCTATGGTTTACGGCCCGGCACAAACCGAAGGCCGTAAACCATACAATCACTTACACGCCAATATACACAACACCCTGCTCGATTTTTACCGGAAAGGTGTTAATCTGGTGGTTATCGTCGTTCAGACACTGGCCCGTTTTCAGCGAAAACGTTTTTTTATGAAAAGGGCAGGCTACTTTGGGCTCGTCGCCCTGACTGCCGATCATACCTCGTGAGAGGACCATCTGCTGGCGGTGCGGACATTCGTTATCAGTAGCGTACCATTCGTCCCGACGTGCGAAATTGAAAATGGCGATCTGCCGGCCACCGATCAGCGCACAAGCGCCCCCATCGGCAGGAATATCTTCGACCCGACAGGCTGGGTGCCAGGTCAGTTTGTCTTTATTTATCGAAATCGCTTCCATTGTTTTTGTCATTTTTTGTGGTGTCGGGTAGAAGTACCCGACACTAAGCGGTTTCTCAAAACCGCGTTAGAAATTTATTTGACACGGTTTTGAAAAACCGCTTGGCGTCAGTTTTGAGAAATTGACACCACGAGATGAATGACCACTAATGACACTATATTACGCCCATTCTTTGGCGCGTTTCTGATCGCGTAGGGTCTCAAATTGGATAGTCGGATCTTTTTGCTCGGGTACGTTAACGAAGTGAGCGAAGCGCTGGCGAAGGTGAGGGTTTTCCACCACTTCGGCCCATTCGCACTTGAACGTATCGACCAGTAACTGCATTTCGCGTTCCAGATCGGCAGCCAGACCTAACACATCGTCAACCACAACGGCTTTTAGGTACGATATGCCACCGTCCATTTTGTTGAGCCAGGTAGCGGTTCGGGTGAGTGGATCGGCGGTTTTAATGTAGAACATCAGGAATCGGTCGATGTATCGGATGCAGGTTTCCTTGTCGACGTCGGAAGCCAGGAGCAGCGCATGCTGGGGCTTAATACCGCCGTTGCCGCATACGTACAGGTTCCAGCCTTTTTCGGTAGCGATGATGCCGAAATCCTTACTTTGGGCTTCGGCGCATTCCCGAGTGCAGCCTGAAACCGCCGACTTCAATTTGTGTGGTGCCCGAATGCCTTTGTACCGTTCTTCGACCTCAACCGCAAACGATACCGAGTCCTGTACGCCAAACCGACACCAGGTGCTTCCGACGCAGCTCTTCACTGTCCGCAGCGCTTTGCCATAAGCATGTCCACTTTCAAAACCAGCCGCGATTAGTTCCTCCCAAATAGCTGGTAAGTCGCCAACGTGAGCCCCGAACAGGTCGATGCGCTGACCACCGGTGATTTTCGTGTACAAGCCGTATTTCTTCGCTACCTGACCAATCACGATCAGCTTGTCGGGTGTGATCTCCCCGCCCGGTATACGCGGCACGACCGAATAGGTACCCCCCTTCTGAATATTGGCCAGATAGCGGTCGTTTGAATCCTGGATGGTAGCCCGGCCTTTTTCCAGAATGTTCTCGTTCCAAAGACTGGCCAGAATAGACGCCACCGCTGGTTTACAAACTTCGCACCCATCGCCATGGCCGAATTGGTCCAGAACGGCATTATAGGTTTTCAGACCGTTAATTTTTATCAGATCCAGCAACTCCTGGCGGCTATACTCCAGGTGCTCGCAAAGTACATTGCGGACGTAAACGCCCTGCTGTTTCAACACGCCCTGAATCAGATCTTTCACCATCGGCGTACAACCGCCACAACCCGTACAGGCTTTGGTCGCTTTCTTCAACGCATCGACTGAGGTATGACCATTTTCACCGATTTCATGACAAAGCATCCCTTTCGTTACGGCTTCGCATGAGCAGATGAGCGCATCGTCGGGCAGGCCCATAACACCGGCTCCCGCTTCTTCACCCCCGCGTGAACCCAGGATCAGGTCTTCAGGGTCGGGTGGGAGAACGGTTTTGTTCTTGCAGGTTTGGAGCAACATATTATACTGCTCGGCATCGCCCACCAGAATTCCACCCAGCAACTCTTTGCCATCCGAGGAAATATTAATTCGTTTATAGACACCTTTAGCCTTATTTTCATAGACGATTGTCCGGCAGTTTGGACCACTGGCAAACGGATCGCCGAACGAACCGACATCGGTGCCGATCAGCTTAAGCTTGGTCGACATATCGAACGGCTTAAACTCTTTTTCCACGCCCATCAGTCGAGAGGCAACCACATCAGCCATTTCATAGCCTGGAGCAACCAGACCATAAATCATGTGGTGGGCAACGGCACATTCGCCAATGGCAAAAATGGACGGATCAGACGTTTGCAGGAAGTTGTCGACCAATATGCCACCCCGTGGATGGGTATCGATACCGGAAGCCTTCGCCAGTTCATCGCGGGGTCGGATACCGGCCGAAATGATGAGCATGTCGACGTCCAGATGAGAGCCATCGGCAAACTGCATGCCCGTAATGGCATCTTCGCCGGTAATTTGCTGCGTACTTTTCGACAGGTGGATGTTGAGCCCTAAGGATTCCAGTTGCCGTTGCAGAATTCCCGACCCGGCATCGTCGATCTGCCGGGGCATCAGCCGGGGCGCGAACTCCACTACGTGGGCTTCTTCCAGACCCAGATCGAGCAGGGCTTTGGCGGCTTCCAGCCCAAGCAACCCACCGCCAAGTACTGCGCCTTTACGCGTCAATCCAGACCGGGTCAATCCAGACCGGGTCAATCCAGACCGGGCTTTACGGGCGTATGACTGAATAAGGTCGAGATCTTCGATGGTCCGGTACACGAACACGCCGTCTTTTTCAACACCCGCTACGGGCGGCACAAAAGCGCCCGAACCGGTAGCCAATATTAGATAGTCGTATGGCACTACAACCCCATGGTGCGACCGAACTTCTTTGCGTTCGCGGTCAATGTCAACGACGGGGTCGGTTAGGTAGAGCGTAATGCCATTTTCGGCATACCAGTCGGCAGGAGCCAGTGTCAGATCGTCGGCGGTCTTGCCATCGAAATAGGCACTTAGATGTACGCGATCGTAAGCCACACGCGGTTCTTCCCCAAAAACCGTCAGTGTAAATCGGCTCTCGTTTTTTTGCTTGACTACTAATTTCTCGCAGAACTTATAGCCCACCATGCCGTTGCCGATGACCACGACATGCTTGTTTGTGTTTGTGTTCATAGTTAGAAGTAACTACAACATTGTGAAAACCCTGATTTATTATTGAATTAATCCAAGAAACAATGCCTTTTTGTCCCCCATAAGGCAGATCAAAAGTAAAAGGTATTTTTTGTAATTCCTAACGTAATATTTTGATTTAGGTCGATTTCAAAACATAATTTTTTAAAAAACCCTTGTTTTTAAGAATTTCGTCTCTACTTTTGAACCATGAATCACCAATAGTGGTAAATCACTACAAATAGTACAATACCACTATTTAACTCTAAAACGAAGAATCAGATGCGGCCAAAGCTAACACTCGTGGGGGCGGGTCCCGGCGACGGCGAATTGATCACCTTGAAGGGGGTCAGGGCGCTTCGGCAAGCCGACGTTGTTTTATACGACGACCTTGCCAATCATTCTTTATTGGAGTTTGCCCCTGAGCGGGCATTGAAAATTTATGTAGGTAAGCGGGTGGGTAAGGCATCCTTCTCACAGGATGAGATTAATGCCTTAGTCGTCAGTCTGTCGCAGGAGTACGGGCATGTGGTGCGGCTGAAAGGGGGCGATCCTTTCGTTTTCGGTCGTGGGTTTGAAGAGTGTGAGTATGCTCGTCAGTATGGAATAACCTGCGAGGTAGTTCCAGGTGTTTCGAGTAGTATAGCGGTACCAGCTTCACAGGGGATTCCGGTCACGAGCCGGGGTGTAAGCGAAAGTTTTTGGGTCATTACTGGCACCACCCGCCATGGCGAACTGTCCGACGATCTTCGGTTGGCGGTTCAGTCGAAAGCGACGGTTGTTGTGCTGATGGGCCTTGGTAAAGTGACCGAAATCTGCGACTTGTATTGCCAGGCTGGTCGGGGGCATCTACCGATGGCGGTGATACAGAACGGAACGCGTGCCGATGAGCACTGCGTAATTGGTAAGGTCTGGAATATGCCGCAGTTAGTGGCCGAGCAAGGCGTGGGGGCGCCTGCTGTATTGGTCATCGGCGAAGTAGTTGCACTGCATCCGTCCTATCTGGCGGAGTGCCTGCACAACGTTTCCATGGCCTACTGATTT
The DNA here is from genome assembly GCF_054776815.1 of Spirosoma gilvum. Lineage (NCBI taxonomy): Bacteria > Pseudomonadati > Bacteroidota > Cytophagia > Cytophagales > Cytophagaceae > Spirosoma > Spirosoma gilvum. The sequence goes on along the minus strand of NZ_BAAHBH010000004.1, from coordinate 551,840 downwards.
GAGTTTTCTGTTTTCTGTTTTCAGTTAGATGACGCGAAGGAAGTAGGCGTGCGTTAGTCTAGGTTGGGAACCGCAACTGTAAACAGAAAACTGTAAACAGAGAACAGAAAAAGCCGATCCGGTGTGGGGGCACCTTTGGACCGGCTTCACAGGGTTTGTCTATGCGAAAAACACAAACGCGTCAAAGAAAATGAAAAAACGCTCGTAAAGCAAATTTGCTTCTTCGCCAACGCAGGTAGTAGCCGATCGTCTTAGATCTCGTCAGGCGCTGCTTACCTTCTATCTTTCTGATTATTGTCTTACGTCGACCCACATTTTTAGCTGGGGTGAATTCGTTTTGCCAATTCCATTCATTTTCTCACCAAATCGACAGTCTTTCTGATGAAATTTACTATAAAGCAATGCCTGCTAACCGGTAGTTTGCTTCTGGCTATATATAGTTCGGCGCAAGCACAGTTTTCGCTGATCGGGCAACTGCGGACCCGTACTGAACTCCGAAACGGACTGGGTAACCTGGCACCCAAAGAGGCACCCGCTGCGTTTTTTACCTCACAGCGTACCCGTCTTACCTTCGGGTATAAGTGGGATCGGGTGCAGTTTCAGACCTCAGTACAGGATGTTCGCGTATGGGGGCAGGATGCGTCAACGATCAATAATGCCGATGGAAATCGACTGATGGTACACGAAGCCTGGGCCGAAATTACACTGGCTAACAGTGCCGATACAACCATTAAATTCAAGCCTGTTCAAAATCTGTCGCTAAAAATTGGCCGCCAGGAGCTTGTTTATGATGATGTTCGCTTGCTGGGTAACCTCGACTGGCTCCAGCAGGGCCGCCGGTTCGATGCCGCTTTGCTGAAAGCACAGCACCTGGGCTGGGCACTTGATCTGGGCGTTGGTTTCAACCAGAACACCGATGCGTTCGGAACTGTAGGAGATTACTATACTGCCGGTAACGCACCGGCTACCGCCCTGTCGACCAAGAACGTAACGCTGGCGATTCCGACCGGTTTTCTGCCTACAGCCGGTAAAGGTGGGGCACCCGTGCTGGCAACGCCGTTGAGCACCAATGGCCAGAACCAGCAGTTTAAGTCGTTCCAGATGGCGTATCTGACTCGGAAATTCAACCTAACGAAATTCTCGGCACTGCTCTTTAAAGACGATTTTCAAAAATATCGGATCGACTCACTTGGGAACGCTACGCAGGGTTACGTATATGGTAGACGTTATGACGTGGCGAGCGTGAATTCGCGGGTCACGTATGGTGCGATGCTAACGGGACTAGTAGGGAATGCGTCGTCGAAAGTCGGGAAAGTGCAGTGGCAGGCTTTTGCCTATGGGCAAAGTGGCAAAGACCGGGATGGCCTGACGCTCAAAAAGGCCTATCACTATGGTGCCAACTTCATGATTCAACGGGGGGCGTTCAGTGTTGGGCCGGGTTATGAAGTGCTGTCGGGGAACGATGCCACAACGATTCAATCGGGTGAGACCAGCCGCTTTGACCCCCTCTATGGAACGCCACACCGGCATTGGGGCTATATGGACTACTTCTACGTCGGAACAGGAGCACCCGCCGGTGGTCTGAAAGATGCGTTCCTGAAATTCAAATATGCCGGAACCCGCCTGACGACGACGCTGGACGCCCATTACTTCGCGCTTGCCAATGCGACCTATAACAAGATGCCCGATGTGCCAGCCGGTACGTTGCTGAATGCAAAACTGGGTATGGAGTACGACTTCGTGGCGACCTACGCGCTCAACAAGTTTACCACGCTTGAGTTCGGCTATTCGATCATGAACGGTACGAATACCCTCGAATACACCAAGCAGGGGACGATGGATGAGAAAAACAAGATCGGCACCTGGTCGTACCTGATGATCAACATTCGTCCTGATTTCCTGGCTTCTAAAAAGTAAGACATACTGGTAGTAACGCGGGTGGAAACCCGCGCTATCTGGTTGCAAATCGCGGGTTTCCACCCGCGTTACTATAAATCTACTACACAGCTCTAAATCTCTAAATGCATACAACTATGAATTCAATCATGAATAAGCCACTCGATTCGCTGAATGTACTGAATTTCAAAGGCGTTCAGATGCGGACTTTTCACATTACGTGGCTTACATTCTTCGTCTGTTTCTTTGGCTGGTTTGGCCTGGCTCCGCTCATGCCCGCCATTCGTGAAGATCTGGGACTAACCAAACCACAAGTTGGTAACACGATTATTGCCGCTGTATCGGCTACCATTCTAGCCCGGCTGATCATCGGTCGGTTGTGCGATACATGGGGACCACGCAAGACCTACACAGCTTTGCTGGTGATTGGAGCATTTCCTGTGATGCTAGTCGGCCTGGCGCATGATTATACCACATTTCTGCTGTTTCGACTGGCTATTGGGATTATCGGCGCGTCGTTTGTGATTACGCAGTATCATACATCGGTGATGTTTGCGCCCAGCATCAAAGGGACGGCCAATGCCGTAGCCGGTGGCTGGGGCAATCTGGGTGGTGGTATCACGCAGTTGGCCATGCCGTTGATCATGGCAACTATCGTTGGTTTCGGCTATACGAAGCCCGAAGCATGGCGGTTGGCCATGGTGGTGCCTGGTGTGCTGATGCTCATTATGGCATTCGTGTATTACCGCTTCACACACGACACTCCCGCTGGGAATTTCGATCAGATCGAACGGTCGGTTGCAACAGGGGAAAAAGTAAGCTTCTGGAAAGCCTGCGCTGACATTCGCGTATGGGCGCTGGCGTTGGCCTATGCCTGCTGCTTCGGGATGGAGATCACCTTCGATGGGGTTGCAGCTCTTTACTTCTTCGATAATTTCAAAATGGAGCAGACCGAAGCGGGTTTCTGGGCCATGTTGTTTGGGTTCATGAACATTTTTGCCCGGGCGCTGGGCGGTATCGTCGCCGATAAAGTCGGGAAGAAATACGGCATGCGTGGTAAGGGTGTACTATTGGCCAGTATGCTGCTGCTCGAAGGACTGGGTATTATCCTGTTCGCCAAGGCTGGTAACTTGCCCATGGCCATTGCCTCGATGCTGATTTTTGCGCTCTTCCTGAAAATGTCGAATGGTGGGACGTATGCCATTGTTCCGTTCGTCAATCCAAAAGCTGTCGGCGTTATTTCGGGCGTTGTTGGGGCTGGCGGTAACTTGGGTGGTATGCTGATGGGCTTCCTGTTCAAATCGCAGTCAATTACCTACGGGCAGGCGTTCCTGTACATTGGCGGGGTAGTTGCCGCTGTAGGGGTACTCCTGTTTTTAGTGAATTTCAATAAAGCCGTCGTGGTCGAAGAGCCCGCCGAAGTGGAATTGCAATTGAATTAACGGAAAAGGAAGAAAGGAGAAGGGACGAAAGGAAGAATGTTTCAACGAATGAACTTCGTTCCTCTTTTCCATCTCTTTTCCATTCTCCCTTTTCTTTTCTCCCTTTTTATCATGCAAACGACCTGTTGTTATTGTGGTGTTGGCTGCGGAGTAGTGGTCAAACAGGAACCGAACGGACGAGTGACCGTTGAGGGCGATAAGCAACACCCATCGAACCGGGGAAGGCTCTGCTCGAAGGGCATGAATCTGCATTATACGGTTATGGATCAGTCGGATCGGCTGCTGTATCCGCAGATGCGTTTCAACCGGAATATGCCCATGCAACGGGTAAGCTGGGATGCGGCCCTCGAACGAACAGCGGCTGTTTTCAGGACGTTCATTCAGAAATACGGGCCCGATTCGGTGGCGTTTTATGTGTCGGGGCAATGCCTGACGGAGGAATATTACTTGGTCAATAAGCTCATAAAAGGCTTTATTGGCTCCAATAACATCGATACCAATTCGCGGCTGTGCATGAGTTCGGCCGTGGTTGGCTATAAACTCTCACTAGGTGAAGATTCGGTGCCCGTTTGTTACGACGATATCGAAGAGGCCGACGTTTTCTTTGTGGAAGGGGCCAATCCAGCCTGGTGCCACCCCATTATCTGGCGACGGATTGAAGCGCATAAAGCCGCTAATCCGAATGTCAGAATCATTTGTGTCGATCCACGCAAGACCGATACTGCCCGATCGGCCGACCTGCATCTGCCCATTCGGCCCGGTACTGACATCGTGCTCAACAACGCCATTGGCCGATTGCTGATCGAGAATGGCGATATCGATATTGATTTCATCACCAACCACGCCGATGGGTTTAGCGCGTATCGTGAGCAGGTGATGCAACGCACCATTGAGGAAGCGGCTGAGCTTTGCGGCATTTCGGCTAAACAGATTGAGACCGTTGCTGACTGGATTGGCCGGTCGAAAGGCTTTCTGTCACTCTGGACAATGGGCCTGAATCAGTCGGTGGTTGGCGTCAATAAAAACCTGTCGCTGATTAACCTGCATTTGATTACGGGTCGTATCGGTAAACCGGGGAATGGACCTTTTTCGCTAACGGGGCAACCTAACGCCATGGGTGGGCGCGAAACCGGCGGACTCGCTAATGTGTTGCCCGCTCACCGCGACGTAACCAATGCTGTGCATCGCGCCGAAGTAGAAGCGTTCTGGAACAGTCCGGTCAAGATTGCCGATAAACCCGGCCTGACAGCCACCGAGATGTTTGACGCGCTGGCTACTGATAAACTGAAAGCCATCTGGATTATCAACACCAATCCGATGGTGAGTATGCCCGATGTCAATACGGTTGAACAGGCGTTGAAGAACGCTCGGTTTGTGGTGGTACAGGATGTGTCGAATCGGGCCGATACCGTGCAATTTGCGGATGTGGTGCTTCCTGCGGCTGCCTGGCTCGAAAAAGAAGGAACGATGACCAACGCTGAGCGTCGGATTGCGTACCTGCCAAAGGTGCTTGACGCGCCCGGTGAAGCCCTGCCCGACTCGGAAATCATCTGGCGCTTTGCCCGAAAAATGGGCTTTACGGATGCGTTTGCGTATAAAAACGTATCGGAAGTTTACGACGAATACGCGCAGATCACAGCCGGTACCAACGTCGACATAACGGGTGTTAGTCACGAATTACTGAAGCAGGTACGAACCGTGCAATGGCCTTACCCGGCAGAGGGCGTGGGGCAGGAGGCAGGGGGAACAAAGCGTCTGTTTACCAACCATCAGTTTTATACGGCAAATCAGCGGGCGCAAATACATGCGGTACCCGACGGAAACGCGTCGGAGCCAACGGATTCCGATTTTCCGCTGGTGTTAACCACCGGGCGTATCCGCGATCAGTGGCATACCATGACCAAGACGGGTCGGGTTGCCAAGCTGAACCAGCATAGTCCACAACCATTTCTGCAAATTCATCCTGACGATGCACGCGTTCGAGGCATTCAGGATGGACAATTGGTCGAAGTTCGCGGTCGTAGGGGAGAGGTACGTGTGAAAGCGCAACTCACCGACGATATGCGGCAAGGTCTGTGCTTTCTACCCATGCACTGGGGTAAAGTGATGAACAGTAACTTGAATCGGGCCAATAACCTAACCAGTGCACTCGTTGACCCTCGATCGAAAGAGCCTGATTTTAAGTTTACAGCGGTAGAGGTGGTGCCGTATCAGAAGGCGGCCGAGAAAATCGTCATCATCGGAGCCGGTTCGGCAGGGTTGGGCTTTATCAACGCGTACCGGAAAATGACGGCTGATGATGAAATTCACGTCTTCTCCAAAGAAATTTACCCGTTCTACAACCGCGTTCTTCTACCCGATTACATCAGTGGGGCTCAACCTTGGGAACAACTCGTAAAACTGCGTGAGGACCAGTTTGCCGAAGCTAATATCATCGTTCATAAAGGTATAGGCATCGAGCATATCGACCGAAAGGCAAAAGTGGTGGTCGACTCCAACGGGGTTGAACATGCGTATGATAAGCTCCTGCTGGGAACGGGAAGCCGTGCGTTCATGCCCAAAGGGATTCCGCGTTTACCCGGTATTTTCAATATGCGTTCGCGGCTCGATGCCGACTCGCTCATGCCATTCCTGAATCAGGAGGACCCACACACGGTCATTGTTGGGGGCGGGTTGCTTGGACTGGAGCTGGCGGCTTCGCTGCGACAGATTGGCGTTCGGGTAACGGTCATTCAGCGGGTAGGCCGCTTTATGGAACGACAACTCGACCCACTGGCCAGCGAATTACTTTATCTGGAATTACTCGACCGGGGCATTGAGATCTATTTCAACGAAGAAGTGCAAACCTTTATCGGTACGGATCGGGTAGAAGGTGTTCAGTTGAATTCAGGCAAACGGATCAATTGTCAGGCCGTCGTAATCGCCATCGGTACGGTTCCAAGCATTGACCTGGCTCGCGAAGCTGGACTTACCTGCAACCGGGGCGTTGTGGTGAACGACTACCTGCAAACCTCCGACCCCGACATTTTTGCAGCTGGTGAAGTGGCTCAGTGGAATGGGCAGATGTGGGGCATCACGCTGGCGGCCGAACAACAGGCTGAAGCCGCAGCCCGGTTTATAGCTGGCGATGTCTCGCAACCTTATCGAGGCAGTCTATCTATCAGCATTCTGAAAATGGAAGGGTTGCATCTGTGCAGCATGGGTATGACCGAAGTGCCTGCTAGCGCTGGTAACGAATACGAAGAAATCGTCTTTATCGACAAGGCAAAGCGCTATTACAAGAAGTGTATCGTCCACCGCGATAAACTAGTCGGCGCCATTCTGGTCGGGGATAAGAATGAATTTGCCGAGTTCCGTGAGCTGATTGCCAATGGTATAGAGCTATCCGAAAAACGGCTTCAACTATTACGGGCCAGCAAAAAAGTAGACCCCGTCGAAGGCAAGCTGGTTTGTTCGTGCAATACGGTCGGGCAGGGCAATCTGGAACGGGCCATTCAGGCCGGCTGTACCGATTTTCAGCAGCTTTGCCAGAAAACCGGTGCCGGTACCGGTTGCGGCTCGTGCCGCCCCGAAGTACGGAGTATTCTTTTATCAATGAGTGAATTAGTGAATGATTGAATAGAGCGTAATTTTCAGCTATTCAATCATTCAATCATTCAAAATTAATCCATGCGCGACTATTATACCCTGAAAATAAATCTGCCGGCTGGGATCGTATCGCCCGCGTCGTTGCAGAATGTGTTGACGCTGGCCTACAAAGCCCACGTGCGAACGGTTCGGTTTGGCGCGCGTCAGCAACTGCTCATGACGGTGCATTATGAGGATATGCGGTTTCTGGAGAAAGACCTGAAACAGCACGCCATCGCTTATGAAGCCAATACTGAATTATACCCAAACATCATCAGTTCGTATTGTGGCGAAGAGGTGTTTCGGACGGGGGCCTGGCTGCACGAAAGCGAGTACCATACCGTACTGGATCAGTTCGACTATGAACCCCGGTTGAAGGTAAATCTGTCGGATTCGAACCAGAGTTTTACGCCATTTTTTACGGGTAATCTCAATTTTATTGCGTCGCCGGAGCCGCATTTCTGGTTTCTCTATGTACGCCCGAAGCAGACGAATACGCTGTTTCGCTGGCCTGAATTAATCTACACAAACGATATTGGCCGACTCGCCAAAGCCGTGGAAGACGCCATGCTCGAGCATGGCTACCGTGATGAGGAATCGCTTTATCAGGCCGTTACGAAGGAGCAGTCATTCATTACCCAGCGGGCTACCCAGGAAGTTGAGCTACCTGAGTTTTCGCTACCGTATTACGAAGGGTTTAACCGATATGGACAGCGCTCGTGGCTGGGCTTGTACCGGCGGGATGAGCAGTTCTCGATTCCGTTCCTGCTCGATGTGTGTGCCTTGTGTTTAAAAACGCGCATCGGCGAGTTGTGCGTAACACCCTGGAAATCGCTTATCATCAAGGGGATTGAAGAAAAAGATCGGGCGGCCTGGTCGTATGTACTAGGGAAGCACAACATCAATGTACGCCATGCCGCCAACGAACTGGCCTGGCAAACGGAAGACCATACCGAAGAGGGCGCAGCGTTGAAAAATTATGTGTTGCGCTATTTTGAAAAACAGGATACCCGCACGTTCGGACTGTGTTTTGGCATACAGACCCGGCCAAAATCGGAGGTATTTGGTTCGGTACTGATTCGCAGACGGCCGCTGCTTCAGATTGGACAGTTGGCCTTGTTTAGTCTCTACGACATTTATTATACCGAAAACTTTAACCCCAACAGCCGCACCCATCGCTTGTTTGAAAAAGGGCTGTTTAAAGTTCATCTGCCCAATCAGCTCAATCGCCTATGCCGAAAATTCAACGCAAGACGATTGGAGGAAAAGGTGGAAATCGTTCGGGTAGAACCCGAAAAGCCAGAACAGCCTTCAACCAATGAGGTCGTTGTTCATCAGTGCTCACACTGTTTTACGGTTTACGATGAGCAGTATGGTGATGCCCGACAAGGTGTTTCGCCGGGGACAACCTTCCATAAACTCCCGGCCAGTTATGTGTGCCCGACCTGCGATGCTCCCAAAAGTGAGATGTGCGAGGTGGTACTGGAATATGCACGATAAAGTTTGGCCTTAAGAGCTATACAAATATAATTAGAAGCCAATAATGGGTGTTTTTTCATCCCGACGATAGGGGGATCTTCTCATTTTTCGAATCACTCAAGTAAGGAATTTTTAAGATCCCTCCTATCGTCGGGATGAAAAAAATTACAATCCGCTTATGAAACCTGTCGCTGTAGCCCCTACATTCTTCGCATTTGAGAGCGATTTTGTTGAGTCACTTCGCTGCATTCCCATGATTGTCCGGTATAAACTGGATACATGCGGCATCAAACTAAAACTGCCCGAATGGGTTAAGCTCACCGTTGTCGACAAAGCCCGTCTGGCCGAACAATCCTGCTATACATCCACCGAAATAGCCCAATACCGGCAGGATTTAATCGATCTCGTACAACGTCGATGCCACCATGCCGTCAGCGAATTGGGCGATGTGAATCCAACCTGGGATTATCTGGGCGAAGTGCCCGACGAAGTGCAGCAAAAAGCCATAGAATGGGAGTGTAGCCCACTAACCATTCAGCAATGGCTGCAACTCGACGTTCTACAACGTTTTGCATTGGTCAAACTAAGCCGCTCAGGCCATGAAGGGAAGAATTTTCCAAAAGCGATGCGGGAGTTTTTTCATTGAGTGATTGAGCGAATGAGTGATTGAGTGAAAAATAGTACACGTCAACTATCCACTCATTCACTCAATGAAAATTAGTAGTATTAAGCTGTGAATCAGCAGGCGCAGGAATTAAAACGACAAATCGAACGCATTTTGCATTGGGAACCGTCGTCGCATTGGCGATTGCGCGACTTCGTGCACTTAAGCCAACTCATTTTCAGCCATACCCATCACGAACTGAATGTTGACGATTTACAGGCGTTCTGGCAGTCGTCGGAATTTCCATCAAAATCGTTTTTAGACACGCTTACGCAGTTTATTGATTACGAAGGCTGGGACGATTTCTGCGACCGAAACCAGGTGAGCGAAATGGTTCCGATCAAGCCCGATGCATTTCATGCCCGTAGTTGGGAAATTCCAGCCCGGTGGATTATTATTATCTGCTGGTTATCAGTTGTTCTATCTATAGCCGTTGCCATGCTGTTAATCTGGCGACGGTAAACGATTCGACAGGATAACTCGTTATGTTTTAGTAATCAATAAACCCGCCTACTACGGCCAACCGAATGGTACGTTTACCCCTATTACTTAACCTACTTTGTAGTGCATCGCTGGTCATTGCACAGCCCGCGCCAAAACCGAAAACCGTCACTAAACCAACCACTTCATCGACGGCTAGTCTTAACCTGAACAGTCCTATTCCCACCGACCCAGCCGTGAAAGTTGGTAAGTTGCCCAATGGCCTGACCTATTACATCCGTAAGAATGCCGAACCCAAAAATCGTGCTGAACTCCGGCTGGTGGTTCGGGTAGGGTCGGTGCTTGAAAATGATAATCAGCAGGGGCTGGCGCACTTCATGGAACACATGGAGTTTAACGGCACGAAGAACTTTCCCAAGAATGAACTGGTCAATTTTCTTCAGTCGGCGGGGGTTCGCTTTGGCGCTGACCTGAATGCGTATACTGGTTTCGACGAAACAGTCTATCAACTTCCCGTTCCGACCGACTCGGCCAATGTTTTCAAAAACGCGTTTCAGATTCTGGAAGACTGGGCGCACAACGCCACCATCGACCCTACTGAAGTAGACAAAGAACGGGGTGTCGTGCTGGAGGAACGACGGCTGGGGCGCGGAGCTGGTCAACGGATGCGCGACAAATATTTTCCGGCTTTGCTGAACAATTCACAGTATTCCAAACGCTTACCTATTGGAACGGAACAGGTCCTGACAACCTTCAAAACCGAAACGCTACGGCAGTTCTACCACGATTGGTACCGTCCTGACCTGATGGCCGTTATTGCCGTTGGCGATTTCGATATGAAGCAGGTCGAAAGCATTATTCGGGAAAAGTTCGGCCGTATTCCTGCCGTGAAAGCCCCCAAACCACGAACCGAATATGAGATTCCGGCACATAAAGACACGAAAGTAGTGATCGTAACCGATCCTGAGCAGCCTAACACGGTGATTCAGGTGATTTATAAGCGCCCGGAGATCAAAGAGAAAACCCTGAACGATTTGCGGGAAAGCATTAAGCGGGGGCTTTTCAACACCATGCTGGGCAATCGGATTCAGGAGCTAACCCAACAGGCGAATCCTCCATTTTTAGGCGGCTACAGCAACTACGGCGATTTTCTGGGAAATCTGGATGCGTTTACCTCGATTGCCGTTGCCAAAGGGGGTAATGTTGAACAGGCCATTCGGGCCGTTTTGAACGAAAATGCGCGCGTAAAGCAGTTTGGTTTTACAGCTACCGAGCTGGAGCGGGCCAAGCAGGAGTTCATGACCAGCGTGGAGCAGGCGTATAGCGAGCGGAACAAAACCCGTTCGTCTAGCTTTGTGAACGATTACGTGCAGAATTTTACGGAGAAAGAGCCATATACCAGCATCGAATTCTATTATGACTTTCTGAAAAAAGAGCAGCCCGGTATCAAATTAGCCGAAGTGAACGCTCTGGTCGATCAGTTTATTCACAACGACAACCGGGCCGTCATCGTGATGGCTCCTGAGAAAGACAAAGATAAACTGCCCACCCAGGAGCAGATTCTCAGCTATATCGACGACGCGGGTAAAGGGCTGACTGCCTATGAAGATAAAACCGTCGATAGTCCCTTACTCGCGACCCAGCCAACTGCTTCGCCTGTCGTGAACGAAAAGAAGATCAGCGATATCGGTGTTACGGAATGGACGCTGAAAAATGGCGTGAAGGTGGTGCTGAAACCTACCGATTTCAAAAATGATCAGATTCTGTTCTCAGCGAGCAGTTTTGGTGGAACATCACTCTATGATCTGAAAGATTTCCAGTCGGCCCGGTTTTCGTCTACCCTGACGGCCATGGGTGGAACCGGCGCGTATAATCAGATTCAACTGGGGAAATTTCTGGCAGGTAAACAGGTTAGCGTATTCCCGTATGTGGGCGAGTTGAGCGAAGGAGTCAATGGTAGCGCAGCCCCTAAAGATCTGGAAACCGCTTTGCAACTTCTGTACAGCTACTTTACCCAGCCTCGAAAAGACCCTGACGTGGTTAAGGGATTCCTATCGAACCAGCGCAGTGCGTTACAGAATCAGATCAATACCCCAACGCCACAAAAGGTATTTCAGGATACTGTCTCGGTTACGTTGAGCGCTAACAATCCCCGCCGTCAGCCTTTAAAACCCGACGATCTGGATAAAATTGACCTCGACCGGGCACTTCAAATCTATCAGGAACGCTTCGCCAATGGGGGCGACTTCCGGTTTTTCTTCGTTGGTAATTTTAAAGAAGAGCAGATCAAACCGTTAATTGAAAAATACCTTGGTGGTCTTCCAGCGTCGGATAAACCTGAAAAATTCAACGACCTGGGTATTCGCATTCCATCGGGGCAGATCAGCAAAACGGTGTATAAGGGCCTTGATCCCAAAGCATCGGTACAACTCGTATACAGCGGTGATTTAGCCTGGTCGCCGGAAGTAGCAACCCAACTGGACGCGCTGGCCGAAGTGCTGGAAATTAAGCTGATTGAAAAGCTTCGGGAAGAGGAGAGTGGCGTGTATGGCGTTGGAGCCAGTGCCGCCTACGCCAAATACCCGGTACCGCGCTACACGTTCCGTATCAATTTTGGCTGTGGCCCCGAAAACGTCGAGAAGCTGATTGCCAAAACACAGGAGCAGATCAATGAGCTTAAACAAAAAGGTGCTTTGCCAGCCGACATTGCCAAATTTAAAGCCGAAACGCGTCGGGAAACGGAAGTGCAACTAAAAGATAATCAGTTCTGGCTCGGCTATCTGCAAAACCAGTACTACAACGGCGATGCTCCTGACGAAGTCTTACACGAGAATGAACAACTGGACAAAGTAACCGTCGAAAGCACAAAAGCCGCTGCGAATAAGTACTTAGGTCAAAACTTTATCCGGTTAGTGTTAATGCCAGAGAAGAAGTAATAGATAAACGTTATTCTAATGATAAAAAGCTATTGAGTAATTAGTAGCTTTTTATCATTTACAGGCCTTCTAGAGTAGCTCGTTCAGAATTATAAAAGTCGCTACGGCCAGCACAAACCAGCCGAATCCCTTTTTTAGCCGATCAGGTGCAATAAAACGGGATAAATACATCCCGATGAAAATACCTACGATGGATAATCCGGTAAAGGGCAGCAGAAAATTCCAGTTAAGGTCAGTATGGTGAATATCGCCCAGAAAACCCACGAACGAATTGACGGCAATAATCAGAATAGAGGTGGCTACAGCTCGGTGAATGGGTAGCCCAGCCAACAGAACGAGCATGGGTACAATCAGAAAACCGCCACCTGCACCAATAGTGCCCGTCAGTAGACCCACCGAAAGGCCATCCAGAGCCAGATTGCCATAGCGTGGCTGTCCATCGGCAGCCTCGCCCTGTTCGGGACCGTCGTTTCGAATCATCGAACGAGCCGCCAAAATCATAACAATGGCAAAGAAGTAAAGAATAGCATCGCTTTTCGACAGCCTGAACTGCTCAAATTGAAATAAAGGATCAGGAAGGGCAGGTACTAGAAATCGTCGGGTCAGGTAAACGGAAACAAATGAGGGTAGCGCAAAAGCTGAGGTAACCTGTAAATCGACCTGCTCCTTCCAGATGTGATTGATCGACCCAACCAGTGACGTAGCTCCTACCACAAACAGCGAGTAGGTTGTAGCCAGCACGGGTGGAATCTGGAAAACGTATACAAAAATGGGAACCGTCAAAATTGAACCGCCACCTCCAGTCAAGCCAAGTACTATGCCGATAATAAGTGCCGAAGCATAACCAATAAGTTCCTGTGTACTCATAAACGCACAAAAGTACACTTATTATGTCTGATCTTTACTCTATAGACTAATGAAAAAATGCCCCTCGATTCACGATCGAGGGGCATTTTCGAATTTAAAAACTAGGAAGACTATTCTTGCGGGTGATTCAAATTGCTGTGCTTACGGCTATAGGCGAAATACACGATAAGGCCGATGATGCACCAGACAACGAATGTGATTTTTGTATCGGTGCGCAGGTTCCACATCAGATACAGATTGGCCAGAATACCGAGGGTAGCAATGACAGGAAGGGCTGGCGTACGATAAGGCCTTTCCAGGTTTGGCTCACGAATGCGCAGCAACCAAACGGCTCCGCAAATCATGGCAAAAGCAAAGAGTGTTCCAGAACTGGTCAACTGCGATACTTTGTCAATCGGGGTAACACCGGCTACAATCGATACAATCGTACCAACGAAGATTGTACTCTTCCAGGGGGTTTTAAACGTAGGGTGAATCGACGCAAAAAGACCTTTGGGTAGAAGACCATCTTTTGCCATACCCAGGAACACACGGGTTTGCCCCAGCATCATCACCAGCATTACAGACGTCAGACCGGCGATAGCCGCAATAGTGATCAGGTATACCGCCCAGTTTAAGCCTGCATCGGCAAATGCTTGAGCGACAGGAGCTTTTAGGTCGAGCGTATCATATTTAACCATACCGGTTAACACCAGAGAAACCAGGATGTACAGTGCCGTACAGATCAGCAGCGACGCAATAATGGCGAAAGGAACATCTTTCTTCGGGTTAATAGCTTCACCAGCCTGAGTCGAAACGGCGTCGAAACCGATATACGCAAAGAACACAATACCAGCGGCTGTTACAATGCCCGGTACACCAAAATGCGTTTGTCCACTATCGTCAACGACCCCATTTGGGATAAATGGGGTCCAGTTAGCGGTATCGACGTAGAAAGAACCGGCAATAATTACAAAAATGACCGTAGCTACCTTCAGCATTACAATCAAGTTGTTGGTACTGGCAGCTTCTTTAATTCCTTTTACAAGGATATAGGTTACGACCCATACGATCAACAGTGCAGGTAGGTTAACAGCAAAGGTGAAATCAGGAACAACGGTACCAGCAGCCCGTAAGGCATCAGCTTTTTCGTGGGCGGTTACCGGGTCGTTCATGAGCCACAAGGGCGGTTCTATATGGAAAAGATGGAGGAACTTTTCAAAATAGCCTGACCAGCTTACAGCTACTGTAGTAGCCCCCATCATGTATTCCAGGATAAGGTTCCAGCCGATCAGCCAGGCAAACAGTTCACCAACGGTTCCGTATGAATAGGCATAGGCTGAACCTTCAACCGGCAGGATTGACGCAAACTCAGCGTAGCACAAAGCGGCAAACGTACAGGCAACACCGGCAATGACGAAGGCTAGTGCCAGGGCTGGGCCAGCCCATTCGCGGGCCGCAATACCCGTCAAAACGAAAATACCACCGCCAATAACGGCACCAATACCTAATGAGGTTAGGCCCCAGCGGGTCAATACGCGTTTAAGTTCACTTTTCTGCGCATCAGCCGCATACGCCGAAAGCGGCTTTTTGCGCATGACGCTGGTATCAACAGGCTTTAGTTTAGTCTCCATGTAGGGAAATAGAGTTTGGTGATTGTGTCGTTTGGAAAAAGAATCTTAGGTGAAACGGTTGGGAAATATACGAAAAAAATGAGCGAATGAGTGATTGAGTGATTGAGCGATTTTTCTCGCTACTATTTATTCACTCAATCACTCATTCGCTCAATCACTCAATCACTCTATGATTGCGAAGGGCGAATCAGGGGCTTTTTGTCTTTCTTTTCCTTTTTCGTAGCCGTAAATTCTTCTGGCGTAGCAGCCGCTTTCGTCGTGAAATCGGCTGGAACAGCGTCGTAGCCAGTTTTCTTTTCAGCAATTGCTGGTATGGCCTCATCCTTCTCCTGGTCACGGCTCAGGGCATCAACCACAATAGGCGTAGCCACGAACAGCGATGAATAGGTTCCGACAATTACACCAATCAGCATAGCGAATGAGAAGCCCCGAATGGTTTCACCGCCAAAAATGAAAAGGACTAACAGTACCAGAATCGTTGAGAAACCGGTCACCGCCGTACGGCTCAGAGTGCTGTTCAGGGCGTTGTTGATAATAGTAGGAATGCTTTCCTTTTTGCCCCGGTTTTCGTTTAGGTACTCACGCACCCGGTCAAAGACCACGACGGTATCGTTCATGGAGTAACCCATAATGGTCAGCAATGCCCCGACGAAGGCCTGGTCAACATCGAGCGAGAAGGGTAAAAGCCCGTTGAAAATCGAGAAGATAGCCAGGATGATCAGTACGTCGTGGAACATAGCGACAACCGCACCATAGCCAAACGCCAGCCGCTTAAACCGGATCAGGATATAGACGAACACGACCGCTACTGCCAGCAGAATGGACCATAAAGCCGAGGTCATAATATCGTTGGCGATGGTTGGTCCAACTTTCTGCGAACTTTCAATTTTCGCTGGGTTGCCTTGCAGGCTGCTTAAGCCTTTGTAAATAGCCGCTTCGGCTTTCTTATCGGCACCCTGCGTATTGTCATCAACCAGATACGGGGTTGTTATTTTTACCTGATTAGCGCCAATACCAGTACCACCGTAGGTTTTTACTTCAGGAGATGCGCCTAATACACCTTCCAGCGAGTTCCGAACGTCGTCGGTGCTTACGGATTTCTCGAATCGCACAACGTACGAACGGCCACCTTTGAAGTCGACACCCAGGCCGAAACCTTTGATAAGAACCGAGATAATACCGGCTGCAATGATAGCCGACGAAATGGTATAATACAGTTTCCGGCGCGATACGAAGTCGAAATCTGAATCCTTAAACAGGTTCTTTGCCCACGACGACGTAAAGGTCAGCGTTTGACCGTTGCGGATGTAGTATTCCAGAATCAGACGTGTGATGAAAATAGCCGCGAACAGCGACGTCAGAATACCGATGATCAGCGTGGTAGCAAAGCCCAGAATCAGACCCGTACCGAAAATGAAGAGGACGATACCGGTCAGGAAGGTCGTTACGTTCGAGTCGATAATCGACGACATAGCGTTTTTAAAGCCATCAGCAACAGCCTGCTTGAACGTTTTACCTTCGGCTAATTCTTCCTTGATCCGCTCGAAAATCAAGACGTTCGCATCCACGGCCATACCAATCGACAGTACGATACCGGCAATACCCGGCATGGTGAGTACAGCGCCCAGCGAGGCCATAACGCCCAGTAGGAAGAACAGGTTAACAATCAGTGCGATGTCGGCGATCAGGCCAGCGCGGTTGTAGTAGAATACGACGAACCCTAATACCAGCAGGATACCAACAATAGAAGACAGTACCCCGGCACTAACGGCTTCTGAACCTAATGTCGCACCAACGATGCTTTCTTCCACGATGTTGGTTGGCGCAGGCAGTTTACCGGCTTTCAATACGTTGGCAAGGTCTTTCGTTTCTTCAACAGTGAAGTTACCCGAGATGCTCGAACGGCCATTTGGAATTTCGTTCTGTACGTTTGGCGCCGTATATACCAGATTATCCAGCAAAATTGCTACCGGACGACCAACGTTAGCGGCTGTCAGGTTACGCCATTTGCGGGCACCTTCGGCGTTCATGTTCATGGTCACTTCGGGCCGACCGCGATCATCGTAGTCATTAGAGGCATCCGTAATTACATCCCCTTCTAGTGGAGCACGTCCGCCCGACTTTTTCAGGAAATAAAGCGGCAGAATTTCTTTGCCATCGGTTGCTTTAAACGCCTTACGATCCCAGGCAAAGACAGCATCGGCAGGGAAGAGGCTACGAACTTCGGGCGTATTCAATACCGCATTAGCCCGAGCTGTATCTTTCAGGTAAACACCCAATTGGTCCTGACCAACAGGTAGGAATAATTGGGTAAGGGCATTGCCCTGAGCGGCTGCCGCAGCCGTATCATTTTTCGCTTTGCTGGCCGAGTCAGATTTATTAACCTGCGCTAATTGCGATTCAAGAGTCGATGTTCCTGACGCACCTTTGGTCGCTGTACCAGCCGTTGGAGCACCTGTTTTCAGCGCAGCTTTACGAGCCGTTTCTTCTCGCAGAAGGAAAGCACCAATGCCTTCGATAGCCGGAGCCAGTTCGTTCAGACGATATACTTCTGTAAATTCCAACTTGGCAGCACCTGTCAGCAGGCGACGTACACGGTCTGGATTGTCGACACCCGGCAGTTCGATTTGAATACGACCTGAACCGGGTAGACGCTGGATGTTTGGGTTCGCTACCCCGAATTTGTCAACCCGTGCCTGGATGATCTGGTATGCCCGTGTGATGGCGCCTTCAACTTCGGTATTCAGTAACTTTCGTACTTCGGTATCCGACGACTGGAAGTTGATTTTGCTGCGGTTAGCGCTTGTAGCAAAAACGGTTGCCAGCTTGGTATCAGGAGCCAGTTTTTTGAACTCATCCGCAAACAGGTCAACAAATTTGGCCGTGCTGGTTTTTTGATCTTCCAGCGCCAGTTTCAGTGCCTGATTGAACTTAGGATCGCGGTTGTTACCCGACAGACCACGCAGAATGTCGGCAGGGGATACTTCCAGTACAACGTGCATACCGCCTTGCAGGTCAAGACCCAGGCCAAGTTCGCGTTCGGTTACTTCCTGGAGCGTACTACCGAGATAAACGGGCTCTTTCCAAAGCGAATCGAGATAGTGTTGTTTCTTGTTGCGATCAACAAGGCCCTGCTTGTTGGTTGCGTAGGCCTCGGCATCGGACTTAATACTCCGCGAGACGAAGGTAAACGACAGGAAGTAGATGCAAATGGCTGCAATGACCCCTGTCAGAATAAGAATTCCGGTTCTGTTTTGCATTGGGAAACACAGGCAAACGCCTGCTTTGACATAAATTGATTTAGAAAGGAAACTACTCAGCCCTTAAATCGCTGAGAAACGGATGGGTAACAATAAACGGGAAGCGAACCCTAACGATGGTTAGGGCGCATTGGTGGCAATATGATGCCCAAAGACGTGCCTGAAATACGAGAAATAAAAATGCGGCAGGGTGAAATGCTGAAGCAGTACAACGCTCAACAGCAACAGAATCACAAGCGTCGGTTCGGGAAGTAGAAACGCTGTCTGGCCCGATTCGCCTACTTTTATGGCTGGTGTTACGACCGCTTCAAACTGGGCCGCGCTCAGTTGGGCAGTGGAGGCAGGTGCATCCGTTGCTTTGCCCGATTTCGACCGTTCGGCAACCGGTTTTTTCGCCACCAACTGCTTTGCCTGAGCGGTGGTGCCATACCCCCAAACGGCTGTAAACAGCAGCAAGGTGGCCAGCATCAGGCTCGAAAAACGTTGTATGACACGCGGTTGATTCATAAATTTCCTTAGCGGATGACAAATTTCGTACCAATTCGGGAAGAATACAAGTGTTTGGATAGTATAGGTTTAGAATTCTTTCTGGTCTGAAAAAAATAATTAACTTGTCACTTAATACTATTTATTGGCTATTATTTAGGATAAAGGCTAGAACCGCAATGCTCTTCTTATCTGATAATTGGATAAATAAGGTAAATGTAATTATGAAGTATACATTGATTGGGGCATTTTCACTACTTGCATCATTAGCTCTATCTCAACCGTTGCAGACAGACGTCAATCGATTGGATCAAGACCCTGTGTTTACTATAGTTTTGTCTAGAAGATTAAATTACCCTATAGCAAATGCAGAAAAGGGATATACTAAATCTGTATGTGCCCGTTTTGACATTGACGAAAAAGGGCATGTACAGGAAATCACAATACTTAATCCAGCACTTGAAAAAGGTTTGTATTTTCAAGACTTTGATACAGCCGTGAAATCTGCGTTAAAGCGTCTCCCTCCTTTACATCCGCATTATTCAGGAAAGTACATCTTACCAGTCCTGTTTTCTCTACAAGACGAAGAAACAGGTCAATCCATTGCCCCTATTAATGTAGTGTGCTCTTCTCAACCAGGAATCGTCTTGCTGAAAAGCGTGAAAGTAGTAGGCAATAAATCATATAAAAGAGGAATTAGTCCAGAACATTCGAGGCATTTCAAGCCTTACTAAACAAGAGAGCTAAAAACATTGAGAATAAAGTTGTTTATCTACAGTGTATCCGATAAGGCTCGTCAATTTTTAAGGAGTTGTAAAGCTTGGCTAAATAAGGCTTGAGAGAATCATTTAACTTGCGCCCATGAATCTGCATGAATTTATCCAATTGGCCTTAGCCGAAGATGTCGGTGATGGCGATCATACATCCTTATCAACAATTCCGGCCGATGCGCAAAAACGAGCCCGGCTGCTTGTGAAAGAAGCGGGCATTCTGGCGGGCGTAGAGGTAGCGAAAGCCATTTTTGCCGAAGTTGATCCCAGCTTCGTGGTTGATGTCCTGATGCAGGATGGAGCCAGTATTAAACCGGGCGATATCGTCCTGACTGTTAGTGGTAACGCCCGGAATATTCTGACGGCTGAGCGGCTGGTTCTTAACTGTATGCAACGCATGAGCGGCATTGCGACACACACACGTGAGCTGGTGAATCTGCTCGAAGGTACACGGGCCCAATTGCTGGATACGCGCAAAACCACGCCAAACTTCCGTATCTGCGAAAAAATGGCTACAAAAATTGGGGGAGCCGTTAATCATCGCTTCGGCCTGTACGACATGATTCTGATAAAAGATAATCATGTCGACTATGCAGGCAGCATTGAAGCCGCGATAACAAAAGCCGTTAGCTATTTGAAAGAAACAGGTCGATCACTTCGGATCGAAGTTGAGACCCGTAACCGGGCAGAAGTGGAAGAGGTTTTACGGGTTGGTCAGGTCGATGTGATTTTGCTGGACAATTTCACGCCCGATGGCATCCGGGAAATGGTTCGCCTGATCGATGGTCGATACATAACTGAAGCATCAGGGGGTATCGACGAAACTAACCTCAGAGCCTACGCCGAAACGGGTGTTGATTTTATTTCCTCCGGTGCCCTAACCCATCAAATCAAAAGCCTGGATTTGAGCTTGAAAGCTTATTGAGAGGTCAGGCTGTGGTCAAGTATGGTCAGGAGTTGTCAGGTATTGTAATAAGCAACGCTTGACGACTTCTGACCATGTTTGACAACTCCTGACCATACTTGACCTTTTTTATTTCGCCGGATTTTCATCAATGCCCAGCCGAGGTAGGGCGGGGTTAAGGATACGGGGGACGATTTTCAGCCGGAATACCCGCAAACCTGCCATCGTAAAGTCGCAGCTATAAAAATCTCGTTGTTTAACGCCCCTGTAAACGGCTGTATAGTTGACCTTTGGCGGCCAATTGTTGAGTGCTAGTTCGGCCGTAATAGCATCGACCGCTTTTCGCAGGTTCGAAAAGAAAATGACGGTCGGTTCCCGATGGCGTATGGTGCTTAAGGAACCAACATAGTTAATCGTTACTTCATAAATTATTTTTCCAGCAGGTCGTAAGGTTGCCATGTATTGTTGGATATTCTCAATTTTTAGGCAAGTTTATGTAAATCATAAATAAGTTGAAAAATTATTTGACTATTTTTCATTGCTTAAACTAGATTCTGCCAGTAGGCGTTTTATCTACAATTACGCCAATCAAAATCCCGACTGTGTAAACGGCCGGGATTTTTCATTGTTGAGTGGCTTAAAACGAAAGGAGCGATAACCTGTTAGGCCATCGCTCCTTTCGTTTTGAAACCAAGTCGGTTTTACTTCTTATACATCACCGATTCAACGGCCTGTAACGTACGTTTTACGTTAGGCAGAATGGCTTCAATAAGCGTTGGCGCATAAGGGAGGGGTAGGTCCATGCTGTTGACGCGAATGACAGGCGCATCCAGATAATCGAACGCATTCCGTTGAATGTTATAGGTCAATTCAGACGAGATAGCTGCCAGTGGCCAGGCTTCTTCCACAATCACACACCGGTTGGTTTTCTTCACCGAATTGATAATCGTTGCATAATCGATTGGACGAACCGAACGCAAATCAATAACTTCAGCCGAAACGCCATTTTTAGCCAGTTCGTCTGCCGCAGCCAGCGCCACTTTCATGATTTTACCGAAGGAAACAATCGTTACGTCGTTGCCTTCACGAACCACATTCGCCTGACCAATCGGGATGAGGTATTCCTCTTCGGGAACCTGACCTTTATCGCCATACATCAACTCCGACTCCATGAAAATAACGGGGTCATTGTCGCGAATGCATGATTTCAGCAGACCTTTAGCATCATAAGGGTTTGAGGGTACCACCACTTTCAGGCCGGGCGTATTGGCAAACCAGTTCTCGAAGTTCTGCGAGTGTTGCGACGACAGCATACCGGCATTGCCCGTAGGGCCCCGAAACACAATCGGGCAGGAATATTGCCCGCCCGACATCGACATAACTTTAGCCGCTGAGTTAATGACCTGATCAATCGCCACCAGCGAGAAGTTGAACGTCATGAACTCAATAATGGGCCGTAAGCCGTTTATCGCAGAGCCGACACCAATACCTGCGAAACCAAGCTCAGCGATGGGGGTATCGATTACCCGTTCCGGACCGAATTCGTCCAGCATACCCTGGCTAACTTTGTAGGCACCATTGTATTCGGCGACTTCTTCGCCCATCAGGTAGACCAGCGGGTCCCGGCGCATTTCTTCCGTCATGGCCTCCCGTAGGGCTTCGCGGAACTGTATTTCTCTCATATTGAGTGCATTAATTTCGGTTAGTAACTTACCCAATTGCACTATGGCCTTGGGTGAGGGGCTAAAAATCAGCCAAAATTAGGCAAAATGACCTGATTCGTCAAATCCGATTCCTAGCTTTCCTGAATCTTAAAAGAGTAGGTATATAACGAGGGAAAAATCAGCTTGTTTAGTTGGCCTTTACCCATCGGCGAAACCATAATGCTGATCATATCAGGCAATGAAAAGCAGATTATGCTGCGCCAATTGTTAAAGAATGTCAAAGATTGTTAAAGAATCATAACGTCATCAACCGCTAGTTTTTGTCACATTACTTTTGCCCGGCAACTCGGTTAGTTGCTCAGTAAGGTAAAGACAACTATTAGCTATGAAATGTTGATTCTCCGTTATGAAAAACCTTTTCCTGATTCTCCTTTATCTATCACCTTGTCTTTCATTTAGTCAATCAAGCAGTGGGCAAATTCGTGGTATACTGAATGATTCACTAACGGCTAAGCCTGTTCCTTTTGCCACTGTGGCGCTTAAAACAGCAGACAATAAGCTCGTTACAGGTACGACTACTAAAGAAAATGGGGGTTTCCATTTCGAAACAGTCGCTGTTGGCGCGTATAAACTAGAAATCTCCTTTGTGGGGTATCGCACTAAAACACTGGAGGGCATCAGGTTAACGACTGAGCAATCACGGATCGATCTAGGACAAATTAAACTGGTAGCCGATACGCGGGATTTGAAGGAAGTGGCCGTGGTTGGGCAGAAAGCGTTGGTCGAAGATAAAGGCGATCGGCTGGTGTATAATGCCGAAAAAGACGCAACTAATACGGGTGGTACAGCCGCTGACGTGCTTCGTAAAGTACCGATGCTTACAGTTGATCTGGATGGCAATTTAAAAATGCGGGGTAGCGGAAACATTAAAGTGCTGGTGAATGGAAAACCGTCCAGCATTATGGCTCGTAATCTGGCCGATGCGCTTAAACAGATGCCTGCCAATAGTATTAAATCGGTGGAGGTCATTACAAGTCCTGGTGCAAAATACGATGCTGAAGGATCGGCAGGAGTTATCAATATTATTACCAGGAAAGCTATTCAGGGAACAAATGGTACTGTTAACCTGACCGGCGGAAACTTAAATCGGTCAATCGGTGGGAACCTGACTGTGAAAGGGAAAAAGCTTGGTGTTGCGCTTTCGCTGAATGGCTACCAATTCCGGGGAATTGGCGAAACCAACAGCACCCGTACGGCTCTTGCGAACGGGGTCCCGACAAGTATTTTGACCCAAAGTACGTTTCGCGATAACACTGGTACGGGTGGGTACGGAGAAATGAGCGTTGATTATGATCCAGATACGACGAACCGAATCAGTTTTTCGGCTAATGCTTGGGGCGGGGCCTTCCCCAATAATAGCACACTGGATAGTCGCCTGACCGATACGCAGGGGAACATAGTACAAGCTTACCACCGTGACATTCGGTTTCGAAATCCTTTTGGTAATACGGAGTTTAATCTGGGTTGGACCAAATCGTTTAAGAAGCCAGGACAGGAGTTTTCGGTTTTGACACAATATGCCCGGATGCCTGATAATTATTATTACACGATTCGGCAAACCGGAATTGAATCGACCATACCGACGTACCTGGAGCGGAGTACAAACCTCAGCCGCAATAATGAATACACGCTCCAAACGGATTATGTGCATCCGTTGACGGCCCGAACGAAACATGATACGCTTAGTGTCAAACTGGAAGCTGGCGCCAAGACAATTTTACGGAACATCGGTAGTGAGTATGTGATCGAACAGGCAACGACTGGCCTTGAACAGGATTACACGATTGACCCAAATCGGACGAACGAGTTTACGTATAGCCAACGGGTTACGTCGGGGTATATGTCGCTAAAAATGGACTCGAAACGAAAATGGAATCTGACAGCAGGCGTCCGGCTTGAAAACACGTCTATACAAGGTGATTTTGTAACCACGCAAAGTCGGTTCACAAATCAATATCAAAACCTGATTCCGAGTTTTACTTTGGCGAAAACCTTCCATACTAAGCATACCGTAAAAGTTAGTTATACCCAACGGATTTCGCGCCCAATGATCTGGTACCTGAATCCCTACAAGAACTATAGCGACCCCAAAAACGTCCAGACAGGTAATCCGTTTTTAAATCCCGAATTGACCCATGCTACAGAACTCTCGTATAGTACATTCGGGAAAGAAGGCTCGTCATTTAATGCGGCTTTATTCTGGCGGCAGACGAACAACTCCATCGAGTGGTTATCCACTGTCGATGCGCAGGGTGCAGCCTTATCTTCACCACAGAATATTGGACGAAATGCCAGCTATGGCGCGAATATGAATTTTACGCTTCAGCCTAACAAGCAGATTAATATTAGCCTGAATACCGATCTAACCTATGTAGATTTAACAAGCGTTGCGCTAAATCAGCGTACGAGCGGCTGGGTCTGGAGTGTGGGTCCTAATGCATCGTATAAATTACCAAAAGATTTCACCGTGCAGGCGAATGGCTACGTTAATTCAGGATGGATTTCGCTACAAAGCCGGAATTCAGGCTGGTATTATTACGGCTTGTCGGCCAAGAAAGAATTCATGGATAAGAAAATCACGCTGACACTCAACCTTAATAACCCGTTTAACCGAAGTAATCGGCAAACTGGCGAGCAGTTTGCGCCTACCTTCACGGCCCAAAATACGTCGCTGTTTGTCAATCGCTCGGTACGTCTGACCTTGAGCTATAAGTTTGGTCAGATGAGTTCAGGGGGTAAACAGAGCAAAAAAATAAGCAATGACGATGGCCGACGGTAAGTAAATGGACAATGTAGAATGAATAATGCGTAATGATAAGGGGTTGAATAACAGATATTTTCCATTTTGCATTATTCATTCTACATTGTCCATTTATTCAAATTACCTTTCTAGCGAACAACGGCCAGTTTACCGGCTAGCCCTTCCAGTCCATCGGAGGTGACAACAACGAGTAAATAAATTCCGGTTTGCGCCTGACGACCCTGGTAGTCTATCAAATTCCAGGAAGCCGTTCCGCCCTGCGAGCGGGTTTCATACACCAGCTTGCCGCCCGCATCCAGAATTTTTACGGTTGCATTCTCCATAAGCCCTCGTATGCCCACCGAACCTGTAAAGTCAGGTCGGACTGGGTTTGGAAAAATAGTAAGATTGCTAAGTGCATCGGCAGGTTCGGTGGCTGGCCCCTGGTACGATACCAGACCGTTAGGCGTCTGGATAAAGATTGCCCCACGGGTAGGTTCGATGGCTAACGCCTGAATGGAGTTGCTAGGTAGTGGGCTATTCTCGGCCGTAAACGTATCCAATAGCTGAGATCCGTCGGGAGCAACGTGGTAGATTCCTTTCTGAGTCCCAATCCATTTCCGATTGCCGCCGTCTACTGCTATCGCCGTAATCAGTTCATTCGCCAATAGTCGACGACGATTCAGAATAGGGGGTTGTGCGTCAATAACCGAATCGAATGCTCCAGCCGGATTATCGAAAATCGTGGGGCCTAAGTCAGTACCTACCCAGATAACCCCGTTCCGGTCTTTCACCAGCGCACGAACGCTGTTGGTTAATAAACCGCCCTGGCCCGTTTGTGTGGTTAAATACCGACTGCGATTTGTTTGTGGGTCGACAACCAACAGCCCTCCTCCAACATCAGGCCGGAGCCACAGGAAACCGTTGTCGTCCGGTACAATCTGGACAATATTCGTCTGTGTAACGATGGGAAACGATTGAAAGCTGCCGTCGGGTCGGCGTACATGTAATGTAGCCGATTGCGACGAAGTCGTTCGTCCAGTGGTTAGCCACAAATTACCTTCCGAATCGGTCGCCAGGCTCGTAATGTACGGGCTAATGGTCGCTGGTAGTGTAACGATCGTTAAGTTCAGGTCTTCTGTCTGACTAAGCAGACCTGCTCCGAATATGCTTAGATAAAGTCGTTGCTCAGATGGGAGATAGGCGGCTGCATTAAAACCTATCGTGGGGCCCATGATCGATTGCCAGCGACCGGTTAACACGGAGAACTGATCGCCCGCTACCCCATTGGAACGTACCAGCGTCGCATCAAGCGGGCCGTTGGGTAAGGCTATAAGTAACTGGGGGTAGGCATAAAGCCGGGCAAAATTATCGCGGCTGGGTCCTTCAGGGCCGATACGGAATAAGCCATTGTTTGATAAAATACCCCCCTGCGTGTCGGCTATCCATGCCTGATTGCCATCCAGGATTACTTCACGTGGATTCGCTGTTAAGGGCGTACTGACCGAAGCTGATCCGGGGAATGTGATACTCCGCTCTGTGGCAATTATCAAACCGGTAGCTGATGTAAATGCCCGAATCAGGCCATTGGTTATGGCTTGCGTGAGAACCCATCGACCCGTTTGCCGCTCAAAAATCCCCCGGCCATTTACGGTAGCTGTTAGTCGATTCTGATTGGCTACAATGGATTCAAGTGGTTGAGCAGGTTCAGCAATTGCTCGCCAGTTGGCTGGGTCAACGATATTTACATTGGTGGCAAAACGGATAGCTCGTAGTTGAAGGCCGGTATCCGTTGACCGTAATGGCCCAGTCAGGGCATACAGACTATCGGCGGTTGCGGCCGTCTGATAAATAGGCAGGGGCGTTCCGTCGGTACGCTGGCTAAAATACGTATCCCGAATCTCGTTCTTGACCAAATCTAAGACGACCAAACCAAAATCAGTGCTTAGGTAAGCGTAATTACCGATTCGGTTGATGTGGTAGATTGTTCGAGCGGAGGGTAGGGTAGAAGCGGCTACAATGGTGTTGATGTTGATCACCGTTCCGGGACTTCCATCATCGGTCACCGTCATGACGTCCAGATTACCACTTCGATACGCAATAAGTAATTTGGCCTGATCGGCCAGATACAGCAGCCGACTGATGCCTACATCGTTTAGTCCCGAGATTTTGCTTAGGCTTGTGGTTTCCTGTGTGGTTTTGTCGTAATAAAAGAAGCCATTTTGGGTGGCCGCATATATTTTCGTGCCAACCACAGCTATCGACTGCCCGGATCGGTAGCTAACATGCGTTTGCCAGGTACCGATCTGGGCGAACAATGACGAATGAACAATGAGTAATGTACAATGAATAATGGATAATGAACGCGAAGGCCATTTACACTCAACGAGATAACTTATCCATTGTACATTACTCATTATTCATTACACTAGTTTATGCATCATTCTTAACGTCTTCGTACGCCCATTCCTTTCGTACGGCATCGTCGCCCAGATTAAAACAACGACGACAACGGGCTTCGTAGCTATCTGTTTCGCCCAGGAGAACTCGTTCCTGGGACGGCACAAGACGGTAAGAGTACTGCGCAATGTCGCCACAAACCACGCAAATAGCGTGAACTTTGGTAACATATTCGGCGATTCCCATCAGCTGAGGCATACAACCGAATGGTTTTCCGGCAAAGTCCATATCGAGCCCCGCCACGATTACGCGTTTGCCCTGATTGGCCAGCTCATTGCAGATATCAACGATGTCTTTATCGAAAAATTGAGCTTCATCGATGCCAACTACTTCACAGTCACCCGCCAATAATAAAATTTGGCGCGCTGTTTGCACAGGGGTTGAATGAATCGCTATGGATGAGTGCGAAACGATGTCTTCGTCGTGGTAACGGGTATCCAGAGCAGGCTTAAAAATCTGAACCTTCAGTTTAGCAATCCGGGCACGGGTGAGTCGGCGAATTAACTCTTCCGTTTTTCCGGAAAACATGGAGCCGCAGATGACTTCGATCCAGCCAGTGCGTAGATGAGGGGGTTGACGTCGAGGGGAAGGTTCAATAAACATGAGTAAATAACAAAAACGTAACGACTATAACCTACTTGTACCTTTAACGTATATGATTTCCCGGCAAGGACACTGTTTCATCTATCCTCTTGGGTTGCCCGTTGTAGGATTAAACCACGGGTTACAGCCCGCTGCATTTGATTTCTTCAGCGATAACAGCCGGTTTGTGGCCGAAAGCTATATATTTACAAAACAAAGGCTTTTCCTAATGTCGAACAAGTTTAACGCCAACGCTCTCACTGAATATAGCAAGTCTTATGCTCGCCGGATTGCTGCTGATTTTTATCAACAGCATACGACGATCAACGGTCAGCAAATAATGTCTTTGACCCCCATTAATCAGATAAACCTGTTCATTATCAGTAGTTTATCCGATAAATGGCAGGCTGATGCCGAAAAATTCAGAAGCCCCTATTTCGACTTTACCAACGAGGAAGTACAGGAGGCATTGCAGAACTTCATGAACGTTGTTTCGCAATACATCTGTGTTCGACGTGAGCACCTCGAACCCTTACTGGCCGATGCTGTTCGACGTACGATTGTCATGATTTTCGACCCTCGTTCGTATTTTGATGATGTGTTGCGGAGCCAGCCCGACTTTACGGTGACGGCAGCTGCCATGAAGCAAATCACGCGTTACACGAAAATTAACCAGTTCATTCCGGCTTATATCACGCAACGAATGAACGGGAAATCGTTCATCTATGTGAATCAGGCGTTGATTTATCTGGACGAAGCACTGACTCAGAAAGGTAATGAGCTGGAGCCATACGATAAATTTGTGACGCTCTTTTCGGAGAAGCTTCCCATGAATGTGTCGACGTTGCTGCGGAGTCATGTTCCCGACACGTTATTGGCAAATCCAACCCGTTCATTTTTCGATACAGCCACCGATTCGTCAATACCACCAGCGCCGTTGGTTCCGGCTGAATCGGTTCCGGAAAGTGCAGCTCCGCCAGCCATACCGCCCCAACCTGATCCAACTCCTGACCCTGATGTCACCGAAACGGGAAGCGTCGGTGGACCGATGTTCCTGAATGGCTCAGCCGGACCGGAGCCGGTAGCGCCGATTAGTCAGCCATCACAACTGGAAACAGGGGCTATCAGCCAACCGACGACAACCGAAGGAAACCCTGTGTCCGTATCCAGTGACGCACCCGCTACCCTCAATGATGCCTTACGAGAAACGGTACCGGCTGAACCGGCTACGGTTGCCGAGACCTTCCACCGGGCACCAATCGAAAGCGTGGCCCGGAGTATATCCCTGAACCAGAAGTTTCGGTTTATCAATCAACTGTTCAATGGAAATTCCAATGCGTATAATCAGGCCGTTGACGAGATCGATAAACTGAGCAACTATGGCGAGGCACTGGACCTAATTTCGTACCGGTATGCTTCGCAATATATGTGGGATATGAGTAGCGATGAGGTTAGCGAACTGGTCGAGATATTAAAACGTCGCTTCGCCTAGTTTCTGGCAGCAAGTATCTTTTCTTTTATTAATGTATCTTTTGGGCCGTCCGTTCGTCCAATAGGACACCATGCTTCCAAGAGGCTGTTTATCAGACAAATTTAGGAGCAATGGTAGTTTGTAACGATTTCGGACTGAACCCCAAACGAGATTGCGAACGGTTTACCTGCTCTGTCTAGCCGGATGGTTGGCTTCATCGGCTGCTTTTTCGCAAACCAATGCACCGGTGCGTCGGGATGCTGACATAAGTCGGTATCTACAGGATTTATTTCCCGTACAAACGGAGGGTATCGATTATCAGGCGGTTTATGACGCTCTGACGCAGCTATACGCAAATCCAATCGATCTGAATACAGCTACCCGGGATGAGCTGGCAGCTACTTATCTTCTCTCTGAGCGACAACTGACAAGTTTAGCCAACTACCGGGCTGAGTTCGGCGACCTGCTCTCGATTTATGAACTACAGGTGGTTCCCGACTTTGACTTGCCGACGATCCGGCGTTTGCTTCCATTTGTTGACATAGCAGGAACCCGGGGTCTATTAGGCGCTTTGCCTACGCCCACGGATAATTACCTGATTGTCCGTTATGAACGTGTTTTGGAAGAACAGAAAGGATTTTCAGAAGCAACTCCCGATAAGAAAGGGAACCTGCCCACGCGCTATCTGGGAGATGCCAGCCAATGGTATGTTCGGTATCGCTATAGTCGCCCCCGCGCTTTTAGTTTCGGATTGACACTGGAAAAGGACCCTGGTGAGCGTATCGACTGGCAACCCGGCACCCGGCGTTATGGCGCTGATTACGTATCGTTTCATGCGCAGATTCAGAATCGAGGGCGCTGGAAAAATGTTCTGTTGGGCGATTATCAACTACAGGTAGGTCAGGGCCTGATTTTATCGGCAGGGTTTGTGCTGGGTAAAAGCTCCGAAACCGTACTAACAGTCCGGCGGCCAACGTTGGGTGCTCGTCCGTACACATCCCTGACCGAGTATGGGTATTTTCGAGGGGTAACCGCTACCTATGCGTTGAGTCGAAACATAAACATAACCCTACTAGCTGCTCGAAATCGGAGGGATGCTAATATGGATAGTTCGAGTATCGGGCGGGTTGCTACTTCGCTGCAAACTTCGGGCCTTCACCGAACTCAATCAGAGATTGATGATCAGCGTAGCCTGGTCGAAACCAATCTGGGAGCCCACTTACTCTACCAGAATCGCAAGCAACTACAACTGGGATTTACAGTGTTGCGTACTACGTTTGATACGTTTTTCCAGAAGCGCGATTTAGCCTATAATGCGTATGAGTTTACCGGCACGCATAACCTTGTTGTGGGTGTGCATGCGGGCTACATCTGGCGAAACTGGAATCTGTTCGGTGAACTGGCTCATAGCAGTGGCTCTGCCACGAACTCAGGTGGGACAGGGTTTGTGGGTGGAGCTTTGGCCAGTCTTACCAAGAAACTGGATGTGGCTGTCGCCTTGCGGCATTATGATCGGAATTTTCATAGTTTTTATGGAAACGCTTTTAGCGAAGGAAGCCGGAACATCAATGAAGAAGGGGCTTATCTGGGCCTAAAATATACCATTTATCGAAAGCTGACTGTAGGTGGCTTTGTCGATTACTTCAATTTCCCCTGGTTGAAATACCTGGTTGATAAACCGTCAAACGGCTTCGATTATTTAGTTCAGGTCCGCTATAGCCCCAATCGACAAACGGCCTTTTACGGGGTTTATCACGAAGAACATAAACAAAAGAATCTGACGGTAGATAAACTGAAAGATGTAGTCGGGACCACGCGAAGAAGTTATGCACTAAATGCTGAGTATACGCTGATGCGAGGCTTCTCCCTTCGGTCGCGTGTACAGTGGGGAAGTTTTAGGTATACTGGCCAACCGGCATCAACTGGGTTTACACTGGTACAGGACGCAACATGGGATTATCATCGACTAAGCCTGAGCGGACGAGTCGCTTTATTCGGGACAGATGATTACGACAGTCGGCAGTATGTGTACGAACGCGATGTACTCTATGCGTTTTCGTTCCCAGCTTACTTTAATCATGGCTTTCGTCATTATTTACTGGTACAGTACAATCTAAGTCGTCATCTGGATATATGGATGCGCTGGGCCAGAACGAACTATACCAATCAAACAACCGTCGGTTCAGATCTGGATCAGATCAATTCTCCGCACAAAACCGAAGTGAAACTACAGGCCCGATGGCGGTTTTAACCGATTCACTAATAAAACGCTTATCTTTACCTAAATGACCAATCGTTACGACGATGAAGAAAGTCAAAGAAATCGAATTGAACGACTTCCACAAAGCGCTGAACGAGCGATTGATCAGGAAAGTCTCCGAGCAGCCCTCGATGTCACAAGAAGAGTTCATCGAGCAAACCCGTCGCTTAGCCCGGCAATCCAATCGGGATACAGTGAAATCTGGCAAATAAGTGAAGAAATCAAGTTGCTCGAAGCACAGGCTTTATATGCATGGGCAGTAGCGACAAATTACTTGTGGGATGCTGAACAATTCTCTCTGCTTTGGTATGAGTCAGGCTGTATTGAAGGAGGGGAACATCAAGTTGTATATAATGGTGATGTTGTTTTGAAACGAAACAATTTAGCTTTTCACACGAGCTATTTGGAATACCTTGAACGATTAATCCTGCACAATTGGTTATTCCCTGCTACGTTCTATCGATTTGAAGGCTTAATGCTTGTTAGTGAGTTGATTGACGAACTGCCCCAATTACGGCCAGTTGTTTCCCAGAAGGCGATAAGCGCTGTGCGAGGAGCTAGCCGCGAGGAAGTGGAAGCATTAATGAATCAGTTAGGCTTTATACGTCGGTATGAAGACAACTATGTCAATGCCGATCAAACTCTTTTTATCGAAGACCTTCACGATCAGAACGTCTTAGTTGATAAGGCTGGTGATTTGCTGATTTTCGATCCGGTAATTTACCTGTATTG
Organism: Spirosoma gilvum; assembly: GCF_054776815.1. Lineage (NCBI taxonomy): Bacteria > Pseudomonadati > Bacteroidota > Cytophagia > Cytophagales > Cytophagaceae > Spirosoma > Spirosoma gilvum. The sequence goes on along the minus strand of NZ_BAAHBH010000004.1, from coordinate 519,486 downwards.
ATTTAAAATCAACGTTTACTTTTCCATTTCCCGGATTAGCTTATTGGCGTTGATGAACTCGTTCAATTCAGGAACATCCGACTGCGTAAGCGTATTGCTGTTGCCTTCCCATAGTTTTTCACCCTGATAAAGGAACATAATTTTCTCACCGATTTCCATCATCGAATTCATATCGTGCGTGATGACGACGGTCGTGATCTTGAACTCATCGGTGATTTCGGAAATGAGTTGATCGATTTTGATAGAGGTGAGTGGGTCAAGGCCCGAGTTGGGCTCGTCGCAGAATAAGTATTTGGGATTCAAAACAATGGCTCGGGCAATACCGACTCGTTTTTTCATTCCACCACTGATTTCAGAAGGCATCCGATCGGCGGCTTCGGCAAGGCCAACCCGGCGCAGGCATTCGTGAGCACGATCCAGTTTGTCGCTTTCGGCCTGTTCGGTGAGCATGTCGAGCGGGAACCGAACATTTTCCAGTACCGTCTTCGAATCAAACAGGGCGGACCCCTGAAATAGAACTCCCATTTCCCGCCGAATGGCCTTCTGCTGGTTCAGATCGCTTTCCAGAAAATTACGGCCATCGTAAAGAACCTCGCCCGAATCGGGTTTTACAAGGCCAATCATGCACTTCAGCAATACGCTTTTACCCGTACCGCTACTACCTATGACCAAGCTTGTATCCCCTTGTTTAAATGTACCACTAACGCCCGCCAGAATCTGACGCCCGCCAAAGGACTTCGCTATATTTTTGATTTCAATCATCGGTTCAATGATTGAATGCCTGAATGATTGAATAGCTTACTTCGGCTCTTTTATTCAATCATTCAATCATTCAGGCATTCAAAATTACGTGAGTAACATCTGGGTTAAAATAAAGTCGGCGGCTACGATGGCAACGCAACTGTTGGTGACGGCAGCCGTTGAGGCCGCACCCACTTCGAGGGCTCCTCCGCTTACGTTGTACCCTCGATACGCTGAAATCGTTGAGATTAAAAAGGCAAAGACTACCGTTTTAATAAGCGCGAACGTAACACCGAAGGGCTTGTACTCGAAGCGAAGGCCCGACACGTAATCTTCTGGGGAAATAACGCCTGCCAATGTTCCGGCAATATAGCCACCCAAAATAGCCAGAAAGCCCGCCATAATAACCAATAATGGAAACATGAGGACAGAGGCAATCACTTTCGGCAGAACCAGATAAGAGCTGGAATTGATACCCATTACCTCAAGCGCGTCGATTTGCTCAGTAATACGCATCGTGCCAAGTTCACTGGCAATATTCGAACCGACTTTTCCGGCCAGGACGATACACGATAAGGTTGGGGCTAATTCCAGAATTGAACTGTCGCGGACAATAAGGGCGATAATGTTTTTTGGAACGAACGGATTGGTAAGGTTATAGGCCGTTTGTACACAGGTGACAGCACCGATAAATGTGTTGACAAGCGCTACGATGAAAATAGAGCCAACCCCAATATTGGTGCATTCATTGAGGATAAGACCCATATACACTCTAAATTTCTCCTGGTTACGGAAGAGCGTACTCAAAAAGATAAAGTAACTGCCTAATCGTGACATAAATCGATAGCGAAGACTGTACCCGAACAGTGAATGATAGTCATTCGGAAGAACCCCCGTAAAGATAGAATGGTTTCTGACGTAACTTGCGCCGTAGGCTAAACCGTGCGTTTTCTGCGCCAGATAAAGACCAACAAAGTTGTTTTACACATGAATCCACTAATTGTTGTAACGGGTGGCACCAAAGGGATTGGACGCGCCATTGCCGATCGGTTTATCAAGGAAGGCTTCGAGGCTATCGTTTGTGCCCGGTCTGTTGATGGTGTAAAAGGGCCTGGCTTATTGCCCATTGCTGCTGATTTATCGACCCGATCGGGTGTGAATACGTTACTGGACTATATTCAGTCGCTGGGCCGTCCGGTTGATGTGCTTGTAAATAATACGGGTATATTTCTGCCGGGTGAAATTCATCAGGAAGCCGAAGGGACCTTTGAGACGCTGATGAATACGAATGTTGCCAGTGCCTATCATCTGACCCGTGGCCTGGTTGGCGACATGATGGCGCGTCGACAGGGGCATATTTTTATGATGTGTTCTACGGCCAGCATCACGGCCTACACCAATGGCGGTTCGTATTGTATTTCCAAATTTGCACTGCTGGGAATGAGCCGGGTGCTACGCGAAGAACTGAAACCGCATGATGTAAAAGTTACGGCTATTTTGCCGGGCGCTACACTAACGGCTAGTTGGGAAGGCACCGATTTGCCCGAAGAGCGATTTATGAAAGCTGAAGATGTGGCCAATAGCGCCTGGGCGGCTTATTCACTGTCAAAAAGTGCTGTTGTTGAAGAACTATTAATCCGTCCACAACTCGGCGATATTTAAGGGTAGAAACAAATTGCAATTCCTTTAGGATAAAGTATGCGGAAACTCCTTAACCTATAATGGCTATTGACTGACCACTCTTTTGTAACTTGCACGCTCTTCATCGTTCTTGTATACAGACCATTATTCATTATTAAACTGATTATTGCTACGAATGGCTTCCGTTGAGTATTTGGGTATTGACGTTGGCGGTACAAACGTCAAAATGGGCATTGTCGATGCCAATACGGGTAAAATTTCAAACTTCTATAGCCACGATACCATCAGTTGGCGCGAATCAGGTCATTTTATCGAGCGCTTTGGCGATGCGGTTGCCCTTCAATTGTTAAGCAACAAAGACGTAAAAAAAGTAGGTATTGGTTTGCCCGGTATGCTAAACCGCGAGCGGACAATCCCGCTTGAAATCACGGCTATCCCAGAAATCAATGGTGAACCCATGGTCGAGTTACTGACCAAGCGATTTCTGGGTATTCAGTTTTTCTTGGCCAACGATGCCAACGCTGCTGCTTTAGGAGAGTATTACTTTGCCGAAGAGCGCATCACGGAAAACTACATCTTCATCACACTGGGTACGGGTGTAGGAGGGGCTGCAATCATCAATAAGAAAATTTTTACCGGGGGCGATGGAAATGCCATGGAGCCGGGCCACATCCCATCGCGTAATGGTCGGGTGCTGGAGCGCAACATCGGGAAAGTAGAACTGCTGCAACTGGCTAACGAACGCCGGAAAAATTATACAGGTGATACGCATTTGCCTGACGACGGCAGTATTTCAACAACAGGACTGGTAGCCGCTGCCGCCGAAGGTGACGAACTGGCGCTACAAATCTGGACTGAAGTTGGCGAAATGCTGGGTGAAGGTTTAGCCGCACTTATTAAAGTTCTGGATATCAAACAGGTATTGATTGGCGGAGGGCTATCTGCGTCCTTCGATTATATTTTACCAGCCGTCAATAAGACACTTGATTACTGGCTGAACCCGTATTATAAAAACGGCCTGAGCATCAAACGGGCTACCCTGGGCAACGATGCGGGTCTGCTGGGAGCCGCTTCACTTTGTTTTGAATAGAATATAGGCCTGTATAAATTTTTGAAAAAATGTAAAATGAGCGTTTTTGTCATTCCGACGAAGGAGGAATCTCAATGTAGCCTTAGTAATGGGTTAGAAAGACTTGAGATTCCTCCTTCGTCGGAATGACAAAAATTGCTTCTCAGCGTAAGTTTAAAAGGCTCTATAAAAGAAAGTCAATTGAACCAGAAGCCTATTTGACAATATTAACTTCAGGTGTAATCGTAATTCCATATTTTTCCTGAACTGAATCTTGTACCTGCTTTGCGAGCGTCAGAATTTGGTCGCCCGATGCATTGCCGTAATTGACCAGCACAAGTGCCTGTTTGGCATGAACACCAGCATCACCAGATCGGTAGCCTTTCCACCCGGCCTGCTCAATGAGCCAACCCGCCGGAACCTTCACCAAGTTGTCGTCGACCGGATAGCCGGGCAAAGTTGGATACTCAGCTTTTAGTGTGTCAAATTGAGTTTTAGGAATTTCAGGGTTTTTGAAGAAACTGCCTGCGTTCCCAATTTGAGCAGGGTCGGGAAGCTTACTGCGCCGGATTTGAATGACAGCATCACTGATGGCTTTTATGCTCAGCTTATCTTCCGAAACGCCCATCTCCGTCAGCGTTTCCTGAATAGCGCCATAACGAGTATGAAACGTTGGGGTTTTATCTAACTGTAACGTAACGCTGGTGATAATATATTGGCCTTTGAGTTCGCGCTTGAAAACACTTTCCCGATAGCCAAAGGCACAATCAGCATGGGTAAACGTCCGGGTTTGACCGGTTGGTATGTGTACTGCGGTTAGTGACTCGAATACCTGCTCCAGCTCAACGCCGTACGCACCAATATTTTGCATAGGCGCTGCACCAACCGTACCTGGAATCAGCGATAGATTTTCAACACCCGCATACCCATGGTCGACGCAAAACATAACTAGTTCGTGCCAATTGACACCACCACCGGCTTTCAGGTAAACATGGGTCTCATCTTCTCGGACAACGTCGATACCCTGTAGGTTAAGCTTAACGGCCAACCCGTCAAAATTTCGGCAAAGCAATATATTACTACCTCCGCCAAGAATTAATTTAGGGTTATCAAGAAATTCGGATAATTGAAGCAACGTCTGAAGATCATCTTCGTTACTAATGTCGACCCAATACCGCGCGCTGGCATCAATCCGAAACGTATTATACGGTTTTAGCGACACGTGGCTTTGTATATTCAGCATGAATTCGGCTTAATAGATGCCCAAAATTAACTAAAATCCAGCGTGGGTTTATACCGGAATACATAGGGTTAGGCGATTGGAATGACAAAATGGCTATTTTTGCGTCATACAGAACAAAAGTTATGCGTTGCAGATTAGGTATTGTGCTCATACTAGGTGTACTGACAATTACGGGTTGTGCCAGTAGTCGTTCGGTTTCGTCAGGTAGCTCGGCGACAGATTATAATAGCTATAACGAAGATTTGGCTTCCGTACGGCCTGTATACAATGCGAATCCAACATCCGCAAATTCAACTACCACCAATCGCCCTACAACGCCGGTAACTAACCCGACGAATACCCCTCGTCGGACGGATAATCGGAAACCCAATGCACCAATTGAAGCCCTGCATATCAATCGTAAACTGGATCTGGTACTGGATACGATTGCAACCCAAAATCGATCGATTCGGTACGCACCGGGTTATCGAATTCAAGTGTATGTGGGTAATCAGCGTCAGGAGGCCGAGGCCGCTAAATTGATGGTTTCGCAGAATTTTCCAGAGTTAAGTCCTTACCTCAGTTATAACCAACCAACCTATAAGTTGAAAGTGGGCGATTTCATGCGCCGACTGGATGCCGAACGTTATTATGCGTCAATTCGTCGATTAATCGCATCGGCTCAATTACAGCCCGATAAAGTAGATATTCGGCGTAGCCTATTAATAAAGTAATTTTAATATAACGTCAAATAAATGTTAATTTAGAAGTGTTTACGTAAACTTACGCACGCTTCAACCTAGATAGTAAGAATATATGAAAAAAGCGTTGATTACCGGGATTACGGGCCAGGATGGGGCCTATCTGACTGAATTATTACTGGCTAAAGGCTACGAAGTACACGGTATTAAACGCCGGAGTTCTCTATTCAATACGCAACGGATTGATCACCTGTATGAAGATCCGCATGAGAAAAAAATACATCTGAAACTTCACTACGGCGATCTGTCCGACTCTACGAACGTCATTCGAATCATTCAGGAAGTACAACCTGACGAAATTTATAATCTGGGGGCCATGTCGCACGTACGGGTTAGTTTCGATGAGCCTGAATACACGGCTCAGGTAGATGGTATCGGAACGCTACGGATTCTGGAAGCCGTACGCTTGCTGGGTTTAACCAAAAAGACACGTATCTATCAGGCATCAACGTCTGAGCTGTATGGCGGTGTCCAGGGCCACGCTCAATCGGAAACCACGCCTTTTTACCCTCGCTCGCCCTATGCTGTAGCTAAACTGTATGGCTACTGGATTACGGTGAACTATCGGGAAGCGTACGACATGTTTGCTTGTAACGGTATCCTGTTTAACCACGAATCACCATTGCGGGGTGAAACCTTCGTAACCCGTAAAATCACCCGTGCCGTTGCTCGTATTGGCTTAGGCTTACAAGACAAGGTCTATATGGGCAATCTGGACTCGCTGCGAGACTGGGGTCATGCTAAAGATTACGTAGAAGCCATGTACCTGATCCTGCAACAGGAAAAACCCGAAGATTATGTTATTGCCACGGGGGTAACGACCAGCGTTCGCGATTTCATCCGGATGGCTTTTGCTGAAATTGGTGTTGAACTGTCTTTCTCCGGTGAAGGTGATGCTGAAGTAGGAACGGTGGCTAGTTCAACAAACCCTGACTTCCCGGTTGAAGTTGGTAAGGCCGTTGTATGCATCGATCCACGCTACTACCGTCCAACCGAAGTAGATCTGCTGCTTGGCGATCCAACGAAAGCAATGACGCAATTGAACTGGAAACCTAAATACGATTTGCCAGCACTTGTAAAAGACATGATGTCGGCCGATATCGACCTCTTCCGTCGTGACCAACTCCTCGCGAAGAGCGGTCACCAGATTCTGAATTATTACGAATAAAAGCAGAAAGGAGTAAAGGAAAAGGGCCAAAGGATATCAATCATATCCTTTGGCCCTTTTCCTTTACTCCTTTCTGCTTTTATTAAACAGGCACCGCGTAGTAGTACATCCGCGAGCTGTTGGGGTACATGCCAATCAGCATTAAGCCTTCCCCTTCTTTCACGCTCGACATAATGGTCTGAAGGTCTTTTGTGGTTTTAACGTTTTTACCGTTCGCTTTCACAATAATGAAACCTTCTTCTACGTCTGTTTCTGCCAGTTTACCGTCAGTGATTTTCTTCACCCGAACACCACCAGTAATACCTAATTGCTTAGCATCCTGAGCGGATAGGTCTTCAAATTGAGCACCCAGCGAGTTCAGCGAGGTAGCCGATGGGGTAATGTCAGTTTTCTTGATGATGTCACGACCACCATTCCGGTTGCGAAGTTCCACTTTGAAATCGCGTTCGGTACCATCCCGGTTAACCGTTACAGTCAGTACATCACCTGGGCGACGACGGCCAATGATTTCACGCATCTGGGCGTCAGAATCCAGCGGCTGGCCTTCCATTTTGATGATAACGTCCCCTTTTTTCAAACCGGCAGCTTCAGCAGCGCCGTTGTCAACCACCTGATCTACATAGATACCACGACCAATTTTAACGTTTTTATCTTTAGCAACCGTGCTGTTCAGTTCGATTGGCATGATACCAATATAACCACGTTGTACGTTGCCATATTTCAGCAGGTCGGCCGACACTTTTTTCACGAGCGATACAGGCACAGCAAAGCCGTATCCACTGTAATAACCCGTTGCCGAAGCAATCGCTGAGTTGATACCGACCAGCTCACCGCGCAGGTTGACCAGTGCACCACCCGAGTTACCTGGGTTGATAGCCGCATCCGTCTGAATGAAGGCTTCTACAGGAGAATCAGGTTTCGCATCGTTTTTATTGATGTTCTGATCGAGGATACCAATCCGACGACCTTTAGCGCTCACAATACCAGCCGTTACCGTCGATTCGAGGTCCAGTGGATAACCAACGGCCAGCACCCATTCGCCAAGTTTCAGAGCGTCTGAATCACCCAGTGTAATGGCAGGCAGGTTGTTGGCATCTACTTTAATAACAGCCAGGTCGGTCAGTGGGTCAGTACCAATAACTTTAGCTTTGAAGCTACGCTTGTCGGTCATAATTACCTCTACTTCGTCGGCATCCTGCACAACGTGGTTGTTGGTAACAATATAACCATCCTTACTGATGATTACGCCCGAGCCCGAAGCCTGTCCTTGTTGACGGCGGGGTTGACGCTGTCCACCACCAAAGGCATCATCGCCAAAGAACTCCCGGAAAATATCGGGAACTTGTTGCTGGCGAACCGTGCGGGTCATCGTCGTACGAATATGGACAACCGTAGGGGTTACGGCTTCAGCGGCAGTCGAGAAATCGCCTGGAGCAGCCATAGGGCCACCCGGCATTGACGCCAAACGACCCGTGATAGCTGGGAAGGGCGACGATTCATTAAAGATTACATCCCGGCTGTTGAAACCCAACAGGTTGTAAGCGGCCAGCGTTATGGCACTCGAAAGTACAGCTATTAACGCTATTAATTTCCAGTTGCTTTTCATGATTGATTGGGAAATCTAATTGCTTTCTTTTTGTGTTAGAAACTTATTGTTTACTCTGTTAGTATAACGGAATGGGCTTCTGAAAAATCCGGGTAATGTGTGTCCTTAACAAAATTTAACAGGGCTTTGTTAAGGGGCCTTTAAGTTAATGAAAAGCCTGCAAGAAAATCTCACAGGCTTTTCATTAAAGTTGAATTAACCAGTGATTTCGATCTGACGAGGTGGTTTTACTTTTGCTTCTTCGCGCACACAAACTTACTCATGACTTTCTATTAAGGTTTGTGTTGAGAGATAAGTTAACAAAGACAGTAAGCTTATTTCAAACCACGTGCCAATAGAAAAACCATAATAATTCAAGCCATTTTGACATTTCTTTAGTGGAAGATAAGGTGGTTTCAGGACAAGATGGCCTGAAAAATGACAGAATTTCACTATCACCACGTTTAAGTTCGCTCAACAGGAACTAACCTTGTGGCTAATAGGCTACGAAAATTGTGAATTAAACAGACTTACTTGATAGCCAGTAGTTCGAACGCTTTCTCAGCGGCTGCCTGTTCGGCTTTTTTCTTGCTATAGCCGCTACCCGTTGAGAATGGTTCGTCATCAACCAGAACCTGGGCAATAAATTCGCGGAAGTGGCTGTTGCCTTTTTCAGAAACGATCTCAAAACGAATCTCTTTGCCTTCGCGCTGCGCCCATTCGATCAGACGACTTTTGAAATTGCCATTGTTCTGAACGACCGATTCAATGTCGTAATGAGACAGTAAATTTTTGAGAATGAACCGACGGGAAAAGCGGAAGCCTTTATCCAGATAGATAGCACCGACCAATGCTTCGAGTGCATCGCCATACATAGACGTACGAGCGGGAAGGCTCCGAGTCCGGCTTCCGTCGTATTCAATCAACTGATCGAGTCCGATTTTGCGAGCGATTCCATTCAGCGTCTCGCGATTGACAATGCGAGAGCGAATTTCCGTGAGGAATCCTTCGTCTTTATAGGGGTACTTTTTAAAAAGAAATTCAGCAATGACCATGCCCAGGACAGCATCTCCCAGATACTCCAGCCGTTCATTCGATTCCCGGAAGCCTTCGATAGCCGTTGCTTTGGAGGCTGACGTATGGCGTAAAGCCAGTTGATACAAACCCAGATTGGACGGACGTGCCCCAATGATATGACCAATGGACCGGCGTAAATTTTTACGCGGATCATTGTGGCCAGATCGGAACCACGCGAGGGGATTGAATAAACTACGTGGCAAAGCGAGTTGCACGACTCAGCTAAGTTTACGGAAAATGACGATAGCATTGTGCCCTCCAAACCCAAATGCATTGCTCATGACGGTTGTCAGCGGACGAGCCTGAGCGACATTGAAGGTTAAATTGAAGCGCGGATCAATTTCATCGTCGTTGGTAAAGTGATTGATTGTTGGTGGAACAAGTTGATGTTCCACTGCTTTTAAGCACGCGATTGCTTCAACAGCGCCAGCAGCTCCTAATAAATGGCCTGTCATAGATTTGGTTGAGCTAATATTCATTTTGAATGAATGCTCACCAAATAACTGGTGAATCGCCTTCAACTCCTGTGGATCGCCAATAGGGGTTGAGGTGCCGTGGGTATTGATATAATCAATTTCATCAGGTGCAATACCGGCATCGTTTAAGGCATCCTGCATAGCCAGAAATGCACCTAACCCTTCGGGGTGCGGAGCCGTAATGTGATAGGCATCTGATGACATACCGCCACCAATTAGCTCAGCATAAATTTTAGCTCCCCGAGCCTGCGCGTGCTCATACTCTTCAAGAATGATCGACCCTGCCCCTTCGCCCATAACAAAGCCGTCGCGGTCTTTATCATAAGGCCGAGATGCCGTTTGAGGAGAATCATTGCGCTCCGATAAAGCCCGGTTGGCGTTGAAGCCACCGATGCCTGCTTTAGTAACAGCCGCTTCTGAACCACCCACTACACACATGTTGAGTCGACCCAATCGAATGTAGTTGAACGCATCAATGATGGCGTTGTTGGTGGAAGCACAGGCCGAAACGGTTACGTAGTTGGTACCCCGAAATCCGTAGCGCATCGAAATCTGGCCCGATGCGCTATCGGCAATCATGCGGACAATAAAGAAAGGATTGATACGCGGAGTGCCGTCGCCTTTGGCATAATCGATCATTTCATCCTCAAAGGACTTGAGACCGCCGATACCTGACCCCCAAATAACACCGATTTTATTTTTATCAAGAGTATCGAGATTTAACTCGGCATCCCGAACGGCTTCGTCGGTAGCGATGAGTGCATAATGCGTAAATGCATCCATCTTACGGGCTTCCTGCCGGGGGATGTATTGGGAAACGTCCAGCCCTTTTACTTCGCAGGCGAATTGCGTACGAAACTTGCTGGCGTCAAACTTCGTAATGGGACCGGCCCCGCTTACACCGGCTGCCAAGTTGTTCCAATAAGTGGTTACATCATTGCCAATGGGTGTCAACGCACCGAGGCCGGTCACTACTACTCGTTTGAATGTCATACAGCTATACTGCGTAATGAAAAAGAAAAACAACGCCAAGCTAATTAATGTTGGCGCTGGCTTTCGGGTACTAAAAGACTTCCAGCAAAAACTTATTTGCCGATGTGTTTTTCCAGATATTCGATAGCTAAACCAACCGTAGAGATTTTTTCAGCCTCATCGTCTGGGATAGGGAGATTGAACTCTTTTTCAAATTCCATGATCAGCTCAACCGTGTCAAGCGAATCGGCACCAAGATCGTTGGTGAAGCTTGCTTCTGGGGTTACTTCTGACTCTTCAACACCTAGTTTCTCAACAATGATATTCTTAACTTTTTGTGCAATGTCCGACATTTTCGTAGTCTGTTCTAGTTAAAAAACTGCGCAAAGAAACGTATTTACCTTGGTATTATCAAACAATTTTTTAGGATGTAAATCGTTTCGTATAGTTGCTGTACTTAGCCTAAGTTTGTGAAAAACAGCTTGTTATTGACAAAAAACAGGTAAATGAATTACCCATCATAAAATGACTCAAACTGGTAAAATCTAGCGAAGTTTACCGTATAACTACCGATTTACAGACATAAGTAGGGATGATCCCCGTACTGCGAATCTGTACTTCAACATCTTGTGGTTGGGTATTTCCAGTTAAGACAAGTGCGGTATCTAGCCCAAATTTATTACCACCCAGAATATCAGTTTTTAAGGTATCGCCAACCATCAGAATGTCGCGTTTGCTAATGTCGGCGGCATTGTCGAGCCGTTCATAGGCAAACATGAAAAGCTGGGCGTCGGGCTTGCCGAATCGGATAAATTGCTTGCCTACGATACCTTCAATCATTTTGGCCACTGCCCCAATGGCTATGGAAATCCGATTTTTGGAAACCGGGTATGTAGCATCCGTGTTGGCTACAATAACTGGAATGTTTCGTTTTCGGAGCAGATTGACGGTTTTGGTCAGGTCGGTGTTCCAGTCAAAGCCTTCGTCGTCAAGTAATACCAGTGCGTTGATATCGTCAATATCTTTCAGGTCGACACGGCTGATTGGCAGAGTGGTTAACCCGGTAGTTTCGAGGTAATGGGCCGATTTTTCAGTACCCAGGTAAGCAACGGTGCCATTGTGAACCTTCAGGTCGAGGTATTCGCGGGCGAGCATACCCGATGAAATAATGCGCTCAGGTTTTATAGCATAGAATCCCTGTCGATAATAGGATTCAGCCAATTCATGCGGCCCTCGTGATGCATCATTGGTCAGGACATAAAAATCCTTTCCATTTTCCTGAAGCCAATCGAAGGTTTTTTCAATGCCGGGAAGTATCCCTTCTGAGTTTTTCAAAACGCCGAACGCATCGAAGAAAATGACTTTGTATTTGGCCGCTACGGTTTTGAAATCAGCAAGTTGCATAAAGGAATAAAATAATAGTGTGGCTTAATACCACCTATAGATTATTCGTAAAAGTACAATTTAAGCCGAATTTTCAATCAGTTTCTTTTCTTAATGTCTTGATGTCGGCTATAAGTTGCTGCATCTCAAGTTCAAGGGTACCGTTGTAAATGCCTCGAATGCGTTTATGTTTATCAACCAGCAGGATGTGTTCGGTATGTAGAAAGTTTGTGCTGTCTTTGCTGAAACCTAGTTCTTCTTCGGCAAAGTAAGACTGGCGGGCGAGTTGATAAATAGCCGATTTGTTGCCTGTCAGTAAATGCCAGTTTTTCGACCGGATGCCATTCGTCTGGCTGTATGTTTTCAGCCGGGCAACGCTGTCAATCCAGGGTGTAACACTGTAAGAGAGCAAAACCAGATTTTCATCGTTTGGAAATGCTTTCTCGACCAATTGCATGTGTTTGGTCATTTTAGGGCATATGGCTCCGCAAGAGGTAAAGAAAAAATCGGCCACATGAATTTTACCCTCAATAGCCTGCTGCGTGACTGTTGCCCCATTCTGGTCTGTAAAGGAAAAATTACCGATCGTATGAGGCACTTTTTCAGCTACTTTAGACCCCGAGTCGATAAAGATTGGCGTAAAATCGGGGGTGTTGTAATAGGGCAACTGTTGAATGGTGTCGGTTTGGCAGGCGATCCATAGCATAGATATTGATAGTAAACTACCGTTTAAAAATGCTGTCTGCAACGTTTTTACAGTTTTTGGTACCCAGTAAGCCATAACGCCTATCGTCTTTGATGATGTAGTTGGTTTTGATTTTGCCTGTGGTAGACCAGCTTTGCTGAACACCTGATTCCTGCCCTTTTTCGTAATTCATATTCCTGAATAATTTCCCGTTGGGAAACCATTCTTTATAGCTGCCCTCAAACATGTCATTTAGGAAATGATACTCGAACATGAGTTTCCCATTTTCGTACCAGCCTCGATGGACTCCTTCTTTTCGCCCACGTACAAATAAGCGCTCTTCGCGAAGCCGATGATTGGCGTAAAAGAGTTTGGCTATACCATGTTCTTTTCCATCCAAAAAAGGGACTTTAAAAAGCGTATCGCCATGTGCATCTGTTGAAAACAAGATGCCGGTAATGGGTTGATTCAGGCTATAGGAAATACCCTCTCTAGCCTGAATCTGAGCTTTATTCGCGTCAATATAGGTGATTGGTTCGCTGGAATGCTGGCAGGCAACCCAAAGACCTGCCAGCAACAGCACAAACTTACTTCGTCCAGGTGCCAGCTGTGCCATAATAACCATTCCCATTAATATAGGGAGCATCGGCCGTAGTATGATAGTGGTAAATTCCGTTGGGATAGTCGGCTGTTGCGCTGGTATGACCGTGGTATACATCCAGATCGCTGCTGGTAAGTGTTTTCCCATTTTCGACCGGCCCATAGAGGGGAAAGCCATCCAGTAAGAATCCTATTAGACTACTGCTGCCTTTGGTAGAGGTTAAATAGCTAGGTTCAATATGATAATGATACTCACTGAACGGAGTCGGATGGCCGCCATATAAATCGAAGGAGACATACTCGCCAGCTCCCGGTGTCAGGAGTTGATTTTCCATCTGATACTGATTAAACAGTGGAACACCATTAATGGCTACCCCGATGGTGGCGGCTCCTAAAGTTTTATGCGTGGATGCTACGGCTGGGCTTTTGGGAATTTTAAATGTATAATTGAACGAAACGATTGTATTGGAATTAGCATGAAACCCCGAACGCGTATCGGCTACATAAAGGAACGATTCCCACTGCGTTCCCTTATAGTAAGGCGTTTTGTGATCGGGTAAACCCGTTGATTTGATAACGATGTAATCGCCTTCGACATAAATCTGGGAAGCACCATAAATCTTTTTATAGACGTCGGGTACGCCTGTGCCAATTGATGTGGTAGTGCTAGTGGTGGTTGCTGTAGAGCTGCTGGTGCCGGTAGTTGAGCCAGTACCTGGCGATACGCTATCATCGCTTTTAGTACAGGCGGCAATGGTTAAGCCCAACGCTACGGTTAGGCTACTGAGTAATGTAATTGTGTGTAGTCGATTCATAAAAAATAGAGTGGGTTTACCTGCCTTATGAAGCACAGGTAGTTTAAATGACAATATGACGAACAAAGCGCCTTAAAGTTTCTAGCTGGTTTGATTAAGATTTAAAAATGCCTGAGGAATAAAACGAGGCTGACTTATAACTTGAACAGGCTATCGGTTGTATTTACGCAGTTTTTGGTTCCTAACAAGCCATACCGTTTGCCCGAGATCATGACATAGTTGGCTTTTATTTTCCCGTTTTCGTAAAACTGTTTTTGCGGACCCTCTTCGTAGCCATTCGTATAGGTCATTTCTTTTAGTAACAACCCCGATTGGCTCCATTCTCTGCAAACGCCATTGTACTCCCCATTCTCAAAATGATAGGCCAGCTTTTTGGTGCCATTGGGCCACCAGGCAAGATAGTCGCCGGTTTTTTGACCGTTATTGAAGAATCGTTTCTCCGCCAGTTTTCCGGCTCCATAGAATCGTTTCCACTCGCCGTGTTCTTTTCCGTTTAGGAAGCCAACAACTTCGACCGTATCTTTTTCATTTTCGGATAAGGTATAAACAATGCCCGTAAAGGGATGATTATTTGCTACCGCTAATCCGTTTTGCTTCGACAGGTGTACGCTTATCGCATTGAAAGTCTGCATCCTGCCTGACTCCAATGAACCAGAGCAGGATTGAAGAACAAGCAAACCGAGCGCTATTTTATTTAGAAAATGTACCCGGCGTACCATAATAGCCACTTCCGTTAATATAAGGATCGCTTGTAGTAATGTGGTAATGGTAAATCCCGTTCGGATAATCGGCTGTTGCGTGCGTATGACCATGATAGGCATCTAACGAAGTAGCCGCAACGGTCGCTCCATTTTCTTCGGGACCATACACTGGGAAGCCATCTAATAAAAAGCCTAATAGCGAAGATTTTGTGCTTTTCACAGTCGTAAGGTATAAAGGCTCTACATGATAGTGATACTCTCCGGTTTGGGCTGGGTGGCCCCACCATTGGTCAAAGGAGACAACCTCGCTGCTAAGTGGCTGATTGTTGCCCGCATATTGGTTAAAAAACGGGACGCCATTCAGCGAAATGCCAATAGGGCCGAGGCTGGTAGCTGTATGCGAAGAAGCTACTTTGGGGTTCAGTGGTATTTTGAAGGTGAAGTTTTGAGCAGTAATTGTGTTCGGGTTTTTCGAAAACTTATTTCCGCCGAAGGTTGTCCCGGTAAAGTTTTCGTACAGGCTACTTGAAGTCGCATAGTAAGCACTCTTGTGATCAGGTGTCCCAGACGTTTTAATATAGACGTAAGTTCCATCGGTCGTAATGCTGGTAGCGCCATAGATTTTCTTGAATACGTCGGGTACGCCCGTACCTACCGATGTAGTTGTACTGCTAGTTCCCGATGTTGAGCCGGTGGTCGATGGGTTGACCGAGTCATCGTTGTTTTTGCAGGCAATAAATGTCAGTAGACCAAAAAATAGGGTCAGGACAGTAAATGCGTGGGATCGCTTCATAGCAAGTGTGATTTAGTTACCAGCTTAGACGACACCGCTTTCGCATTCCTACTGTCTGGGTGGAAAATTTTCAGGCGGCCCATCAGGACGACCGCCCGGAGGTTCGTGACCAGGCCTTCCAGGTGATCGTTGTCGTTGACCAAAGAGACGAGCCAGTTCATCGACCAACTGCGTAAAATAAGCTTGTTGATCAGGCCGACAAAGGGCTTTGATTTTCTGGAAATGAGCAAAATTTACTTCCGCCTGTTGCCGTTGGTTATCCGCGATCTTTTGAGTCAATGCCTGCTCTTTAACCGAATCAGGTTGTGGCTCACTCAGCAGATGATAATAGGCCCGAAACAACTGAACCGATTCGTCGTTCAACTGCCGGGTTTTCTCCTGATGTTGCCTAACCATTTTCCAGTACTGCTGTTGCTGGCCTTCGTCGAAATGGAGCCGCTCGATAATGATGCGGGCGGGTCCTTCGCGGCTGGGTAGTGGGCCATGACGCTCGTTGGATAGAGGGAAGAAGTCCGATTTAACGAACACAAAGCCAATGGTCAGCAGATTGAGTAAAAGTAGGGCAATAACTGAGAAGGTTAGTAGTTTTGTCCGCTCCATAAATCGTACGGTTGATAGGTAGACGGATATAAGTACATATCCGACACAACAGTGTTCAAATCGGAGGTGTCGTGCGTTTTTGGCGTTGACGGCCTTTCGATAATTTGCCAGTTAAGCAGCAGCAATAAGGCGAAAGAAGCTACCGTAAGCCACACCGTTCGTGCTGGCACATACACTGGGATATGTTTTGCCAGTAGTCGATTTTGTAGTTTGGCATAAAGAAATGGACTGGGCTCAGCTCGTTTCATTCCCTCAAGACTGCCTAGTACATCGTTTATCCATTTATCTTTTTCTGGTTCCATACTCAATCAGACGACAAATCGTTGTGATTCCTACGGACAATAGTCAATTGTTTTTGGTTGTGAGTCGATTGTATTTGCATTCACCATTGACAATTAGCCATTGCTGGCTATCGATTTATAAAAACTGGCTAATTGTTTCCGTAAATTCTCATTGGCTCGCTGTAATAACGACTCAACCGCACCAACCGTTACAAGCATAATACGAGCCGCTTCAATATTGGTTAATCCCTCAATTCTCGTCAGAATATAGGCCGTTTTTTGTTTATCGGGTAATTGGTCAATTGCCTGGAACAGTCGGGAAGCGTTTTCCTGATTTTCCAGAGCGATACCGGGATGAAAAAAATCGGTAGGATGATGAAGGGCTTCGCCGGTATGGCTATCGAACAGACTGGTCAGAAAGGCAAAGCGTTTCTGCCGTTTTTTGCGCTTTTGAAAATCAAGCGCTTTATTGACAGTAATTTGGTAGATCCAGGTCGTAACCGTTGCTTCACCTTTAAAAAGGCCGACGGACCGAAATACTTCAACAAATACGTCCTGGGTAATTTCTTCGGCATCTTCACGCGAATGGATATAACTAAGTGCTGTATTGAACACTCGGCTTTTGGTGAATTCGTAAAGTTGCCGGAAAGCAGGTTCGTCTCCTTGCCGGATCGATTCAATCAGTAATGAAAGGTCTGGCGGAGCAGGCATTGAGCGTCACAGAGCGATAGAAATAGTTATTCAGTAGTTATTGCTGGTCATTAAGTGGCCATATGGATTTACAACCAATGACTATAAATGACCATCAATGCCTACCGAATGACCTTACATTCCCAGCGCTTTCAGAATCTTTTCCGCATCAAACGTTTCGATAGAGGGGAAATAGGTCTGGTATGCCTCACGCTGTAGTTTAGTGGCATACGTTCGATGGAAAAAATAGCGACCGTATTTTATGACGTAGTTGAGTATAAAAAATCGATACGCTTCGGGCAGAAACCGAATTTCGTTCTCCGTCAGCGGATATACCGCATGATACTCCTTCAAAAATAACAGGAAGCGTTCTTCCATCAATGGACCTATGACGTAACTGAACACGGTTCGGTCACCCACATTGGACACAACGCGGCTGAAAAAATAAAAATCCATGACCCGGTAACTCACTCTAAACCAATCGTAATCCCAGCGAGAGGATAGTTCGAAGTTAGGCGTAACCGAAAAGTTGCCAATGTTCCAGTCGACAAATACAGGCATGGTTTCGACAATACCGGCTACGAGTTTCTGTCGATTTTCCAGAAAAAGATTGCATTGCCGTTTTAGCTCTTCCACGTGCATCCGATGCTCGAACTGACCCGCTTCCGTGTCGAGTAAATCCCGTAAGTCCCAAATATCGGAGCGGAGGGTTTTACTGGATTTGGGCAATACAGGGCTAACTCGTGAGCAGGCTTTATGGAATTTGGCAATCTGACGACCCAGCATCTGAATTTGATGATCTTCCAGTCGCCGGGGAAGCTTTTGCTGAATACGAATAGGATTATAGAAAACTACCCAGGCATCGATATAACCGTTTTTGTACCGATACGTGTATACCTGCCCGTCGCGTACGAGCGATTTCGCCAGTACATTTTCGAAGGGAAATAGTAGGTTGTTGGCCAGTGCATGGATGATCCGGTGATCTTCCAGAAAATGTTCGAATTTGCCGAAGTAAGACAGTTTGGCAATGACAATTCCACCATCCTCAAACCGTACCCGGAAAACGTGGTTGGTTGAAACACGGGCACTAATATCCTCAATGGTATGAATCGGCACCGACGGGTCAAAATCAGCCCATGCCTTTTTTATAATAGAATGATAATCAACTAGACGCATAACTAGCTGTCCTCGATTTACAGTTTTCGGTTTATAGTGGGCTGATGCATCAATAATCTTAGCACCAGTCCACTGTAAACGAAAACGTTTAAATAATTTCAAAATACCGCTTCAACTCCCAATCACTGACCTGGCGGAGATATTGCCGCCATTCCCAGTTTCGGGTGCGTGTAAAGTGGTCAACAAATTCAGCTCCAAACAGTTCGGCCGCTACTGGCGAACGGGCCATTGCCTGCGTGGCTTCGTCCAGATTGGTAGGTAAAGTACCGTTTCGTTTATCGGCATATCCATTCCCAACCGAAGCCGGAATGTCGAGCGTTAACTTATGACGGATTCCATACAAGCCTGAAGCCAGCGATGCGGCAATGGCCAGATATGGATTCGTATCGGACCCCGACACTCGGTGCTCTACACGTGTATAGGCTTCTTTGTGATTCAATACCCGAAGCGCCGTTGTGCGATTATCTACCGACCACGTAATGGTTGTTGGTGCCCAGGCCCCCTCAACCAGTCGCTTGTAGCTGTTGATGGTGGGAGCAAACATGGGGGTTATATGGGGCAAACAATACAGTTGGCCAGCCATGAACTGCCGCATCAATTCGCTCATCTGATTCGGCTGACTGGCATCAAAAAATAAGTTTTTCGTTTGATCGGCTGTCCAGAGACTCTGATGAATATGGCCGCTACAGCCTGGTAGGTCGGCGTTCCACTTTGCCATAAAAGTGGCTACAATACCATGTCGATAAGCGATTTCCTTAACAGCCGTTTTAAACAGAACCGCCTTATCTGCCGCCCGAACGACCTCGTCGTGCATAATAGCCGCTTCGTAAACACCGGGGCCGGTTTCGGTATGAAGCCCTTCGAGCGGAATGTCGAAACGGGCTAATAAGTCGAATAAGTCGTGGTAAAAAGCACTTTCGAGGGAAGGCCGCAGGATCGAATAGCCAAACATGCCCGGAGTCAGCGGTTCCAGATTTAAAAAGGACTTTTCCTGTAAGGTCTGGGGTGTCTCGCGAAAATTGAACCATTCGAACTCCTGCGCAAATCGGGCATGAAAGCCCATCTGCTGGCATTGCTCCGCTATTCGTTTTAGCAAACTCCGAGGGCAGGAAGCTAACGAATAGGCGTTGGGTTGCTGCCCTGATTTTTGGCTAAAATCGGCCAGAAAGAATGGAATATTATCTTGCCAAGGTAGTTGCCGAAACGTCGACACATCAATTCGCACTGGAGCGTCTGGATAGCCGGAATGCCAGCCTGTCGTATGACCATTATCGTAAGGGGTATCAGACGAATCCCAGCCCCAGACTACATCACAAAAGCCGAAACCATCCTCCAGGCCATCCAGAAATTTTTGTCGATGAATGATTTTACCCCGAAGCACTCCGTCGATGTCCGTAAACGCATACTTGATTTTAGGACTATCGCTTTGCTTGATGAAGTCAATGATGGCTTGCTGGTTCATGATGAAGAGATTCGGTAGATCGTTACCTGAAAGGCAATTCTTATTCCGCTTTTACATTGTCCAGATTAAAATGTAGCCCCGTGTTTTCGCGACGAGCCATCGCCATTTTGATCACCAGATAAGCAACTTCAATCATGTTCCGAAGTTCACAGATCGGAACCGATACTTTTGATTGGCGGTACAACTCTTCATGCTCCAGATAAATGAGTTCCAGGCGATCCATAGCCCGCTTCAGACGACGGTTTGAACGTACAATGCCCACATAGTTCGACATGATGGATTCCAGTTCCTTTTTCATCTCGGTTACCAGAACCAATTCTTCGGGGTGAGTAGTCCCTGCATCGTTCCATTCGGGAATATTGTCGGGCGAAACCGCCTGGTTAAGCAGTTCGACCGTCTTTTCGTAAGCTCGGTGGCCGAACACGACAGCTTCTAGTAATGAATTGGAAGCTAGTCGATTGGCTCCGTGCAGGCCCGTACACGAACATTCGCCTACTGCATAGAGAAACTGAATGTTGGTTTGACCCCATTCGTTCACACGAATACCTCCACACAGGTAATGTTGTGCTGGTACGACGGGGATATAATCTTTTCGTAAATCAAGCCCTAAACGGTCTCGACAATAGGCGGTAATGGTCGGAAAATGTTCGATAAACTTCTCATAATCGCAGTGGGTCACGTCCAGATACACGTGTGAATCCCCGGCTTTTTTCATTTCGGAGTCAATCGCCCGAGCCACAATATCGCGCGGAGCCAGCGACAGACGGGGGTCATAATTCTCCATGAACGTTTCGCCCTTCTTATTGCGGAGAACTCCACCGAAGCCGCGCACAGCTTCCGAAATCAGGAAGTTGGGTTTTTTGCCGGGTTCATAGAGCGCCGTTGGGTGAAACTGGATGAATTCCATGTCTTTACAAATACCCTTGGCCCGGTAAGCCATCGCAATACCATCGCCGGTAGCAATGTTGGGATTCGTGGTGCTTTGGTAAATGTTGCCAATGCCGCCCGTTGCCAGCAAGGTAGTCTTAGCCAGGAATCGCTCGACTTTACCCGTTTGGGTGTTCAGGACATAAGCCCCAAAGCACTTATTATCAGTATCGTACCGGTGAACGGTTTCGTTCAGTTGATGTCGCGTGATAAGTTCGACTGCATAAAAATGCGTGAAGATCTCAATCGATTTCAGCGAGGTCGCCTTTTCGAGAAGGGCCCGTTCGATTTCAGCACCGGTAATGTCCTTAAAGTGAAGAATTCGGTAATCGGAATGACCACCTTCTTTGGCAAGGTCGTAGTCGCTACCGCCGTGCTCTTTGTCGAAGCGAGTGCCGTAGTCGATCAGTTCCTGGATACGGCCCGGAGCTTCCCGAACCACAATTTCGACAATATGGCGGTCGCTTAGGAAATCGCCAGCGATCATCGTGTCTTCAATGTGTTTCTCAAACGAGTCATCTTCCGACCACACAGCCGCAATGCCGCCCTGAGCGTACTTGGTATTGGTTTCGTCGGCCTGCACTTTAGTAATGACGCCAATCCGAACGGGCTGTTCTATCTTTTCAAAATGCATTGCCAGCTTGGTGGCGTAACTCAGGCCCGCAATTCCGGAGCCGATAACGAGAAAATCGAATTGGTGGGGCATTGATTTTTTATTTGGCGGGTCTTATTCGTAGCTGTTCATTACTGAGTACAGAGAAGCTGTTGATAAGCTCATTTCCCTGTTTCATGATTACGTCCATAACCCGTTTAGATTTTTCCGTGCTATCCATTTTTAAAAGCCTGACCAGTAAAATGCCGGAATGCTTCATGCGAAGTCGGTGGACGAGCTCACCAAAGTCTTTGTCCTCTGTAAGCAGGATTGCCTTTCTGTCTACCGCAATTTGTAGCACCTGGGTATCAGGTATGCTAGAAAATGACTCGGCTATTGCAACGACTGAAAACCCGTTTTCCCGGAGTTGTTTAACGACAGTAAAATCGAAATTTTCGTCAGCTACAAACGAATGGTCATCCGGCCTGGGCATAGATGACTTCGTTTTTTACTGTTTCTGACGCAAATAACAGACAGGCGTAAAATGCTTCTTCACTAACACGTGGGTATGATGCCAGAAGCTGAGGTATTGTTTCACCATTACCTAGTTTCTCCAAAACTAAATCCACCGGAACACGCGTACCCTTTATAACAGGCTTGCCAAACATAATTGTTGGGTCTGAAGTAATGTAATCTCGCCAGTTCATAGTTTTTCGGTTTTCAAGTAACAGTTGTCTGTTTCACTTGCTCAATTCCAGCATCCGCGCTACAGATTCGTAAGCCTTCAGGCGAACATCTTCCGGCACGATAATTTCAGGTTGTTCATACAGCATGCAATTGTACACTTTTTCGAGCGTATTCATTTTCATATACGGGCATTCGGAGCAGGCGCAGGTGTTGTTCTGACTGGCTGGGGCCGGAATAATTTTCTTATGCGGCACCGCCTGTTTCATCTTGTGCAGAATCCCTGCTTCTGTACCAACGATGAACGTCTGCTCTGGGCTATCGACTACGTATTTCAACAGCGCCGTAGTAGAACCCACATAATCGGCTTCGCTCAGAATGTGCTCCTGACATTCAGGGTGGGCAATAAATTTAGCCTCTGGGTACTCGGTCCGTAGCTTATGGAGTTTTTCGAGCGAGATATCGATGTGGACAATGCAGGCTCCGTCCCACAATACCATATCGCGCCCGGTTTTTTTCGAGATGTAGCGGCCGAGGTTAGCGTCAGGAGCGAAAATGATTTTCTGATCTTTGGGCAGGCTTTCTACAATTTTAAGCGCATTCGACGACGTAACGATAATGTCGGATAACGCCTTGATGTCGGCCGAGCAGTTGATGTACGACAGAACGATATGGTCGGGGTACTGCGCCTTAAATGCTGCAAACTTATCCGCTGGAGCAGAGTCAGCGAGGGAACAACCGGCATTGATGTCAGGAATAACGACTTTCTTTTGGGGAGAAAGAATTTTAGCTGTTTCGCCCATGAAGTGGACTCCGCAGAACACAATCATGTCGGCGGGAGTAGCCGCTGCCTGTTGACTCAGTCCCAGGCTATCGCCAATATAATCGGCCAGATCCTGAATAGCGCCATCAACATAATAATGGGCGAGAATGACGGCATTTTTCTCTTTTTTTAGCCGATTGATTTCGGCCACTAAATCTATATTCTCGGCTACGGGCTTATTGACGTACCCGACTCGTTGAACTTCTTCCAGGAGTGCTTCCATTGGTAGTGTGTGCTCTGTTTTAATCTAAACAACGGTTGGATTGAAAATGTCACTGTGTGAATCCACCACAATGCCAAATCCACCGCAAGGGCGGACGGGCCGACGAATTTCAGGAAATCGTTTGGGCTTTCAAACAATCGTCCTGATTTGATTAGTTTTGACCTGTAGGATTAAGACTATATGACTGACGATTTGTTACAACTTCGCATCGTTCGTATCATTTCCGAAACGGCCGATACTCGAAGTTATATTCTTGAGGCTGTGGACGGTCGGCCGGTTGCGTATCAGCCTGGACAGTTTCTGACATTATTACTTTCCCACAATAACCATGAAGTTCGTCGGTCGTATTCGCTCAGTTCAGTTCCTGGCGAACCTTTGCAATTAACGATTAAGCGGGTCGAAAATGGTGAAATCTCAAGGTACTTGCATGATACGCTTCGGGTTGATGATATTTTGACGAGTCTGCATCCCGCCGGTCGGTTTACGCTAGACGCCAATCAGGCTGGCGATTTGGTATTGATTGGTGCTGGCAGCGGTATTACACCGCTCTTTGCCTTGCTGAAGCAAACGTTATATAACGAAGCCGACCGACGAGTAAAGCTTCTCTATAGCAACTCGACCGAGCGACGTATTATTTTCAACGAAGCTCTGGCTGGCTTAGAGCAGCAGTTTCCTGATCGATTACGGGTACTGCATCTGTTGAGCAATCCACCGGAAAATTGGAATGGACTTCGGGGGCGGCTGAATAATGTTATGCTTGAGCGACTTTTGCCAACCTTAATTGGAGAGGCTAACCCTGAAACAATCCGATTTTACGTTTGTGGCCCTGGCGACTATATGCGTATGGTGCAGTTTACACTCGTATTCAGCGGCTTTCAAGCAGCACAAATTCGGCGCGAAAATTTTGTAGTAGAACCCGTTGTTTTAGCTCCACCGCCTATTATCGCTCAGGATAGAACCGTATTAATACGTTTTCGTGGAAGAGAGGTAGAAATCCAGGTACCAGCTTATAAATCAATCTTACAAGCTGCTTTAGACGAAGGTGTTGCCTTACCGTATAGCTGTCGGGGAGGACGATGCTCTACTTGTGCCGCCCGTTGCCTTTCGGGTCAAGTTCACATGACGATCAACGATGTACTCACCGAGCATGACCTTGTCGATGGCTGGGTACTGACTTGTACGGGATTTCCTGAGAGCGATGGGGTTGTGATAGAGATTTGAAACGATAAAAGGAGAAGGGAGGAAAGCCGCCTTCTCCTTTCCTCCCTTCTCCTTTTATCGTTTCAAATCAACCTTTGTCTTCAAATAAGCAATGACTACGTCAAGACCTCTTTTATAATGGTGATTGTTGGGAATCACAATATCCGCTTCGGCACGGTAGGGTTTTATGAATTGCCGGTAGGTTGGCTTCACGTGGTACTTCCAGCGGTACATAACATCGTCGAGATCGTAGCCGCGTTCTTCAGCGTCTCGTTTTACCCGGCGTTCAAGCTTTATGCTGTTTTTGGCATCAATAAATATTTTCAAGTCCATTTGGTCGGCTAGTTCGCGGAAATGAAAGACAAAAATGCCTTCAACAATAATAATAGGTGCAGGCTTAAAGGTCAGCAGCTTAGGGACAATGGTTGGGTTGTTGAATGTGTATTCCTTCTGGGTTATGATTTCGCCACTATGCAACTGCCCGATGTGCTGCGCATACAGGTGATGGTCGATGGTTTCGGGTAGATCGAAATTGTGAATGCCCTGGTCATCGACAGGAATCACATCCCGGCTGCGGTAGTAATTATCCTGCGAAATCAGGCAGATTTCATCTTCGTCAAATGCATTTAAGATGTCTTTCAGAAATGAGGTTTTACCAGAAGCGCTGCCGCCTGTGATACCGACGATAAATGGTTTTGAGCTCATGATGAAGTTACGATTACAAACAAAGAAAATAGGAAAGTACGAGATGAAAAAGCCTGAGAGGTATCAACACAAAGAAAGCGACCCGTTCTTTGCGAATAGGACGCTTTCGATGAAGGTTAAGCGGGTTTTATTGCACGCTTATGTAGTATTGGTATTAAGCTGTAATGGCTTCGGCCAAAACAAGCACTTTATTCTGAAGTACCTCAACGACACCGCCGTCGACAGTAAAGGTCTGCTGACCTGATGGAGTTTGCACAACAATGGCACCACGGTCGAGTGTACTCACCAGCGGTGCGTGATTGTTCAACACCTGAAACTGACCTTCACTGCCTGGAAACGTAACGGCACTCGCTTCTCCAGAAAAGACCTTACGGTCGGGAGTGATGATATCTAATGTCATGATAATGTATAATGGTTAATGAATAATGGATAAAACAGTAAGCTAGCGAAGCTCTTCATTTTACATTATCCATTGTTCATTAAG
The DNA here is from genome assembly GCF_054776815.1 of Spirosoma gilvum. NCBI lineage: Bacteria > Pseudomonadati > Bacteroidota > Cytophagia > Cytophagales > Cytophagaceae > Spirosoma > Spirosoma gilvum. The sequence goes on along the minus strand of NZ_BAAHBH010000004.1, from coordinate 493,950 downwards.
TTATAAGGCTCCTTTTACGAAATTCAGTACGCTGTTTATCTGGGTCTTAGCGGCTGGTTCGGCGGCTTTGGCTACCAGACCTCCCTGATCGAGTTTGCCAACCGTTGCCAGTGCTGTTGACACCAGTGACTGGCCCGACGACTGTGTGCTGCCACCTAATGCAGATAGGGCACCGCCAATACCCGACAAACCACTGGTTAATTGACTGCCTTTACCTAGTAAAGAACCGGCTGCCAGAAGTCCTTCCAGTTGGCTGCCACCCGACGCGAGTTTAGCTAAACTAACCGCTTTACCCAGCACACCGTTACCCAAAGCGCCTGTTGGAATTAAAGGAAGCAATGCTTTCAGTTTGCTCACCTGAGCCAGTATCTTATCCTTAAACGATGTCGGTTGCGCTTGCGCCTGAGATTCCAGTCCGGTAATGCCAGCCTGTAATTCATTGGTGGTTGCCGACTTATCGCCTTTAGTTAGAGATGCCACCGCATTGTCCAGGTGGGCAAATACAGGATTGTCCTGTACGAGTATAACTGAGGTTGTTTTGGCAACGGGCGTTACGTCGTTAGCAGATGAGATTTGGCCTGTTAAGAGGGTTAATGGTAGTAAGACGATACCTGCGCTTAATCGAATCGTTTTCATAATCAAGTAATTATTTTGATTGACAACTATTAGACTTACACAACAGGTTTTCGTTTCAGGCATACGGTTAATTCAGTATTAAAATAACCGTATGCCCGAATAGTATTGTTACTGACCAGCTTCCCGCATAATCTTTTCACCCTTCGCTACAGCATCTTCGATGGTACCGACAAGGTTAAAAGCAGATTCGGGCAGGTGGTCCCATTTGCCATCAATGATTTCGTTAAAGCCTTTGATCGTGTCTTCAATCGGAACCAGTACACCTTTCAGACCGGTGAATTGCTCAGCCACGAAGAACGGTTGCGACAGGAAGCGTTGTACGCGACGAGCGCGGGCAACCACCAGTTTGTCTTCTTCCGAAAGTTCTTCCAGACCCAGAATGGCGATGATATCCTGCAATTCTTTATACCGTTGCAGAATTTGCTTCACACGCTGAGCGGTGTTGTAGTGTTCATCACCAAGGATTTCGGCGGTCAGAATCCGTGATGTTGAGTCAAGCGGGTCAACGGCAGGGTAGATACCAAGCTCGGAGATTTTCCGACTCAATACGGTGGTTGCATCTAAGTGAGCGAAAGTGGTAGCTGGAGCAGGGTCAGTCAAGTCATCGGCAGGTACGTAAACGGCCTGTACCGACGTGATCGAACCCCGCTTGGTCGACGTAATCCGCTCCTGCATCACACCCATTTCGGTGGCCAGTGTTGGCTGATAACCTACGGCCGATGGCATCCGGCCCAGCAGAGCCGATACTTCCGAACCTGCCTGGGTAAACCGGAAAATGTTGTCAACGAAGAACAGAATATCGCGACCTGCACCTTCGCCATCACCATCGCGGAAGTGTTCGGCAATGGTCAGACCCGACAGCGCAACTCGTGCGCGGGCTCCCGGTGGTTCGTTCATCTGACCGAATACGAAGGTTGCCTGACTTTTAGTCATTTCCTCCATATCAACTTTGGTCAGGTCCCAGCCCCCTTCTTCCATCGAATGTTTGAAAGCCTCGCCATATTTGATGATACCGGCTTCAATCATTTCGCGGAGCAGGTCATTTCCTTCGCGGGTACGCTCACCCACACCGGCAAATACTGACAGACCTGAGTATGCTTTCGCGATGTTGTTAATCAATTCCTGGATCAATACGGTTTTACCGACACCGGCACCACCGAACAGACCAATTTTACCCCCTTTGGCATAAGGCTCAAGCAGGTCAATTACTTTGATACCGGTAAAAAGTACTTCGGTCGAGGTGGCCAGATCCTCAAATTTTGGCGCGCCCCGGTGAATAGGCAAACGAGCACCAATCGACTGGGGCTGAGAAATACCATCGATGGCTTCACCTACTACGTTGAACAGTCGTCCACGGATACCGTCACCGGCTGGCATCGTGATTTGGGTACCCAGGTCAATTACATCTAGGCCACGGTATAATCCGTCGGTTGAGTCCATCGCGATAGCCCGAACGCGGTCTTCGCCGAGGTGCTGCTGAACTTCCAGAATTACCTCTTGCCCATTGGTTTTCGTTACTTTGAGAGCGTCCAGAATGGCGGGAATCCGGGTGCCTTCACCTTCGAAACTCACGTCCACAACCGGCCCGATTATTTGCGTAATCTTACCTGTATTGACTGCCGTTGCCTTACTCATTTGTATATGGTATTGCTTTATTGAAAAGTTGCCCTTTGTTTGGGACTGCAAAAGTAGGAGAAAAACCGCGTAAGGTCAAGGGTCATGTTACTCATTTTTGGAATGATTTGTTAGGGAAGGTTATTGGCAATAAGGTTTTTACGAAAAAATATAAACAATAATTATCTTGAGCGGATTTGTACAAAAACAAGCTAACAGTAGTTAGGAGTGGGCATCGAGGAGCGAGGAGTGAGAATCCATTCGGCCGTATTACCTATGCAACCCGGCCATTCTCACTCCCCACTCCTTACTTCTAACTACTGACCACTATTAACTTAACGTACATGCTTCAACAACGCTCAAGCGGTTTATTACTTCATATTACATCGTTGCCTTCAGCACACGGGATTGGCGATTTAGGGCCCGAAGCTTATCGTTTTGCCGATTTCCTGCAGTCTGCCGGGCAAACGTATTGGCAAATTTTACCATTGTCCCCCGTTGATCCGGGCTCAGGTTTTTCGCCCTACAGTAGCCCATCAGCTTTTGCCGGTAATAGTCTCATGATCAGCCTGGAGAAATTAGCCGATGAAAATTTACTGAGTCATGCAGACCTGGCCGTATTTAACGAACAGCCCGTTCAGGATGTAACCATCACAGAACCTGCTGGTAGTGATCGGGCCAATCCGGCAATTCTGGCTGGTCCATTGTTAATGGCTCCTAATACCATGCATGCCGCCTGGATTAAAAAACGACCATTACTGCAACTGGCGGCCCATACGTTCCTGCGCGATGCTACGCCCGCTCAACGTAGTGACTATGAGCGTTTTTGTTCCTGGAATATTAGTTGGTTGAACGATTATGCTCTTTATACGGCCTTACAGGAAGACACCGGCGAGCCAAGCTGGATTCGCTGGCCTGCCGAACTGATCCGACGCGACCCGAAGGCACTGGCCCGGCAAGTAGACGTATTGCACGATCGGATAGAGGAAACAAAAGTGCTGCAATATTTTTTTCAACGACAATGGAGCGAATTAATGGCTTATTGTTTCGATAAAAAGATTCACCTCATTGGCGACATACCTATTTACGTTCAGTTCAATAGCGTTGATGTGTGGGCTAATCCAAATCTGTTTAAACTGGATGAAAACTTACAGCCTTTGTTTGTGGCTGGGGCACCTCCCGATTACTTCAGTGAATACGGACAGCGATGGGGTAATCCGATTTATAACTGGGCCGAACATGAACGAACTGGATTTGACTGGTGGATGCATCGCCTTCGGCACCAGATGTCATTATATAGTCTGACTCGACTCGATCACTTTCTGGGTTTTGCTGAATATTGGGAAATTCCGGCTAGTGAACCGACAGCTAAAGTTGGCCAATGGGTCAAAGCGCCTATTGAACCGTTTATGAAGGCTATGCATCGGCAGTTCGTGAACTTGCCAATAATAGCTGAGGATTTAGGCGATAAGGCGGCCGAAATTCAGCCATATCTTCGGCATTATGGATTGCCGGGAATGCGGGTATTGCAGTTTGGTTTTGGAAAAGACCTGCCTACAGCGACCCACATTGTTCATAATCATACCGAAAACTTTGTTGTGTATTCGGGTACGCATGACAATAACACAACACTGGGCTGGTTTCGGGAAGCAACTAAGGAACAGCGACAGCGCATTAGTGAATACGTTGGTACCAAGGTGACCGAAAAAAATATTGTCGACCAGATTTGCCGATTAACTATGCAGTCGGTGGCCCGATTAGCTATTATTCCCATACAGGACATCTTGAATCTGGATGAATCCAACCGTATGAATACGCCGGGGCAAGGTGGTCGAAGCTGGCAGTGGCGTCTCCAACCCGGCCAGTTGACGGATGAAGTGGCTCAGAAATTGTTGAAACTGACCCAAATGACCGGAAGGGCGTAACTAGGTAGCGTACATCCGGTCCGTATGAGAATGCCGTTCAGACTTTCTTTGCGGACAGGATGTCCACGTTACATAGGCACTAACCCGCAGCTATGTGCGTTTCTTGTTCATGTCATCTTTATTTTTCTGGTCAGCGTGGAGCCGGTCTTACCGATTCAGCTATTTAATTAGTATTAGTTTATTCATTATCAGTCTGTTCGTGTTTGGTGTAGTATGGGCGCGTGGTTTGAGCAACGCTGTTCAGTGGGATGTGCTTAGTGAGCTGGCTGATGTGCCCATTACCTTTTACTCGTTCTCCGATGGGTTGCTCGACTATGCGGTGAACGGAAAAGCATACGCTGTTTCTGAGCAATTTTTAGCAGGACCGATGCAAATACGACCAGCGGTAGCTACTGCTTTTCTAGTTGGTATTTGTATCGCCTTTGTGTTGTTGCTCAGTGCCATTACCCGCTTCGACCGGATCCGCTATTTAGTCAGTATGGCTGTTCTGATTATGGGGTTGGCCTTTTTTCGATGGGAAATGCTCGAAGTGCCAGGTTTGGGCGGTAACTACCTGTTTTTACTGCTGGCATTTTTGGTTGGTTCGCTAAGTTATTATTTCCATGCATTCCGATCCGATTACCCGATTCTGGTCCGTATTGCTGCATTTAGTCTGTTGACTGCTTTGGTGGCGATTGGGTTAGGGGCTCTGTCACCGGTGAAGTTTCCGGCATTGCTGGTTGTTAGCTACGGAATGCCCGTTTTACTAGCGCTTAGTGCCGGGTTTATTTTCTTCATTGCTGCCGAAATTATTGCCGGATTAGTTTGGCTTACATCGGTTGGCCGAGCCGAAGAAGAAAGCGGGGCTGTTAGCTCAAAGCGGACGTTAGGCATTAATAACCTGCTTGTTATCAGTTTTCTATATTTATTAAATCTGGCGCTTATCTGGCTTAAAAATACCAAATCAATTGACTGGGACGTGCTGGCCATTAGCCCGTTTCTGTTGTATCTTATTTCAGTAGTAGTAGGCATCTGGGGATTTCGTCGGATGATTCAGCAGCAAGACGTGGTTTCATTCCGTGACTCGGGTGCCTTCCTGTATGCAGGCTTCGCATTATTGGCCACCCTGACCATCTCTTATGCGTTTGCGACAGCGAATGATCCTGTCGTTGAGCTGTTTGAAGATGTTATTGTTTATACCCATCTGGCTATGGGGCTCGTGTTTCTGGCCTATGTGTTTATAAATTTCTGGCCAATTTACCAGCAGAACCTGGCAGTTTATCGAATTCTGTACAAACCCAAACGGTTGGAACTTAGCCTGTTCCGAATTGTCGGCGTTGTGGTGTTTATCGTTCTGCTAGCGTCGGGCGGCCTGATTACCTTTCGGCAGGGTGTGGCTGGGTACTATAATGGCTTGGGCGACTATTATGCAGCCTGCGGAGAGTCGCCATCGGCCAGCGCCTTTTACCAGCAGGCGCTGGAACAGGAATTTCAAAACCATAAATCCAACTACTCATTGGCTACCCAGGCGTTGGCGGTTAACAACCAGACGACGGCTGCTTTCTATTTCCAGCAAGCCTTATTAAAGCAACCCAGTCCACAGGATTATGCCGGTTTGAGTCAGACGTACCTGCAGACCAATTTATTCTTCGAGGCCGTAAAAACGTTGCAGCGGGGCATTCGGGCTTTCCCAAAAAGTGGTGAGTTGCAGAATAATCTGGGGTACCTGTATACGCGGACCAGCGTAGCCGATTCAGCCTATTATTACTTTACAACTGCCACATCTAATGCGGATCGGAATGAAGTGCCGGAGTCTAATCTGCTGGCGTTGTACGTACGCAATCCTAATGTGCTGCTGGCCGATTCGACCCTGGCCAGGAATGTAAAAGAATCGTCTTACGAATCGTATCAGGCCAATGCACTCGCTCTTTGGCTTGTTGCTCAGGCCGATACAACTCAACCAAAGCAACCCGGCTGGTTATCGGACAAATCGGCGAATCAAGGGTTAAGCGTTGGCCGATTCGCCAGCCTGTACAATTATGCACTTGCTACCAAACAGGTCGATACGTCATTAGCGAAAACGCTACAACAGTTGTCAAGTCAGCCGGTTAACCAGGATTTTACGGATGATTTATTACTAGCTCGTGCCGTGGCGGAATACAAACGACATGATCATCCGACTGCGTTTGGGCTGATGAGCCAATTGGCTGAGGGCGATCAGCAGAACGGGGCTTCGTATCGGGCTATTTCAGGCTTGTGGCTGATGGAACAGGGGCTGTATCGCCGGGCGGCTGAAACGTTTGGTTACAATTCAGATACTACGTCAATTTACTACCGGGCCGTTGCCCTGACAAAAGCAAACGATCCGGTCCTGGCACAGTCGCTTTGGGAAACAGCTGCTCATGGCGACCCGGCTGTTCAGGCAATTAAGCAGGTATATTATCAGGAGCGCAAACCGGCGAATGATCTGGAGAAAGCGTTTTATGCCACCTACCGGCTCGATGACCCTAACCGGGGAGCGTATTGGGAAACTATTCAGGACCCAAATCTGAAATCAGTAACGGGGGCTGCGTTGGCGAATGATTTTCTCGATCAATTGCAGTGGCGAAACGCGCAATTAGTACTGGCTGGAATTCCTGATTCCTCCAAAGTTAATGCTATTGCCTTATCGCTGCGTAACGTAACAGCTATTCGCCTAGCCGCTTTTCGGCGGAGTGTAGGGGCCGCCGAAACCATGGCAAATAAACTTATTTTGCCCGATTATCAGGCTGAACGTTTTTATTGGCTGGGGCAGACGTATGAACGGACTCGACAACCAGCTAAAGCGCGTAACGCGTACCAGCAGGCTGTCCGGTTAGCCCCGCTGAACGCACGAATGGCAGCTTCGTTTGCTCAGTTTGAACAACAGCAGAAACAGACAAAACGGGCATATAATCTAGTTTTAACGGCCCTGCCATTCAATGAGGATAATGTTGAATTGCTCAAAACCTATGTGTCGCTCTGTCTGGATTTGAGCTTGTTCGACTACGCTAGAACAGGGCTGGAGAAACTGCGGGTTGCAGACAACCCTACCGATTATCAGGCATTTCTGAGGACTTATCAGGAAAAACTAGCGTCAATCGAAAACAACCGTCAAAAATTCCTGCAATAGGGTAGCTTTGTCTTTAACCTAAGCGAATTTTGAAATGAGTCAAAAATTGAGTTGGGTAAAAGAAGCCTTTAGCCGGGAGGTCAACCTGGTGCAAAATGGACAGGTCGTTGGGGGGCTGCATCGCGATTTACTCGCTCGGGATGTCGATGCTTACCTGAACAATACCCGTCTGCGGTTCGACGTAACCGGTTTTCTGTTTCACTCAGTCAATATTCACGACCTGAACGCCGATAACCAGATTATCGGCCGAATCGAATTTCGTTTCGGCAAACGGGCTGAGCTAAAACTGGCATCGGGCGAAAGCTATCTCTGGAAACGCCACAATGTGCTGATGCGCGAATGGGAAATGATCCGCGAAACGCCCGATGGATTACCCGAAAAAGAAATTGTCAGCTACGATCTGACGCGCCGGTTCTTCGAAGAACATGGCGATATTAATACCGATGATACAGGCACGACAGCCGCAACCGATGTCATTATTTTAACAGGTTTATTCATCCGAAATTATTTCCAGCGACGTCGGCGAATTGGTGCTGTAGTCGTGGTAGGTGCAGTCGCCAGCTAACTCCCTATTGTATGAATATTATTGAAACCCACAACATTGCTAAACGGTACGTAATGGGCACCGAAGTGATCGAAGCACTCAAATCCATTACCATTAGTATTCAGAAAGGAGAGTATGTTGCTTTTATGGGGCCTTCTGGCTCGGGCAAGTCGACACTGATGAACATTGTCGGTTGTTTGGACTCGCCAACGTCGGGGCAATATATTCTGAACAATCAGGATGTAAGTAGCATGGGCGAAAACGAATTGGCTGAGGTTCGGAATAAAGAGATTGGCTTCGTTTTCCAGACATTTAACCTGCTTCCTCGACAAACATCGCTCGAAAATGTAGCGCTTCCGCTTATCTATGCCGGATACAGCAAGGCCGACCGTATCGAAAAAGCAATGCTGGCGCTGAAAAATGTTGGACTCGAAAATCGGGCAGGTCACCGGCCTAATGAGCTATCGGGTGGCCAACGGCAGCGGGTGGCAGTTGCGCGTGCGCTGGTGAATGATCCTAGTATTTTGCTGGCGGATGAACCGACCGGTAACCTCGATACCAAAACATCATACGAGATTATGGACCTGTTTGACCAGATTCATAGCAAGGGTAATACGGTAATTATGGTAACCCATGAAGAAGACATCGCCGAGTATGCTCACCGGATTATCCGCCTTCGGGATGGGTTGATCGAAAGCGACCGACAAAATGCGAATATCCGGAAGGTGCATAATTTGATGCAGTCGCTGGAATGATTTGGCTGGTAATGGTTTAGGAAATGGTTCTTCTGCCTATATTGAGCCGTAATCCTGAACAACTATGCTCCGTAAAATCCTTATCGCCCTGCTTGTACTCCTGATTATCATTCAGTTTTTCCGTCCTGAAAAGAACCAGGCTGCTGGCATGTCGCCGAATGACATTACTACCAAATATGCAGTCCCTGCTAATGTGCAGACGGTACTCAAGCGTTCCTGCTATGATTGCCATTCCAACAACACGACCTACCCCTGGTACAACAACATTCAGCCCGTAGCCTGGTGGCTTAGTCATCACATTGACGAAGGCAAACGAGAGCTAAACTTCTCGGAGTTTGCCACCTATCAACCCAAACGAGCCCGACATAAGCTGGATGAGGTAGAAGAGGTTGTGAACGAAGGGTCGATGCCGATAGGCTCGTATTTATGGATTCACGGCGATGCTAAGGTCAGCCCTGAAGACGCCAAATTGCTGGCTGATTGGGCTAAAGGGTTGAAAAATCAGATTCCAGCTCCGGCGGGTGAAGAAGAGGAGCATGAACATCATGAAGCGCATTAATCTCACTTTTGCGTATGTGGCTATGTTGGAAGTTCGTTGGTAAGCCTTTTCGAAGCTGTAAATCAGGTCGCCGATTTGTCATTTCGACCGGAGGGAGAAATCTCAAGGTTAATCAATGGGAGTATTGAGATTTCTCCCTCCGGTCGAAATGACAAAACTAGTAGCTTGGCCTTTCAACGTCAGTAAGTTAACTCCTAAATGAAGAATCCCGAACTATTCGCAGTTCGGGATTCTTCATTTAGGGGTTTAGAAAAGTCAGGCGGCAATGGCTTCGCTCACGACGTCCTGCCACTCTTTCATTTCAGGAACGCCGGGTTTACGTTTTCCAAAAATCAGGGCAATGGTGTTACCGCCTTTATCGAACAGATCAAGACCCGTCACGATTCCGTCTTTTGTGGGTTTTCGAGTTACCCAGATGCTGTTGATCTGATCTTCGCGCAGGTGCATATTGAACTCAGGATCGAGCACGTTGTACCAGGGTCCCGTACTGACCAGCTTTTTAACTGGACCTGTGTGGATTTGAATACAACCGGGGCTCGACGCGAAAATCATGATCGGTAGCTCGCGTTGCGATGCTGTTTCAAAAATCTTTCTGAGCTGATCGACCGAAATCTGTTCGGTATGCCCTTCGGGGGCTAAGCGTAAGCCTTGTTCACGTTCAAGCTTGTATTTACGAAGCAGACCGAAAAACTCGTGCGTATCCTGCATCGCTAACCAGTCTTGCTGAAAAGCCTGGACATCTACGCTTTCGTCTGTTGCTTCCTTCGTTTTTTCAGGATAAGGAATCGTTACGATGGAAGCTGTTTGATCGGCAGCCAGGTATTTCTGAACCAGCATTTCGTAAGCCGCCATATCCGATTTGTCGGTCATGTAAATCTTATGCACAGCCAGCCCATCCTGATCGAAAAACTGGAGACTTTTCCGGTCGTTTTCATTGACAGCAAACCCAAAATGCCAGTGCGACATGAATAGACGCAGATCGATATCGGGGCCCAGAACCAGACCAGTCTGATCGCGAAACGACACATTTTTATAAACGCCTTTGCGCTCATGAACGATGTTGTCGTTACGCGTCAACGCCATTACATAGCCCAGCGATGGTACTTCTTTGAGGAGTTCACGGAAGTCGCCTTCCAGCCGTTGAACGGTCTTGCCAATTTGTGTAGCTACTAACTCGGCTTCACTCACGCCCAGTTGCTTCGCGGCATCCCGGATCCTGGTTTTGGGGTTTTCTGCTTTAAACGCGCTCCAGCGTTCTTTCAGGCTTTGTGCTGTAATCATTTGCTATTGATGGTTTGATTTGGTCGATTAGGATCGGAGAATTGATGTTGCTGCGGGATGATCATCGGGCAAGCCAGTTCAGGATGTTCGACGAGCCACACCGCCAGATTGAATACGCGATGGATGTTGCTTTCCGTGATTACTTCCTGAGGAGATCCCATGGCTTCTACACGGCCCGCCCGAAGCATGACGATTTGATCGGCATACTGTGCCGCCAGATTAAGATCATGCAGAATGACAATGGTACAAAATCCTTTTTGCGTAAACTCACGGGCGATTTCCAGTAGTTGATGCTGATGAAGTAGGTCGAGGCCGGTGGTTGGTTCGTCCAGAAATAAAATACCTTCGGTGGCATCCCAGATTTGAGCCAGCACCCGTGCTAATTGTACCCGCTGTTGTTCGCCACCGGATAAGGTCGTAAAAACACGGGACGCAAATTCCGACATGCCTACTTTTTTGAGTGCCATTTCGGCTACCCGGTAGTCATACCCGGAGGGATGAAAATCAAAATGAGGATAGCGGCCCATCAGAACCAACTCGCTGACCAGAAACGGAAAAACGACCGAATTTTGTTGTGGCAGCACAGCCCGAAACAAGGCTAGCTCTTTTTTTGAGTAAGTGTTGATGTCTTTACTATGAAGGTTAATCGTACCATCGGAGGGTTTTAGCTCGTTTGTACACAGCTTTAACAGCGTTGATTTGCCAGCCCCATTGGCACCTACAATGGCGAGCAACTCGCCCGGTTTAGCCCGGAACGATACCTCATTGAGCAGTTTTCGGTTACGAATCTGATAGGAAATGTTTCTGACTTCCAGCATAGTTTGGCGATTTAATTGAGTGCACGGCGTCGTTCCCGGAATAAAATCCATAAGAATACGGGCGTTCCGACTAAGGCCATCAGAATGCCGATCGGCAGTTCGGCAGGGGCAACCAGCGTTCGGGCAAGGGAGTCGGCCAGTGTTAGTACGATGGCTCCGCCCAGCGCAGAGCCAGTCAGGACACGTCGATGGTCAGAACCAGCGCCCATTCGAATCAGGTGGGGAATGACCAGACCAATGAAACCAATTATACCCGCAACTGCTACAGACGTGCCAACAGCCATTGTCGAAAAAATGATAACCTGCCGTTTAATACGCTTTAGATTTACACCCAGCATACTGGCCTGACTTTCGCCCAGTGCCAGCAGATTTAACGATTTGGCCAAACGAGGAATGGCCAACAGCGCGATGGCCATAAAGGGTAAAATGGCCAGAACGGATGTCCAGCTAGCTCCGCCCAGACTGCCCAGACTCCAGAACGTTATGTTACGAAGTTGCTCATCGGTGGCCAGATAGGTCATAATACCGGTCAGGGCACCCGATAAGGCATTGATCGCAATACCGGTGAGCAGCATGGTCGTAATTATATCCTTTCCCGCCATCCGGGCAATTCGGTAAACCAGAAACGCGGTAGCGCAGGCTCCTATGAACGCAATTAAGGATAAGGCATACATGCCCAGCATCCCGCTAAGCTTCTGGAACATACTCACTTCGAGTACAATCATCGTTACCGCAGCCAACGACGCTCCCGACGAAATACCAACTAATCCCGGATCGGCGAGGGGGTTCCGAAAAAGTCCCTGAATGGCTGCCCCTGAAATGGCTAAACCAGCGCCAATCAAGATGGCCAGACAAACGCGGGGCAATCGAATGGCTAGGAGAATGGCTTCCTTCGTTGGGTCGACATCAACCGTATAGCAGAGTGCCTTGGCGAGGATTAATCCGATTTCATAAGGTGACACGCGTACGGCGCCAATCCCCACTGATAAAACGACGGTTGCTACCAGACCGATAACTAAAGCAGGCATCAGCCAGGGGTTGACCGTATGGTTAATGAGCGATGAAGAGGGAACCGTTTTTGAACGAGGAGTACGAACCACAGCGAGGGTATCCATTGCGCTTACGCCTTAGGTTTCTGACTAATTTTCTGGCTTAATTCCTGAAGGGCTTTCCCTAATCGGGGAGAAAATCCACTCAACAAGTGCCCGTCCATGGTGACGATATGCCCGGTTTTGCCCGCATTTGTCTGCGCGATGCCCTGCACTTTCTGCAAACCAGTCGCCCCGCCCAGGCTTTCCAGCCCACTGTCGAACAGCAGAATAACATCCGGGTTAGCCGTGACGAGGGCTTCGGCTGTAAGGGGTTTATAGTTTTCGAAGCTTGATGCGGCATTGGTGCCACCCGCCAACTCAATCATTTTATCGACCTGTGTACCCCGGCCCGATACCATCATGGTGCCTGTTCCCCGCGCATAGATGAATAGGACTTTAGGGCTGCCAGCCGCTTTTTTTACCTGTGCCAGATCGGCATCGAGTTTCTTGATTAGTGGTTTGGCCCGTGAAGGAACCTGACAGGTATTTGCTACATCCTGAATCAGTTTTTTGGTGCCATCAACGCTGTAGTCCTGCTGAAACGTGATGACCTTAATGCCTGTCGATTTGATCTGCTCGATCACTTCTGGTTTGGTGCCAGCATGTTGCGAGGTAAGGACCAGCGTTGGTTTCAGCGAGATTATTCCTTCGGCCGAGATGTTTCGGTTGTGGCCTACTTTCGGTAGTTTCTGTAAGGATTCAGGATACGTGCTGGTTACGTCAACTCCGATCAGGTGCGACTGTAGACCCAGATCGCACAGAATTTCACTTACCGTACCATCCAGTGAAACAATGCGAATGGTCTCGTCCGTAAGTGGTTTAGTGGCATAGGCAAACTGGTTACGGATCAGGAGGTTTAAAGCCAGACAAATCAGCCAGATGGGATGCATTGCGAGTTTTTTCATAGTCGTTTTGTAGGAAAATGCTGTACCGATAGAAGCGCCTATTGGTACAGCATTGAGGTGGTTATCATTAAGCTGCCTTCTTTACCAGCTTGAACTCGAATTTGGGTTTGCCACGCTCACCACCATCCTGGGTTGTAAAGCTGATAAATTTGATCTTGTACACATTACCCGCAGCGTCTTTGAGGACATAGAAACGGTCGGTTTTTACCCCAACTGTACCCGTTGTTGCCCGCCAGTTGGAACCGATCACATTTTTGTCATTTTTGAAGGTAGTCGTAGCGATGTTGCTTTCAGAATAGGCATCATACGAAACCGTACTGGTAAGGACTTCTGCGGCCGTTACCGCACCGAGCACATTGATGTGCACCTGATCGGAGAAGTAATAAGGGATGTCATTGGTGCCATCGCTGGTTTTATAGATCGCTCCTGTCCAGACCAGGTCCCAACGATCTTTAGCAGGTTCTACATCCACCAGCGCACCCGTGTCGAACGAAACGAATTTGAAATTATAGGCAGCGTCCTTTGGGATAGAAGCCGTTTTGAAGGTTGTCTCCTTAATACCTGCGTATTGTAAGGTGTAGCCCGTTGTGCCGTTGCGCAGGATTCTGATTTTCACCCAGCCTCTGGCAGGCGTTGAACCACCTGTACCCCGGTTGATGATATACACTTTGTTGTCAGCATCCGTAGCCGAAATACTGGCAATGACGGTTTTGGTAAGATCACCCGATACGTCATCGACCCACTTCAAACCGGCTGGATCAAAATTGGTTACGTTGAGCGATAGCCCTATCGTATCGGCAGCCGTTACCTGAGTCAAGTCATTTTTGGCCAATGCAATAGCAGCTGCGCCGGTCATGTTGTTCAGAATGACCCGGAAATCACTGCCCGAATAAAAGCCTAAATCCCAGGCTACCCGTTTTACGGACGTGGCTGCATTATTACTTAAGTCGGCAAAAACAGCATTGACAGCGCTGGAGCCGCCCGTTCCGCCGTCCAGCGTTAATGTCGTACCAGTCGATACAATCGAGGTGAATTTAACTTTGAGCGCCTTCGTTGTTCCGACCAGAACGGAATTGGTAGCGGAGGCTATGGCAAAATCGATGGTTTCGGTCCCGCTCAGAAAAATGTCGTTTGCCTTTGTTAGGGTAAAGGAGGTCTCACTACTCCCAGCGGGTACAGTCAACGACAGGGTATTATTAGTAATGGCTGGTGTCGTTTTAAACTGCGTTCCATACGCGATGCCTGTGGGTGTTACCTGAACGGTTACAGTCGAAGCTGCATCAACAGCACGCGATAATTTCAGCTTAATCGTAGACGCTTGCGTGGAAGCATCCAGCCCCTGTTCAGCGCTTTCGAACTGTACCAGATTATCGGGTAGAGGTGGATCATTTTCTTTACAGCCGTTTAGGGCGCTTACTGTCAGAAGAAGTATAAAGCCGAAGACTTTTTTCATGGGATTTAAACGAATTGGGAGATTTGTATTAGAGTTGAGCGATTGGTAATGAGAAGGTTGTAGGTCAAGGTTAGCCAGACGTGGATTAGTGTTTATACCATTGGAAGCTAAGTCCGAGGAAGTAAGATCGTCCGTAGCTGACAGGTGCTGGTCCACTCGAACTATGAGCACTTCCCGTATCAGGTGATGTATTCGACAGGCGGGTAATGTTGAACAGGTTTTTAACCCCTGCTGTGAGCGTCAGGTAATTGTGAATAGGTTTGGTCAGGGTAAGATCGGCCCAATGGAAGGCGGCTATTTCGGTTAAGGTGGCCGAAGTCTGACCAGTGGCATTGACGGTAGCCAGGTAACTTGGTCGTTTTCCCGAATATTTATAGAAAAGGCTAACCTTCGTATCGATTTTCTTCAGCGTGTAGGTCAGGTTCGTATTGGCTTCGGACGACCAGATAAATAGGGGAAGTGAACCTTCGGCATACTTCGTGGTATCCGTTTCAGCGAATAGGTTATTGTAACGACCGATATACGAGAAACCAACGGTTGCCCGAAGCGCTTTCCAGGAGAAGACATTCTCCAGCGTGAAACCTGTTGTTTTGAATCGATCGATGTTGATGTTGGTGGTAATGCGTGGATCACTGGGGTCGATTCCGTAGGTGATCAGGTTCCTGAAATCGTTGTAGAAAAAGCCCAGCGTCGATTTGAACGTATGCATTGCCTGCCAGACCAGCGACCCATTGAAGCTGTCCGAATTTTCGGCTTTCAGGTTCGGATTGCCCCGAATGGAGTGGCTGGCGTCGAAGAAATTGACATATAGTTCTCGTAGAGCGGGTGAGCGAAGGCCTCGTGCATAGGCTAAGCGCAGATCAAGGGTAGGGGTAAGGGCAATTTTAGTATTTAGGGAGGGTATGACCGGTGGCGCGTCGTACACTGAGTTTTTGATGAAGCGCAGCCCTGGGCGGATGCTGATGCGGGTGGTTGGATTTAGTGTTGAGGACACAAAAAATGCGTAATCGTTGATGCTCGGTGAACCCAGAATCCGGTCGCCAGTCGATGCATCCCGATTAATATCGACTCCGGGCTGTAGCGAAACGGCTGGGGAGACTTTATATGTAGCCGTTGCCCGATAGGTTTGACTAACGAACGTGGCTACATCCTGCTCACCCTGCCCTAACGAAAGCGTACGTCGGTTCGTCGTTAAATCTAAAAGGGTGGTTTGAGTACGGCGCTGATAATCCGTAAGCGAAGCCTGCCCATTGAGCTGAAGACGATCGTTTACCTTCCAGTCGCCCTGTAGCTGATGCACATACCGATTCGTGATGTATTTCTGGTCGCGGGCCTGATGGGTGTTAACGTTTTCAAGGCCCTCACTGAGCAGATCTTCCTTTAGCGCATCCAGCCGGTAATAAATGGTAAGGTTTTCGGTACGATACCCAATCTTTCCATGGCCAAACAGTTGATCTTTTGGCAGCCAGTCTTTTGTACGTCCTTCGGATTGACCCTGCCAGCCGCCAAAGGTATTGTTGGTGACTCCTGCCGATAGATTCCAGCCTTTCTTTTGCCAGGTAATACCTGCATTCTGGATATGGATCCCATTGTTGGTGAGGAGGTTATAGTCTTTGTTGGTGGTCTCTTCCTGAATACGGGCGTTTATACTCAGTCGTTCATTACCTGGTTTTTTCGTGATAATGTTAATTACACCCGCCAGCGCGTCGGAGCCATACGAGACCGACATAGGACCCTCTACAATTTCAATACGTTCGATGCTGTTGATGTCGATCTGGTTAAGGCTCTCCCGAGTGTCGCCCCGATCAACCATAGGCAGGCCATCCAACAGAATTTTGACATTTCGCCCCGACATTCCCATCAGCTGTACATCAGTAGTGCCTAAGGTAAGGTCATTGGAAAAGCGGAAGCCCAGCTCGTTGTTCAGGACACCCATTACATTGACGGCAGCCCGCAACCGAATCCGTTCACTATCGATTACTCGAACAGTATAAACGGATTTCTTCAGCGACTGCGGTTCATATTGTCCCGTTACGATGACTTCGTTTAGTTGATTCGTAGCCGCCTGTAGTCGGGTGGTAAATCGGGTAGGCTTGTCTTTTTGGACCCAAACGGCTTTCCGGACAATCTCATAGCCCATCATCGAGATCTGGAGCTCCTGTTGCCCAGAAGACAGGTCTGATAAGATGAAATGTCCCTTTACGTCGGTTGTTGTCCCTTTTCGAGTACCAACCACCTGAATAGTAGCCATTACACCTGGTGTGCCGTCTGCCAGCAGGATGATCCCCTCAATCGTATTGCCACTGAGCTGCTGCGCCCAGCCTATAGACATACCTAGTAAGGCTAACAAGTGCAATTGAAGAAGGCAATGGGTACAGATATGTTTCATAATCCCAGCAGATAGTGGCTGTTACGACGAAGTTTATTATTAAATAGACTAATTATAAATAACGCGTAAAGGTAAATGAGAATAGATGGGTTTATCAAATGTTATTTAGAATTTATCTTAATAATTTTTTGGTTAAGGATTCTTGCTAGAAAATTATGGACAAAAAAAGCCCCGCTGAGCGGGGCCGTATAATTCGAACTATCTAAAATAGGTTTTCAGGCTTTTAAATTGATTTTTCGACCTGTTTCAGCTGCCTGATAAATTGCCTGTAATAACCGCACGTCGCGTAAGCCTTCTTCGCCCGTAACATGGCTGGGGAGTTGCTTGCCATCGAGTAAGTCTTTGCAAACGCCGTCCATATGCGCAGCCTGGTGATTGACGACGGGTTGCTCAATCGGCCCCTTACTAGTGCGGCCTTTTAGAGGTCCATAGCCGAAAGCAGGAGACAGCTCAAACCAGCCTTTTTCACAGGAAGCGTATAGACGTTCAACGCCTGATATATAGCTGGTTGTTGAATTGGACACCGCACCACCCGGAAATTCAAACTGCCAGAACATGGTTTCCTCAACCTCTTTAAACTTCTGTGGATCGGTTTTGGGGGCAAATTGGGCAGTTACAGAGATGGGTTCTTCTCCAGTTACATAGCGTGCGCCCTGTACGGCATAGATACCTACGTCCATGAGTGGGCCACCGCCTGCCATGCTTTTCTTTAACCGCCACTGGTTCGGATCGCCACTGCGGAATCCATCGCTGCTCTCAACGAATTTCACCGCACCAAATACTTTTTCCTGACCCAATCGCATCACTTCTTTGGTAAATGGCTCATAGTGAAGCCGATAACCAATAGCCAGCTGCTTGTTTGCCTTTTTACAGGCATCGATCATGTTCTGACATTCTTTGGGCGTAATCGCCATTGGCTTTTCGCAAATGACATGTTTCCCCGCCTTTGCCGCCCGGACTACATATTCTTCGTGCATGGAGTTAGGCAGCACTACATACACCACATCGATATCCTTATTATCGACAATCCGGTCGAAGGTTTTGTAGTCGTACACATTCGCCTTCGGAATGTTGTACTTCTGCATCCATTGTTCGGCTTTGGAAGGCGTGCCCGTCACGATACCGGCTAAACGGCAATTCTGAGTTTGCTGCAAGGCAGGAGCTAGTAAGTTGGTGCTATAATAGCCAAGTCCAACCAATGCTATCCCCAATTTACGACCGGGCTGGCCAGAAGCCTGACTGTTGGTATTTGTTGCCAGTGAATACAAGCCACTGGATTCATTCTTTACAAATTCATTATCGGCATAACCGAGCAGTGGTAGCGAAAGCGCCGAGGCACCCGCACCTAAGTTGCGTAGAAAATTCCGTCGGGAATTAGAAGGTTGCTTTTTCATGAATAGCCGGTTGGTAAACTCAGTAAGCTACTGAGCCTTAAACAAAGACTCGAAGCCGGGTTTTCTACCAGCTTCGAGTCGGGGTTGTTTCTAGTCCGCTAGCCTGATTAGCTGATGCCAATCTGAATGTCCGTTACGCAATTGGCTGGATTCTGAAGATCGATAATCGTATAGACCTCACGAACCCGCCCATCAGTCTGATAACCGTTCCCATAAAATTGACCGAACAGCGCATCATACACCGCACCAAAGTCGCTCCAGGGACCAGTATAGGTGTAGGTTGCACATCGAAAGGAGGGGTAATCTTTGTAGAAAAACTGTTCGGATGGCTCTCCTTGCTGAGCAATTGGTAAGACAATTTCTAACTGAAATTCATGGGTTTCGTCGCCGTTGACATCGGTGTAAATCCAATGAACTGGTCCAGCGACAGCCAGCTTAAGCCGGTTCGCTTCTTTGTATAGGCTTTCGGCTACTCCAGGCGCATGTTGAGATAGGGTTTGTAAGGTAGCGCGGGTCGTAAAGCCTAGGGCTGTAAAGGGTTGTGTTTCGTTGACCGATAAAGCGTTTTCGGGAATTTCCAGTTGCGTTGTCATGATTTGTTGTGATTAATGAATGATCACAACAAAGATCGGATGGCGTAGTGACAGCCTTATGTCAGTAGGCTTTTAGCAGATCAAATTAAGTATGAAGTTTACCAGCAATCCGAACCGAAACCGGTGATCCATCGGCATAAAAAGCAGAATGGGGTGGCTGCGATAGAAATGGAACGAACTCTGTGCCGTATAAGTCCGCAACGTCGGCGTCCAGAAAAGCATCATGGACATCGGCAATCTGCCACGAAACGTGCTCGACCTGGTATTCGTGGGTACTCCGCTCGCTGAGTTTGTTGTAACCCCAGTAATGTTCAAAAATAAACGACTCGGCACCATCGGATGGCATATCCTGTAAAATGGTACCAACTGTAGCTCCCAGCTTATTCCATCGTCCTTTATACTTCCATTCGTATTGAACGGTTGTTGTGTGCGCATCCAGTGGCTTAATCGTATGGCGCATGGGCAATGCCCGATAACGCTCATGGTAAAGTGTATTGGCTATGGTGGCAATAACAGGCCGGGGAACGATTTCACTGATAAACACAACGCCCCGTTTCCAGTGCAGACCATCGAAACAACGAACGTAAAAACGCAGGTTGACTTCCTCGAAATTGATGTGCCAGGGCCATTTTATCCCCAAAACGGCTGTTTCCAGAAAGCGAAATCCAACCATACTGACCAACGCTTTGCCCTGCCATAAGTCCAGCTCGGTGGCAGGAGGTAAATGGGGTATCAGTATGGCTGGATCAACTTCGTAGTTGAGCATCAGCAGATTTCGCCATTCTGCACGGAGAAACGTGCGCTTCTTCGCCATGTTTAGTTATTATTCACTTCTCAGGGTTTTCACCGGATTCAACAAAGCAGCTTTGATAGCCTGATAACTAACCGTCAGTAAGGTGATCAGCAACGCCAGGATCAATACAGCTATAAAAACGCCAATATCGATCGTTATCTTATAGGTGTAACTTTCCAGCCATTGATTCATTGCATACCAGGCAATAGGTGAAGCAAGCAGACAGGCAATAATAACCAACTGAACAAAATCTTTCGATAACAAGCCCCACAGATTCGCAATGCTGGCCCCCAGTACTTTCCGAACACCAATTTCTTTAGTACGTTGTTCGGCAATAAATGAAGCCAGCCCAAACAGACCCAGACACGAAATGAAGATGGCTAGCAAGCAAACAATAGCCGAAAGATTACCAACAAGTTCTTCGTACCGGAATTTTTTGGCGTATTCCATATCAGCAAACTGATAATCGAACGGGAAACCAGGATTGTATTTATCAAAAATGGGTCGGATTTTGTCGATAGCTGCGGAAGGTGATATGGCTGGATTGATGCGCAGGTCGATAAAATTAACCCAATCTTTAGCAAAGATGATTGTCATAGGAGCAACAGCGCGGTAGGGCGACCATTCTACGACGATGTCGGGCACTACGCCAACAACGGTCCAGTCTCTATTTGCCCAACGCATTCTTTCGCCAACAGGATGTTTCAGACCCATGCGTTTGACGGCTGCTTCGTTTAAAATAACGCCTGTGGAATCGGTCGCAAACTCTCTCGAAAAATCTCGTCCTTCTTTGAGCTTGATCCCCATTGTTTTGGTATAGTCGTAGCTGGTCGCGATGGTTGTAAAAATAACCGATTCATCGGCGGGACCTGCGCCTTTCCATTTCCAGCCACTGTTACTGCTCCACCATTGGGTTGGCGGTGCGTTGGTCTTACAAATAGAGGATATAGCGCCCGTAGCCATTAGTTCGTCCCGAAGAGCGTCATAATGATCAAGCAAACTTTTAGACGAGTTAATCGAAATAAGACCTGCTTTCGTAAAGCCAAGCGGGCGGTTTTTGCCATGTTCCAGTTGCTGATAGATAATAATGGTTCCAATCATCAGAGAAATGGAAAAGGCAAACTGAACAACAACCAGAATTTTCCGGGGTAATGTAGCGCCTTTACCAACCTGGAAGGTCCCCTTGAGAATCTTCACCGGACTGAACGAGGACAGATACAGAGCTGGGTAACTACCGGCTAATAATCCAGTAAATAAAGTAAATGCCAGTGTAGTACCCCAGAACAGGGGATTGCCAAATTCGATCGTCATTGTTTTCTCCGTGAGCGTATTGAAAAAAGGTAGCGAAGCCAGAACAATGACTAAGGCTATGACCAATGCCATAGTCGCAATTAGGATAGACTCACTTAAAAACTGACCGATCAATTGCTCACGACCAGAGCCAACGGCTTTGCGAACACCCACTTCTTTAGCCCGTTTTTCGGAGCGGGCCGTACTGAGATTCATAAAGTTGATGCAGGCGATGACCAGAATAAACAGACCGAAAATGCCAAACAGCCGAACATACTTAATGAAACCGCCTGTATTTTTCCCTTCGGTAAAGTCCGAATAAAGCCGCCACTTGGACATCGGATGCAGGAAAATTTCGGGCTTGACCTGGTTTCTCGACGTGGGGTCGTTGGCTGCTAAATGGGTTAGTATTACATCTTTAATTTTTACGTTGGTTTGTGCCGGATCGATGCCCTCTTTCAACTGGACGAATACGCCCCAATCGTTGTTTCGCCAGTCGGTTTTCGCCTTGTTTCTTACCCAGTCATAGCGAGCCTCCTGCAATTGCCAGGGCAATAAATAATCAAACTGTAGCGTAGCATTGGTAGGCTGTTTGGCGACTACGGCTGTTACCTTCAGATCGACCGAATTGTCGATTCGAACAATCTTGCCAATGGGCTCCTGATTCCCGAAAAGCGTTCGGGCCGTTTCATCCGTAAGAACGATCGAATAAGGTTCCTTTAGTGGGTTTTTATCGCCATTCAGGACGGGTAGTGAAAACATATCAATGGCATCCTGGCCAATATAAATTCCATTCTTTAGGAATTTCTGATCACCAACAATCAACGAACGAGTCCCTTCTGATCGCTGATACATCGCCACGGCTTTAAAGTCGGGGTACTTGGACTTTAATTCGTCGCCCAATGGAAACGGTATAGCGTCCTGTGTACCCCGTTTGCCATCGAAGGTTTGGTTCAGTTTGACCTGATAGAGGGTTGCGTAGTTTTTATGATGCTTGTTGGCCGATACTTCGTCTTGTACCCAAATCCCAATCAGCATCGTTACGGCCATACCGACAGACAGACCGGCAATGTTGATGGTTGAATAACCCTTGTGCCTGGCCAGATTACGAAAAGCGAGTTTTAGATACGAACGGATCATGATTGGATGTAGGGATGATAGTTTAGATACGTCACTATATTTTGTATATCGGGGCTTGAACTGGGGAGTCGGTTCGCGTCGCCAGAGTCTGGGATGCAGCAGTAGTAGCAAATCCCAGATATATAAGAGCCGGGCTTTGGTATAACCCCGTTGCTGGCTGCGTTTGTAGAATAGTTCATCGAGGTCGCCCTGAAGCTCTTCAAGTAAGTGAGGGGCCGCGATGCGCTCCAGAAGCCGTTGAGCCCAACGGGGTGGCCCTGGTTCTTTTTCGTGTTTGTGGGGTGTTCGGGGCCACTTCATGCCAGGCTCCCTCCAAAAGCAGCTTTGGGAATATCGGCCCATAGGTCATTCCGAATTTTACGCGCTTCCTGCAAAGCCTGTTCTCCTACGGGCGTTACAATAAACAACCGTTTGCGTCGCCCACCCCGCTCAGCGGTCGAGTCACCGAATCGCGACTGAACAAGTCCTTTTTCTTCGAGCCGCTGCATGGTTCGGTGGACAGCGCCTAGACTCATGGGGCGCTCCAATCGGTTGCTAAGCTCTTCCATGACCGCTACACTGTAGGCATCATCGTAGAGTAATGCAATCGTTAGCAAAATGATCTCTTCAAATTCACCTAGTTGAGAACCTTTCATTGGCACCTATTTAGTATTCTACTCATTTGTATAGCAAATAGGTAGCCAATTTCATAAATGGCTGTTTCCGTTAAATAGAGCCTGTTTGCCTTTTGACCAATGTCCGTAAGTGGACACGGGTTGTCCGTCAGTGTACAATAAATAGGAGAAGACTCTTATGTGGGAAAGTAGCGATGAGGCTGGCATATAAGCAAACGGGCCAACCCTGAAACAGAGTCGGCCCGCTGCACTTTAGCTGCTGATGATTAAAAAATATACTTGTTCTCCGCAATCATAGCATCGGCAATCTGACGACGGGCATCTTTAAGATTCATTGGGTCAATTTTCGTAAACCGCTTCAATCCCATGATCATACCGCGTAGTTCATCGCCATCGGCAAACGACGTAACGGCGGCACGTCCGGCACTGGCTACTTTTTCAACGGCTTCGTGCAGATAAACTAAGGCGATTTGTTTCTGTAAGGCTACGGCTTCTTCGCCTTTCGTACCGATCAGTTTTTCGACTCGAAGTAGGACTGATTCTGCGGCATAGATCTCAATGGCCATGTCGGCTACATTCATCAGGATTTCCTGCTCATCCGAAATGGACATCATAAACTTCTGAACAGCCGCACCAGCAACCATCAAGGCCGCTTTTTTCAGGTTTTTCAGCACTTTTTTCTCAGCGACGAATACGCCTTCCTCCTCGTCCGAGCTAAAGTCTGGAATCGACATGATTTCTTTGGCAACGGCCATGGCAGGTGCCATTAGATCGAGTTCACCTTTCATAGCCCGCTTTAGCATCATATCGACGATCAGCATTCGGTTGATCTCGTTCGTCCCCTCAAAAATCCGGTTGATACGCGCATCGCGGTAAGCCCGATCCATGGGAGCATCGGCCGAATAACCCATACCGCCATATACCTGAACACCTTCGTCTACGACATAATCGAGCGCTTCGGAGCCGTGTACTTTCATGATGGCGCATTCAATGGCAAACTGCTCAAGCGCTTTCAGCTTCGCCTGACCATCTTCCATCCCATTGGCTTTGAGGTCTTCGATCAGGTCATCGATATTCTGACCAGCCCGATACGATGCTGTTTCGGATACATATACTTTTATCGCCATTTCGGCCAGTTTGTGCTTAATGGCCCCGAAGTTGGCAATAGCTGTTTTAAACTGCTTCCGTTCATTAGCATATCGTACAGCATTGTTAATGACTTCCTTCGAACCGCCCACGGCCGCGATACCCAGCTTAATCCGGCCAATGTTTAGAATATTGACTGCGATTTTGAAGCCATTACCACGTTCCGACAGAAGATTTTCGACCGGCACTTTTACATCGTTGAAGAAAATCTGGCGAGTGTCGGAGCCTTTGATGCCCATCTTGTGCTCCGGTTCATTCATCGTGATGCCTTCATACGTGCGCTCAACAATAAATGCGGTGAGATTTTTATCTGTCTGGCCGTTTTCTTCAATTTTAGCAAACACAATGTAGAGGTCTGCGAATCCACCATTCGTGATCCACATTTTCTGACCGTTCAAGATGTAATGTTTGCCATCTTCGGTCAGTATAGCTTTGGTTTTTCCCGAATTAGCGTCTGATCCCGAATCGGGTTCGGTCAGGCAGTAAGCCGCTTTCCATTCTCCGCTGGCCAGCTTCGGCAGGTAGTTTGATTTTTGATCCTCATTGCCGTAATATACGATCGGTAGTGTACCAATACCAGTATGTGCCGATAGGGCTACGGAAAACGAGTGTCCGGCGCCGGTTGTTTCAGCTACCAGCATAGATGTATTGAAATTCGTACCAAAGCCGCCGTACTGCTCAGGCACCGAAGTACCCAAAAGGCCCAGCTCACCAGCCTTATCCATTAAGGATGAAATCAGCTCCGGCGATTTGGCGTTGTCGATTTCGTCCAGACGTGGCCAGATTTCACGCTCCAGAAACTCGCGGCAGGTAGCCGCAATCATTTGTTGTTCTTCCGTGAATTCTTCGGGAATAAATACCTGTGAGGCTTCGGTTTCTTTAATCAGAAATTCGCCCCCTTTGATTGAGGCTTTAGGTTCTGTCGCAATCATGTGTCAGGAATTTGTTATGCTTGCATACTATTTTGAAACAAATAAAATCATTTCAAAAGTAGTATGCAAGCATACTATTAATTTTTTAGCGAATGTAACGCGGTGATGTCGGTATGCCGCATCACCACGCTACAGCGTTACATTTAATTCAATCGTTCGAAGATACCGGCCACGCCTTGCCCGCCACCTACGCAGGCAGAAACCATACCATATTTTTGATCACGGCGACGCATCTCATTCAGCAGTTGTACTGACAGACGAGCACCAGTTGATCCCAGGGCATGGCCTAATGCAATAGCACCACCGTTCGGGTTAATTTTACTCCGGTCGAGCCCTAATTCCTGAACGACGGCTAAGGCTTGGGCAGCAAAGGCTTCGTTTAGTTCAATTTGCTCAATATCGTCCTGCTTCAGACCTGCCTTTTTTAAGGCGATAGGAATAGCGGCTACAGGGCCAATGCCCATTATTTTAGGCTCTACCCCCGCTGTCGCATATGATACCATGCGGGCAATAGGCTGTAGGTTCAGTTCATTAACCAATCGTTCCGACATCACGATCACAAAAGCGGCTCCGTCGGAGGTTTGCGAGGAGTTGCCAGCCGTTACCGAGCCACCCGCAGCAAAGACAGGTTTCAGTTTGGCCAGTCCTTCAGCACTAGTGTCTTTACGTGGGCCTTCGTCCTGGGCAACCGTCCATTCGCGTGTTTTCTTTTTGCCGCTTTCGGTGTCAAAGTAAGTTTCAGCTACTTTGATTGGAACAATTTCATCCGTAAACCGCCCTTCTTTTTGGGCTGCCAGCGCTTTCAGATGGGATTCCAGGGCGAATTCATCCTGTGCGTCACGGCTGATTTTAAACTGTTGGGCTACCTGCTCGGCAGTCAGCCCCATACCGATGTAATAATCAGGATGCGTTTTGGCAATCTCATAGTTCAACGCCGTTTTCCAGCCCATTACGGGCACTAGCGACATAGACTCGGTACCGCCCGCTATGATACAGTCGGCAAGTCCGGCATGGATTTTTGCCGAAGCTATCGCAATAGCTTCCAAACCAGAACCGCAATAACGGTTGATGGTCATGCCAGGGACACTTTTAGGTAAGGACAACAAGGCAATATATCGGGCAATCTGCATACCCTGCTCGGCTTCAGGGACCGCGTTACCAACAATTAAGTCTTCAACCTGGGCTGGGTCGAGATTAGGAACCTGACTGATTAAATGCTTGATTACTTCAGCCGCCATATCATCGGGGCGGGTAAAACGGAGGCCTCCGCGTGGAGCTTTGCCCACAGCCGTGCGGTATCCGGCTACAATGTATGCATCCATAAACGTTCTTTTGATTACTGGCTTAGCAGAATTATCACTGTAATAACCAATTTTCGGATGGATTCATTACAATGATATGTAAATTATTATGCAAGCATACTATTTTTCTGCCATATTCCAAAAGAGATTAATGGTCAATGGATAATGAATAATGTAAAATGGGCCTGAATAGGTGAACCACATTGTTCAATATTCATTTTAAATTATCCATTACCTATAATTGTCGCTTAAAGAAAGCTAGTGCTTCGAGATAAACGTTGATGTCGTTGGGATAGTCGTGTTTACCGCCAATTACTTTGAGCAGCGTGACTTCGGGTTTTCCTTTTTCTTTAAACGTGTATCGCTCGATTGTTTTCTTATCGTTAGGGTCGGTATCGGGTAATAGCTCTTTCTTCGGTGAGCCAGTATACCCGGCCAGATCGGCCCAGTAATGGAAAGTCCGTTCGGTAGAACGTACCAGTCCCAGGCTTATACCGCCGGTTATTACTTCACCACCTTCATAGGGGTTGACCGTATCGATGGTACCATTGACAATCATGACGGGTATTGCCATACGCTTTTCAGCGCAGTCGATATTATTGGTGTCGGGCAAATTGGCAATCAAAGCGGTAATGGCTCGCATACGTTCGGGCATGGTCAAGGCAAGTTTATAAGCCATATGTCCTCCACCTGAAGTGCCAACCGCAAAAACCTGCTTCGGATTGATCTGGTAGTTTTTATCGAAATAGCGGATCATAGCCTCAAAAAAGGCATTTTCGTTAATATCTTCTTTGTTGGCCAGCGTTTGCGCTGTTTTCCGGCATTCGTTCCAATAGCGTTTATAGCCGTCGGGATAGACGATCAATAAATTTTCGGCCTCTTGCTTTTCTTCCAGTTTAACCGCTCCTTTTCGGTTTCCAAGTCCTTCGCCACCTGAGCCGTGTAGCACAAAAATCAACATAGCACCGGGCTTGGGTGATTTAAGAAAATGGAATGTCCGGTAATGTCCTTCAATTAATACAGAATCTGTCTGTACTTGTTTCTGGGCGAAAGATACCTGAATGCCAATTAGCAGGAAGAAAAATAATGTCCGTAACATGCCTTTGCTATTTGGTGTATAAAGTAACAATCTCATTGTTTCTTCTCATTCAGATAGTAGTCATAAAAAAAGCCGCTCGTTCGAGCGGCTAAAAAAATCAGGTTAATCAGGCAAATCAGATAAATCCTGCAGGGCCGCCTGTGCGGTCAGAAATGCCGATCACCCGCTTCGCGTTTACCCAGCATCACAGCGCCAACCATGGCAACCAGGAATAATACCGATGCCAATTCGAAGGGCAGGATGTAATCATTGTATAATAGTCGTCCCAGATTTTCAACTAACCCTGTTTTAGAATCAAAAGACATCTGGTTAACGGTTGGTACCTGTGCGCTCTTAGCCCGGAAAATGGTAATGAGCATAACCATCAGTACACCGCCAATTACGACCGAAATCATCTTTGTCAAATTGGTCTTCGATTCTTCATCTTCTCTCCGAAGATTAAGGAACATGATCGTAAACAGGAATAATACCATGATAGCCCCTGCATAAACGATAATGTTAACGGCTGCTAAAAACTGAGCATTGAGCAGAATGTAATGTCCTGACAGACAAAAGAATGTAGCAATCAGGGCCAAAACACTATAAATCGGATTACGGGCCGTTACGACGCCAATGGCGCTGAACAGAGTAATAACCGTCAGTGCCAGAAATAAGTAGCCGGTGGGGGTTAAATTCTTAAAGAAATCTAAAGATTCATTCATAGTTCGTAGGCAAGTAATGTCAAGTGTGATCAAACGTTGTCAGGTTTTGTCAACACGTAACCACACCTGACAATTCTTGACCATTTCTGGCTTATTGATACTAGGTAGCTGCCCGGGTTAAACTGGGTTCGGTTGGGGTCGTCTTTACTTCCGAATTATTTACACGGATATAACGATCGTCCATCTTCTCTACCAGCCGGTCTTTACCATAAATGACCTCATCACGTTCCTGGAAAACAGGCACCATGCGGTCATGACGCAGATAAACGGCCTGCTTAGGGCAGGCTTCTTCGCATAAGCCGCAGAAGATGCAGCGCAGCATATTGATTTCATATACAGCGGCATATTTTTCTTCGCGGTACAGGTTCTCTTCGCCTTTTTTGCGTTCGGCGGCAACCATCGAAATAGCTTCGGCTGGACAAGCAACGGCACAAAGACCACAGGCTGTACAACGTTCACGACCTTGTTCGTCGCGCTTCAATACATGATGACCACGATAGATAGGTCCCAGATAGCGCTTCACTTCCGGGTATTGAATGGTGACCTTTTTACGGAAAAAGTGGCGAAGTGTGATCGCTAATCCCCCAACAATGGCTGGTAGATACATTTTCTCCGCCAGCGTCATCTCTTTGTTACTGACCTGTTTAGAGCGGTTTGTTAACTGCATTCTTTTCAGTTTTCGGTATGGGAGCTTTCAGTTATAAGCCGAAAGACCGTACAATTTAACTTAAACTGTTCCTTGCGGTATGGTTTCGCTCTTGGGTGCGCGGCTTGTTGACGTAACAGCCAACACAACCATGACAACAGCGATTAACCAGGTTGCGTATTTAAAATCATATAACAATCCTGCGCCGGTAATAACAACGTTGAGGATCGACAGCGGAATAAAGGTTTTCCAGCCCAGGTTCATCAACTGATCGTAGCGGAAACGGGGTAATGTCCACCGTACCCACATGAAAAAGAAAATGAAGAAGAAAATCTTGGCGAAGAAAACAACAAAACAGATAAGCGTCGCGATGTTATGGCCAGTCACTGCACCCAGTGAATTTTCAAGAGCACCGTTTACCAGACTCATGAATGGGTAGTGGAAACCACCAAAATAAAGTGCCGAGATAAATGCCGACGATACAAACATGTTGATATACTCGGCAAAGAGATAGAATCCCAGCTTCATAGAGCTATACTCAGTATGATAGCCACCGACCAGTTCTGTTTCGCACTCAGGTAAATCGAATGGGGTACGATTACACTCGGCAAAAGCGCAGGTCAGGAAAATGACGAAACCCAGCGGCTGAGTAAACACATTCCACTCGAAGAACGTAGCTTGCTCATCAATAATAGCCCGGAGCGAGAGCGAGCCCGTCATCATCAAAATCGTGATTAGCGATAAGCCTAGCGCAATTTCGTAGCTAATGTTCTGCGAAGCAGCCCGTATAGCACCTAATAATGAAAACTTGTTATTTGAGGCCCAGCCACCGACCATAATACCGTATACACCCAGCGATACTACGCCGAAAATGTACAAGACTCCGATGTTGATCTCGATACCCTGAACTGGAATGTCGTAACTGATTTTATCCCAGACAAACCGGATACTATCGCTAAATGGGATTACCGCACTCGACATCAGGGCCGTAAGCATAGCCAGACAAGGCCCCAGGATAAACAGCCACTTACTAGCCTGAGAAGGGATAAAATCTTCCTTGAAGAACATTTTACCGGCATCGGCAATAGGTTGTAAAAGACCCCAGGGGCCAGCACGGTTCGGGCCGATACGATCTTGCAGAAAGGCTGCCACTTTCCGTTCGGCATACGTTGAATAGGTCGCAATAAGGAGCGTTATCCCGAAGATGACGAGGATAATCAGCCCTTTTACGATTAATACGGGTAATTCCATTTTGTGAGTTATAAAGTTATAAGGTTATAGAGTTGTAAAGTCACACGAGAAGAAAGCAAACGCTGAAACTTTATGACTTTACAACTTTTCAACTTATTACGGTTCTGGTTCCAGAGCGGAAGGTAACACCTTCGCAAAGCGCTCTGGCGCTAATTGTTGAATACCCAATTGCGATGTATCACGCTCATCATGAATGGATTTATATTCGGCCGCTGCCAACCGCTGACCAAATGAGGGCTTGATTTCATCTCTACGGTACTTATTGGCCGAAATAACCGAGCTCCGCGAAATTTTCGTAGGCCCTTCAATGGTCCAGTCGCTGGTTTTCTTTTTATCGAAGCGACAGGTGTTGCAGATGAAGTCCGTCACCTCGTTCCATTCGTTCTTCCGGGCCGTTACCCGAATTACATCCTCTCCACGATACCAGAGCGTTACCTTTCCTGAGCAGGTTGGGCAGTCACGGTGTGCATCGACAGGCTTTGTAAACCAAACCCGGTTTTTGAATCGATAAGTTTTATCGGTCAAGGCGCCAACCGGACATACGTCGATGACATTTCCTGAGAAATCGTTATCGATGGCTTTTTCAATGTAGGTACTGATTTCGGCAGCATCGCCACGACCCATTACACCATGCACCCGTTTATTAGTAATCTGATCGGCTGTAAACACACAACGGTAACAAAGAATGCAGCGCGTCATGTGCAACTGGATATATGGACCAATATCGCGCTTCTCAAAAGTCCGCCGATCTTCTTCATACCGAGTGGTTTCACGGCCATGATCAAACGCAAAATTTTGAAGATCGCATTCGCCAGCCTGATCACAAACGGGGCAATCGAGTGGATGATTTAACAACAGAAACTCGACAACACCTTTCCGGGCTTCAACTACCTGTGGGCTGGTTTCATTTTCGACGATCATTCCATCTTGTACAGTCGTCAGGCAGGAAGCAACCAGTTTGGGCATTGGTCGCGGATCTTTCGCGGATCCGGCGGCTACCCGTACCAAACACGCCCGGCATTTTCCACCGCTGCCTTTCAGAGGCTGATAGTAGCACATGGCCGGTGGAGCTACCGCCGGGCCAATTTTACGAGCTGCCTGCAAAATAGTTGTGCCTGGCTCTACTTCGACCTCAATCCCGTCTATTGTGACTTTCAGTAATTGCGGCTTTATTTCCTGTTCAGCCATAATCGTTAGCTAAGTTGACTAATAACCACATCCCATGTGGTTCTAAATATGCTTAAAAATCTGATAACCACTTATTTCCTTCTGAAGCACATAATCTTTTGGGTCGAATGTGTACTCGAAAGCGAAATAATGAAGAGGTTGCTTTTTAGGCGAAATAATAAATTTAATAGAACCTTGCTTTACCAGGTTCGTGAACTGATTAAAATTGTACTTTTTACCAATATACAAAAACCGTATAATGTCGTCGGTATAGGCCAACTGATGGCGGAACAGCATTTGTTGAAGTAGCCAGCCGCGATAATTATCGCCCATAAGCGCTACAACATAATCCTGTTTACCCAACTGAGGCTCTACGAACGACTTTACGAGCATTTCATCGCGGTACTGTCGGGCATAATAGCCATAGTCAGTATTGAGGTGACTTTCTAACTGTTGGCTGGCAAAATAGAGCATAGTCATGCAGACCATTGCCGGAAACAGATAGCGACCTAAGCTGCTCGTATACGGAATCTTTATTGCATCACAAAAATACCAAAATATTATGAGTAAGCCTGTATACGCGAACTCATGATAATAACCTACTGCTGCACCATGTTTAAAGGCAGTTGCCGTGGCAAACCCAAAGAAGAGTATAGCCGCTAATGAAAGAAACTGTTGACGAACATCGAGACTCGTGAACAACCACTTTAGACTGATTAGCCACGCGACCGCAATCAGTAGACTAGCTGCCGGAATCAGGTAGCGAAACGTGTATCCGTAAAACCAACCCGGCGAAAGCGGTAAGGTGACACTGATGAACAAATTCTGGAAGAAAATGCCCATATGCCCTTCATCCAGCAACAGCGTTAAGACCAGAAATAAAGCGGCCATTATGCCGAGTGTTTTAAACAGCACACGCCATTGAGCGGTAATGAACAGAAACCCCAGAATTACGGCGATGTGAATCATACCACTTTGCTTCACGAAAAAAGCAACAACCGCGAGCAAAGCCGCACTGATCCAATACCCATTCCAGATAGCTGGTTTCTTGAGCCCCTCCAGCGCACAGTAAAGAAGGGTCGTTGTACACAGAAAGAGTAAACTGTCGACGCGGGAATTCGTCAAATGCCAATGCTGTAAAACGCCAAAGACGAGACAACATAAAACGACATTCTGTACCAGCCGAAGTTTCAATTGCCGCAGTCCTGTTACGAAAACAACCAGCATCGATCCCATTACCAGCGCAAACGACACCATTCGACTTAGTAACTGGATACGAAACACCTGCGTCGGGTCCCAGCCGATTATCCGGTAAATGGTGCCAACGAGCCGATAGTAAAGCGGGGCGTATTGGGTAACCCAGAAAGGCGGAATTTCAGGGTTATAATACAAGGGCCTTCCATCGGCTACTAGCTGGATGCCGTAGGTTGTACTCCGTTCTGAACCCGAAATATCAGGCAAGTAGCTCGTAGCGAATTTCACCTTCACAAAGAAGATAACAATCGTACAGGCCAGACAGAAAATCAGCGTAAGTAACCAGGTCTGGGCTTTCAGAAGGTTATATACGCTGACTAGAAAAAACGGCATAATGACAATTTCGAGTGAATAAATTTAGATCAGAGCCATCTCACCCCGATACACAGCTCCTGGCTGCGTTGCTTCGGAGGGGTGATCGATGTGCCACTGAAACTCATCCCGGAAATGTCGAATAGCGCTGGCTACTGGCCAGGCTGCGGCATCACCGAGTGGGCAAATGGTATTCCCTTCAATCTTTTTAGAAACATCAACTAACAAGTCAATATCCTGCTGATGACCATGACCGTACTCAATTCGGTGGAGCACTTTTTCCATCCAGCCGGTTCCTTCCCGACAGGGGCTACACTGACCGCAGGACTCGTGGTGGTAGAAGCGGGAGAAATTCCACGTATTCCGAACAATACAGGATGTTTCGTCGAATACAATAAAACCACCCGATCCAAGCATGGTGCCCGTGGCAAATCCACCATCGGACAGGGACTCGTAGGACATTAAACGTTTTTCGCCGTTGGCCAGTGTTAAGGCCAGATTAGCGGGTAAAATGGGTACTGAAGAACCACCCGCTACCAGTGCTTTAAATTTATGCCCGGTCCGAATACCGCCACACCATTCATCGGCAAAGATGAAATCCTCAACTGGTACGCCAAGCTCAATTTCGTAAACGCCTGGTTTATTGATATGCCCCGATGCCGAAATCAGCTTAGTGCCCGTACTGCGACCGATGCCAATGGCTGCATACGCATCACCGCCGTTGTTGACGATCCAGGAAGTAGTGGCAATCGACTCCACGTTGTTAACCACGGTGGGGCATTGATATAATCCCTTTACGGCTGGGAATGGTGGTTTATTACGTGGGTTACCACGCTTACCTTCCAACGATTCGAGCAGGGCTGTTTCTTCGCCACAGATGTACGCTCCGCCACCGGGCTGAACGACCAGTTCAAGATCGTAGCCGCTACCCAGAATATTTTTACCCAGAAATCCTTTCGCTTTCGCTTCGGCGATAGCTTTTTCGAGGATGTGTATGACATACATCAACTCACCCCGCACGTAGATGAATGACTTATTGGCACCCAGTGCAAATGATGAAATTATCATTCCCTCAATGAGCAGGTGAGGGATATTCTTCATCAGGTAGTGGTCCTTGAATGTACCCGGCTCCGATTCGTCGGCATTGCAGACCAGATAGCGGGGAACACCTTCGGGCTTAGCCAGAAAGCTCCACTTCATACCCATCGGGAAGCCTGCACCACCCCGGCCACGGACACCGGCTTTTTTTACTTCTTCAACAATGGCATCGGGTGTCATGGTCTTGATGGCCTTTTCAACAGCCGTGTACCCGCCCTGTTTCCGATATACGTCGAACGTCTCGATGCCAGGGACGTTAATATGCTCGGTTAATATTTTAGTTGCCATGAGTGGATTATTTCGACAGTTCGTCAATGATTTCGTCTACACGCTCATTGGTGAGGTTCATGTAGTATTTTTCCCGAATCTGGAAAACGGGGCCCATGCCACAAGCAGCCAGACACTCGACTTCTTTCAACGTGAATCGGCCATCGACGGTGGTTTGCCCCGCATCAATGCCTAACCGGGTCTTGAGATGAGCGTACACTTCTTCTCCACCCATCAGGCAGCAAGGCCCTGTCCGGCAGTATTCTATGACGTGCTTGCCGACCGGATTCAGGTGAAACATGGTATAGAACGTAGCTACTTCATACACCTCAATCGGTTGGATGTCGAGCATACGGGCTACATAGTCCATACCTTCTATACTGGTCCAACCTTCCTGCTCCTGTAATACATGCAGCAAAGGAAGTAAAGCAGATTTCTGTTTGCCTTCCGGGTATCGGGCAATAATTTCTTTAGCCCGTTCCAGACGGTCGGGCGTAAATTGTATAGCAGAATGGTTTGTTTCTGTTGTCATTATTTACAGCAGGTATTCATCCTCAAAGACTTCGTCCCAGGTTAATTCGACGGGTTCAAATTTATCCTTGCGCGAAAGATTCATTTCAGCTTTAGCTCCTTCGATAGCAGCGTTGATATTATGCTGCCAAACACTTTCAATATACTGCTGATTAAGTGAAGGCATATAATCCTGTAATTCTCTAATCTCCAGTCGCGCATTTACGATACTCCGAACCCAACTTGTGCTACGCTTATTAGGTTGATACTTCCACTTAAGAATATGGACCATCAATCGGCGTAATTGGCTATTGAGTGCATGCCGTTCGGCCCTTCCCATAGCTTCGTATAATTCATTGAGACCTTCTTTGGCCTCTTCGTACTCATGCTCGTCGATCAGTTGGCGAATTAAGCCCACCGTATCGAGATGCGATGTGGTTACTAATTCTTCCCAATCGACTTTCATAACCAATTGTATTTAGACTACGCGTCTAACTCACCGGCAATTACGTTCATGCTACTCATAATCACGATGGCATCGGACAGGGTCAGTCCTTTGCACATTTCCGGGTAAGCCTGGTAGTAGATAAAGCAAGGCCGACGGAAGTGTAGGCGGTAGGGAGCGCGACCACCATCGCTGATCAGATAGAAACCTAACTCACCATTACCTCCTTCCACAGCATGGTATACTTCGCCAGCCGGAGCGTCGATCTCACCCATCACAATTTTAAAGTGATAGATTAGAGCTTCCATGTTCTTATACACTTCCTGTTTCGGAGGCAGATAATACTGTGGAGCATCGGCGTAATACGAACCTTCGGGCAGGTTGTTGATAGCCTGTTCAATGATCCGTAAGCTTTGCCACATCTCGGCATTCCGAACCATAAAGCGGTCATACGTATCACCACTTTGGCCGATCGGAATATCGAATTCAAAATCCTCATACGACGAGTATGGATTCATGACCCGCACATCGTAATCGACACCGGCAGCCCGTAAATTTGGCCCGGTAAATCCGTAGCTCAACGCCCGCTCTGCCGAAATGCCGCCAACACCAATGACCCGATCCATGAAAATCCGGTTGCGGTTGAAGAGGTTTTCGAACTCGGTCAGAACTTTACGGAAGCGGGGAATCAGTTCTTTGATCTTACGAATAGCCGTGGGAGAGAGGTCACGTTCCATGCCGCCAATACGTCCCATATTGGTCGTTAATCGGGCACCGCAGACCTCTTCGTAGATTTCATAGATATTCTCCCGTTCCTGATAAATGTACAGGAAGCCGGTAAAAGCACCCGTATCAACACCCAGAATCCCGTTGCAGATGAGGTGGTCAGCTAGACGGGCCAACTCCATCATAATGACCCGGATATACTGAGCTCGCTTTGGAATTTCAATGCCTAATAACTTCTCGACTGTCATGTGCCAGCCCATGTTGTTAATAGGCGACGAACAGTAGTTCATCCGGTCGGTAAGGGTCGTGATCTGATAAAAGGGGCGCCGTTCGGCAATCTTTTCAAAGGCACGGTGGATATAGCCGATGGTCTGTTCCCCCGACACGATTTTCTCCCCATCCATTTGCAGAATGTTCTGGAAAATACCGTGCGTAGCGGGGTGAGTAGGCCCCAGATTCAATGTTGTCAGTTCATTGACATACTGAACTGGACCTTGTTCGGCGGGTAAGTTTTTATTAGCTATATCGAGTTCTTCAGAAACCATTTGTTTATTGAGTGATTGAGCGATTGAGTGACTGGGTGAAGAGAAATTCGCTGGAGGGCCAGCCCGCTCAATCACTCAATCACTCAATTACTCATTGATTATCGTCCAAACAATGCATCTATTTTATCTTGCCGGGTACCGTCTTCGAGCGGATATTCTTTACGCATGGGGAAATAATCCATCTCTTCCATATTCAGAATCCGCCGTAAATCAGGGTGTCCGTCGAAAATGATTCCGAACAGGTCAAACGTTTCCCGTTCCATCCAGTTTGCACTGGCAAAAAGGCCCGTTAACGTTGGAATATGAACATCGTCGGCCGTAAGATACACCTTGATTCGTAACCGGAAATTGTTGATCAGACTATGCAGGTGATAGACGACGCAAAACTCTTTTCCAGCTGAGTCTGGATAATGAACAGCCGTAATATCGGTCAGAAAGCCGAACTGGTAGGTCTGGTGCGATTTTAGGAATGTGACAAGCGAAATAATCTGCTCGCGGCTGGTTGAACACGTCAGCAGGTTATACGGATCATCGAAGTCGGTAACGGCTTCGCCAAATTGGTTGATGATGGTCTGCGCAACTTCCTCGTTGGTCAGCATTGGCAAAGAGTGAATGAGTGAAAACGAATGAGTGAATAAGGGAGAAGGCTTCTTGAACGTTACCTACTCAGTTATTCACTCATTCTGTTACTTATTGAATGCTATATGAATTCAGCAATTTCTGATATTCTTCGGTATTTCGCCGACGGAGCGATTCGTTCTTGGCTAGCTCCTGAACCTGCAGTACGCCTTCCAGAATCTGCTCGGGACGTGGAGGGCAACCGGGTACATACACATCAACCGGAATGATGCGGTCGATTCCCTGCAATACGCTGTAGGTATCAAAAATACCGCCACTCGATGCGCAGGCGCCGATGGCAATCACCCAGCGCGGTTCGGCCATTTGAAGATAAACCTGTTTCACAACGGGAGCCATCTTTTTGGCAATGGTACCCGCTACCAGCAGCATATCGGCCTGGCGTGGAGAGAAACTAGGACGCTCTGCCCCAAAACGACCTAAATCATAATGAGATGCCATCGTCGACATGAACTCAATACCACAGCATGAGGTTGCAAACGGTAAAGGCCAAAGCGAATTGGCTCGTGCCAATCCGATGATTTTATCAAATGAAGTAGCTGAAAAACCTGGTCCGTCATAACTTGCAGGAGCCTCAGCCAGCTTAATGTCAGTTGCCATGAAAACACGATCCGCCGTTGCGGTTGTAGTTAGTTACTATAACAACAAATAAATATGCTCTAAAATTCATTTGTTAGTGCTATTCCCACTTCAGAACACCCTTGCGGATGATGTAGTAGAAACCCGCCAGAAGCAGCCCCATGAACAGTACCATCTCTATAAAACCGCTTACACCCAGGCCTTTAAAGTTAACAGCCCAGGGATATAGAAAAATGACTTCTACATCGAACAAAACGAAAAGGATGGCAATCAGGAAGTACTTGATAGAAATGGGGGTACGTGCATCGCCCTGAACAGGAATCCCACACTCAAATGGATCGTCTTTTTTCTGACTGTGGCGTTTAGGGCCGATTGCGTGGGTGACGAGCATCGTCGTTACGATAAATCCCAGTGCTAAACCGAGCTGAATCAGCACCGGCAGATAATCGGCCGGAACATAGGTTGCATTCATAGACTTAGGTTGCGAAGAACGGGCAAAGGTAGCGATAAAACGAATAAACTCACGAGAATAAGCTCACCGTTGCCTTTGCGTCAAATATACATCAAATATACGATACACGACTTGTTTAATCAATTCCGATTGATTTGATCCATTGGATAAAAAACCAAAAGCCCTTTCGGACAGAAAAGGCTTTTGGTAAAATGGTCGCTGATTCGGTTTATCGATTGATGATGACGCGTTTGGATAAATCAAAACCGGCGGAATGAACGCGGATCAAATACACGCCCTGAGCTAGCCCTGACAGATCAATTACCTGGCGTTGGTCCAGCAAAGGAACCTGACTCGAAAAAAGCTTTTGGCCTGTCAGCGTGAATACATCGATATCGGCATTTTTCAGATCCTCCAGAGTTTCAATAGCCACTTTCCCATCGGAAGACGGATTGGGATAAATAACCAAGCCGCCGGTTGACCGATCAAATGTAAATGGTTTAGGCGTGCTAAACGTTGAGTAGCAGGTCAGACTGGTGCCGTTTGCTAGTGTGAAAGTAGTTTTTGTCCGGGCCGAGTAGTTAGCCGATACAACTACTTTGATCACTGCATCATTTTTAGGAAGTACTTCTGTATTATTACGTCGCCAGTCGAACAGGTCAGGCTGGCCGCCGGTTGATGTTGGCAGTACAGCTTGTAAGCTATAGGGCCCGATCTGTTCAATACTTGGTACTGGCACTTTAGGGCGAACGGTCAGATTGATGCTGGCCGTCTGGCTCGATTTACAGCCATAAACGCTCTGCGCCTGTAATGTGTACGTTCCAGCTTTATTTAGCGTAATGGTTCTGCCAATGGATGTCGTAGTACTAACACTCCATATTCCTGTACTATTGGCACTGGTATTGGCAATGAGTGCTATGGACGAATCAGCGCAAATTTGCTGCTGGCTATCGGCTGCTTTTCCTGGCTGACTGGCCAGTGAAATAGTGGGCGTAGGTGGCTGAAGCGGATTTTGTACTTCCAGAATCGGCGATAAATAGGTACGGCCACCTCCATCTTTTATAATAGCCTGATACGTACCTGGCTGGCTAACTGTAATACTCTGGGTCGCCTGACCGGTATTCCAGCTATACGATTTATAAGCGTTAGGTAGTGCGAGCGTTAATGAATTTCCCGAAGCCCCGCAGCTAATGTTAATCGTTGGTTGTGGCAACGGAGGAAGCGGCAGTGAACTGGCAAAAAAGGCTGTATTCAAACTTTCGTACCAGGCTTGCCCCAGATCAATCAATCCTTTGTCTCCTGGATTATTGGTGGTTCGGTTGCCAAAGTGAACATCGTCAAAGCGGGGAATTTGGATGTTATCGGTAAATGGGCCAGCAAATACGTTGTTCGCGTAGGTGTTGATCACATCATTCTGAGCCTGAATCACATCCTGAC
The DNA here is from genome assembly GCF_054776815.1 of Spirosoma gilvum. Lineage (NCBI taxonomy): Bacteria > Pseudomonadati > Bacteroidota > Cytophagia > Cytophagales > Cytophagaceae > Spirosoma > Spirosoma gilvum. The sequence goes on along the minus strand of NZ_BAAHBH010000004.1, from coordinate 454,523 downwards.
TTACCGAATTGTTGCTATACGATGATCGGGCCAGAACCCAGGCTGGATAATTCTGTATATCAGCGCGGGTTTTGTTGACTAGATATTGCATTAAATTCGCGTACTCTTTTCGGGGCGTATGCAATGGGAAATTATCAAACTCACCTTGCTGCCATAATACTGCCCGCAGACCTAACAGCGAACTATAATACCGTAAGGAAACCAACAGATTGCCATAAGGCATACCGACTGGAAAGTTTTCGTCGGGTGTACCAAGAGCAAATATTTGTTTAGTGATTTTGCCATCCGCACTTTCAGTCCAGTTCTGAATGGTTGTAGCTTCCCAGGCAGTATTAATGAACAATACCGGCACGTTGTATTGCTTAACCAGCAGATCGCCTAGGTATCCCCAGCACCAGGCACTCTGACCACGGGGACCGATAATTGCTGTTGCTGTGAGTTGCTGGAAGGCAGGAGCTGGAGGATCGGCTAATGAGTTCTTGGCAATATTGTCGTAGGCTAAGCAATTTACCCGATCATCGTTGGCCGCCGTTGCACCATAGTTTAAACCAGCCCTTGTAATGAATCCCTGTGCATTGGATTGGCCCGTGATAATGAATACTTCGCCGACACCTATTTTCCGAACGACATCACTACCTACTACGCTCCCACCGGCAAATGCCTGAACTTCCAGCCGGTACCAGCCACCTTTTGCCTTCAAAGAGCCCTGAAAAATGCCACCCTGTGGATTTTTCTGAATGGTCACCCAGTTTGTGCTTAATCCTTGCCCAGCCGCTTCCTCCTGAACACGGGCCTGAACGCTGTCGACAGGTTGGTAGATACTTCCCGAAAGATAAAAAGTACAGGTATTGTCATTCGCACGCTGAAAAATGGCCCGGGTTACCGGATAGGTAATTTTGATGATGGGGGTAGTACTTTGAGCCAATGCCCAGGTACTCATCCCTGTCAGGCAACACACTAATACATGCACTAATAAATAACGATTGCTCATTTTGTCTTTCAATAACTTGGACACCGTTACTGTATAAATGGATCAGTAACAAAAAGATATGCAAAAATCAGACCGCTCTTAATCAAGACAGGTATCCCTGCCGAATCAGCGCGGTTTCCCAATAAAGTGCAAAATTAAGGCTGGTAGCTATGATTAAACGGTTAAAACCAAATTAATATTACAATCCGAGGATTATTCGCTTGGCTACGTCGAAACCCGGCGACTGCACACGCAGAATATAAAGACCCGACGGCATAGCTGTTAAGGTAAGTTGTTTTCGATCATCAAAAGCTGGTACAGCAGTCTTCAGCACTACCTGACCAGTTAAGGTGTATACAGTCAGCGTAGCGTTGGTCAGGTTTTCCCGAGTCTCTATTGTTAAAACTTTATCTGGATTAGGGTTGGAATAAATGCTCAATCCCTTATCATTCGGGTCGATCGTAAATGTCAGCGGAGTTGAAGGCTGAGAGAAGCAGGTCAGTGTTCCTGAATAAACGATCGATGCACGGGCCGTATAGGTTCCGGATTCACTTGCTTTAATGGTAGACGTTTGCACCGCTAATGAATCATTGTTGTGGCGCCAGCGGAATACAGTCCCATTTGTTGAACTGATGGCTTGTAATGTGTATGTGCCGACCTGATTGAGCGTTGGAGCTGGCGGTAGCGGCCTTAACTCAACAGTTGTTGAGCCTGCCTGAGCCGATACACATCCATTTACATCCCGAACTTTAGCCGAGTACGTTCCCGCTGTGGTCCGGGTAATATTTTGCGTCGAATCGCCGGTATTCCAGAAAACGGTATACTGGCCATCTACCCGTAGCGTCACTTTATCGCCCTCACAGATGGTAGCCGACGGGCTGGCGAGGATTGTTGGTGTTGCGGGAAGAGGATTTACTTTTACCGGGATGACCGATGAATAGGGAGATAGGCAATTGTTTTCATCCCGAGCCTGCACGGCATAATTGCCTGAAGAGGTTACCTGGATTGATTTATCAGTTTGTCCACTAGACCAGACTACACCTACAGCGCTGGTTGCGTTTAATGTAACCCGGTTGCCTTCGCAAAAAGTTGTTATCCCTGCTGCCGAAACAGTGGGCGTTTGTGGTAATGGATTAACCTTAATGATCACTTCGTCCGATTGTACAGATGTACAGCCAAATTCATTGCGGGTGCGCACCGAGAAGGTGCCCGATTGATTCAATGTAATACTTTGAGTAGTTTGACCGCTAGTCCACTGGTAAGCTACATTCTGAGGAGCCGTTAAGGTGACGTTGCGATCAGCGCAGAAAAGAGTGGGCCCATTGGCCGAAATGACTGGCTTTGCAGGAACGGGGTTGGCTGTTACAACAATGGTATTCGATTGAGCCGATGTACAACCATTCTGATCGGTAACGGTCAGAAAATAGGAGCCCGAAGCCTCAACATTAACCACTTTATTGTTCTGACCATCGCTCCAGTTATATTGAACATTGTCACTGCTGGCACGGAGAGCTGTGTTATCGCCCTGACAGAAGGTTGTTGGCTTATCGTTGGTAATGGTGGGTGTAGCGGGCAATGGATTAACCGTTACGTTCAGTGCGTTTGAGGAAAATTCGCAACCACTAACATCCTTGTAACGGACGTAATAAATACCCGCTGAGTTTGTGGAGAAACCTCTTGATGTACTTACCGTGCTGTTATTTTGCTGATTGATCCAGGTTACATTATCGTAATTGGTGGTCAGAGCAAGGCTGCTACCGATACATACTGAAGGCGGACGATTGTCGACTACCAAAGCAACTGGGGCATCTGAAACCCGAATTTGACCTGAATAAAACGTGTTGCCTTTCGCATCTTTTACCTTAGCCCGGTACGTGCCAGCGCCTTTTGTAATCGAACTGCCTGATTCGCCCGACTCCCACTGCACGGTTGAATAACCTCCATTGACGGTCAATTTTAAATTATTATTGCTGGCACACTCTACACTAACAGTTGGTGCTAAAGCAGGACTTATTGGAGTGGATCCCTGGAAAAATGCATCCGTTAAACTCCCATTCCATGCATCGGCCACTTCGACAAGCCCGTTATAATCAAAGTGTACACCATCTGGGTCGTTTAAAGGGGGGCGCGTGCGAGGTACCTGAATGCCATCAGTATTAGGTCCGGCAAATACGTTCGATACTGTACTAATAACCTGGTTCTGACCCGCTATTATTTGCGAATCAACGCCACCGATGAAATCGCCGTAGCTAGCCCGGGCTACCATCCACGACATATTCTGACCAAAGTCCTGGCGAGCCTGATTAATGACAAACTGCAAGTCACTGGCATAAGAAGCTGCACTCGTGTTGATCAGGTTATCAGCCTCTCCCTGATGCCATAGTACGGCACGTACGCCAAGCATATTGGCATAGAACTGAAGCGATAGCTTTAGATTAATATACGGTTGCCGGTTACCATAGGGGCCTCCACTATAAACGCTGTAAGCGATACCGCCCTCGGGAGCACTTTCGCGCCAGTTTCGAACGGCCGTTCCTGTAAACGCTCCATTAAAGAACATGACAGGAACATTCAGGCGTTTTACCAGAAGATCGCCTAACTGTCCCCAGCACCAGCTTCCCATCCCTCTGGGAGCGATTGAAAATCCAGCCGTATTATTATCTAGTAAGGTGAATACTGGCGTAGGAGGGTCGTTCGGAAAACCATCGCCGGGATATTGGTAATTCACGCAGTTGACCCGGTCGTTTTGGGGGTTTGGGGCACTTTGATGGACACCCTGTGCATTCGATTGACCCGCAATAACAAATACCTCGCCAACGCCAACTCGTTCAACGGTCGTTACATTACCGACCTGCTGGTCGTTGTTCATGCCACGAACCTCAAGATTATACCAGCCACCTTTTCCTTTCAGGTCGCCTGCAAATACGCCACCAGTTGGGTTATTCTGAATGGTGGCCCAGTCGGTTGAAGTTCCCTGACCATCGCGGGCTTGTACACGAGCTTCAATACGAGTAACCATTGAGGTATAATACCCCGTGATTCGGAAAGTAGCTTCGTTGGAAAGGTTACGTTGAAAAACCGCCCGGGTAATAGGGAATGAAACCTGAATCTGTGCGGTTGCCAGAAAAGAAAGTAATAAACAGAATGTCGTACTGAGCGTTCTGAAAATATGGTTCATAATCATTGAAAACACGACCAGTCAAGGCTTATGCATCGACTTGTATAAGTCTAAGAGGATGGATCAACGGTCGTCAGATTTTGCCAGATAATATCTTTTAACTCGTCCAGCCCACGTTGGCTAACCGATGAAATAAATGCAACAGGTATTTTCTTAGGTAAATGCTCCTTGATGCCTGCTAACGTGTCAGCATCGACCAAATCAATCTTGGTAATGGCCAGTAAACGGGTTTTATCCATTAGTTCTGGATTAAACTCGCGTAGCTCATTGAGCAGTGTATTATATTCCTTTCTAATATCGTCAGAGGTTGCCGGAATAAGAAATAGCAACACCGAATTTCGTTCGATATGACGTAAAAAGCGAAGCCCCAGACCTTTACCCTGCGATGCGCCTTCTATTATGCCCGGAATATCGGCCATTACAAACGACTTGAAATCTCTATAGGCAACGACCCCCAAATTAGGGACAAGGGTTGTAAATGGGTAATCGGCTATTTCGGGCCGGGCTGCTGATAGAACCGATAGTAACGTTGATTTCCCGGCATTTGGAAAGCCAACTAACCCTACATCAGCCAATAACTTAAGCTCCAGAATAACCCATTCGTCTACGCCGGGTTCACCCGGTTGGGCATAGTAAGGAGCCTGTTGAGTCGACGATTTATAGTGATCATTGCCCAGACCACCGCGACCACCTGGGAACAGAATAATTTCCTGCTGGTCTTCTGTAATCTCCGCTAGTTTTTCACCAGAATCAGGATGCCTGGCAATGGTACCAAGTGGCACTTCCAGAATGACATCTTCGCCCTGGGCACCACTTCGTCGACCACCTTCCCCAGCTACGCCATTACCTGCTTTGACGTGTTTCCGGTATTTCAGGTGCAGGAGTGTCCAGAGCTGTGCATTGCCACGTAAAATAATATGCCCACCACGACCGCCATCACCACCATCAGGCCCGCCCTTAGGGGTGTGCTTTTCCCGACGGAAATGGACTGATCCAGCTCCGCCAGCACCTGACCGACAATTTATTTTTACGTAATCAATAAAATTTGACGAAGCCATAAATCTCTCTACCGCACTACCGACTCTTCAATTTTTTGGCAGATAGTCTGGAAAATATCCTCAATACTACCAATGCCGTCGATGGCTACGTATTTTTCCTGTTGATTATAATAGTCAGCTACTGGAGCTGTTTTGTCATTGTACTCTTTGACACGCCGACGAATCAGCTCTTCGTTCTGATCGTCGGGGCGACCGGACGTTTGGCCGCGTAACAATAGCCGTCGTGTCAACTCTTCACTGTCGACAACCAGGGCTACCATGACCGTAATGCGGGTTTGGTGCTGATCGAGCAGTTGATCAAGGGCAATGGCCTGATTCACGGTACGGGGAAATCCGTCGAAAATAAACCCAGGAGCCGATTGATTTTCCTGTAGTTTACTTTCAATCATACCAATTACGACTTCATCGGGCACCAATAAGCCGTTGTCCATTAATTGTTTGGCTCGTAAACCGAGTTCTGTACCTGCCGCAATCTGTGATCGAAGCAAATCGCCTGTTGAGAGGTGAACCAGGTTGTATTTTTGAATTAACTTTTCGCTTTGGGTACCTTTCCCTGCTCCCGGCGGGCCAAACAGTACAAGATTAAGCATACGGCTCTTTAAAGGGGTGTCGTTTTTAGACAAAAAAATTGCGCCCGCAAAGTTACAATTGCCCCGGAAAAATAATAGTGATATTCCTTGATAGTCATGCTTTTCTAGTATCAAAATAAAAAAGCGCAGGTTTCAAACCTACGCTTTTTTATTCTATTGTCTAAAATCAGCTTATTTACCGGCTACTTTCTTCTTCACAGGAGCCGCTTTAGGAGCGGGCTTCGTTGGGGCTGCCGGAGCAGGTTTTGGTTCTTCCATCGCTTTCTTCACGCTTTCGTCGTTCGGATCGAGCTCAAGCACTTTATTGAAGTACTCTTTTGCTTTGGCATCATCCTTTTTCAGTAAGCTAAAGCCAGCCAAAGATTTATACGATGTAATCAGATACCGCTTATAATCCGTTTTATCGGTTGCATCTGGAGTAGTTGCCTGCTCAATAAATTTCTCATAAAGAGGAGTAGCTAATTCTGCTCCTTTTAATTTGTCGTTCGCATAAGCATAATAATTAGCTCCAGCGCGATAATAATAAGCCAAAGGATATTTTTTACCATCCGCTTCAATCTTTTGCGCCATCGTTGTAAAGGCTGAATCAGCTTTCAGATAATACATCTGTTTTACCTGACGAATCTGTGCTGTATCCATTGGAGCAGCGGTGCTATCACGACCTACACGTGGGGCATATTGGTAGCTAGCCAATCCTAACCACAGATAATCATTGTTTTGTGGTTTTTTGTCCGTCTGGATTGTCTTGGTATAGTATGAAGCAGCTTTATCGTATTTCTTGTTATCGTAGAAAGCCTTTGCGATTTCACGATACAAGTTTTCAGTAGTATCCATTGGTGCTGCTTTTTCAAGATTAGCAATACCTAAGGAATCTCCTTCGGGCGTATTCAATTGAAGATTTGCCCGGCCTAAAAACTTATAATCGTCCACCATCACTTTCTGAGGGGCAGCCGTAATAAACTTATTCAACGATTGAATTGCTTCCTGATTTTTGCCCAGTGCGGTATAGGCCCAACCATACATCCGGTCGATGATCGGGTTGTTGATTTTGCCTTTTTGTTGGTCCAGGTAAGCAATAGCGCCTGGATAGTCTTCGGCCAGGAATCTGTAACGAGCTACGTCCAGTAATTTTTCAGGGTCGGTGGTGCCACTCTTCTGAACGTAAAGTTCATAGTTTTGAGCTGCACTTTTATAAGCCCGCGAGTTAGCTAACGCGTCGGCATAAGCCAGATACGTTGGCGCGAACTCTGGATCGTTTTGAATCGCCAACTTGAAATAATCCTGAGCCTTAGTGTAGTTTTTACCACGAAGGTATAACCGACCAATTTTATAGTTTGCTTCGGCCAGGTTCGGCGTAATGGTCATTGCATTTTCATACTTGGTGATCGCATTACCGCCATCGTTTTTCAGGAAGTAAGCATCACCCAGTAGCATTTCGATCTCAGCATTTTCATTCTTCTTGTCCTTTTCATCGGCAAGCGTCAGCAAACGGAGAGCTTCAGCAGGGTTATTTTTCTTTGGATCTTCGAAAAGGGTATACATTTCGCCACCGCGAATCAACACATTCTGATCTTTGCTTTTGGTTGCTGCAACAGCATTATCGATCAGGGTTTTAGCGGCTGGGCCATCTCCCTTAGAGAGAGCCACACCAGCTAAGCCAATATTGTTTAACTGATTTTTGGCATCAGCCGCTGCGCCTTTTTCGAAAGCTGCTTTAGCCTTATCGGCTTGACCGCTCCGAAGATAGTAATAGCCTAAATAAAACTGATTTTCAGCATTTGGCGAACTGCTGGCCAATTGAGTTAGCGTTTTCTCGGCTTTTGTATATCGATCAGCCTCTATGTCTTTCAACGCTGATTGGAGATCCTGCGCCACTAAAGGAGTCGTTACGGTAGCCCCAACGAACAGGATGGTCAATAGCGACTGCTTTTGGTTGTTCATCATGGATTTCAAATTGGAAATGAAAAAGGTTTGCGCTTATAAAACAAATAGCAAAACTAAAAAATTGCTGTTAAACCAAAAAAACTAAATCACTTTGTTAAGTTAATGATTCGATCATATGGCATTTTGGGCCAAAGTCCCAATTTACGAATGATTAGTGATCCAGCATCACGAGTGATATAATTTATCAATCCTCCCCCCAAGCCAGGATGAGTCTCCCGGCTTAAAATATACACAGGTCGCCGTAGTGGATACCGTTGCATACCTAAATCCTCCTGAAACGGCTGAAAGTAATCGTCCCGGCCCGTTGGGTTGGGTTTAGACGATACACCCATTACCCGTAAATCACGCGCTAACTCAACGGAGAGGGGTTCGTCGCTGTCACTAATCCAGTTCACACCAATAAAGCCCAATGCCGATGGATTTTTACGAACAAAATCAATCACTTCACGATTTGAGTGGGTAGTGAAAATTCGTAGATTCTTAACGTCTTTGACATTAAAAGTGTTTAATACAAACTCCAAATTACTGGAATTATTGTTATCAAAGACTAAAGTTATTGGCGCTGTCTGATTCCCACCTTTTAATTGAGACCATTGCTTAATCTGTCCACCGAAAACACCCTGAAGTTCATTCATGGTGATCAGGCTGTCGGTGTTCGCCTTATTAATGATCAGGGCGACGCCATCCGTTGCAATTTTTTCGGTTGTTCCTTTGATCTTCCGTTGCTTAAGTACAGCCTGTTCATTGGGCTTTAATACCCGTGTTGTAAACACAAGTCGGGCACTGTCTTTAAGCATCATATTGATGGCTTCCTGCTCAGGCTTGTATACCACTTTAAAATGGGCGTCAGGATAGATTCCTGAATAAGCAGAGGTCAACTGCATAACCAATGGCTGGAACGATTCGTCGGCAGCAATGACAATTTCACCCCTCGATGGGTTGTCCAACTGTTTATTCGTACTACATCCCAGCAGGCTCAATAGCAGCCCAATAAGCACCCAAAATCGATTAGTCATTATTCTGAAAACGTTGGTAGGCCCGATAGGCCCGAAAGGCTCCATAAATGATTAGCAGGGCACCCATACTATACCGAAGCAAGCCAGGCTCTGGTAACATGCCAAAAGACTGAGAGGAGGCTATCAGTGCGATGCCTCCTCCCAAATACGCCAGCGAAGCCAACGCTGCTATGTACAGCGTTAACTGGGCTGCACCTCTATTTTGTCTACGCATAAAAGCTTACTCCAGCGTGAAGTTGATCGGCAGGTTGTATTTCACCCGTACCGGCCGACCTGATTGCTTACCAGGACGCCACTTCGGCATGGTTTTTACTACGCGCTGAGCTTCTTCATCCGTACCGAAACCAAGGCCTTTCAGAACTTGTACGTCCTGAATACTACCATCCGTATTCACAACGAAGCTTACGAATACCCGACCCGATATGTTGGCCCGCTGCGCAGCAGCAGGATACCGGAGCGTTTTGCCCAGGTACTGACCGAGTGCGGCCATACCTCCTGGGAATTCAGGCTGCTGTTCTACCACCGTAAAGATTTCTTCTTCTTTCGGAGCAGCTTCTACAGCAACCTCTACCTTCGTTGGAGCAGCCGTCGCTTCAGGAGCAGCAATAACCTCTTCGGCATTGGGGTCACCTTCCTGCGTTTTTTCAGCTGCTACTGCTTCTTTCAGCTCTTCAACGGCTGGTGGTGGCGTTTCTTCAGGTACTTCTTCATCCGGCTTTACTTCCGGTGGAAGGAACTTCACCGTGTTCACCTTCGGTAGTTCAACCGGCGGTGGCGGTGGCGGTGGCGGCTCATTGGGGTCAATTGGTGGTGGTGGGAGCTTCATCAGGTCCACCTCTACCATTGCCTCCTCTTTTTTCTCCGGCGTCAAGGCACTGATAATCGATGGAGAAAGTACACCCAGTGTAAACAGGAAACCACCAATAACGAGGGCACGGGTTACAGTTTTAGGGTACGTTTTCCGAAGATCGTAAGCACCATACGATTTGTTCCGGTGGGCAAACACGATATCATCAAGTGTTGCCTTTGGGTCTATTTCTGCCATGGTGTTATGCGTCTATTTTAGCCTTATCCTTGAGAAGTTTTTTCTCATCAGGGGTTAACTGATCCACAAGTGCGTATCGTTTGGTTTTAGTAATGGCCATTTCGTCCAGTACATCAACCATATTTTTGTAGGTTGATTCTTTGGTTGGCTTCACCACCACAACAAACTTATCGGCTGGAACTTTGCGGGCATTCTCCTGAATTGCCTGCCGGAATTCGTAGCCGTAGCCGACGGTCTTTACTTCTGGGTCTTCATTAGCCGCCTTACCAAAGATGTAATGCGCCTTATTGTCTTTACCCAGGAAGATCGTCATAACGTTGGAGGCCTTAATAGGCTCCGTCTCTTCTGTTTTTGTTTTATCTGGCACGTTGAGCGTCATCGAAGATGGTTTGCTCAGGGTGGTAGCCAAAATGAAGAAGGTAATCAGTAGGAACCCCAGGTCCACCATGGGCGTCATATCGACGCGGGTTGATGCTTTCTTGGAGCGTACCTTACCACCATCATGTTTACCACCACCACCGCCAGTGTTAATTTCTGCCATGTTTTCTTAACAGATTCGCGTGAGGAAAAATCAATTCGGTTGCAATCACTGCACGTTAGTCATCTGCCTTCCAACCCGCCGGTGGTGCTTCCGTACCAGTGATCAGGTTGAATTTGTTGATGTTCTGTGCTTGCAGCGTAGCTAGTACGTTCTTGAATTCGGGGAATTTAGCGAGGTTATCGCCTTTCAACGCGATTCGAAGATCGTTGTTAGCCTTACGAGCGTTAAACACCCAGTCTTTTAGTTCATTGGCAGCACCAGCTCCTGTCGAATCTGTAGGAATACCAGGCTGTTTGACTTTTCCCTGCTGCTCATGCGACAGGCTAAGGAACTGCTTTAACTGAGCGATTGGCATACCGAAGTTCGACATTAAGGCGAACTCTTTCTGCTCTTTTGGTGAAAAGGTAATGCCTTTTGCCTGGGCAATGTTATCCAGCATAGCAATGCGGTGCTGCTGGTTATCGATGCCAAAGTAGACTTTACCGTCTCTGCCAAGACCAATGGTCATAATGTCCTTATCGGGGACTTTAATGCCAGAGATTGACGATGGTGTTTCGATTGCTGCGGCATCCTGCGCCCGGAATTGGGCCGTCAGAATGAAGAACGTCAGCAACAGGAATGCCACGTCGCACATGGCGGTCATATCGACCGCCGAACTGGCACGTTTTACTTTAACTGCTGGCATGAGTTGTTCTGTTTCTACCTGCTTGGTTTGTCCATGCAGATGGGTTAATTACATCAACTACACTGGTACGACTTAGTAGTGAGCTGCAAAGTTCTGCTGGATGCTCAGACCGATTTCGTCGATGTTGTAGGTCAACACGTCGATACGGCTGGTGAAGTAGCTATACATGATCGTAGCGATAGCAGCCGTACCGATACCCAGAGCCGTGTTTACCAGAGCTTCAGAGATACCCGTCGAAAGAGCGGCTGTGTCAGGCTGGCCCGTTGCACCCATGGCAGCGAAGGCCCGAATCATCCCAAGTACCGTTCCGAGCAGGGCGATCAGCGTAGAAACCGAAGCCAGCGTAGCAATGATCGTCAGGTTCTTTTCCAGCATTGGCAGTTCCAGCGTCGTAGCTTCTTCAACTTCTTTTTGCAGAGCAACTAACTTTTGTTCTTTGTTCAGCTCCGTATCGGTAGCTAATTGCTGGTACTTCAGCAGGGCCGTTTTCACCACATTACCGATAGAACCTTTTTGACGATCACACTCCTGAATAGCGGCAGCCACTTCATTCCGGTCAAGCTGGCCTTTAATTTTCCGAACGAAATCATCAATTGAACCTGAACCATTCGCACGTCCGATTGTGATGAAGCGCTCAATCGAGAACACCAATACGGTCAGGAAGCAAGTGAACAGAATAGGTACAATAAATCCTCCCTTATACACGGTACCGAAGTAGTCGCCAGGTAGGGGTTCTTTGGTATTGTCGCCTTCCTGGAAGTGACTGCCATCACCGAAGACGAACATATACGTCAGGATACCGATGATCAGCAGAACCGGAAGGACGAACGCAGGGTTCAGACCGCCCGATGACTTCTTTTTTGGGGCTGGTGCTTTAGCGGGTGCTGGAGAGGGAGTTTGTGTTTTCATTTGAACTGGACTGTAGGGTTAAAATTTAAAAGTTGGTTTACCCGGTAAAAAAAGTGAAAAATTTAGACTCTTTCGGTTTGATCAGCTAAAAATTTAGCAGAAATACCGTCGAACCTCCACAAAAATAGGTGTTTTCTGTTAAAAACCACACAACGCTTTTGGTCAAATGTTTCACTTTTATTGTAATCCACCAATAAATACTTGGATATATTTGACTTGATGATCCTGTTAATCAGGGGTTAATACAGCGGATAAATCCTAAACCTGGACTTTTGCCTCCAAAACTCTCTCTCAATAAGCTAGTTGAGCCTGATCATTATGGAGGATCGTAGATTATGAAAAAATTGTTAAGCTTGTCCATATCAGTTGAAATGACTGTGTTCTGCACCTTTTTAAGGATAGATGCGTCGATAACAGCAATTCCATAAAGACAGCAAAATTTTTTTTAATGGACAGAAAGAACAAGCTATGAACAGCCTGTCGGACCAATCAGTTTAATACGAATGAATAATTGATGCTTTATTGGTGAATGTGCGCAGGCAGCTAAGGTACTAAGTAGGCAAGGTCCGAAGCGCCAACCGTTTTGGCTAACTTCTTAACAACGCCATCCAACGCCATAAACCCGCTTTTTTCAAGCCCACCCGTAGACCCCTTGTAAATTAAGGGCGCATTTCGGTATTGATAACCGAGCATATCGGCATTCCCCTGGCCATTAAATACCGCTTTATTGCCATCAACCCGAACAAAAACACGTATTGAAATCTCATTGCCCATGTTTTTGTATTCGGTCAAAGCAAAGCCTTTGTTTTTGTCCAGCTGCTCAATGAAGAACCCAGTTGACTCAAGGCGGAAGGCAATCATATCGACCAGTGCTGAGTCAGACAAAGTACTGGTGAATTCAATTCGATTGGCACCCTTAGGGATGTCTGCTTTTTGGGAATAACCAGTACTGGCTAACGAGAGAAAGATGAGGATGTACAGGCAACGTTTCATGATCGACTAGATTTCCAGCAAATATAACTTTTGGGTTGTCTCACGTTGGCTATGCATCGCTAAGTCTAACTCTTTTTACTAAGGACAATGCCAGTCTATGTGGCTTTTTCAAGCGATGCGTATTAGCCAGCTCATGTTAATAATTCCTCAATTAGAAACGGAAATATTCCGTTTTAGAGGATTCTCAACTGGTTGAAATAGCTTCGAGTGACAATTTTGTTCCGTTACGACTGTAACACATAACAACTGTAAACACAATACAATGGAACAAATAGCAGTCACTCAGTCAAACTCGCTCCGTGCTTATAATGGCGGTTTTTTACGTGTCCTGATCTCGCCCGAACAGACTGGCGGAAGCTTCGCTCTCCTAGACATTACATTGCCAAAGGGGAGTGAACCTCCTCGTCATACACACACTCGAGAGGATGAGACCTTTTATTTGCTTGAAGGTAGCGTTCGATTCGATATAGGAGAACAGTCCCTGATTGGCCAGCCTGGACAAGCTATTTTTGCTCCCCGTAACATCGAGCACCAGTTTAGCATTCTATCTGAGCATGCCCGAATCGTAACGCTATTGACACCCGGTGATTTCGCTAATTACTTTGTCGAGTTCAGTCAACCCATTCCGGAAGTGCCTACGGTTTTACAGGCTCCTCAAGGCCCCCCGCCGACGGAGATGCTAGCTCACTTACTTGCTCGTTTATCGGGAGGGTATGGTGTGCAGTTTGCCTAAGTTTTAGTTTCGGCTATAAACCATCGGGTTACTTAATCAATAATGCATTACCCATTGGCAAATTACCGACCGATTCGGCCCAGGTGGACATGCCACCGGTCATGTTTTTAACGTTGGTAAACCCATGCTCTGTGAGTATATGACTGGCTCGTGGACTTCGGTGGCTATGTGAGCAATACACGATAATTTCCTTATGCTTAACCGATTCGAGTTCCGCCAGGCGGTTCTCCAATTGCTGAATCGGAATGTTTATTGCGTTCTTTAACCGGCCAAACTTTTCAGCTGCCTGTCCTTCAAACTCCTGAGGGGTGCGCACATCTAGCAGGATTACGCCAGGTCGTTCAGTAACAGTCTTACACACTTCAATGGGAGAGATATTCTGGAATACGACGTTTTTCTTTAACACCAGACGCATCCCGCAGTGAGGACAGGTGCCTGCTTGGTAGAAAACTTCGTGATCACAGTCTGAGCCGCAGGGTAAACAGACATATTCCTGCTTCTGTTTAGGCGACGTGGACTGGCCAAAGATCTGCGCATAACTACCAAACAGGATCAAAAGGCAATAGGATACATTCCTGATCGATAGCCAAGCCAATGCTACCTTCACTTTGCCTGTAGAACCATAATGCTTACCCTTATCGATATGTTTCATATGGGCAATTGGTCTTGATTTATGCTATTGATGTGTTAAACTTTTAAAGCTTAAAAACGAAAAAGCCACCTATGATAAACATAAATGGCTTTTTCGTTTAGTCGGGAAGGCGGGATTCGAACCCACGACCTCTTGCACCCCATGCAAGCACGCTACCGGACTGCGCTACATCCCGATTGGAGCGCAAAAGTAATGGATAATGATTAATGTACAATGAATAAAGTGTTAATTCTACTGACAACTTTAGTCATTATCCATCAATCATTATCCATTTGTCGTTAATTTCTGCCAGTACCTTGCCTTGCTGGTGGTGGAGTGGTCTGCTTCTGCTGTTGCATCGGGTTAGGCCCTTGTGGTCCAAAGCCCCGTTGCTTAAACAACTGGAAACGGGTTGGTTGCGATACGCGTGGGAATGAGTTATTCTCGGTATCGATATCTGCTATTTCCTGGAAAGGGTCCAGCGTCCACTGCGTCACTTTTTTATTCGTGGCAATTACCTTTTTGACTGATACATCATTGAATCGCCAGATTTCGGCCGGGAAACGCGCTACCGAATCGGTCCCATCTTCAAACTGCATCCGGATAATGACCGGCATGGGTACCCCGCCTTTGTTCTTCAATGACAACGTATAATAGTTTGTCCCAGCGCTTTTCTCGAGCGCTGACCGTTCCGATTCGCTAAGGGTAGCCAGGTAATCCTGGTATTTCTTCTTATCGCTGTCAGTTACAGCATAAGGGTCATAGTTGTTGTAGAAATCTTTCATCGTAGAATCCTTCATTACAACCGTTTCGGCTTTGGTTGCGGCATCCCGTTGTTTGCTGATGGTGCCTGCCCGACGCATAGCCTCTTCTTTAGCGGCTGCTTTAGTTGCTACCGGATCGCCCGAGTCAACCTGAAACCAATCCACTTCGACCAGATCCTGATCAACGGGCTCGACGCCATAAAACCAACCTTTCCAGAACCAGTCCAGATCGACACCCGAAGCATCTTCCAGCGTGCGGAAGAAATCGGCTGGCTCAGGAGTTTTGAACGCCCAACGACGAGCATATTCCTTGAACGCATAATCGAACAGTTCGCGGCCCATGACCGTTTCGCGCAGGATGTTCAGGGCTGTGGCAGGTTTGGCATACGCATTCGGCCCCAGGCTGATTACGTTATCCGACGAGGTCATAATTGGCGACAGTACTGATTTATCGGATTTCATGTAGTCGGTAATGTATTGAGGCTCTCCCCGACGGCTTGGGAAATCGTAGTCCCATTCTTTTTCGGCCAGATACTGACAGAAGGTGTTCAATCCTTCGTCCATCCAGGTCCATTGCCGCTCGTCGGAGTTGACGATCATGGGGAAGAAGTTGTGACCGACTTCGTGGATGATGACGCCGATCATTCCTGCTTTGGTTTGTGCCGAATAAGTGCCATCTGCCTCTGGGCGACCACCATTAAAGGAAATCATCGGATACTCCATACCACCACCCGCTGTAGCGTGGCAGGAAATGGCTACTGGATATGGGTATTTGATGGTCCGGTTGCCGTACGACCGCAGTGTATGTTCCACTACACGAGTAGAATATTGGCCCCACAGCGGATTGCCTTCTTTGGAGTAGAACGACATGCTCCAGATTTTGTGCCCATCGCCGTATACATCGGTCTGCATGGCGTCCCAAATGAATTTGCGGCTGCTGGTGAAGGCAAAGTCACGAACGTTCTGAGCCGCAAATACCCAGGTCTTTTTTGTTTTTGTATCGCCTGGTTTTGCTTTTTCAGCGGCTTCGGCTTCGGCCTGCGTCACGATCACAACTGGTGTTTTTGAGGTAGCCGCCTGCGCCAGCCGTTTCTGCTGGGTAGCGCTCAAAACCTGCTTGTAATTCTGGCATTCGCCCGTGGCACCAATAACATGATCACTGGGAGCCGTAATGGCTACTTTATAGTTCCCGAAGATGAGCGTAAACTCGCCCTGACCCAGAAACTGCTTGTTTTGCCAGCCGGTCACATCGCTATAGGAACACAGACGGGGAAACCAGTGAGCGATGAAGTAGTTATAGTTGCCATCTTTCGGGAAAAACTCCATACCGCTCCGACCGTAGTATTCGGTAACGAAGTAGTTCCAGTCGACGTTGAACGAGTAGCTGCCGCCGGGTTTCAGAGCCGTAGGTAGATCAATCCGCATCATCGTCTGATTGATCGTGTATTTGAGAGCTGTACCCGTTTTGGCATCTTTTACGGCTGTGATTTTGTAGCCATACTTATCGGTCGCCTGTTGCTGGCTTCGCTCGCGAACCGAAGTCAGGTTTTGCAACTGGGCGAAACTCATACCGCTTTCGTTCACACCACCGGTGCGGGTAATGCTACCCGTTGAGCCTTTGGCAAACAAGTTTTGATCGAGCTGCAGCCATATGAATGGAAGTTCATCCGTCGAATTGTTGTGGTACGTAACGGTTTCCGAGCCAATAATTTTCTGATTGGCATCGTCAAGCTCGACTTTGATGTCGTAATCGGCCCGGTTTTGGAAGTAGTCTTTTCCGGGTGCACCAGCGGCCGTACGAAAGGTGTTGGGCGTAGGCAACATGGGCCCAAGTTGCTCAAAACGATTATTGGCGTTTTGTGTTGATGGGGCCGGAGCCTGGGCAAACAGCGTGGCCGACCAAAGGGTGAGCCCGACTGCTACCATTACTTTTTTCATAGTATGCTTAGGTTAATAGAGATGATTAATTTCGACCACTGCCTTGTCGGGCGGGGGATGTTTGACGTTGTTGTTGCATTGGATTCGGCCCTGCAACACCTCCTGGTCCCTGCCGTTGCTTAAACAACTGGAAACGGGTAGGCTTAGCCACTCGCGGAAACGAGTTGTCTTCTGTATTAATATCGGCAATTTCGTAGAATGGATCGAGTGTCCATTGCTTCACCTTTTTATTGGTAGCAATGACTTTTTTAACCGATACGTCGTTGAAACGCCAGATTTCGGCTGGGAAACGCGCTATTGAATCGGTGCCGTCTTCAAACTCCATCCGCACAATAACGGGCATAGGAAGACCGCCTTTATTTTGAAGCGATAGGGTGTAAAAATTCGTACCTGCTTCGGCCAGTAAGCGTTCTTCGGCAGTCAGCGTAGCCAGATAGTCCTGATATTTTTTCCGATCCTGGTCAGTTACTGCATACGGGTCATATCGGTTATAGAAGTCGCGCATGGTACTGTCCTGCGATACAACGGTCTGATCTTTGCTCAGGGCATCGCGCTGTTTGCTGATCGTGTTCAGTTTTCGCTGGGCTTCGGTACGGGCTTCGGCTTTGCTAATCTCTGGATTTTGAGAGCCTGCCTGAAACCAATCCACCTTTACCAGGGATTGATCGACAGGTTGTACGCTATAGAACCATCCCTTCCAGAACCAATCCAGGTCGACTCCCGAAGCATCTTCCATGGTGCGGAAAAAGTCAGCCGGTTCGGGGCTTTTGAACGCCCAGCGACGAGCGTATTCCTTGAAGGCGTAGTCGAATAGTTCGCGCCCCATGATCGTTTCGCGCAGGATATTCAGACCAGTACCCGGTTTAGTATAGGCATTCGGGCCGAAGGTATTGCGGGGGACATTATCCGAACTGCTCATAATAGAAACCTGCTGAGTCGAGTCGAGTTGCATGTAGGGAACAATGTACTGCGGGTCGATGCCATGAGCGGGGAAATTGGCATCCCATTCAAGGCAGGCCAGTCCTTCCAGAAACGTATTTAAGCCTTCGTCCATCCATGACCACTGCCGTTCGTCGGAATTGACGATCATGGGGAAGAAATTGTGACCGACTTCGTGGATAACGACTGAAATCAGGAAGTTTTTCGTGCCTTCAGAGTAAGTACCATCTTCGAGCGGCCGGGCGCCGTTGAAACTGATCATCGGGTATTCCATACCACCCACCGGCCCATGAACGGAATACGCAACTGGGTACGGATACGCAATGGTCCGACGCGAGTATGAACGTAAGGTATGGGCAACAAGTCGGGTTGAGTATTGCCCCCAGAGTGGATTAGCTTCTTTCGGATAGAGCGACATAGCCCACACGCGTTTGCCTTCTACATTCGGTTGCAAGGCGTCCCAGATGAATTTACGGCTACTGGCAAACGAGAAATCCCGAACATTATCAGCTTTGTAAACCCAGGTTTTAGTACCAGTAGGTTTGCCTTTTTCTGCCGCCTGCGCTTCGGCCTGCGTAACGATCACGACTGGATTTTCGCCTGGTTTATCGCCTTTACCTTTAGCTTCATTCCAGCGTTTTTGCTGGGTGGCCGTTAAAACCTGTGTTGGATTTTGAAGTTCACCGGTGGCGCCTACGATGTGGTCGTTTGGTACGGTCAGGGCTACTTTATAGTTTCCGAAGATCAGCGTGAATTCGCCCGTCCCCAGAAATTGCTTGTTCTGCCAGCCAGTCACATCGTTATAAGCGCAGAGACGCGGAAACCACTGGGCTATTTCGTAAATGTAATTGCCATCGGCCGGAAAAAACTCATACCCCGAACGGGCACCAACGGCTTTTACATCAACAATCTTAAAATTCCAGTCGATGGAAAAGCTCACCGATTTGCCAGGCCCAACGGGTTGAGGTAAATCGATCCGCATCATAGTCTGGTTGATGGTGTACCGTAGTGGTTTGCCGGTTGCATCTCGTACCGATGTGATTTTATGACCGTAATCTTTCGTTGATAAATCCCCGCCCTGATTCAGCTGCTGGAACGACATACCCCGGTCGGCATTGATACTGCTGGTACGGGATGAATTCCCAATGGCTTCGGGGCGAAACAGATTTTGATCGAGCTGGAGCCAGAGGTAGGGCAGAGCGTCGCTGGAGTTGTTGTGATACGTGATCGTTTCAGAGCCGGTTATTTTCTGCGTAGCATCATCGAGGGTTGCTTTGATGTCATAATCGGCGCGGTTCTGAAAGTAGTCTTTTCCAGGAGCACCGGAAGCTGTCCGAAACGTATTGGGAGTGGGCAATATGGGGCCTAGTTGCTCAAAACGAGTATTGGCGTGCTGGGTGCTCGGGGCGGTAGGTTGCGCCAAGGCAGAACCGGCTGAAATTGCTAAACCCGCAATCAGCAAAATTATCTTTTGCATCCGTTAATTTTTAGTTGTTGATAGGAGTGGTAAAATTAAGAAAAAAGTAACAACTGGACCATAACAAAAATATACAGAGCCAGGTTGGCTTTACTTTTTAATCCAGATGAATATAGTTAGGCGCGGTACATCAAAGCCTCGTACTTGATCAACTATGTTTGTTTCGTATCTTCAGAAGATATAAAATTGCAGCAACCACTCCGTTCCTACTTCCTCATAAGATGCTTTTTACCAGCTTTAACTTTTTTGTACTGGTACTTTTAACCTTTATTCTATACTATTTGCCATTGTTGAATCGATGGCAGGTACCTATTTTGATCCTTGCCAGTCTGGTATTCTATTCCGTTAATCAGGCCGATTTGCTTTGGTTACTGCTGCTGTCGGTCAGTATCAATATTGTATCCAGTTATCTGGTCATTTACGGGCGCCCTGATTGGCGTCGATTTTATGCCATCTGGGGTGTGGTCGCCAACCTGAGTATTCTATGCTTTTTTAAGTATGGACCATTGCTGAGCCGGACATTTCTTCCTCTGGATAGTTCATTGGCCGAAACGTTGGTAGCCTTACCACTGCCCGTAGGGATCTCATTCTTTACCTTTCAGGGAATTAGTCTGGTTGTTGATACCTACCGATACCGAGATGTACCCAAATTTCGGTCGATGATTGTGCGGAATTGGTTGCAGCATGCACAAAATGTCTTTTTCTTCAAGGCTTTTTTCCCGCAGCTTGTCTCCGGCCCAATTGTTAAAGCTCACTTTTTTTTACCTCAGATCAGCCCTAAGTTCCTCGACGACATTAAGTGGGATGACTGCTTTCGGGCATTAGTCGTGGGTTATTTTTTAAAGACAGTAGTTGCCGATAACTTAAAAGATTACACAGCGTTGATGGTATATCCTTTTTTTGAAGGATATTCTTCCCTGACATTACTGGGTTTGCTGTTTGGGTATTCGATGCAAATCTTTGCTGATTTTGCCGGGTATTCACTTATTGCTCTGGGATTGGCTGGCCTATTTGGTTACGATTTCCCCATTAACTTCAACTTTCCGTATGTGGCCAGTTCGTTCTCTGATTTCTGGCGACGATGGCACATTTCATTATCGAGTTTTCTGCGCGAATACCTATACATTCCCTTAGGTGGGAATCGGCATGGGACACTTCGAACCTACCTGAATCTGATGCTGACGATGGTACTGGGTGGTCTTTGGCATGGGGCAGCCTGGAGCTATGCCGTTTGGGGTTTTGCGCATGGGCTGGCGCTGGCTGTAGAGCGATTCATTGATGGCCAATTTCCCACACAGCCCACTCGTTTTAGCCAACTGATTCGTGGTGGTATTGTGTTCGGCTATGTAACGCTGCTATGGTTACTCTTTAAGTTGCCGGATTTCAATCACGTACTTGCGTATTGTCGGGCGCTGGTGAGTAATCTTCACAAGCCAAATGATATGCGCGTACTGGGCCTGATCGCTATTTATTCGCTGCCGGTGATTGGCTATCATTTTCAATACCTCATCAGGAAGCCAGTGACTCAGTATAAGCCATCTACCTGGGAATTTGTGGGCTACGGACTGATGCTTTTTTTAGTGATTACCAATGCAGGGTCATCTGGGGTATTTATTTATTTTCAATTCTAATGGCTCGGAAGGCGATATTGACAACGCTACTATTCCTGCTGGTTTACAGCCTCTTTATCTATGCCTTCAAAGATCAGATTCACCGAACAGGCCTAACCGTCCAACAGAATAATATTGTTAAAGCTGAGGAGTTTCTCTACGAAAATGGCAAGCTGGCCGATACGATTGTCATTGGCTCATCGATGAGTAACCGGCTATTGTTTGATAGCCTGCCCGGTCACTATTATAATTTGTCGCTGGAAGGACTGGCGTCGGTCGATGGTCTTGGATTAATTGTTCGGGCCAAACATCGGCCGCGTTTGTTACTGATTGAAACCAATAGCATGGACCGGCTTCAGGACACTGCTTTTTTTGCTGCCTTAACGAAGCCGAACTGGGATAAAGTGCGGGAGTACATGCCCTTTACGATGTTAAAATATCAGCCTATTGGCGTCATAAAAGCTCTGCTTCGCGATTGGGGATCATCAAAGCCACTGATTGAAGGAACTGAGTCAGTTGATACATCTTTTGTCTCCAAATTGATTCAGGCACGCTTGATTGATATGCAACGAATTCCATCGGAGAATGAGATGCAGGCAAAGATCGACATCGCAGCAGCGGCTATTCGTAACTTGCGAGAGTTAGGTACGCAGGTGATATTTTTTGAGATGCCTACCGATCCACGCATAAGAAACTCCACATTGTCGAGTCAGATTCGGCAATTGGTAAGACTGACGTTTCCAGAGGCCACATACCAATACATTCAGTTTCCGGCGGATTTTTATCAAACTACTGACGGAGTACATTTACCCCAGGCTGAGTGTGCCCGCTACACCCGTTACCTATATAACCAGTTGAGTCAGTCGTCGGTCCGATTGACAGAGGTCAGATAAAGTTTCTCAGTTGCTCTGAATAAATTCATGCAAATACTCATTGTTGATAATGAGCGATAAAGCCATCCCGGCTACTATACCTGAAACAATCAGCACCCAGCGTAGCCGACGGCTTTTGACGATGTCAAGCAGGAAATAGGCTATTGCTAATACCAGACTTACAATAACTAGTTGCCCTAGTTCAAGGCCAATATTGAAAGCGAGTAACGGCTGAACGATGTCTGCTTCCCGGCCCAGCAAGCTGCGTAGGTAGTTGGAAAAACCCATACCATGAATAAGCCCGAACGATAAAGCTAGCAGATAACGCCCAAGCTGCTTTGATGACTGATTGGGCGCATGTCTTCCTGATCTTGATTCATGGAAGAAGAAATTAGTGATGGCCGTGATCAGTATGGTAATCGGGATCAGCAGTTCAATCAACTCCGTTTTGTAATGAATAAGCTGTAACGTGGCCAGCGCCAGTGTGATGGAATGACCAATCGTAAAGGCGGTAATCAGAATCAATACCTGACGCCATTGCTGAACCTTATAAACAGCACACAGTGCAATAACGAACAGAATATGGTCGTAGCCACTCGGATCGGTAATGTGATCGAAGCCTAAGCGGAGGTAGATCAGAAAATCTTCCATGATGTTTGGTTAACCAGTCAACCAATTAACTATTGCTCTTTAAACCATTCGGCGTACATGACGTAGTTGTTGGCGGTCCGTTTGAAGATTTCGGCCTGCTCGGGCGAAACGGCTTTCAGAAAACGGGCCGGATTGCCAGCGTAAATTGATCCGGGCGGAATGATTGTGTTCTGCGTAACGATAGCACCGGCTGCCACAATGCTGCCCTGGCCAACCACAGCACCATCCATTACAATAGCGCCCATGCCAATTAGTACATTGTCTTCGAGCGTACAGCCGTGTACGATGGCGTTATGGGCAATAGAAACATAGTTGCCGATGGTTGTTTTGAAGCGTTGGTAGGTGCAGTGAATAACGGCCCCATCCTGAATGTTGGTCCGGTCGCCAATGGTAATGGAGTTGACATCCCCTCGAACGACTGCGTTGAACCAGACTGTGCAGTCTTGTCCCATAACTACGTCGCCGACGATGGTCGCATTATCGGCAAACCAGCAGTTTTCGCCGAATTGGGGATGATTACCCCGAACAGATTTGATCAGTGCCATGCCGCAAAGATAAGCGCTATCGGTTCCGGTCAATACGATAGCGTTGAGCAGTTAGGCCAGCCGATTACATAGGCTCCGTAATACCCATGATGGCTAATGCTGACAGGAATAACGATCGGTTCGTTTGATGGCTGGTCGACAAGAAGGTCCGGGATGCCATCAGCACTTTGTCTAAAATGAACATCCGACTCAGTAGTGGCAAACGCCCTGGCTGTGTGTACGAGTAGTTTTTGTCGAATCTGTGCGGACTGATGGGAATAATCAGCGTTTTTGAGCTGGATAACAGTCTGATGATGGGGGAGATTATTCTGAAGGAAGGCTAAACTGGAAATGTAATTCGGAGTAATGATGGTTTTAGTTTGGTAAACGTTTTCGTAAAAAACTCTACCAGTGGCTGTTGTATCCGTTGCGAATAGGAGTTGACAGCTTATTTTTCGCGGTGCAAAACGCCGTAATCGGGTTTGGCGGAAGCTAGCTTTATAGGCGCTCTCTTTCATACTCCAGAGTAGCCAGACCATGTGCTCGGGATCGGCTGAGGTGTTGATAAGGTGTTGCTCATCGGCTGTGAAGATTTTTTCCAGAAAGCCTTTACGTCGCCAGTTGCTTTCCTTTCGAGCCTGGGTCAGATCAACAATGTCGTTGCCAATCATTTGGCTTCCAGCTTCTGCATGATAATGTCAATGGACGCGCCAACCGTCAACATCCGCTCCATCGACTCATTATCGATCTCGATGTCGTAGGCTTCTTCCACATCCAGCGCAATATCAACCAGGTTTGCTGAATTTATTTTCAGGTCTTTAATGAAATCAGTATCCTCTGTCAGATTGGCGAATGCCTGTTCGTCCTGAACGTAGGGCTTTACAATTTTTTTGAGGGTAGCAATCAGTTCGTCTTTGGTTTCCATGATTGATAAAGGTTAATAGAACACGGATTGTTATGATGCCGGGCCGACGCTTCGGTTATGATGTACACAGATCTTTATAGATCATAAAAATCATAATAATCTGTGTTCTATTCGTGATTGAATTTTTTCAAAATGGCACAGGCATTCACATCGCCAAAGCCAAAATTAGCCTTCGCAATTACCTGAATGTCCTTGTGAATAAGTTGCTGGGGTATTTTGTCGGGGGCAATACGTGTTGCAATGTCTGGATGAGGGTTTTGGCAGTTGATGGAAGGGTAGATAAAGCCATGATGTAACTCTAACACTGAAGCCACACACTCAATACTACCAGCCGCACTCAGGCAATGCCCCACCATTGATTTCAACGAATTAATATACGGAAAATCATCACCATGTCGTCCAAGCGCGTCACACCAGGCAATTACTTCGGCCGGGTCTTTAGTGGTAGCCGTTAAATGTCCATCGATGACATCGACAGCCGAGGGTGGAAGCTGAGCCTGTTCCAGCGCTTTCTGAATGCACCGACTTACGGCCACAGGGTTAGGGGCTGTCATGGTACCACCACCGCGCTGTCCACCCGAATTGATATGGCCGCCCAGCACCTCAGCATAGATAGTAGCGTTTCGGTCCAGCGCACTATCCAACGATTCCAGCACCAAAGCGCCTGCCCCACTAGCCGGTACGAAGCCACTGGCGGTTGCACTCATTGGACGGGAGCCATTTTCAGGAGTCTGGTTATACTGATAAGGGAGTACCCGCATGGCATCGAACCCACCCCAGATGTATGGCCCATGATCGTTACAACTTCCCGCCAGCGTTCGTTTCGCCTGACCTGATGCAATACGCTCGTACGCAATCAGGAGTGCTTCGGTACCCGTGGCACAGGCCGATGAGTTGGCACTGATCTGATTGCCGCAGCCCAACATGCCAGCCAGGTAAGCGCTTACTCCGCTGGTCATGGTTTGTACAACGGCCGTACTGCCCAACCGCCTGACCTGCCCCTGATCGACTTTGTAGATGGCTTCCCGAATTTTATCAATCCCTAAAATGCCCGTACCGAATACAATGCCACTGTCCCAATCTGGTTCGTCTTCTGCTACTGGAAGACCCGCGTTTTGCCAGGCTTCCATACCCGCAATAACGCCATAAATAATGCCACTACTGTTTAGTTGATGAAGCTGCAGTTCGCTAAAATACTGGTGTTTTTGCGCTTCGGTTACCGGCGGAACGCCACCAATCTGACAGGAAAATTTCAGATCGGCCAAGTCCTGATGAAACGCGATGCCACTACGCCCAGCCTTGATAGCTTCCCGAAAGTCAGGAACACCTATACCATTCGGGGCTACAACGCCCAAGCCTGTGATAACGACTCGATTACGCATGACTTTTGGATTTCATCATTCCGGCAATAGTTCCGCGGCAAACCAACTCACCCTTACTGTTCAGCATTTCGACCTTACACTTTAACTTATGAAATCGGAAATAGTCTTTTGTAGATCTGACCGTAACGGTTTCGGTTGGAAAAACGGGACGAAAAAAGTCGATTTGTGTGGAGGTGAGGGCAATTTCTACATCATTACTAAGTGCATCGTTTACTAAAAATATGCCCAGGCAAACGACGCCGATCTGCGCCATTACTTCGGTCAGAATGACACCGGGCGTAACGGGTTTATCGGCAAAATGACCTTTGTAAAACGTTGAATCTTCGGGGAAGGTGTAGCTGCCTTCCGCGCCATTTTCGTCAACAGAATGCAGTTTGTCGACAAACAAAAAAGGTTTGCTGTACGGTAATCGGGCGATAATCTGGTCGAACTGCTGCAAGTTGTTGATCATTGAAGGTGTTCACCACCCGTCACCGGAATGACGGCTCCGTTGATCCAGGCGGCTTCATCTTTACACAATAGATACGCTACATTAGCGATGTCGGTTGCCTGAGTTGTTCGGGCAAACGGATTTCGTTGCTGACTATGGCTGAGTAGCGTATCAGAGCCAGGAATCATCCGCAACGAGGCTGTATCCGTAACACCTGCCATAATACAGTTGGCCCGGATGCCCGAAGGTGCCAATTCCAGGGCAATACTTCGGGAAATGGCTTCCAACGCTGCTTTGGCCGCTGAAACAGCCGCGTAGTTTTTCCAGGCCCTGTTGCTGCCCTCACTTGTAAAACTAATCACGCGCGCATCGGCTGCAAACAGGTTAGCTGATAGTAAGGCGTTTGTCCAGTCGTACAGACTAATGGCCATAGCATCAATGGTCAGTTGAAAGTCGTCGTGCTGAAGTACCGGCTGACCTTCTGCCTGCATTGGTTTCAGATTTCCTTTGGCAATGCTATGGATTAAGGCTCTGACCTTTCCCTGATACCCTTGTTCGATTAATTCAGCAATAATCATACTCCGCTTTTCGGCATTTGTAGCATCCAGATTATACTGCCTGACTAGAATACCATTGGCCTGTATCTGGCTAAACTCGGCTTCAGCTCCGGCCTGATCGGCTTTTCGGGTACGATGCACAATGCAAAGATTCATGCCGTGCTGTGCCAGTTTATGGGCCGTAGCAAGCCCAAGTCCCGAACTGCCGCCCAGAATAACAGCCCAATAATTCAACCCATCAAATTCCTTTACCATTGCAGTAGAACCCGTTGCGCTGAAAAACCCGGACCAAAACTGAGCATCAATCCGTACGAACCGTTTTCGGGCTGGCGCTCCATAAATCGCTCCAGCACATACAGTACGGTGGCACTAGACATGTTCCCGTATAGGCGCAGGACTTCTTTGGTGTCATCAATGTTCTTGCCCAGTTTACCAAAAAGCTCCTGCACAACCTCCACAATTTTGCGCCCTCCCGGATGGAAAATCAGGTGTGAGATTTGCTCGATTGTCAGGTTGTTTTTTGCAAGAAAAGGAAAAATAATATCCGAAAAGTGAGCGGCAATGGTTTCCGTCACCGACTTGTCGAGAACCATCTGTAGACCCGTATTGGTTAGGTCGAAGCCCATCAGATGCGTAGCGTCGTAAAAATGGTACATCTCTTCGGCCAGAATTTCTGGACCCGTATCGTTATCGTTCGAAGAAAGCAGTACACAGGCCGCGCCATCGCCAAAAATAGCTGCGCTAACGATGTTGGCCATCGAATAATCGTCCAGCTGAAAGGTAGACGTTGGGGATTCAACGGCCAGCAAAGCCGCTCGTTTGCCCGGATTGGCTTTCAAAAAGTTCTTCGCGTAAATAATGCCCGAAATGCCAGCCACGCAGCCCATTTCGGTGACGGGGAGCCGCACAATATCCTGACGCATCTGCATACGGTTGATCAAGTACGCATCGAGCGAAGGGATCATAATGCCTGTGCAACTGACCGTTATCAGAAAATCAATATCGGTAATTGACCAATCCGTTTTGGCCAGGGCGTTTGTCAGAGCCGTTTCGCCCAGTTTAATGGATTCCTGAGCATAAAGCGCGTTTTTCTCTTCAAAGGATGTTTTGGTAAACACCTCTGTAGGTCCCATGATCGAGTAGCGCCGATCGACAGCCGCATTTTCAAAAATCTTTTTGACTTTTCGCTGGAAACGCGAATCCTGACCCGCCAGCCATTGGTCCAGAAAGGGTAAAATATCGGTTGTATCCCGCCAATTCGATGGTAATGCTTTTGCTACTGACGTAATTTTTACTGACATAGGTTTTTAATAATCCATTGATAGCGAAAAGCCCATTTCCAGCGAATACGAGAATTGGCCAGATGAAGTTGCCTGGAATATCGTTCTAAATCTCTTTTTTTGAAACCCCTCAAAATGGAGATGAGTCCATCCTCCCGCGACAGATCATTGAGCCGGAAAATGAAGCAAATCAATTGGAATAGTCGATAGGCTAGTGCACTGCGGTGCAAATCATTAATAACGATACCCAGTCGGGCTTTGTTTGCCAATAACGTCATTAGTGAGAGAATGTCAGTATCCGAAAAATGATGCAACGTCAGGGTACATACGGCAATGTCATACTGTAGCGACGCAAAACTTTCCTCGAATACATTCTGAACGGCATACGAAATAGTTGGGTACTTATCGGAACAGAGTTGGGCGTGGGTAATCGTGTCAGGATTTGCATCAATACCTAAGATGTTGACCGTCAGGTTATGTCGTCTGGCAAAATCAGCAATGGCCCGGCACATATCGCCATTGCCACAACCAATGTCAATAATGGTAATCGGAGTAGTTCGGGGAGCGTCCCGAATTAGTGATTGAATGCCATCGATGGTAATTTTGTTGCCCCCCAGCCACCGATTAATTACCGCAATTTTGTCTAATGCGTCGCGTAAATCACTGCCCGCCAGTTCGAAATCATCCAGCGCTTCTTCCTGAGTCGTACGTTGTGAGGTGTCTAAGGGCATTTGTAATGAATAATGGCCAATGAAAAATGTAAAATGAATTTCGTGATGTCATATGCTTATATCTGACGGAATGAGGTTTCTTAAAACCTCGTTAAAGAAGCTTGAAGAGGTTTTGAGAAACCTCAATGTGTCGGTTTTAAGAAACCGACACCACAGCGGCACCGCAGTAGCATTATCCATTGTCCATTATACACTATCCATTAATCTACCGTGGGTTTGTTTGATAATCAGTGGCAAAACGCTGGGTGTCAGTTGAAGGCCTTTAAGCATAACTGACGTAGCCAATGGATGTTGTAAAACGGATTGCAAAAGCCGTCCGGCGGTTAATCGACCGGTAAATTCATTTCTCCAGGCAAGTGCATAGCTCTTTTCCAGGGCAAGTCTGTCTTTACGTTTTCCATCAAAATACGTTATGAGCCTTTCTGATACTAACTTGGCACTGTGAATAGCCATAGCCATGCCGTTACCGCACAAAGGATGAATTAGTCCGGCGGTATCGCCACACATCAGTACGTGATTTTCGACTGGCTGTTTGGGCGCAAACGAAATTTGGCTGATAACCAGCGGCTTGTCAAATAATAGTTCGGCATTTAAAAAGAAGTGGGCTAAGTGTGGATTCTGTGAAAGGACCTGCCGTTGGAACGCATCGATATTTTTGTACGCTTTAAAACTCTCGTAGGTAGCCAGATAACAGGCATTAACGATACCA
Organism: Spirosoma gilvum; assembly: GCF_054776815.1. Lineage (NCBI taxonomy): Bacteria > Pseudomonadati > Bacteroidota > Cytophagia > Cytophagales > Cytophagaceae > Spirosoma > Spirosoma gilvum. Next base: position 425,441 of record NZ_BAAHBH010000004.1, on the reverse strand, counting down.
TTTTCTACCTGACACAGCCCACAGTAGCCCCCATGAAAGTTATGCAACGATACCAGGCCTTCCGTAAAGTCGGCTTTGTAATGGGCTTTCACCCCCAGCCAGGGCGATTCTTTTCGGATAAAGGGCCTGTTCAATTGTTTATCCAGCAATGACCGCTTCCCATAAGCGCCAATGGCTATTGTGGACCGGAAGGTTGTGTCGGATGCAGTTTCGATGGTAAATGCGTTGGTAGTTTCTTCGAAGAAAACGCGCTTTACTTCGTCCTGGATTATCGTTACCCCCGACAGAACTGCCTTTTGCGCTAGATAATTATCCAGCGCGTACCGGCTTACAGAAAATCCTCCTAGTGGCAAATCACTTTCAATCGTAGCACCCGAAACGGTACTGAGCGAGAAATGCTGGATTTGGGCGGGATTTAACGTATCTACCCAAACCCCCAATTGCTGAAGATACGGCAACACTTCATTAGATACGTATTCACCACAGACCTTATGATGCGGGTATGCCTGTTTCTCAAACAGAACCACCCGCAGATTATGCCGGGCAAGATGAATACCAGCTGTTAATCCCGCCAGGCCACCACCAATAATCACTATGTCGGCATCGGGTAGCATGGGCGAGGTGGTTGGTTGACGGGTTAACTAGTTGCTTAGGGAAGATGTTTGTTGGGCTGTTTACCTCACCCCCAGCCCCTCTCCTGATTTCAGGAGAGGGGAGACTCATGTGGGAATTTTAGTTGTTAGCACTACGCTGAGCTTAGGACGGTCGGCCATTACTGAGATAAATCATCTCACCGTCAATGTTCCAGCACCATTATAGCTGCGGTATTCGCTGTTGTACATGGCGTCAGCAGAGACGGGACCGACTACAAAACGGCCTTTCGATACGGCACGGGCCAGGTAATAAAACGTTTGCTCGCTGCCCGTAGCCGATGTGTAGAAATTGATGCGGTCGTCGCGGAGATCGAAATAGTCGGGAACGGAAGGTTTCTGAATCCAGTCCATATCGCGGGGCTCGGTCAGGCGCGGATTTTCGACTTCAAGACCCGCCGGAAGCAGATCCGTTACCACCACATTATCGATCGACAGGCCGTTGGTACTGGTCAGGGTGATTTTGATAACCACCAGATCATTTTGCCGGATTTCGCCCATAGCTTGACCATCGCGGCTGAGGTATTCCCGGCGAACGCGTAACCCATTGTCTTCTTCCGGGACTTTTCCGCTGGTTGGTATTCCCTCACTTTGCGCGAAGTAATACACATTGCCCGAACCGCTGGCATTGATCTGCAAAGGTGCGTTGGTAGGTACACGCTTGAGATTCAACAGCGCATCATTCATTGTCCCCAGCGATTTTCCTGCGGATGTTACGGTCGCTGTAGCCGTGCTGTTGGCCGTTTGACGAGCCAGTTTGCCGAGTGACAGGAAGGCAAAAGCCGCTTCCTGCGTGTTCAGATACATGGTTTGTTTTAAAGCCCCCGAAAGTTGCCGGGCTAAGGTCGGAATCTGTAGGTTGTTCCGATCGGTTTCAACCAGTGCATCCAGCGTCAGGGCGAGGTTTCGGATAGGCGATGCATAACTATCGCCCGTTTGACGGCCTATGGTGTTGTCTGTAAACCGTTTGGGCAGGAGCACCGAAAAACTGCGAGTATCTCCGACGTGGAAGAACGTCGATGCAAGCAGATAACGGCTATCGGTCGTCAATAAGCCTGCATTTTGTTTGTAATAATTCATGGCCGAACGATTCGGCTTACCCGCCACCGCCAGGGCATATAACGCATAAATACTGGTGCGGCTAGCTAATTTACGAGTTGTTCGCCCACCGGCTTCGTCATACACAACGACATCCTCAATTGCCGGAGCATTGGTCAGGGTAGTGAGGTAATCCATCGCCGAACTCAGTACCGATGGACGCACTTCGTAACCCGCTTCCTGCGCTTCGGCCAGAAAATGAACGGCGTAGGCAGAGGCCCAGCTATCGACCGTTGAGCGTCCCTGTATTGAAGGCGTTCCGGGCCACATCGTGAAACCTCCCCCCGGCACCTGCTGACTTTCGACCTTCTGAATGGCTTGCCGGACGTTGTTGGCCGGATTCAGATCGCTCTCACCCGCCCGCACGAAATACACATTCGATGAGAGTTGTTTGGCCAGGTCGGCAAAGTACAATTGTGGAAATGCTTTCGAAATCGTTTGTTCGATACAACCGTGCGGATAACCCAGCAGATACGACAATTCCCGGCCATACTGCGCTACCGGCGACCGACTTAGCGTTATGCTGGCTTTAGCTGTACCCGGCAGGAAATTGCCCGCCAATTGCAACGATTGCGATTTGCCACTGGCTACTGCACCCGAGAGTGTGGTTTTCTGCAAGGATGCGGCTGGCCGAACGGTGATGTCAGTTTTTTCGGTAAAGGTTTCGCCCAGGCCAGTAGCCGTAATCGTAATGCTGCCTGTACCAATAACCTGTTTGGCTGAGATTCGGAAGGTTGTCCGTCCTTCACGACCGGCTGGAATGGTCAATTTCTGGGTACTGATGCTATCAACAGTTAGCGGGCCTGTCAGGCTTAAACGCGCTGTAATGGTCGCCGGGTTTTTTGTCGTGTTGCTTAAATTAACCGGTAATTCCAGATTGTCGCCGGGGGCTAGAAAACGGGGAACGCCTGTGCTGATCACAATGGGGTCAGCTACTTTCATGTTGGTGTTGGCCGAGCCGAATGCGTTGTCTTTATAGGCAACGGCCATAATGCGCAGATCGCCCGAAAACTGAGGAATATCAACGGAAAATTCTGCTTCGCCATCGAAGCCAGTGTCCAGAATGCCGCTCCATAAGGCTACCAGCCGAACCCGACCGTTGCTCAGTGGGTTCACTCGTTTTTCCAGATCATAGCCATCCCCACCAACGCTGGACGACGATTTGAGCGAGAGTTCCGGGTAGAGCAGGGCATATAAATCGTGGCTGCTGACTTCTAGGGCGCGTTTTTGATAGAAAAAGCCGTGTGGATCAGGCGTTTTGAAGTTTTTTATCTGAAGAATCCCCTCATCCACAACTGCTACGGTCACCTGGGCATTCCGGGCGGTTTTAATCTTGATAGTTTGCTTCGTTTTCGAGCGCGATTGGGTAGCTGCCGTAATCGTGACCGGCAGTTGTGTATCCTTATCCTGAACCAGTACCGGAGCAAATCCGTGGGCAACTGTCAATGGGAGGTTGGTGTTGTCCATAGCCCGGATCAGCGTGGCTGTTATGTACACGTTCGGCAAGTGCTGGCTCCCTACCGAAAAGCTCCACTCGACCGACTTGTTGTTTGTTGTGAGCCATTGTTGCTCCAGAACGTTGTTGCGTTCAACCGTCACCAGGAGTTTACCATCGAATGGGGCTTTGAAAATGACTTTTGCTTTGTCACCAGTTTGGTAGATCGGCTTATCGAGCGTCATGAGCACCTGCCCTTCCTGACTGACTTCAAACGACGATGCCGACGTGCTTCCGTAGCCATATGCATAAAAGCCCGTTGCGGCATAGTTGGTCCCACCCGGCCGCCGTACCCGGATTTCATACTCACCTGAAACAGTTGGTACGTATCGGAAACCGGCTTTGCCACCTTTAAACAGAAGCGTGTTGGTGTAAACTGATTTTTCCCGTCGTTTGGTGCTGTATTTGATTCGGGCCTGATCGCCTTCGCCTTCTTTTTCGATCACCGTCTGGTAATCATAGCGAACTACTTCTACATTGGCTGATGCCGATGCTCTAAGCGTTCCTGTCGGATCAAGAGCTACAAGTTCGGCGGCTACAGGAGCATTGGTCGCTATATAGCTGTCCGGTAAGCGGACACCGTAAAACGTATCCTGCGTCAGAACGTCCAGCCGACGAAGCCGATTTACAGGCCGCCCATTCTCGTCAAAAACCGTCACAAATAGTTTAGCTTCCAGTAGGCCAATATCCTGATACATGGCTGAAATGGGGAATTTCTCCGTAGCCTGCCCGTTGGCATTGGTGCGTCCCTGACGAAGCTCTTTGGGGAATGGATCAGGTTTGCCATTGGCAGTAGCCACTTCTTCTCCCGACGGAATGCTAAAATCATAATCACTGTAATCTTTAGGAGCAAATGCTTTTCGTTTGAGCTGCAATTCCATTTCGTAAGCCCGGTCGGAAGCTGGTGGGCCAAACAGGTTCATGGCCGTTGCCGAAAGTGTAATCGTTTGTCCGGATTTGTAGCTGGACTTATCAGTCAACACATCTACCTTGATCCGGTCGGGAATAAATTCTTCGACATTCACTGGCTGCGAGGTAAGCAGCACATTGTTGGCGTTGAGCACCTCAATCGTATAGGTGCCCGTAACAGCGGCCGGATTGAGTGGCACATCGGTCGTAACGGCTCCCTGCGCATTCGTAGTTTTTCGGAACGCACTCAGTTCGCGACCGTTGGGGGCTAATACCCGAACCAGGACCGGAATTTCGCCCACACTTTGCCAGCTTTGAGACCGGATAACCGTATTGAAATGAATCGTTTCGCCAGGTCGGTAAATATCACGGTCGCCATATACGAACGCATCGAAACCCGATTCGTTATCGTATTTGCCTTCCACATCGAAGCGGGAGGTTTCGACTTCGGTATCGGGCAAAAACAGGAAGTTAAAATCATCCGTCGTACGGGCTGTAATGAGTGCAATCTTAAAACCCGGCGCTTTTTCGGTGATTTTATCGAACTTGATAAAGCCACTGCCGTCGGTTTTTAGGGTATAAACTGATTGATTATTGCTACTCACCAGCGTGACGTCAACCCCCTGTATGGGCTCGGCTGTACGAATGGAATTGGCCCAGATCAGAATCTCGTTTTTGGTCTGATGCGCTACTAAGCCAATGTCGGAAACAGAAACCAACTGACTGGCCTGCAAATATGCTTCGTCTTTTGAATTGACCGATACCAGATAAACTCCCCGAAATGTGTTGTTCTGATCTGGCAGTGATAGATTCAATGCTGAGGCTCCCCGCACCTTGGGCAGGTCGGCTGTTTCAATGGTTTTATTGACGAGGACATCACTTAAATCACCCTGCTCATCGTCGCTGTAGTTGAAGGCGCCCGACGGTCCCCATTCTCCGTTCGGTTTCTCCTTGTATTCTTCATAGCGATTGTTTCGGAAATAGTTAAGTAGGTTGTTTTCGTAAACTTTCGAAACCTTGACCTGTACTTTCGGCACGTTTACGATGTTCAATCCCACATTCCGCGACCCTTTCGACGATAGATAAAGCGCTTTTTTATTGGCGAACTGAATGCTGGCTGGCATTTTTCCAAAAAATAGATCCTTTGTCACGGGTTCGGCCAGCTTCGTACCTAAAACACCTCGAATCTGATCGGTAAGTGTGAGTACGTAGGTATCCGTTTCGTTGAAATCTCCCCGGATGATGAAGCCATTCTCAGTCAGTTCAGCGGTGGTTTCGACCTGAGGTTGAATGGTGTAATACTGACTCAGATTGCCCGGTTGCAATTCCTGGGTGGTAACGACCCGCACTACACCCCGATTGTTCTCAAAAGAAGTCAGCACATCGGCCACATCGACTTTAAAACGCGAGGGTAAGGTGCTGGTTTCCTCAATCGGTTCTTTACTGACGTAAGCCGTATTAGGTACTTTCAGACCCTTATCAATTTTTATCGTCAGTGGCTGCTCATTTTTCTCGTCTGGTGCATTGGTCAGGTTAAGGGCAACGGCGTTTTGCCCTTCGCTGGGCGTACTCTGAATGGTAAGAGCTTTCCCTTCCGAGGTTGCTGAAACTTTACCCGTCACCTCTGCCGACGAAACGGGGTAATTGAAGTTTAGCCGAGTTTTGGCAAGAGGCTGTCCGGTTTCGCGGGACTTGGTCCACCAGTTTTCGGTGCTGGTAAGTTGCAGGTAAGGCGTATGAAAGACAATGTCTTCGCCAGATACCTTCAGAGCTTTGGCTTCTGAACGCTTAAGCAAATCGTCGGTCAGTTCGGCGCGGTAGTCGGTTGCCGGATCGAAGGCGACGGCTGGGGAGAAAATCAGTTCATTAGGAGCTACCCATTTGAATTTCCCCCGAACGGCCGGAATGAACCGAACATACTGGGTTGAGTCCCACTCATCGAATTGATTGGTTGGGCCAACGTTTTTATTGAATGTAAACGTCAGGTTCTGGGTCTGCTGAATTTCATCATCGAAGTTACGCCCAACAACCGCTACTTCATTGAATGACAACCGCGAACATTGAACCAGAAATACCGATAAAATGATAGCCGACAGTAGCGTACGGAGGAATAGTCGCATGTGTATAAGGGTAGGAATGAATGGCCGAATATAGACGAAAAAACCCACTCCAAAATTGCGGAGTGGGTTGATTTTCAGTCGGCGACTTAGTAAGCGGTACTAGCGGGTTGGCGTAAACTGAATGTTGGATATTTTCCAGCCGCTTCCCTGTTTTACGCACATTACAGAGAAGATAACGGTTGCATCGAAGCCATTTCCCTGTACAGCCCCTTTGGTTTTCCAGCTTCCGGTAACGACAGCCGCATCACTGTTATACTGGCGCGTCGCTGCATTCGAAACGGCGCCCGTTTCGACGACGACATAGCCCCCGCCCACTGCCTGTACAAGCTGGCTCCCGTCGACACTACTCCCATCGAATGAGATGAGCACGCAGTCGCTGGTGAGCAACTTGCCAAGTGTGGTCCCATCTTCATCCAGCATGGCTTTGAAAAAAGCATTACTGGCGGTGGCTGGGTCCTGGGTTGGGTCAGTAGCTTGTTGGGCGAAGGAATGGGTAAGTAGACAGAAACTAGCGAACACTGTAAGGATGCATTTCATAGATAAACGGGTTCGATGTAAGGGTAAAATCTTGTTGCTAAGCTATAAAAGCGAACGACGTAAATGGCTACTCATATTTTATCAGTATGCGAATATCACTGCTTCTGCCTTTATCATCAGCGCAGGAAATTTTCAACGCTCCAGGTCGCGGTTTGAAGAAAATTGCCTCAGTTGGTCGGGCTCGCTGGTACAGTTTGTTGTTCAAATACCAGAATACCGTTTGTACGTCGTTGGCGGCTTGGCAGCTTAACTCCATTTCGGCGGGCTGTGCCGGATTGATGAAATACTCACTTCCCGCATTCAGGCTGGTAATTTGGGGGGCTGCCTGATCGGTATTGCCAAATACACGCTCGCAGGCCGGATTGTGCGGAGGTACTGACTCGATGGGAATATGCCGACTTTGATAAAATGCCACCACCTCTGGTGTTAGATTTGGATACGATTTTCGGATAAATCCACTATCAGGCAGACAGTGGGTGCAGTAAGAAAGTGTGCCCGTCAGGTTGGTAAGAACGGCTTTCCGATGCTGGCAACGTCGATACCGCGATACGCCCATAATGCAATAGTCGGTTACAGGATTCTGGCAAAACTCACCTGGAATGTCGCCCGTTTCAGGACAAATGAGTCGCATGGATAAGCGAGTTTCGCCCTTGGGGGCCTGAAACCAACCCGCTGGAGAGTTATAATCGAGCACGTTGAACAGTTGAAATAACAAGGGTGTAGCGGTGTTGGCTCCACTGAGTTCGGCCACGCCCATTCCCGAGAAATTACCCACCCAGACACCGACCGTATAACGTTGATTATACCCAATGCTCCAGGCATCCCGTCGACCATACGATGTTCCGGTTTTCCAGGCGATTCGGGGCAGATGATAGCTATTGTCAAAATTATTGGGCAGATCGGGCCGAGTGATTTGCGTGAGCGTATGCGTTACCAGATAGGTAGCTTCGGGCGAGAGGAGATTAACCTCACCCCCCGGCCCCCTCTCCTTAAAAAGAGGAGAGGGGGGGGGGAGATTGCGTACCTTTCTCCCCTCTCCTGATTTCAGGAGAGGGGTCGGGGGTGAGGTGAAAGAGGTAAACCGCAACGGTTCCCATTTTCCCCCATTTGCCAATCCTGTATACAATCGGGTCATTTCTTCGAGGGTAACTCCACAACCACCAAGGATCATGGAAAGCCCCAATTCATTTTTCTGCTTTTTAATGGCCGAAAAGCCAGCTTTCTGGAGGGTCGCTACAAGTGTTGGTGTGCCCACTTCTTTCAAAAGTGCCACCGCCGGAATATTCAGAGAATTGGCTAAGGCAAACTCCGCCGTGACAGGGCCGTTGAACCGACGGTCGAAGTTGTCGGGTTGGTAGCCGCCAAAATTGGTAGGTACATCGGCCAGTTTGGTTTTAGGCGTAATAATACCCGCATCGAAGGCTAGTCCGTATAGCAACGGTTTTAATGCGCTTCCCGGTGATCGTACGGCCCGTACACCATCAACCTGCCCACCGTCGAATCTATTCATAAAGTCTGACGATCCTACATACGCGACGACTTCCCTAGTATAGTTATCCACAACCAGTACGGCCGAATTGTGGATATTATAGTTTCGAATGCGGTTGGCGTACTGCTGCACCAGCCGCTCAACGGTGGTTTGGGTGGCTGGATTCAGCGTCGAATGAATAATCGGTGTATTCGGATACTCAGCCCGAAGTCGGCGCGATAGGTGAGGAGCTTGCTGAGGGGCCTCATGTCGATAAACCTGCAGGGGTTCATTCTGAGCATCCCGAATAGTGGTTTCGTCAAAAAGCCCGGCGTTCTGGAAGCGGCTGAGCCACCGATTTCGCTCCTGCCTGACGAGCGAGTTTCGAACGCCCAGACGAAGACTGGATGGCCGGTTCGGGATAATGGTTAGTGTGGTGATTTCGGCTAAACTCAGTAGAGCAGGTGGTTTGGCGAAATACAGTAGCGAAGCCGATTTCAATCCTTCAATGTTGCTGCCATACGGAATCAGGTTCAGATAGAGCTGTAGAATCTCATCTTTTGAATAATGAAGTTCTAACTGTAATGCCCGGAATAACTCGATTAACTTAGCTCCATAGGTCCGTTCGCGGGGTTCGAGTAGCCGGACGGTCTGCATCGTGATGGTCGATGCCCCCGATGTACGGCGGTCCCTCAGGATATTGCGGAACGCAGCTCGGACCAGCGCAATTGGATTAAATCCCGGATGGTATCTGAAATATTTGTCTTCCTTGAACAGAATGGCATCGCGAAGGGTGGGCGTAATTTCGTCCAGTTCGGCATACATACGCCATTTATCATCGCGACTCAGAAAAGCATGTAAGATGGTCCCATCCTGAGCCGTAACGATAGTCGAATAAGGGACATTGGAGGAGATAGGGAATAAAAAATCAAGAGTAAAAAAAATCAATACCAGGGCTACAATGGTTTTAACCAAATGCGATTGCCATAGTCTCTGTGCTATGATTTTACTCTTTTGGCCCAATACCATGACAATTGCCTGAAACTCTCTGTTTATTTGTACGTCTTAGGAAGAGTTTACGATGTACCGTAAACCTACAACTCACTGCGAATATACCTAAATCATGACCATTCAATTTTTCGGTGCGGCCCGGACCGTCACCGGCAGTAAACACCTTCTCACTACAGCTAGTGGCAAACAAATCTTACTTGACTGCGGTCTGTTTCAGGGCATCAATACCGATGAGCTGAATCAGGAATTTGGCTTTGACCCGAAGCTGGTCGACTATATGGTGCTATCACACGCCCATATCGACCATACAGGATTGATTCCCCGGCTGGTACGTCAGGGATTTAGCGGGCCCATTTACACTACGTCGTCTACGATTGACCTGTGCAATATTATGCTCATGGATAGCGCCCGAATACAGGTACGTGATCTGGAGCGGGTCAACGAACGACGGAAAAAGCGTGGAGAACCTGAACTGGAATCACTCTACGATGAGGACGATGTGCAAAAAGCACTTGAACTTATGCGACCTGTCCATTACAATAGCCCGTTCGTAATCTGCGACGAAGTGACTGGTTTATTGACCGATGCCGGACACTTGTTGGGTAGCGCATCGGTTAGCCTAACCATTAAAGAAAATGGTGCTGAAAAACATCTGTTCTTCAGTGGTGATATTGGTCGCCCCGACGATAAAATCTTACGGTCACCTGCGCCCTTTCCGCAAGCTGACTATATCATTTGTGAGTCGACTTATGGGGATCGACTGCATGAAGCAGAACCGGATATGAAAGCGCATTTGCTGGCTATTGTTCAACAAACGTGTGTGCAGAACCGGGGAAAGCTCATCATACCAGCCTTCGCGGTCGACCGTACACAGGAGCTGATTTATGCGCTTGACCAGCTTGCCAGCGAAGGACGATTGCCAAAGCTGCCCGTTTATATCGATAGCCCAATGGCGGTACAGGCAACACGGGTGATGCAGGATCATGAGGAAGACTTCAACCCCGACATTCTGGCGTACATTAATAAAGATGGTGATGCGTTCGACTTCCCGAACCTGCATTATATCACCGACGTGATGGACTCGAAAGCCATTAACGATAGCAAAGAGCCATGCATTATTATCTCACCATCGGGTATGGCTGAAGCGGGGCGAGTTAAACACCATATCAAGAATAATATTACCAAACCCAATACAACCATTTTGCTGGTAGGGTATGCCTCGCCCAGTAGTTTGGGTGGAGCGCTAAAGCGAGGGGATAAAGAGGTGACTATTTTTGGTGAACGATATCCGGTTGTGGCCCGTGTAGCCATTATGGATTCATTTTCAGCACATGGCGATTATAAAGAGATGCTTCAGTTTTTGAGTTGCCAGGACCCTGCTAAAGTGAAAACCATATTTTTGGTTCACGGCGAATACGATAAGCAACTTGTTTGGAAAGAACATTTAGAGGAAGCCGGTTTCAAACACATTGAAATACCGGAGATGAAGCAAAAAGTAACGGTCTAACGATATACCGGGTACCCATAAAAAAACTCCCCCGATTGTTGAGGTCGGGGGAGTTTTTTTATACAGTTGCTGTCGTCAGGTAAACCGTACGCGGGTTGCCCGCGCAAAACAACGATTTAATACCGCTCGATACACTTTGCCGAATTGAACATAACACCAGCGTCTGAGTTGCTTAACTTCCTTTGGAATGAGCAATTTTATGGCTTTGGCCAATTCTTTTTCAAAGATAGATTTATCAAAACTCACCTTCTGAAGGATGGTTTTGATATATTCGAGCATAGAGAGCATAGGGTATCAGTTTTTTGGTTAGGAAGCTTATTGAAGAAAAGAACGAAAGTGGTGGTCAGGTTCGTTCTTTTCTTCGTAACGGCTTACAGTGAAAAAATGTTGTTTCAAAATAACAATGTTACTTGCAATATTCCGCAAATTTTTTGTATTATTTTTTCTTAACATACTGGCTGTTTATAGCCAAGTGCCTGATAATGTTGCTTCTGTTGAATTAAGCGCTTCTGGTTTTCCTATCGAGCGGCCTTTTACGATTTCTATTATAATTCCCAACAGCGAAAATCGGATAACGGTCCCGTTTCCCGACATTCCGGGATTTGTCAAAACGGGCGTCACCACAAGTATGTCGCCAAGTGAAGTTAATGGGAAAACCATTACAAATCAAATCATTACGCAAACATATAAGGCGCTGGCGCCTGGTCGGTTTCGGGTGCCGCCGTTTAGTATTGAGATTAACGGAGAAACGGTCCATTCAGTCGGCACGGTTTTAGTGGTACAGCCATCTGAAAAATCATCGGCTCCGCTAAGCACAAGTCTTACTTCTATCACAACCACCTCAAGTGATGCCGCTTTTCTGGATGTTCGGACCTCAAAGGCTACCGTCTATACGGGCGAAGGTCTGGCGCTGACATTATCGTTCTTCGTAGCTGACAACTACCCGTATGTGCTCGATTTCAAAGGGCTTGATAAACAATTGCAGACGATCACGAAAAAAATTCGTCCTGCCAATTCATGGGAAGAAAGCCAGCCAATAAGCGAGCTGAAACCCATTCCGGTGCTGATCAAAGGAAAGAAATACCGAGAAATTCAGCTCTACCAGTCTATCTTTTTTCCCTTGTCGAATCAGTCGGTGCAGATACCGTCCGTTGCCATTCAGTTGACCCGTACGCGACCGGTCATTGGCCCTCCCTCGGCTCAGGTCGAGCGGGTTCTATTTACCAGTAAGCCATTGACAATAAAGGTCAAAGCCTTACCACCGCATTTATTGCGTGGCCGGGTGTCGGTTGGGTCGTTCCGACTGGAAGAAGAATTAGAGCGTCAGGGAATCCGTACTGGGCAGAGTGTTCGGTACGTGTTTACGATTACCGGCGAGGGTAATATTGCTACAATCCCCGCGCCTACGCTCATCAGCCAAACCAGCGAATTAGACATATTTCCACCCGAAGAAAAGCACGCCATTAGCCATTTTGGTAATCAGATTACAGGGCATAAAACGTTCTCTTATTTTATCGTACCTCAGCAAAATGGACAGATTTCGTTGGCAAATCACTTTCAATGGATTTATTTCGACCCGAAAACCGCTCGTTATGACACCCTTCGTCCGAAAGTACGACTACAGGTAGGTAGCAAAAGTGCTCAGGATGGTAATCAACCAGCAATCCTGGCAGAGGGTGCAAACGTAAGCAGTGAAACGGCTCAGGCTGTATCAACCGATCGTTCATTATATGCTGGCATTACGGCTATGGATAGTACTCGTCAGCCAATCAGCATTTCGGTATTGATTCGAGCCATTGCCAACGTCCTGATTGTCATTATGTTATTAGGAATGGTTTTCGTCTTTTTTAAAAAACAGCATACTGGCCGATCGTAACAAATGACGTTTCTGGTTCAGTATCGATTACCCAACACGCATGAGCAGCACATACGGAAGCTTATTTCGAATTTCTACATTTGGTGAATCACACGGGCCCGGTATTGGTGTCGTGATTGATGGTTGTCCGGCCGGTTTATCCTTCGATACGGATTTTATTCAACATGAGCTGGATCGGCGAAAACCGGGTCAGTCCCGAATTACAACGCAACGACGCGAAGCTGATGAATTTGAGGTATTATCAGGCATTTTTGACGGAAAAACACAGGGAACGCCCATTGCGTTGCTCATCCGCAATACCGATCAGCGTAGTAAGGACTATGGCCATATTGCCGATCAGTTTCGCCCTTCTCATGCCGACTATACGTACCAAACCAAATACGGCTCCCGCGATTATCGGGGGGGCGGGCGCTCGTCGGCCCGCGAAACGGCTGCCCGTGTGGCCGCTGGCGCCGTTGCCAAGTTGTTACTAGCTCAGCAGGGCGTTCAGGTGAAGGCGTATGTATCGCAGGTGGGGACGTTGAAACTCCAGAAAGCCTATCAGGAACTTAATCTGGATCTGGCCGAAGAAAATGCCGTTCGTTGTCCCGACCCCGAAACGGCAGAGCAAATGTTTCAATACATTGATGAAACCCGCAAGCAAGGCGATTCGATTGGGGGAATTGTCGATTGTGTGGTCACAGGCGTTCCGGCTGGCTGGGGCGAGCCCGTTTTCGACAAACTTCATGCTGAACTGGGCAAAGCCATGCTGAGTATCAACGCTGTGAAAGGCTTTGAATACGGAAGTGGCTTTGCAGGGGTTGAGCGGTACGGATCAGAGCACAACGACGAATTTTACATGGATGCTAGCGGTAACGTTCGTACCCGTACCAATTATTCCGGCGGTATTCAGGGGGGCATCAGCAATGGAGAGGATATTTATTTCCGAACAGCGTTTAAGCCAGTCGCTACCATCATGCAGGATCAGGAAAGTGTCGATGTGCACGGGCAATCGGTGACCGTTTCGGGCAAAGGCCGCCATGATCCCTGCGTAGTGCCTCGTGCTGTTCCTATTGTTGAAGCTATGGCCGCGCTCGTACTGGTAGATATGTACCTGCGTAATAAAGCTTCTCAGGTATAAAAATAAAGACGAGACAACTGATTTGTTTAATGATTTTAATGCCTGGTTTGCCTGATGCAAAACGAATTTTAGGCCGTTTGTGGATTCACAAACGGCTTTTTTTCGGGTTAATGGGCCTATTGTTGACTAGTGGAGCATCGGCACAAACCCGTTTTAGTTTTCATCGTGGACTGATGGGTACTCAGTTCAACCTCATTTTTTACGCGCCCGATAGTGTAATTGCTAAACAGGCGAACGCTGCCGTATCGGCACGGATGGATTCGCTCAACCAGGTAATGAGCGATTACCTTGATGGCTCCGAAATCAACCGATTATCGGCAACGGCGGGGTCGGGGAAGTGGGTGCCTGTATCAGCAGATCTATTTCATGTGTTACAAAAATCCCAGACGATTGCCCGGCTATCGAACGGTCGTTTCGACCCTACTGTCGGGCCGTTATCGTTGCTGTGGCGGAGAGCAGTTCGACGGAATGAATTTCCAACTGCTAAGGAACGCCGTCGGGCCCGACGCGCTGTTGGTTACCGATTTATGGAACTGGATAGTGCCACGCAGTCCGTTCAATTGAGAAGGACAGGGATGCGGCTGGATATAGGTGGTATTGGACAAGGGTTTGCCATTGACGAAGCCCGGCAGGTGTTCCAGCAATACGGGATTCGGACTGTACTGATTGACATCGGTGGGGATATACTGGTGGGTGAGGCTCCTCCTGAATCGGCAGGGTGGCGGGTAAGTATTGGTTCAGGCAATGCGAATGATCCCGATACAACGACGATTCTATTGCGCAACGCAGCCATTACAACATCAGGGGATACATACCGATTTTTGGAACACAACGGTCGTCGGTATTCACACATTATGAACCCAAAATCCGGACTTGGATTGCGCCATTTTGTTCGTACAACGGTACTGGCACCAATGGGTTATCAGGCCGATGCGTTGACCAAAGTCTTTAGTGTTGCCGGGCTACGGAAGTGCCAAACGTTACTAAAGCGTTTTCCAGATGTAGAGTTGCTCATGCTGGAAAATAAAAATGGCCGACTGCACATGTGGCAATCGGCCGGGTTCCAGCAACTGGAATTTGACAGGTTAAGAAAACGCTAATATATTAAACGGCTATTGTTTTGCCGGGTACTGCGATCTGGTAATAACCGTCTTTATCGGGCAGGCTTTTGGGCATAGCATCCCAGGCCAGTGTCGTTGGGAACAGGTCGATCTGCGAGTTGAGGGCTTCGTCCCATTTGATGGTTTTGCCCGAGTACGACGCCATACGGCCCATAATAGCGGTCATGGTACTTTTCGCTCCATTTTCGGCATCAGCAAACTTGTATTGGCCTTTGGCAATAGCATCGAAGAGTTCGTCGTGCTCGATCTGGTACGGGCTTATATCCGTTTTGGCATTGTAGGTATAGATGGGCTGTCCATTATAACCAACCAAACTGCTGGTTTTTTTCTCCATGCCTTCAATCTTACCTTTTGTGCCCAGGAACAGCTCATCGACCCGGCTATAGGTGCCTTCATAGTGGCGGCATTGACTGTTGATGGTCGTTCCGTCGGCATAGGTAAAGTCGATGATGTGGTGATCGAAAATCTCACCGTCGTCCTTGCCATTCCGCACCTGACGACCACCCGTACCCTGGCAGGAAACCGGGTAACCCTTTTTTACCCAGTTGGCTACGTCGATGTTGTGAATGTGCTGCTCATTGATATGATCGCCACAGAGCCAGTTGAAGTAATACCAGTTGCGCATCTGGTAATCCATTTCGCTCTGATTTGGCTTGCGGGGTTTATGCCAGACGCCACCACTTACCCAGTACACCTGCCCACCAATAATATCGCCTAGTGCTCCGTCATGAATGCGCTTGATCATTTCGCGGTAACTGGGCTGGTAGTGGCGTTGTAAGCCAACTACCACGTTTAGCTTTTTCTTTTTGGCTTCTTCGGCAGCAGCCAGTACCTTCCGTACACCCGGCGCATCAGTGGCTACCGGTTTCTCCATGAAGATTTGTTTGCTTTGCCGAACTGCTTCCTCAAAATGACTGGGGCGGAAGCCCGGTGGAGTCGCCAGAATGACTACATCAGCTAAGGCCATTGCCTGCTTGTAAGCATCAAAGCCGACAAATTTATGATCTTCGGGAACATTCAATTTCGGGGAACCGTCGGGCGATTTAATATTTTTAGCCGTCAGGAAGTTGGTGATGTTCTGGTAGGATTCGTCCAGACGGTCGCGGAATGCATCGGCCATGGCTACGATCTGCACATTTTGCTTGGTACTCAGCGCCTGCTGAGCTGCCCCGGTGCCCCGACCACCACATCCAATAAGGGCTACTTTGATGGTATCGTTTGCAGAGAAGTGGTACCCTGGGTGCCCACTTGCTTTTGCACTGAAGGGAAGGCTACCCAGTATAGCTCCTCCTGTAAGCAGGCCCGAAGCTTTTAAAAACTCCCGGCGATCCTGATTGGATTCATTTGCCATGTGTACAGAAATTTCGGTTGAGAAAGTCGGATTAAAAAAGACAGCTATACGCAAGATTTACTATTAGGTGGGTAAAATAGAGCCGAATTGTGGGCATATGACAAAAATTATTTATCAATTTGAGGAAAATTTTGTACTAAAAGCAGACTTATCGCTTAGTTTAGCGTCAAAGGATTAGAGGTTAATTTCATCCACCTTTTATTGTACACATATGAGAAGAATAATTACTTATTCGGTTCTCTTTTCAAGCCTATTTAGCCTGTTAAGCTTCACTGCGTTAGCTCAAACACGTATTGCTGGAAAAGTGACCGATGATGCCCAGAAGAGTGCTCTGGCGGGTATCAACATTGCTGTAAAGGGAAAAGTAATCGGAACGATTACTGATCAGAATGGCAATTTTTCACTCACAACAAACACACCAACGCCGTTTGTCATCGCTGTGACGGGGGTTGGTTTCCAAACGCAGGAATTTACCATTAATGGTAATCGAACAGATCTGAATGTTCAGCTCAAGGAGCAGGTCATGCTCGGGCAGGAAGTGGTCGTATCGGCTTCTCGGGTCGAAGAAAGCGTACTCAAATCACCTGTATCGGTAGAGCGATTAGATATTCGGACCTTTCAGTCGACGCCCAGTGCTACCTTCTATGATGCGCTTCAAAATATCAAAGGCGTAGACATGAGTACGCAGAGTTTGACGTTTAAATCGGTTAACGTACGCGGGTTTGGTTCCAATGGGAACACGCGGGTGGTACAACTCCTGGATGGAATGGATAACCAGGCTCCAGGGCTTAACTTTTCGGTAGGCAACATTGCGGGCGTCTCCGAACTGGATCTGGAAAGTGTTGAATTACTGCCTGGCGCAGCTTCGGCTTTGTACGGCCCTAACGCGATCAATGGCTTGCTGCTGATGAACTCGAAAAGTCCATTTCAATACCAGGGCCTGAGTGCGTATGTAAAGGGTGGTGTGATGAATGCCAGCAACCGCTCAACAGCGACGACACCGTTCTACGATGCAGCCTTCCGCTACGCCAAAGCGTTCAATAACAAATTTGCCTTTAAAGTAGGCGTGTCGTATCTGGCGGCTAAAGACTGGCAGGCGACTGACTATCGTGATCAAAGTTATTCGAACGGCTATACGCTCGATAATGGTACACGGGCTAATAACCCCGGTTATGATGGCGTCAATATTTATGGCGATGCCAGTGCCAATATGTATTCGAGCCTGTTTGGCAACGGCCAGCCGGGAACAGGCGCTAATGGTACTTCGCAAGTATTAGGGCTGATTGCAACGACCCAACTGGCACAGGCTGGCAATAAAACCCTGCCCCAGCTAACCGGACTCTCACCACAGCAGATTTTTAACATCCTGATTCCAAATTTGAACATCTCACGGACAGGTTATCTGGAAAGTGATCTGGTCAAATACGATGCTACCAACCTGAAGCTGAACGGTGCTTTGCATTATCGGCTGAACGACAATGTAGAGGCTATTTTCCAGGCAAACTGGGGAACGGGTACTACGGTATATACAGGCGCCGACCGGTATTACATTAAAGGCTTCAAACTAGGCCAGTATAAACTCGAACTGCGTGGCTCTAATTTCTTCGTACGGGCTTATACAACTCAGGAGCGCTCGGGCGATGCCTATGCGACCTCGATTCTGGGTCAGGGCATTAACGAAGCCTGGAGTGGTAGCGCGTCAACCTGGTTCCCAACCTTCTTCGGCGCTTACGCTCAAAATGCGCTGCTTGGTTATGCTGGAGCCTATTTAACCGCTTTGGGTTCTGGGCAAACACAGTCAGCGGCATTGTCGGCTGCTCAGGCATATGCAGCTAGCCAGCAGGGGACACTGTTAACCAATTCAAGAGATGCGGCCGACAAGGGGCGTCTGCTGCCGGGTTCGGCGGGCTTTGAACAGGCCATGAATGCAGTGGCTGGCAAACCGATTCCTGGTGATGCGACTGGCGTTGGGGCTCGGTTCCTGGATAAAACCAACCTCTACCATGCCGAATTTATGTACAACTTCAATAAGGCCATTGACCCCAAACTTGTCGAGCTGATTGTTGGGGCAAACTTCCGGCGGTATGCGCTGAATTCTGAAGGTACACTGTTTGCTCGTGACGAAAACGGCAAAGAATTTAACATCGACGAATACGGCGCGTATGCACAGGCTTCGAAGACAATAGCCGATGTATTGAAACTGACAGGCTCGTTGCGGTACGATAAAAACCAGAACTTTAAAGCGCAGGTAAGCCCTCGTCTGTCGGCGGTATTGACAGTAAGCAAGGTGCATAATTTCCGGGCGTCGTTTCAGCGTGGTTTCCGTATCCCGACTACCCAGGACCAGTATATTGACCTGAATACGCCAAGTGCCCGGCTGATTGGCGGTTTGCCTCTTTTCAAACAGCGTTACAATTTCAGCGGAAGCCCGGTTTACACGCTTCAGTCAGTTCAGGCTTTCGGGGCTCTCTTACAGCAAAATGGGGCTTCTGCATTGCCACAGGCACTTGGTCTGCTGAAAACCGCCACCGATCCGGGTTACGATCCTGAACGGGTTGAGACCTATGAAGTCGGCTATAAAGGGTTGATCGGTAATAAGCTCTTTATCGACGCTTATTATTATTACAACCGCTTCCTGAATTTCCTGGGTAGTCAGGTGGTCGTTCAGGGTAAATCGCCGGTTACGCTGACCGATCCGGTTTCGACGCTGCAATTGGTTAGTAGCTCCACACGCAATGTGTACTCCTATCCGGTCAATTCAACAACAACGGTGAAAAATGCCGGTTGGGCAATTGGCGTTGATTATCTGCTGCCGGGCAATTATATGATCGGTGGTAACGTGAGCTCGAACTATCTGGTCGATAAAGATCAGATTCCGACTGGTTTCGTAACCTTCTTCAATACGCCTAAATACCGGTATAACCTCTCGTTCGGTAATCGGAACTTGGCCGGTACGGGCATTGGGTTCAACGTTGTCTTCCGGGCTCAGGAGTCGTTCCTGTGGGAGTCGAGCTTTGCCAACACGGAAGCTACCGGTCGTCAGCAGACCATCATTCCAGCTTACAGCACGCTTGATGCACAGATCAGCAAGAAAATCCCAAGCATCAAGTCGATTCTGAAAGTGGGTGGCACAAACCTGACTGGCAAGCTCTATACGCAATCGTGGGGTAACCCAAGTGTAGGTTCTATGTACTACATCAGCCTTACATTCGATGAGTTGATGAACAGATAGAATAGTTTCATTCGGGCGCCGGGTCATACGCTGACCTGCTGGTTAAGTCTGATAGAGTAACGAGCCAAGCTGTAGCTTGGTCCAGATAACACAAATCCCTGTGCTCAATTGTAGTGCAGGGATTTGTGTTGTTATAGCTACAGCGAATTCTGGCGAACTTTTAAGGCGTTTCCTGCCTTTTTGGACTAGCACCTCTTCTTAACTTAATCTGGCTACCCATTACACGATTGAGCAACGATACATCTACTCCGCACGCTTCTGATTCAGCCCCAACCGCCTTACCCCGTCGCCTGACACTGCTACAAGGCACTGCGTTGAATATGATCGACATGGTCGGTATTGGGCCATTTGTCGTGCTGCCGCTTATTATCAAAACCATGGGGGGCGGTCAGTTTCTATGGGCCTGGGTGTTGGGGGCAGTCGTGTCGTTAATTGATGCTTTCGTCTGGAGTGAGCTGGGGGCCGCTTTTCCGCAGGCAGGGGGTAGTTATAATTTTCTGAAAATTTCGTACGGTGAGCAGCGCTGGGGAAGGCTTCTTTCATTCCTCTACGTTTGGCAAACACTTATTCAGGCCCCGCTCGTAGTGGCTTCGGGAGCCATTGGCTTTGCTCAATATACCTCCTACCTGATGCCGTTGGAAGTATGGCAGCAAAAGGCGGTTTCGGGTGCGGTTGTCCTGGTTATCATTGCGCTCCTCTATCGAAAGATTGATTCAATCGGTAAGATCGGTCTGGTGATGTGGGGAGCTGTGCTGCTTACGCTAGGGGCTATTATCATTGGTGGATTGAGCAACATTCGCATTCCGCTGTCTGATACGCTACAGGCGATGAGTTCGGGGAGTAGTGGCCTGCTGGCGGCCGGATTGGGTCATGCGTCCGTCAAGACGATTTATTGTTATCTGGGCTATTACAATGTATGCCACCTGGGCAGTGAGATAAAAAATCCCACCCGGAATATACCCACCAGCATGTTTATATCGATTGCCGGTATTGCTGTGCTCTATCTGCTGATGAATGTCAGTGTGGTGAGTGTAGTACCCTGGCAAACGGCGCAGGAAAGTAGCTTTATTGTCAGCACATTTATTGAAACACTCTATGGCGGCCGAGCGGCCCAGCTGGCAACCGTTCTGGTGCTGATGGTGGCTTTTTCATCATTGTTTGCTGTGTTGTTAGGTTACTCGCGGGTTCCGTATGCAGCGGCTGCCGATGGACAGTTCTTTCGGATTTTCGCCCGATTGCATCCCACGCGCCAATTCCCCTATGTTTCGCTGCTTTTCCTGGGTGGCCTGGGCTTTTTGTTCAGTCTATTGTTTCGACTTGGCGATGTGATCACCGCGATTTTGGCCATGCGGATCGTTATTCAGTTTGTTGGCCAGGCGATTGGGCTTATTCTCTTGCATCGTCGCCGGAAACCGGAAGCTTTTCCCTTTCGGATGCCTTTGTATCCACTGCCGGTTTTATTGGCTATTGGCGTCTGGCTATTTATTTTCTTTTCAACTGGCCTGACATTCATGCTTTCCGGCCTGACGGTCATTGGTCTTGGAATTATAGCCTTTCTGATTACAGCAGGAGTCAGAAAGCAATGGCCATTTGAGAAAGCATAAGTGTGCTCGTCCGCGATTATATCGCGGATGCCCGAGCATTGCGTCTAAGATGCGAACCTCAGTCCGTCCGCGATACAATCGCGGACGAGCAATGACGATACTTGGCCAAATATGGCTACTTCCTACCGCAAGGCTTCCAGTAAAATCTCAGCAGGGTGTTTGGCTTTCCGGGACGTACCATCTTTGATTTGATGTCGACACGATGTACCAGGCGCGGCAATAATAACCTCCTCAGGTTGCTGACGGACGGTCGGGAAAAGGACCAGTTCGCCCACTTTCATCGATACATCATAGTGTTCGGCTTCATACCCAAAGGAACCTGCCATGCCGCAGCAGCCGGACGGAATCAGTTGAACCGAGTAATTTTTGGGTAAGGACAACGCTTTTTTACCCGGTACCAGCGATGATACGGCTTTCTGCTGACAGTGACCATGTAGTTTGATTACTCGGGTTTCGTCCGTAAACTGATCAGCCTTAATACGACCCGCTTCCATTTCTCGGGCAATAAATTCTTCAAAGGTTAATGTATTCTCGGCTAGTTTTTTCGCATCGGCTACTAGCGATTCATCGACCAATTCAGGATACTCATCACGGAATGTCAAAATCGCTGACGGCTCCAGACCCACCAGTGGCGTTTCGGGTGTAACCACGTCTTTCAATAAGCGGACGTTTTTCTCCGCCAGCGTTTTGGCATATTTCAACATCCCCTTCGATAACGCAGCCCGACCACTTTCGCCATGCTCTGGAATAATTACCTGATAGCCCAATCGCTCAAATAACTGAATCGCTTTCTGCCCGACTTCAACATCATTGAAATTCGTAAACTCGTCGCAAAAAAGAAGCAGGGTTGGGGCAGAGGGCATGGGGTTTTGGGACATATCCCCTACACCCTGCGCCCCAACCCCTTTGCCTCTCGCCCATTTTTTCACTGTCGTATTCGCCATTAGTGGCATGGTCCGGTCGGGGTGAAAACCAACCATGCGGTTAGCGATACGCCGGAGCGAAGGCGTTCCCAAAACGCCATTCCAGGCCCAGGGAACAAGGGAAGCTATACCCGACAGTTTCGCAAAATTGGCGATTAGCCACGAACGGATGGGGACGCCATTAGAATCATAGTAATGCTGAAGAAACTCAGCTTTAAGTTTGGCTACGTCTACGTTCGAAGGACACTCGTTTTTACAACCCTTGCAGGACAGGCAGAGATCGTAAACTTCCTTGATTTCTTTGTGATCAAACCGATTTTCCTTTGGTGAATGGGTCAGCATTTCACGAAGGATATTGGCCCGAGCCCGTGTGGTATCTTTTTCGTTGCGGGTGGCCATATAGCTTGGGCACATCGTTCCACCCGATGCCTGTGTTTTTCGGCAGTCGCCCGATCCATTGCATTGCTCAGCATGTTGCAACACGCTTTGATCCTTATACCGGAAATAGGTCTGGAACGTAGGCGTTTGCTGACCCGCTTCGTACCGCAGAAACGTGTCCATTGGGGGCGTTTCGACAATTTTGCCGGGGTTAAAAATACCCTCGGGGTCCCAGGTATGCTTGAGCTGGCGCATCAATTCATAGTTGTGCGCCCCCACCATCTGTGGAATAAATTCACCCCGGAGCCGCCCATCGCCATGTTCGCCCGACAGGGAGCCATCGTATTTTTTAACCAGCGTAGCAATATCTTCTGCGATCTGCCGGTACTGACGATGCCCTTCTGCCGTTTTCAGATTAATGATCGGTCGTAAATGCAACTCGCCCGAACCTGCATGGGCGTAGTAAACTGAGTGCAGATTCCGCTTCTGCATGATTTCGTTGAAGTCGCGGATGTAATCGGGTAAATCGCTCACATCGACAGCCGTATCCTCAATCACCGCTACGGCTTTTTCGTCGCCGGGAAGGTTGCCTAACAAGCCCAGCCCCGCTTTACGCAACGCCCAGATCTTCTTGGTGTCTTCGCCAAACAGCAGCGGGTAATGGTAGCCCATGCTTACTTCCTGCATTTCTGCAATCATGGCAGCCGCTACCGCTTCAACTTCGGCTCTGGTATTGCGCGACAGATCAACAACCAGAATAATCGGGAAATGGTCAGTTGGAGTTTTCTGAACAAAAAAGCTGTTTTTCCGCTGCTCAGGATTAGTGTCTGCGCGTTCGAGAATAATATCGTCGATTAACTCAACGGCATACGGCTTATACTTCAGCGCAATCAGGGTAGCCCGCAACGATTCGTCGATCGAGTGACAGTGTACACACACCAGACCACTTTCTTTGGGAGGTAGTGGGACAATATTGAGCTTAATTTCGGTCAGAAAGCATAGAGTTCCCTCGGAACCGGCGATAAACTTGGCCAGATTGAATGGTTCTCCGCCTGCTGTAAACGGCTCCATATCAAGTAAGGCATCGAGTGCATAACCCGTATTCCGCCGTTCGATGGTTTTTTTAGGGAAGTTCCGCCGAATTTCTTCCTGATTTTCAGGACTGGATAAAACCGAATTCGTTTTCAGCAGAATTTTGTCAAGCAAAGTTGCTGACCCGTTTTTACGACTAGCCTCACTTACCTGCTTGGTCAGCTCCCAGCCACTCATTGACCCAAATTCAACCTCAGAGCCATCAGCCAACAAGGCTTTAACCGCTAACGTATGCTCGCGGGTAGCCCGATAAACGACCGAGTTCGAACCACAGGAATTATTCCCAACCATTCCACCGATCATAGCCCGGTTTGCGGTTGAGGTTTCGGGGCCAAAATAAAGCCCATACGGTTTTAAAAACAGATTAAGTTCATCCCTGACTACTCCAGGCTGAACCCGTACCCAGCGCTCTTCGGGATTAATCTCCAGAATTTTGGTAAAATGCTTGGATACATCCACGACAATACCGCTTCCCACAACCTGCCCTGCCAGCGACGTGCCAGCAGTGCGGGGAATCAACGGTGTTTTATACTGCCTGGCATACGCGATAAGCACCTTCAGATCCTCTACGGTTTTAGGAACGGCAACGGCTGTTGGCATCTCCCGATAAGCCGAAGCATCCGTAGCATACAGAGTTCTATGCGTAAAGTCTTCGAAGAGGTCGCCAGTTAGCTGGCTAGCTAAGTTTTTGAGGGATTCGGCACTCATAAACGCGGGAAAACTACTTAAGGTAATCTGGTACTAAAAAACTTAGGCAAAATTAACTGTAAATAATGCATAATCTGGACGTAGCTTTTAAAAAATATCTGCTCTATCCTTGTTGGAAAAAGTAAAATTATTTAGAGAATAATTTGGAGCTAATTGACTGATTAACAGTATGAGATTTTCTTGGAGAGCGTGATTTTATGCAGGAAAAGTATAACATGTATTCCTGTGTTTAAGGAATTTTATGATACAATATTGACAGCAATCTCCTAAATTTTAACCTGCTACAATTTGTATTTTATGCCTAACATGATGTAATTCGCCAATTGGTTCAGGTTTAATTCTAAAAATTCCTGCCAGGTTGCTAAATTTTGCAGAATTAGTGTATTCTTTTTGTGAAAGCGTTACCTTGAAGTGTGGCGAGATTGTAAGAATTTTAACTTAAACCAAATAAATCACCTATCTCTAAATTTTTACTGTAAACCTATGATGGACAAATCCTACAAAATTAACCGCTTCGGTGAGTACGTAGGTCAGGTTGGAAAATCCCAACCCCAGTTAGTCAGACAGAAGGGCCTGTTTGGTTTTCTGTTTACACTGGTAATGCTGCTGCTGTTAGGTAACTCAGCAGCCTGGGCGCAAGGGCGCACCGTAACGGGAAAAGTTACAGATCCGGCAGGCAGTGGGTTGCCTGGCGTAAGTGTGCAGATTAAGGGTACGCAACGTGGTACCAATACGGACGCTGATGGAAAGTATTCGCTGGCGAATGTGCCTGACAACGCGACACTCGTGATGAGCTTTATTGGCTACACCAGCCAGGAAGTAGCCGTAGGTGCCCGTTCGACGGTAGATATCAAACTGTCGGACGACACAAAAGCACTCGAAGAAGTTGTTGTGGTTGGTTACGGTACCGCTAAACGGAAAGATTTGACGGGTTCTGTTACGCAGGTAACTTCCAAAGATTTCAATGCCGGTGTAAACCCCAATCCACTACAGGCTATCCAAGGTAAAGTAGCAGGTTTGGTTATTACATCGCCTTCTGGAGATCCAACCCAGTCGCCAACGGTTCGTTTGCGTGGTTATACTTCATTGGCTGGCGGCTCCGACCCACTGTATGTGGTAGATGGTATGATTGGTGTTCCTATCACTACCATTTCACCTTCCGACATCGAGTCGATGGATGTATTAAAAGATGCCTCTGCTGCTGCTATTTATGGATCAAGGGCGGCTAACGGCGTTATACTCGTTACCACCAAGCGTGGTAAGTCGGGTAAAACAACGGTTACGTTCAATAACTATGTAGGTGTATCTACGATTTCAAAAACGTATGATATGCTGGATGCACAAGGTTATCGGGATGCCGTTACGCAAATTAAGGGCGCTTCGTCATTAAATGATAAGCAGCGTTTTCCAGATGGGAATTACAATACCAACTGGACGAAGGAAGTTACACAGAATGCATTCATTAATAACCACGATCTCGCTATTGCGGGTGGTTCGCCAGCCTTCAGCTATCGGGGTTCGCTCAGCTATATCAATCAGAACGGGATCATCAAAAAAACGGGACTGGATCGCCTAACCGGCCGTATTAATCTCGATCAGAAATCGTTTGACAACCGACTGAACGTTCAGTACAATCTGTCCTATACTGAAACGAACAAGAATTATGACAATGGCTTCTTTGGGCGTGCCCTAACTTTCCTGCCAACATTGCCAGTTCGTAACGCAGACGGATCGTATTATGAGGTAGGTGGTAGTTTTGACCTCTTCAACCCGGTTGCCATGATGGAGAACGTTGTCAACAACGGCGTTCAGCGGTATTTGCAGGGCGGTATGAATTTGCGCTACGAGGTGCTGGATGGCTTGACACTGGGTGTTAATGGCCAGATCCAACGGGATAACACCGTCGGTAACTTCTACACCAATCCAGCCATCAAAGCATTTGCCGCTAACAACGGTCGTGCAGGCCGGTCTTATACAGAGTCGAACACGAAATTGTTGGAACTTACGGCTAACTATACCAAAGGATTTGGCAGTCAGAATAGCAACTACTCGTTATTGGCAGGTTATTCATACCAGAATTTTGATAACGATGGCTTTCAAGCAGCCAACTCAGGTTTCGTAACGAGCGATATCACGTATAATAACCTGGGCTTAGGCTCTGGTACGCTGGTTAGTCCTGCTAACAACTATGCTCAGTCATACCACAATAGCTCGAAATTGATTTCCTTCTTTGGTCGGGCCACGCTGAATATGAATGATCGGTACAATGTAACGGCTACAGTACGTCGGGATGGTAGCTCGAAATTCGGGGCTAACAACAAATGGGGCGTATTCCCATCGGTTGGTCTGGGCTGGACAATTACCAACGAATCATTCTTCCCAAAGAGCAACGCACTTAACTTTCTGAAGCTGCGTGCAGGTTGGGGACAAACAGGTAACTCTGAAGGGGTTGCTGCCTATAATTCGATTCAGTTGTATGGCCAGAAAGGTACCTACTATGATGGTAAGCTGGGCGATTTCCTGCCAGGCTATGGTATCACACAGAACGCTAACCCAAACCTGAAATGGGAAGTACTGACTACAGCAAACATTGGTTTGGATTTTCAACTAGTCGGTGGCCGTTTCTCGGGTACAGTAGAGTACTATAACAAGTTGACCAAAGACATGCTGTACCTTTATTCGGTACCTGCCGATGGTATTACGTACTTTACCAACCAGATTCTGGCCAATGTAGGCTCGATGCGTAACAGTGGGTTTGAATTATCGTTTGGGGGCGATATCATCCAAAAAGGTGATTTCTCCTGGAATGCACGGGCTGTAGGTGCCTATAACAAAAACACAGTTGTTTCACTGTCAAATGATCAGTTTAGTACTGGGCTGGTTCGTTTTAACCCCTTTAATGGTCGGGGTCTGTCCGATGTGTTTGCTTCCTACTTGGCACCTGGTCAGCCATTGGGTGAGTTCAATAACGTGCCTACGTTTACCGGGAGCTACTCAGCGGATGGTCAGCCATTATTGAAACCGGCAACTGGCGACACGCCAGTAGTGGATTATAAAAATTCAGATGCGGCTGCAGCTGTTAATGCTGGAAGTCCACTAAAACAGGGTAATCCACAGCCCTTCCTGAATGCGTCGTTTATTAACACATTCCGCTACAAAGGGTTCGATGTCTACTTCCAATTGCGCGGTACATTTGGTAACACCATCCTGAATGCCATCCGGTCGAACCTGTTAATTCCAGGGTCAATTCTGGAAACCAATATGCTGAAAGGTGTAACGGATCTGCCTAAAAACTATGGTGTGAACGTATTGTCGACAAACTGGCTGGAGAGCGGTTCATTTGTACGCTTCGATAACTGGCAGGTTGGCTATAACATTCCGTTGCCTGCCAGCAAGTACATTTCAAACGCTCGAGTTTATGTTGGTGGTAATAATCTATTTGTTATTACCAAATACAAAGGTGTCGACCCTGAACTACAGGTAAAGGCTGATTTACAACAAGGATCACAGGCACCTAATACGATTGGTGTAGATGGGGGTGGATATGGCAATACCGTTTATCCTAAAACCCGTTCGTTCCAGTTGGGCCTTAATCTGACCTTCTAAACTGCTTTTGGTCTACAAATCGACTATTTTTCAAAGAATAGTCGATTTGCTAAATTTTTTAGTTGACAAATCGTTAGTTTCACATTCTGTGGCTAACAGTGTAACTAGTTAATTATCAGAAAACTTCGATGAAAAAAATGACTATAAAAGTGCTTTTGGGCTGCTCGGCATTGATGCTGGTAGGACAATCCTGCACAGACCTTAGTGAGACTACCTATGACGTTATCCCAACCAGTGGCACATTTGGTAGCACAGCTGCCCAACAGGCGGCTTTGATTGGGCCGCTCTATAATGGTCTGGGCGATTATTACGGGAACATGTCCAACCTGAACACCACTACCGACGAGCAGATTGTTCCAACTCGGGGTGGCGACTGGAAAGATGGTGATAACTGGAAACGGTTGTATCAGCATACCTGGGACCCCGTTACAGATAACGGCCAGTTCAATGGCCCATGGTCCTGGTGTTACAACAATATCACCAGTATCAACCAGCAGCTTGGTACCATTACGGATGCTAATACCAAAGCTGAGTTACGGGCTCTGCGCGCATTCTTCCATTATCAGGCAATGGATTTGTTTGGCAATGTCATTATCTCTGATGCTGTTACATCGGCTTCACCAAAGCAAAGTACGCGGGCTGAAGTATTCGCCTTTGTTGAGAAAGAGTTGCTGGCGGTATATCCAACCCTAAGCGAAGAGCCTCGTGGTTCGTATTATGGCCGTATGAACAAATGGGTAGCTGACATGATTCTGGCTAAACTGTACCTGAACGCGCAAGTGTATACAGGCACGGCTCGTTGGGCAGATGCCATCACCCGTTGCGATAACATCATCAAGTCGGGTAAATTCCAGATTGCGGGGGATTACTTCAGCAACTTCGTGACGCAGAATCAGAATTCTCAGGAAACGATTCTGGCCACCCCTTTCGACAAGTCGAAGCGGACTGGATTTAACGTGCAAATGAAGACGCTTCACTACCTAAGCCAGTTAACCTATAACCTGGGAACGGCTCCCTGGAATGGTTGGGCAACGGTAACGGAGTTCTATAACTCGTTTGATGACAAAGACATCCGGAAAAAGCAGTGGATTGTCGGGCAGCAATATGATGCCGCTGGTAAACCTCTGAATGACGATGCGTTGCCAATGGTGTTCCGCCCAGAAGTTGAATCGTTCGTATTTGACGCAGGAGCTAATGGTCGTCTGGCTGGTGCCCGTAGCCAGAAATATCAAATTCAAGCAAATAACACATTCACTGACCAGGATAACGACTTTGTTATCTATCGGTTAGCCGATGTTTATATGATGCGTGGTGAGGCTAAGTTCCGGTTAGGGCAGGTCAATGATGCATTAACTGACTTCAATATCGTTCGGGCACGGGCAGGTATGCCAAATTACACAGCCGCTACCTTAACCCTTAATGAAATTCTGGCTGAGCGTGGCCGCGAATTGGCTTGGGAACAACACCGTCGTCAGGACCTGATTCGTTTCGGACAGTATACAAAAGCATGGCGTTTTAAGCCGGCTTCACAGGACTTCCGCCAACTGTTCCCAATTCCGAAAGATCAGTTGTCGCTAAACCCAAACCTGAAACAAAACCCAGGGTATTAATAACTAGTCCGAATGGAACGAAAAAGCAAGCCCACAAAGCTTGCTTTTTCGTTTTTATAGGCTGATTAAAAGCCTTTTAATTGGCTATTTATGCTTAATCTGCCCGTAGAATTCGTTACCTTTGCAGTCCCTTTTTAAAGAAAGTTTGCCGTTCCTCGTCAACCGTTCTTTTTAGTAAGAATACGTTCTTTAAATTCCGTACTTGTGCTAATGCGCATTAGTCTATTCGTTGTGGTAATCGGTTTATTGGCTGGTTGCCGTTCAGAACAACAAACTCCCTCCGATCCGCTTTTTCAAAAGTTGACTGCTGATGAAACACAGGTCAACTTTGCGAATACCGTTACGGACGACAAGGATTTTAACATCTTCAATTACCGCAATTTCTATAATGGCGGGGGTGTTGCCATTGGCGACATTAATAATGACGGCTTCTCAGACGTGTTCCTGATTGCGAACATGGGCGACAATAAACTGTATCTCAATAAGGGCAATAAGGGAACAGGCTCCGTTCAATTTGAGGATGTAACTAAAAAAGCAGGTGTAGGTGGAAAGCGTGCCTGGAGTACAGGCGCTACTTTTGCCGATGTAAATGGTGATGGACGCCTTGACCTGTACGTCTGTAATGCCGGTATCCGCGATGATGACGACCGGGCCAACGAGCTTTTTATCAACAATGGAAACGATGCCAACGGTGTTCCTACGTTTACAGAACAGGCCGATGCATACGGTTTAGCCGACAAAGGCTTCTCTACACACGCTGCTTTTTTCGACTACGACCGCGACGGCGATCTGGATATGTACCTGCTCAACAACAGTTTCATGCCTGTGGGCAAGCTGGCTTATGCAAACCTACGCGCGCAACGGGATTCGTTAGGTGGACATAAGCTGTTCAGGAATATGATGGTGGAGCAAGGGGCAGGGCGTCTGGGGCAGGGCGCACGGAGCATGGAGCAGGGTGCAGGGAGCAAGGCGAAAGGTACCCCCACCCCACGCTTTATTGATGTTTCGGAACAGGCGGGTATTTATGGGAGTCTGATTGGTTTTGGACTCGGTATTACCATTGGCGATGTCGACGACGATAACTGGCTGGATATTTACATATCCAACGATTTCTACGAGCGCGATTACCTCTACATCAATAACCATGATGGCACCTTCCGCGAGTCGATAAAAGACGCGATGCCCCACACGAGCCTATCGTCGATGGGAGCGGATGTGGCTGATGTAAACAACGATGGTAAACTGGACATCTTCATTACCGATATGCTGCCGGGTAATGACCAGCGACTAAAGAAAACATCGACCTTCGAAGGACATGACCTGGAACAGATAAAGGTTGGCCGAGACTTCCACTATCAGTTCATGCAGAACATGCTACACCTGAATCAGGGAAATCAGCCTGCCAATAACGGCTTGCCTACGTTTAGTGAAGTGGCCCGTTTTTCGGGTGTACATGCTACCGATTGGAGCTGGGGGGCATTGATTTTTGATATGGATAACGATGGCCTGAAGGATATATTCGTGGCCAATGGTATTGCCAAAGACGTAACGAATCAGGACTTTGTGAACTTTCTGGCGGACCGGGAAAATATGGCTCAGATTGCCCGGCAACGTGCGTTTAATTTCAAAGAGTTTCTGGATAAAGCACCTTCCGAAGCTGTGCCAAACTACGCTTTTCACAACGACGGTGACTTGCATTTCACAAACAAGGCATTCGATTGGGGATTGTCGGAACCAGACTTTTCGAATGGTGCTGCTTATGGCGACCTGGATAACGACGGTGATCTGGATTTGATTGTCAACAATATGAATGCGCCTGTGGCCATTTATAAGAACTTGTCGGTCGAAAAGCATAAAACTAACTTCCTGAAAGTAAAGCTGGAAGGGACAGGCTTAAACCGCAATGCTATTGGCGCACGAGTTTATGTATATCAGGGCGGGCGGGAACAACTTGTTCAGCAAATGCCAAATCGAGGTTTTGAATCGTCGGTTGATCTGGATCTGGTTTTTGGCCTGGGCACTAACGATCGGATCGATTCAGTAAAAGTGATCTGGCCCGATGATCGGATGCAGGTGATACGCCAGCCGAAAGCCAATCAATTGCTCACACTTCGCCAGCAGCAGGCTACTCAAACCTGGAAACCCTTAGCCATTGAGCCAACCCCTGTATTCCGGGATAATACGGCTGCTTCAGGTCTGAATTTTGTACATACCGAAAGCAATTTTGTGGATTATAACCGGGATGCACTCCTGAAGCAGCAGCAGTCGACGCAGGGGCCAGCTTTGGCAACAGGTGATGTAAATGGGGACGGACTCGATGATGTGTATCTGGGCGGAGCTAGTGGACATTCGGCACAGTTATTTCTGCAACAACCCGGCAACGGAAAATTCGTAAACAAAACCCCGACTGTGATGCGTCAGGATACGGCCTATGAAGCTGTGGATGCGTTATTTTTTGATGCCGATGGCGATAAAGATCTGGATCTGTACGTAGTATCGGGAAGTAACGAATTTGAGAACGAAGCTGAGGAACTGCTTGATCGGCTTTATATCAATGATGGCAAAGGTGGGTTTACCCGTTCCGAAACCGGTTTGCCCAATCTGAAAGCCAGTGGTTCGTGCGTAGCGGCTGCTGACTTCGACCAGGATGGCGATATCGATCTGTTTGTTGGCACAAGGCTCATTCCCAGTCAATATGGACGGAACCCAGCCAGTTATCTGCTGACGAACGACGGAACCGGAAATTTCAAAAACTACACAAAACGATTTCTCCCTGATGTTGACCAGTTAGGTATGGTAACTTCGGCAACCTGGGCCGATCTGAACGGCGATAAATACCCAGAGCTGATCGTTGTCGGTGACTGGGAGCCCATCCGCGTATTTGAAAATAAACGTGGAAAGCTAACTCAAAATCAGGATTTGGCAATCAAAAATGAGCAAGGTGAACCCTTAAAAACCGCTGGCTGGTGGAACTGTGTAACTGCTGGCGATGCTGATGGGGATGGGGATCTCGATCTGGTTGTCGGTAATCTGGGCCAGAATTCCCGCATCAAAGCTACTCAAACTACCCCGGCTGAAATGTACGTGGGTGACTTTGACCATAATGGAACTGTTGAACAGATTATTAACTGCGCTGACGAAACGGGTGAACTGTATCCGATGGTATTAAAGGGCGATTTGCAGAAAGAAATGCCGACCATTAAAAAGAAATTTGTGAAGTTTGGTGATTACGCAGGCAAAAAGATAACAGAGATTCTGGATGAAGATCAACTCAAGCAGGCCGTTGTCAAGCAGGCGTTTATGGCCCAAACGATGCTGTTGCTGAATGATGGGAAGGGCAAGCTTACGGCTCAGGCTTTGCCAAACGAAGCGCAGTTTTCGCCCGTATGTGGTGTGGCCTTTGCTGACTACGATCATGACGGCCGTACTGATATTCTATTGACGGGCAATTTCCTGGATGTACTCCCCGAAATTGGCCGCTATGATGCCAATTTTGGCGTCGTCCTGAGAAATAAAGGTAAAGCCGCTAATGGAGCCATCACCTATGAATTCATCAACCCAGCACAATCCGGCTTTTTTGTGCGTGGCCAGGTGCGACACATGGCGCGACTAGCGCAAGGTCAGCTTATTCTGGCCAAAAACAACGACCGGGCACAGGTATTTTTAATGAAGTAATTAGAAGTTAGGAACGAGTAGTGAGAATACTGACGCGTCAACTATGTCTATTGCGCCCGCTATTCTCGCTCCTCACTCCTCACTCCTCGATCCTACAATATGAAACGTATTGCTTTATTTCTGGCTGCTGGTTCATTGATACTGGCAGGCTGTGATGCTTTTAAATCTGAAAAGAAGTTATTCCAATCCCTCGATTCCACCCAAACCGGCGTCGGCTTTATCAATCACCTGGTTCCGACAGAAAAACTAAATATTCTGGATTACCTGTATTTCTACAATGGTGGGGGCGTGTCGGCAGGGGATATCAACAACGATGGATTAACCGACCTGTACTTTGTATCGAATCAGGGCAAGAATAAACTGTACCTGAATAAAGGAAATTTTAAGTTCGAAGATATAACCGCCAAAGCTGGTGTCGAAGGCTTTTCAGACTGGCAGACCGGCTCGAGCATGGCCGATGTGAATGGCGATGGATTCCTGGATATTTACGTTTGTGCAGTGGGCAATTTCCGTGGTCTGGAAGGTTCCAACGAGCTATATATCAACAATGGCGACGGTACTTTTACTGAAAAAGCCGCCGATTATGGTCTCGATTTTACGGGTTTCTCGACTCAGGCAGCCTTTTTCGACTATGATCACGATGGCGACCTGGATTGCTATCTGCTGAACCATGCCGTACATACCTCCCGTAGCTACGACCGTGTATCGGCCCGAAATCTCCGGCATAATGAATCTGGCGATTATCTGTACAAAAACATGAGCGCGGAGCAGGGCGCACAGGGCATTGGGCATGAAGCAGAGGGTAAACCAACCGCCCCACGCCCTACGCCCAATGCCCAACGCTTTGTCAACGTGAGCGAACAGGCGGGTATTTACGGGGCTGCTATGGGTTATGGACTCGGCATTTCGGTTGCTGATCTGAACAACGATGGCTGGGAAGACTTGTACGTTTCCAACGATTTTCACGAAGACGATTATTATTACATCAACAATCATAATGGCACGTTTACCGAAAGCGTAAAAAAAGCGTTTCAGCACGTCAGCCGGTTTTCGATGGGCAATGACATCGGTGATGTCAACAACGATGGTTTTCCTGATGTCGTAACGCTTGACATGTACCCGGAAGATGAAACGGTTGAAAAATCATCGCTAGGTGAAGACCCTATCGATATTTACCTCTATAAACTGGCTTACGGGTATATGAACCAATACAGTCGCAACTGTCTGCAGCTCAATATGTCGGGTAAGAAGTTCATGGAAGTAGGCGCTATGGCCGGTTTCGCGGCTACCGACTGGAGCTGGTCACCGCTGTTGGCCGATTACGATAACGATGGCATCAAAGACCTGTTTATCAGTAATGGCATTGTGCATCGTCCAAACAATCTCGACTATGTAAAATTCGCTGCCGACGATTCGCTACGGTATGCGATGGAAACCTCGCGATCGCTGGATGAACGAGCCATTAAACTGATGCCGGAAGGAAAGGTGCATAACTACCTCTTTCGCGGAACGCCATCGTTACGGTTCGATGATAAATCTAAAGACTGGGGTTTTGAAACGCCAAACTATTCAAACGGAGCGGCCTATGCCGACCTCGATAACGACGGAGATCTGGATCTGATTACAAATAATATTGATGATCCGGCGGGAGTCTACCGGAACGACGCCAACTCGATTTTTCCGGATAACAAACACCTCACGGTTAAGCTGAAAGGTAATGCGCCGAATACATTCGGGATTGGTGGTAAGGTTATCCTGAAATACGGGCCGTCGCATAGGGATAGCATTCAGGTTCAGCAACTGATGCCAACCCGTGGCTTTGAATCGTCGGTAGCACCAGAACTCCTCTTTGGGCTGGGAAACCGCGACGTGATCGATTCATTGATTGTGATCTGGCCGGACCAGAAAATGGAAGTACGAACCAAGGTAAAAGCGAATCAGTCACTTACGCTGAAACAGTCGGATGCGCGGCTCGATGGTTCCCGTTATCAGTATACGATTCCTCCTATACAGCCCCTTTTTACCGACCTGACGACTGCTGATTCTATCCCATATCGACATAAAGAAAACAAAGAATACTTCGATTATGTACGGGAGCCGTTGATTCCGTTTCAGGTGTCGACGGAAGGGCCTCATCTGGCAGTTGGCGATGTGAATGGCGACGGACTAGACGATATGTATGCCGGAGGGGCTAAGTGGCAGGCTGGAAGCCTGTTGATCCAACAACCCAATGGTCGATTTACCCCAA
This sequence comes from Spirosoma gilvum, assembly GCF_054776815.1. Taxonomy (NCBI): domain Bacteria; kingdom Pseudomonadati; phylum Bacteroidota; class Cytophagia; order Cytophagales; family Cytophagaceae; genus Spirosoma; species Spirosoma gilvum. The sequence goes on along the minus strand of NZ_BAAHBH010000004.1, from coordinate 390,102 downwards.
TATCACAGCCTGATTTTGTCAAAGACTCGACGTATGAAGATGTCGACGCAGCCTTCTTCGATGCCGACGGTGACAAAGATCTGGATCTGTACGTAGTATCGGGTGGTAACGAGTTTTACGACAAAATGCCGCAACAGTTCGATCGCTTGTATCTGAACGATGGGCATGGTCATTTTAGCCGTTCGGCCAATGCACTGCCACCCATGTACGACAACAAGAGTTGCGTTCGTCCGTACGACATTGATAAAGATGGTGATCTGGACTTATTCGTTGGTGGGCGAGTGGTTGGATTTGGGTATGGGAAATTGCCGAACTCCTATCTGCTCATCAACGATGGCAAAGGCCGATTTACGGATCAAACCGAGAAGTTATCGGCAGGGCTGCGGAAAGTCGGCATGATTACCGATGCGGTCTGGACCGATTATGACGGTGATAAAGATGCTGACCTGATTCTGGCAGGCGACTGGATGTCTGTTCGCATTTTTGCCAATACGAATGGCAAATTTGAGGAAGTTAAAACAATTACGTCTGGCGAAACACCATTAAATGGCCTGTATCAACGCATTGTAGCAGCCGATTTTGATAAGGACGGGGACGTTGATCTTATGGCTGGTAACCTGGGTACCAACACGAAATTCCGCAAAACACCCGACTCCCAATTGCGCATGTGGGTAAAAGATGTGGATAATAACCAGAGCACAGAGCAAATCATTGCCTACAATCGGGGAAAAGAGTGGTATCCGCTGGCCTTTAAAGATGAGCTTGGGAAACAAATGCCCAGCATTATCAACAAACGATTTACGGATTACGTATCCTTTGCCGGAAAGCCGCTGAACGAAGTGGTCAAGGATAATGAATTAAGTGGGGCCGACGAGTATACAGTCAATCAGTTCGCGTCGGTTTACCTCGAGAATCAGGGAGGGGAATTTGTAGTACATGAGTTGCCGATGCTGGCGCAGGTGTCAAAACTATTCGCTCTTCAGGTGATTGATTTTGATCAGGATGGCGATCTGGATGTATTGGGTGGCGGTAACTTCTACGGGGTCAGTACGTATCAGGGGCGTTATGATGCCAGCTACGGGCTCGTATTGCGGAACGATGGCAAGGGTAATTTTAACGCCCTCTCATCCGTAGATAGTGGGTTCCTGTTGAACGGTGAGATTCGGGATATACGACCTATTCGAACTGCCCAGGGAACGCTGATTGTTGTAGCCCGAAATGGAGCGGGCTTACAAGTATTCAAACCTTTGTTGTTGAATTGATAAAAATCGGGAGTTGAATTTTACCCCTGATTTTCTGTTATTTTTGTAGATGTGTACAAGCTGTAGGAATCGGCTTTTGCTTTTTAACTTGTCATTTATCCTATGAAATCTCTGCTGAACATTGGCTGTCTGTTGGCCTTACTGCTCGTTGGGTTAGGTAGTTGCCAGAAACCAGCTTCGCCAGCCGAATACAATGCCAAAGCGTCAAATGTTGCCTACTACAATTCGGCATTAAATAAGCTAACGGAAGTCGTTATTCATGATATTTTTTCGCCCCCGGTTGCCAGCCGGATTTATTCGTATGCGAACCTGGCAGGTTATGAAGCCTTAGTCCCTTTCGATTCTCAATATGAATCGCTGGGCGGTAAATTAAAGCGGTTCCAGTCGCCACCAAAGCCGGAAGCTGGCAAAGAGTATTGTTTTCCGCTGGCCAGTACGCGGGCTTTTCTGACCGTAGCGCGTGCATTGACCTTTTCAGCCAATTTTTATGATGATTTTGAAAAGGGCTTTTACGAGCAGTACAAAAAAGACGGTGTGCCCGATGAGGTGTATGAACGGTCGATGGCTTACGGTGAAGCAGTAGCCAAGCATGTACTGGATTATGCCGCTAAAGACAGCTATAAACAAACGCGGGGTTTCAAACATACGGTTACCAACGAAGAAGGGAGTTGGGTACCAACGCCACCCGCTTACATGGACGCGGCTGAGCCTCAGTGGAACAAGCTCCGGTGCTGGGCTATGGATACCTGCAATCAGTTTATGCCTCCACGCCCCTTCCCCTATAACCTGACCAAAGGAAGCCCTTACCAAAAAGAACTTGATGAAGTATATCAGACCGGCAAAAACCTGGACAAGCAGAAGCAAGACATTGCCTATTTCTGGGACGATAACGCGTTTGTGATGAATGTAGCGGGCCACGTGATGTTTGCCAGTAAAAAAATGACGCCCGGTGGCCACTGGCTGGCTATTGCTCAAACAGTAGCTAAGCAAAAGAAGCTGAACATGATGCAAACCGTTGAAGCTTACACACTGACTTCCTTTGCACTCAGCGACGGTTTCATTTCGTGCTGGGATGAAAAATATCGTAGTAAAACCGTTCGCCCGGAAACGGTGATCAACAAATACATCGACCCGAAGTGGACGCCCTTCCTGCAAACTCCTCCATTTCCTGAATACCCGAGTGGCCACAGCGTTATTTCGACAGCAGCCGCTACCGTACTGACCAGTTTGATGGGTGATCAGGTAGCATTTACAGATTCAACGGAGTTTCAATATGGGCATGGCGTTCGGTCTTTCACCTCATTTCGTCAGGCCGCCGACGAAGCATCGATTAGCCGTATGTATGGTGGAATTCACTATCGCTCTGCTCTGGCCAATGGCCAGGTCGAGGGCGAACAGGTAGGTAAATGGGTTATCGAAAAAATCCGGACCCGGAAGTCCTCCGTAGCCAGCCGATGACCGTTAAAAGCTTATTAAAAAATCCCCGCTTCTGAAAAGCGGGGATTTTTTTTAGTAATTGGTAGGATAGAATCGTATCTCTAATCTTATCGATTATTATGAAACGTGTTTTACTCATACTGATTATGGCGGGCCTTTTTGAGGGAAATATGCTGGCCCAATCGGCTACACCAGATTCAACACGAAGCCAGGGAGCCAAAAACCAGCAGACATATTATAGTTTAAGCCGCTCGTCAGAAGACTCAACCCGGTCTATTTTCAATTTTAAGGCAGCGCCTATCTACGTTCGTACAACTCCTTTTTCGATCTACACAGGGGCGGGAAGCCCTAAAGATCGGATTGCTCAAAATATTGAAATCGGAAAAACATTCAATGTGATCGATCTAGGCATCGCTTTCGGTCGAAATTCATTACGGCCCGATACTACTCTGTTTCTGGAAGGGCGTGTGACGATGGATGTGGCGAACTATGGCATTTTTGCCAATGAGATGACTATTGGCGCTGGTCGGGTTTTTGATAAGCAGGGAAGTCTGATGCTCGAATTAACCTACAGCATTATCGCACAGATTGCTCCCAAAGTGGGTATTGGCCTGACAACCGGCTACTATGACTTTAGCAATGAGCAAACGGATAGCTCCAGGACATTCTATGGCATTTATCTCCGATTCGGCTTGCTACGTACCGATTCTGGCGGCTTGCTGGGCGGAATAATGCGAGGCCGCAGCCGACCTGTGCGCGTTGGGCGCCCACACCGACATGGACGATAAAAATGGGATAAAGGTTACTTTCATCTTTGAGAATAGTATTATTTTTAGCCTTTATTTTACCTATGATAGATTTATGAACAAAAAACAAGTACTGCTTAGCTTCCTGCTGGCATCGGGTGGGTTATTGCCCGTAGCGCAGGCACAGTCCGATAATGCCGCCTGGCAGATTGTCGGCCAAAACATTAATCCAGCTAATTATTATGGAATAACGGTAGCCAATGGAATGATTGGCTTAGTGTCGTCGCCCGAACCTATGAAAGTAAAGGATGTTGTGTTGAACGGGGCCTTCGATACCTATGGGCGCGGACGGGTGTCAAACATCCTGAAAGTTTTCAACTTCGCCAACATGAACCTGGATGTGGATGGACAGCGAATTGCGCCAAAAGAAATCGCCAATTATCGGCAAACGCTCGACATGCAGAAAGCCGCTCTGACCACCACCTTCGATTATAAAGATAAGGTCAGTGTTCGGCAAACCATGATGGCGTTGCGGCATTTACCCTTTTCAGAATTGACGATGGTGGAAATTACCGCCAAAAAGGATTGCGAAATCATCCCGATGAACGTGATCGAAACCCCCGAAAACCTGAAAGAAGTTAAAAATTTCTATTCAGAAATTGACCGTTCCCATGTTACGATTCGACTACTAACCTCGGTTGCCAAAAGTCCAACCGGACGGCATACTATAGCGGCTTCCACCAGTTTCATTTTCGAAGAGCCCCATGGCCAGGAACCTGATGTCATCCACGAAGACTGGGATTACAATATGCACCTGGCCAAATTCAAAAAAAGGTTAAAAGCAGGAGAAACCTACAAATTCAGCGTGGTAGGCTCGGTATCATCAACGGCCCATACCGCCGATCCGCATAACGAAGCGGAACGATTGACCCTTTTTGCTGCACTTGAGCGGACGGAACGGCTGCTGATGCGCCACAATGCCGAATGGGTAAAACTCTGGCAAAGTGATATTGTCATTGACGGTGACCCGGATGCGCAACGGGCGGTTCGGTCGGCACTATATCACCTGTATTCGTTTGTACGAGAGGGAACAGGGTACAGTCTGTCGCCAATGGGCCTCTCCGGACTAGGCTACAATGGCCACGTGTTTTGGGATACCGAACTCTGGATGTACCCGGCCATTCTGGCTTTAAAGCCTGAAATTGCCAGATCCATATTGGAATACCGGTTTGAACGGATACCAATGGCAAAACAAAATGCATTCAGTCATGGCTATGCCGGAGTTATGTTTCCGTGGGAATCGGACGCTGATGGACAGGAAGCGACACCCGTCTGGGCCTTAACGGGACCGTTCCAGCATCACATCACAGGTTGTGTTGGCTGGGCATTCTGGAAATACTATCAGGTGACGAAGGATCAAGAATGGCTTCGGACGCGGGGCTATCCCATGCTCAAAGAAGTGGCCGATTTCTGGGCAAGCCGGGTAGAGCGCGAAGGACCGGGCAAGTATCATATCAACAATGTGATCGGCGCTAACGAATGGCAGGAAAATATCGACGACAACGCCTTTACGAATGGCATGGCACGCACCTCGCTTCAATTTGCGATACAGGCTGCTCAGGATCTGGGCATAACGCCTAATCCTGATTGGAAACAGGTAGCCGATAATATCCCCATTTTGAAGTTTCCGGATGGCATAACCAAGGAAAATCGAACCTACGACGGAGTTATGATCAAACAGGCCGACGTGAACCTACTGGCTTATCCGCTTACGATTGTAAAGGACGAAGCGTCTATCAAAAAAGATTTGAGCTATTACGAGCCTCGCTACTCACCCGAAGGCCCGGCTATGGGTTGGTCGGTGTTGTCAACACTACATGCCCGTTTGGGCGAGCCCGATAAAGCGTACGATTGGTTCGTGAAAAGTTATAAGCCCAATGAAGTACCGCCGTTTGGCGTGTTATCTGAAACAGCAGGCGGAAGCAATCCGTATTTTGCGACTGGGGCAGGGGGAATGCTTCAGGCTGTACTAAATGGATTTGGCGGGCTGGATATAACCGATGCTGGGATTGTGCAGCTTAAAACAAAACTTCCGAAAAAGTGGAAGTCCTTAACAATAAAAGGAGTGGGGCCGCAACTGAAAACGGTTCAGGTTCAGTAAATAGTGGATAATGGGTAATGTAAAATGAATAATGATAGAGCTCTGCTAGTTGGAGCATTCATTATCCATTTTACATTACCCATTATCCATTGTTCTACCACTGTGCCATAGGCAGGTGGGCCGATTGGAGTTCCAGTTGAACATCTTTTGAGCCAATAGCCATTTTATTCAGCGCGATATAGATCGTTTTAACGGCGTTTTCTATACGTTGCCAACCTTCTTCGCTTCGTAAATCAATACTGATCATGGTATTATCATTCTGTGCCATAATGGTCAGATAGTTCATAGCACCAAGCACAACGGCAGAAATCGCCTGGGTATCTGCTCCTTTTACGAACGATAACTGATTGACCAGCCGGGTCATTTCTTCGTCCTGCGCACGCGTAGTAGTAGAGGCAATTGAATCATTCTCAATCACACTGGCCTTCAGAATCTCACGGGCAGCTTTAAAGGTACGAAAGTAACGGTAGGTTTGAATGACTTGACGATACCAGATACGGGCAACATCTGATTCGTGTAAGGGACGAATCTGATCTAATACAGCTGGGGTAAAAACTGGAAACAATTTCCCCATTTTTACATAATACTCCAGTAGCCCTTCCATGCCGCCGAAATATCGGTAAATTAACACTTTGCTAACGTTGGCTTTTTCGGCTACCCGGTTAACACCAACGCCTTCCAAACCGTACTCTGCGATAACATCCTCTAACGCTTCAACGATGCGCTGAGTTGTTTTGGCACGGTTTCGTCTAATCTTTTCGTCCTTCTCCATAGTATCAGTATTCATCTGTAATTCACATACATGTCTCCCCCTTTGACTAAAATCAACTTCGAAAGTCACTTTAGTAAACTTATATCCGTCGATTAATTAGTAAATAATTCGATCAATATGCCAAATTGGTAAACGAATTAGAGGTAATATTTGATAAATGATTTAGTTACGGCAAGAAAATGTTAATAATAGACTGTAGTAATCTCGCTGTTGGATTTATCAAAAAACTACTTGTTTTCGATAGATCGCCAATTGGATTTTTTTATTAAAAAAAAGACCAATTGATTCTAATAAACACAGAGAAAAAAGTAATTCTTCAAATATAACTAATTATTGATTAGAATATTACATGATATAGTAACAAATTGTTAGGAAATGGTTATACAATGGAAGTATATTCATATAAGCTAATAGGTGTACTGGTAAGCCCACCAAATCAGGATACCCTGTAAGGGAAGGCGTGCCCAACGAAGCCAGGCTGAAATTTTGCTGAACTTATCCGAAGTCGCCATATAGATATTGGCTGGAAAAATAGCCAGCAGCAACAAAATAATTCCCCAGGCGGCTATACTTTGGGTCTGCGTAAATAAGAGACCGATTCCTAAAACAACTTCGGCAAGACCACTTATAGTTACCATAAAGTGATGAGCCGGAATATAAGGCGGCATAATGGACAGGTAAGTCCTGGGATTCAGAAAATGATTGATCCCGGCAATGATGTAGATAAGTGCCTGAGCATAAAGAATAAAATGATCCATCCGTTTTTTATAGCGCTGCCATTGGAATACCCGGTCAGGAAGCCATATATCAGCTATATATACGTTACTTTGCCGTTCGTGGTTTGAAAATCGACGGACTTTGTGACTGTTAGAACGATTAACAGTAAATCACAAACGGCAGGTTTACTTATTACGGAATCATATGCCCTACAAAACTAGCTGTATTGTCCAGAATCAGCCCTCCACGTCGGAATCCAAGACCACAGGCTTCGCCAGCATAAAAAACGCCAGCTTGGTAGGTGTTGCCCGCCGAATCCTGCGGGAAAGCTACATACTGCTGATAAATTTTAGGATAGTCGCCATAATCTCCATCAGTTACCAAACGCTCACTTCCGTTCTCGTTCAGGATTCGCGTATTGGCACCTTCCCGACCAAACAGTACTTTTTCAACACAGGCTTTGCCAGCTAAAGGTTTTGTGTCGGTTTCGAGCAATAGCGGATGGTTAGGGTAAAGCTCCCAAAGTATTTTCAGGATATACTTCGACTGAAAAAGAAGGGTATACGCTGGGTTCAAGACAACGGCCAATCGTTGTCGAACGATTTGGGTTAGTATAGTTACCAACTCAGGTTCGTCTTCAGCAATGGCTTCCCACGGAACCAGCTTGAACCAGAAATCTAATTTTTCGAATTGCCCGTTTTTGGGGTTTTGCCAGAAAATACCTTCCTCGGCCGAGAACTCTACATGGTCGACAAAATCAAATTCGATCTCGAAACCCGCTTCCCGGGCCGCTTCGCCAATCAAAGCTACATTCGTATCATCTTCGGGATAACCACGCATGGCCGACAGCAGCAAGGTAGGCTGAAGGTCGGGGTTAACGGCCAGAAGCTCCTCAAACTGACTGGTTAAGGTTTCAAATACAGCGTTGAACTGCTGACTTTCGTCCAGGTTATTGGCTTTCAGATGGGCATACTGTACAATAGCTGTTTCGGGTAGGCATGTGGCGGTGTCGGCGTTGAATTCAATTAGTTTAATAGGCTGGCCATCAATGCCTCCGGCCAGATCGAAACGCCCATACAAGTGAATATTTCGATCATCATCCCAAGAGAGTTTGATGAGGTCAACCAGATTGGCCGGGATACCCAGTTCGGAAAAGCGGTTTTCGTCGATAACGTGCTGACCGGCGGCTACAAACATCTCAAACAGTTCATTGGCCGCGTCATAGTAAGAATCGGCTTCGGCAGGTTGTACCTGTACTACTTCGTTTGTCAAATAGGGTAGGGTATTCTGGCCGAGCATCCAATCCCAGCCAAGGTTTCGGAGTTGTGTGATCGGAGAAACAGCAAGCGAGCGGAGTGAGATCATCAGTTCAGTGGTTAGCGAATAAATTAGTCCGGCGTGTTCTGTTTTTGCCAAAACAAGCCGTAATTCGTTCAAATTAGTTTGACGTTGGTGGTTAAAGTTACGGTAGACCGAGACTTTTACCGTTAAACCTGAAACGATATTGATGTAAATGTCGCTTATTCCTATGACCCGAATCGCCTTATTTTTAGCCAGCGTGTTGTTGGCCTTGACAATCGGCCCTGTTGCTGGACAGTCGGCGAGAAAGCAACCGCCCGTTTCGGTTATTTTCGATACTGATATGGGCCCCGACTACGATGATGTAGGGGCTATCACGCTGCTGCACGCCTTTGCCGATATGGGTGAGGCCAACCTGCTCGCTACCATTGCCAGTACAAACTACCCGAACGTGACACCCGTGTTAAGTGTCCTGAATACCTATTTCAATCGCCCCAACCTTCCGATTGGCGTTCCTAAAGGCGAGGCTGTTGGTGATAAGGATACGCAGCACTGGTCCGATACCCTGGTGGCCCGGTATCCCCATCGAATTAAATCGAATAGTGAAGTACCTGATGCCGTTGCGCTCTATCGACAGATTCTGGCCAAACAGCCTGATCATAGTGTAACAGTCATAACGGTCGGTTTTCTGACCAATCTGGCCAATCTGCTAAATAGTAAGCCCGATCAGTATTCAAAATTATCGGGTCGGGAACTAGCGATGCAGAAAATAAAAAAAGTTGTCAGTATGGCGGGTAAGTTTCCGAAAGGCCGGGAGTACAATGTGCATCGGGATACGCCTGCGTCGAAAATATTTTTTCCCAATTGGCCAACACCTGTGTTGATGAGTGGGTTTGAAATTGGTCAGAAAATCCATTCAGGGCTACCACTCGTGCAAAACGATAAAATTCAACATAGTCCGGTAAAAGATGTGTTCCGAATTTCGTTGCCCAAAGCAGCCGAAGACAAGGCCGGACGGATGAGCTGGGATCAGACTGCCGTTCTGGTAGGCGTGAAAGGCTATGCGCCCTATTACACCATTGAAACCGGGCGGTTGACGATGAGCGACGATGGCTCAAATGGCTGGGACAGCACTGGCAAAGGTCATGAATATTTAGTCGAAAAAATGCCGGTAGCTGAGGTAGAAGCGTTGATCAATAAATTAATGCAACATCAGCCGACCAAACGGTAATAAGTTGTCAGGCAATGGTCAGGGTGTCAAGTGTCGTCAGACAGTGATCCAACTCCTGACTATCACCTGACCATATATGACCTTACTTATGACAGACCTGTTAAAAGACGCGCTTCGGAAAGCAGCCATGTTTTGTGCCTATCAGGAGCGCACGCAGCAGGAAGTTCGCGACCGCCTGAAAGAGTGGGGTATTCTGGGCGACGATGCCGAAGAAGTAATCGCCGAACTTATACAACAAAACTACCTCAATGAAGAACGCTTTGCCAAATCATTTGCCGGTGGCAAATTTCGGGTAAAGGGCTGGGGTCGACGGAAAATCAAACAGCATTTACAGCAGCGCGGCATTTCGGGCTATAATCTTGATCAGGCGATGAAAGAAATCGCCCCCGACGATTATCGGGAAACGCTCAAAGAATTGCTGGACAAGAAACGCCAGAGCCTGCGCGACGACAATCCGCTGGTTATCAAACAGAAGCTTGTTCGGTATGCCTTGAGCAAAGGGTATGAATCAGACCTGGTTTTTGCCGTCTTGGGTGGCGACGAGTAAGGGTTCGTTTAGCGGTTTCCAGAAAGGAGCTAATTTTGCGGCTCAATTAGTTGACTGCCTATGCCCCGTTTGTTTCTTGAAACCGATCAAATGTCCAACCTGAATAGTGGTCTGGGCCAACTTTGCCTGCACCTGGGTCGTGAACTGGTGCGACAAAAACCAGCCGACTGGGACATAACGTTTCTGGTAGCGAAGGAACAGGTGGGTATTTTCGGCCCTTCGGTGAAGTACATGGTTGCCTCGACGTGGAAGCGAGTCTGGCGAAACTGGAATTTCGATGTCTGGCATTGCCCACACCAGGGATCACGGTTTTACCCAAGACGCCGGGCGCGATTTGTTTACACTGTCCTAGACCTCAACTACCTGGCCATGTCGCAGTACTCGCCAGACCGGAGGTCTCGCAAGAAAAAGCAATACCAGGCTCGCGTCGATCAGGCGACTGTTATCACAACCATATCGAAATACGTAGCGGAGGATGTACGGCAACAACTCGTGGTGCCTCTAGCTACACCCATACAAGCTATCTACTGCGGTGTCGATATTCCGGTCAATGTGTCGATGATAGCGCCTGAACAAAAACCCGGCGGAACGTTTCTATTCTTCATCGGTATGTTGCAGGCTTACAAGAATGTACATACCATGCTGCCTTTGCTGGTAGCCAACCCCGATCATTGGCTGGTTCTGGCTGGTCCCGATAAACCCGAATATAGTCAGCAAATCTGGGAACAGGCGCGTCAACTGGGCGTGGCTGATCGACTGTTGATGCCCGGTCCGGTGGCTGAGTCGACCAAATGGTGGTACTATGCTAATTGTGATGCTTTTCTGTTTCCGTCGCTGATGGAAGGGTTTGGTATTCCGGTCATAGAAGCCATGTCGTTTGGTAAGCCCGTATTTAGTTCGGCGCTAACCAGCCTGCCCGAAGTGGGGGGCAACGAAGCGTTTTATTTTCCGGCTTTCGATGCTGAAACCGTTGTTGACACCTTTCGCAAGGGCATGGAAACCTACCGACAAGACACTGATATGCCCGAGCGCTTACGTCAACAAAGCCAGAAATTTACTTGGTCAACGGCCGCATCTCAATATTGGCAACTGTATCAGCAACTACTCTTTTAATACATGAAGCTGTTTCAACTTTTAAAGGAAATCCAAAAATGCGTGTTTTTGTCATGCTGACCGGGACGCGTAGTCGCAGGAAGCATGACAAAAAAAGCTACCCGGTTTTAATGAAATTTGAAAAGTTTAAATAGCTTCCATATTAAAAAGCCATTAAACAAAATAGGTGTTCATAGTAGTTTATACTTAGGAAGTAAGCTTCGGATAATACTGAGCAGATACTCACCTTCACATTCCTTACTATGAACACGTACACGTTATATTACCGATCCATTCTGTTTGTTACGCTGATAATTGCTTCAGCCTGTGCACGCAACCCCGTTACGGGAAAGCGGGAACTAAGTTTGATGTCTACTGAGCAGGAAATCGCTATCGGAAAGGAATCGCATCCGTCAGTAGTGGCCACTATGGGGTTGTATGAAAACAAGAATTTGCAGGCGTTTATGAACGAGAAAGGGAAGGCAATGGCAAAAGCTTCGCACCGTCCAGATTTGCCTTATCAGTTCTACATTGTCGATTCGCCGGTTGTCAATGCGTTTGCTGTACCGGGAGGCTACGTCTATTTTACCCGTGGTATTCTGGCTCATTTCAATAATGAAGCGGAGTTTGCCGGTGTGCTCGGTCATGAAATTGGCCACATTACTGCCCGGCACGCTGCTCGTTCGCAGAAAAGCCAGTTGTTAAGCACAATTGCGCTGATTGGTGGAGCTATATTGGCACCGCAGGTTGTTGGTCAGAATATCGAAGCGCTACAACAGGGAATCGGACTTTTGTCGCTCAAATACAGCCGCGACCATGAATCGGAATCCGATAAGCTGGGTGTCGAATATTCGAGTAAGATTGGCTACGACGCTCATCAGATGGCTAATTTCTTCGGTACGCTTAAGCGCATTTCTGATAATTCAGGACAGGCCGTTCCACAATTTATGTCGACCCACCCCGACCCCGGTAATCGCTACAATCGGGTGCATGAACTGACCAAGGAGTATCAGGCTCAACACCCCGCATCGTATCAGGTAGATCGGGATCAATACCTGCGCCTGATTGATGGCATTATGTACGGTGAAGATCCAAAGCAGGGGTTCGTAGAAAATAATACGTTTTATCATCCAGAACTGAGATTCCAGTTTCCGGTTCCGAACGGTTGGCAATCGCAGAATTCCCCAACTCAATTCCAGATGGCGGCTAAAGATGGCAAATCAGCCATGATTTTAATGCTGGCGAAAGGTAGCTCGCTGGATGAAGCCGCCCAGAATCTGGTTAAAGAACTAAGCCTGAATGTTCTGGAGAATAAAAAAACGACTATAAATGGCAACCCGGCCTACGTACTTATTTCGCGTCAGCAGCAACAACAGCAACAGGGGCAACAGCAAGACCCACGAGCGGCCCTTCAGATCGGAACCTGGCTTATTCAATACAACAATGCCATTTATGCCCTGCATGGCCTTGCTGCAACAGCCGATTTCACGAACGCATTCGGCACATTTCAGCAGGTAGCCGGAAATTTCCGTTCCCTGACCGACTCTGATAAATTGAACCGTAAACCTGAACGAGTCTTTGTTCGTGCGGCCCCCCGCGATGGCTCCTTTCGCGATGTTATGACTGCACTGGGTATGCCTGCTAAACGAATTGAAGAATTGGGCGTACTGAATAGCATGAAAGCCGATGATCGCATTACGCGAGGCTCTTCTCTAAAAATTATCGGTCAGTAAAGCAAAAAAACGTTCTGGCAGGGGTAGCGCTACCCCTGCCAGAACGTTTTTTTGAAGCGGAAGACGTACAAACCGCTAAAAATCAGCGTCGAATGTAATTCCTTTTGGTTCTTCCACTACAGGTACAGGTGTTGGGTTTTCGGCATCCTGAGGGGTTTGTGAAGCCGCTTTAGCCGCTTTAAATTTGGCCATCACTTCGCCCCGCTGGTATTCACCCACCCGCTTTTCAAAGAAATTGGTTTTGCCCTGTAGCGAAATCATATCCATGAAATCGAAAGGGTTCGTTACATTATACAGTTTCCGCAAGCCAAGCGTAACTAGCAGGTGATCAGCTACAAAAGCAATGTACTGTTTCATCAGATCGGCGTTCATCCCGATGAGCGATACAGGCAAGGCATCGGCCACGAATTCCTGCTCAATTTCGACTGCATTGCGGATAATGTCGTACACCTCCGATTCGGGCATTTTATGCACAATATGGTCGGTATAAAGCATACAGGCAAAGTCGCGGTGCAGGCCCTCATCACGGGAGATCAGTTCGTTCGAGAACGTTAGTCCCGGCATGAGACCCCGTTTTTTGAGCCAGTAGATGGAGCAGAACGAGCCCGAAAAGAAAATTCCCTCAACAGCCGCAAAGGCAATCAGACGCTCGGCAAACGAGCCGTTTTCGATCCAGCGCAAGGCCCATTCGGCCTTTTTCTGTACGCAGGGAATGGTGTCGATGGCATTCAGCAGCCGGTCTTTTTCGGCCGCATCTTTAATGTACGTATCGATCAGCAGCGAGTACGTTTCGGAGTGAATATTCTCCATCATCACCTGAAACCCGTAGAAGCACTTGGCTTCGGCGTATTGTACTTCCGACAGAAAGTTGACGGCCAGATTCTCGTTGACGATACCATCCGATGCGGCAAAGAAGGCCAGTACGTGTGAAATGAAATGCCGTTCGTTGTCGTTCAGGCTATTCCAGTCCTTCATATCCTGACCGAGGTCGATTTCCTCGGCCGTCCAGAACGACGCTTCGTGGGTTTTATAGAATTCCCAAATGTCCCAGTGTTTGATAGGAAACAGGACAAAGCGGCCTTTGTCTTCTTCTAAGATTGGTTCAATTACGTCGTTCTGTGTCATGGTAACGGATGCGCAGGTTTATACATAAAGCCCGGCCTGGGTAGGCCCTACAGAATTGAGTGGGCTTAGCGGATTTTGACAAGCTAAATTCTGGTTAACAAAGTTAAAGAATCTGCCCGCTTCTACAAGGTGACTATCGCCAGTACCCGGCATCAGACAAATGATAAATTATTGTAATTGAAACGTAATCAGGCGCTTATGACCTAGTATGTTTGGGAGATTCTTGGAATAGTGCTGTCAAAGAGTTGTTATGTCAACAGTTTTATTTTGCGATATAAATTTTCAGATGCCTATGCTTGATCAGAAAGCGAAGGCTCTCCTTAGGTGCAAGATTTTTATAGCAGATTTATACCATATTTAGACGAAAAGGTTATTTTTGATTAAAAGGTGATTGTATGAAACTGCCTGAACTCATTAATTATAACTCAATTCCTGATTACCATCCTCACTGTGAAATCTGTGGAAGTACCGGGTTGATTATTGGCGATTTTCGACATACTAATTTTAAAGGTGCTTTTTATGATTGTGCTTCCGAGGAAAGCAGTCACCGTTTTATAGACAGTGAAGATGACTATTTTAATATTGCCTACTGGTATATGTCTGAAACCCAACGAAAAGCGTTTACTAGACTAAGCTTAGGCGAAAGAAGAGTGTTTCTTAAGATGCACCCCTCTGAACAAAAGAGTTTTATCAAGCTTAGTAGAAAAAAACGTCAGTTGTACTTACTGGCAAATGTAAAATACAAAATAGAAGTGGAAGATTATGATGATTTTGTGAATGCTGAGTTCTACAAGTATGAGGAATGGTCTTAAGACTGATATTGCGACTTATCAAACCGCTCCAATCTGTACTCCAAAAATTCTTTTTTAGGCTGATACGTCTTAGGTATGTGAATTGGCTTATGTTCGAACACGCCAAAGAACCGTTGATAAAACTCTTTATTTGTCTCAGCTTTAAGCCGCTTTGAGATAAGCAGTTTGTACTCTGTGTCGATGCAAATCAAGCCCTTTTCGTACGCCCGATCATACAGATTCGACAGGCAAACGCCATTTTCGGGATTTAAGCGATTGTGTTCATCTTCAGCCCATGGCTTAATGTGTCCCGCTACGAGTAAATCAGGCAGATCGATGCCCGAAATGGCGCAACGACTTTCGTAGGTTTTTAGAATCATCTGCCGAAAAACGCTTTGGTTGACACGCGTTTTGACTAAACGTTCTTTGACTTCACCTTTCAGATTCTTCAAATCGAATACAATCTCAGGATGAATGTCGTCAACCGTTTTTTGCTGATAATCAGCCAGAATGCGTTCGCTTTCAAAAACCAGTTCTTCTTGGTTGTCAGCGAATTCATTCCATATAGATTGTATTTGATCAGCACCTTCCTCAAGGCCAACTATACCGTGCTGATTATTGTAAGGATCAATGTAGGCAAGGTTGTTCAAGCGAATAGCAATAGAATTAACACTTTTTCCTATCAGCTTAGATAAGTATCTAATATCAGGATTATCAGGGCTAAAGTTTCGAGATTGTAGTTTTAAGTATAAATTAAAAACGGTAAGCAATTGACGTCGACTCCAATATTCTGAAATTGTTTCATTCACAATATTGGAATAGTAATCATTTAAATGAAATATAAATCTACTTGGCCGGTTTATTTCTAATTCTACATCTACCACTTCAATTTTACCAAAATAAGTAAAGTTAGAGTGGTGAATAGTTCTAAAAAATAAATGAATTTCCTCACCATTATATCTGGCATTAACCATCCTTGTCTCCGCGAAATGGTCATTAGGCCCTTCCCAATGTAGGTATTCATTGATTACCTTATCACTATACTGCGTTGATGATTCCTGTTTCTTTGAAGTGACGAATAGAATAATCTTTGAGACTCCTTTGGGGGTCACTACACCACGAGCTAGGGCCTGATAAGCGGCATAGCCCCAGATTTCCGCCAAAAAAACGCGAGAATATGATTCACCTATCTTTAATAAATCGAAGGAAATGTGCATTGAAAGAGGAAGTAGATTCAAGTATGAACTTAGTCAAATATATCTATTATTCCTCTTAAAAAGTAACTACAATTTTAGCTTCATTAAGTCCCAATCTGTTCTTGTCTTAGGTACAACAAAATAGCGGCATCCCTCATGGCCATGATAAAAACAGCTATGTACGAAAATTACTGTTTTGTATTTAGGTAGCACTATATCAGGCTTGCCGGGTAGGTTTTTATCGTGTAGCCGATAGCGGAAACCGTGGGCGTGAAGAAATTTACGGACGATTAGTTCGGGCTTTGTGTCTTTGCTCCGTACGCGGCTCATGTTATAGCTGCGTTGAGCGGGTGTATGTACGTCGGCCATGTGGGGTGTTGAGTGTTTTGGTTATAACAACTAAACACCATATCTGTCTGGTAGATTTGGCTACCAAATTATATCAATAACGTCCCGATAGCGGCTGAATTTCTCATCAGCAGAGATAATGGACATCTGTTCGGCCAGTGCCGTAGCCAGAATCAATCTATCAAAAGGATCGCGGTGGTCGGCATGAAGCGGAATCTGGTCATAGGCCAGTAAATGACTGTTTGCAATAGGAAGTAGTTGAATTGATTCTTTCCGGCAATCTGAAATTAGTCCGTTTAAGCCACGCTTTAAGTCCAGTCGACCCCCAATTTTTAATTTTATAGCGACCTCAAATAAACTGATATGGCTAACATAAATGGTGTTGTCAATATCAGTGATTAAGCTATTTCCCTGCACCGAAAGTTGCTTACTACCCTCCAAAAACCAGAGTATTATTTGTGTATCAAGCAGTAAGCGCATTACATGTATTCATTTAAGTCGTCAAGAGGGTCATTAAAATCATCGGTCATCCAGACTTCGCCTTTCATGCTTCCCCCCTGCCGTTTACGTTTATCATTGGTACTGTCGGTTTCCTCCTCTAAAAACGTCACGATTACTTTCATGCGTTTTTGTATGGAAGGAACCTCATCCAGAATAATCTGGCCATGATCATAAGTGCCCTGAATAGCCGTCAGCATACCTAAGTTGTTTTTAGGTAAAGATAACGAATTGCTGGTTCGATTGTAGAGACGAAAAGGGTTACGTTCCCGGAAACTACCCCCGCCTATTTTACGTTGTTCTTTAGAATAAGCCTTTCCCAACTAGTGACGGAAGAAAAAGCAACGGAGCTACGGCCCAGCCTTACCGATATAGACCTGACGGGTTACGATCAAATAGAGGTCCTTGGTGCCCGCGAACACAATCTGAAAAATATTGATGTTACGATTCCCCGCAATAAGCTGGTGGTCGTGACCGGTATCAGCGGCAGCGGCAAATCGTCGCTGGCCTTCGATACCATTTATGCCGAGGGCCAACGGCGGTATATGGAGAGTTTCTCAGCCTATGCCCGCTCGTTCATCGGCGATATGGAACGGCCGGATGTAGACAAGATCAACGGCTTGAGTCCGGTGATTTCCATTGAGCAGAAAACGACATCCAAAAACCCCCGCTCAACAGTCGGCACCACCACCGAGATTTACGACTTTCTGCGTCTGTTTTATGCCCGCGCTGGCGAAGCATTCTCGTATGTGACGGGTCGTAAAATGGAGCGGCAGTCGCAGGATCAGATTATCGATACCATTCTGGAGCAATACGCCGGACAGAAACTGACCTTGCTGGCTCCCATCATTAAAGGGCGCAAGGGGCATTACCGGGAACTGTTTGTGCAGATTGCCAAAACGGGTTATACCAAAGTACGGGTCGATGGCGTGGTGCAGGATATTGCGCCTAAAATGCAGTTGGACCGCTACAAAATTCACGACATCGAAATCGTAATTGACCGACTGGTGCCCAAAGTAGAAGATCGGTATCGGCTGAGTCAGTCGGTGCAAACGGCGCTTCGGCAGGGCAAGGGCGCTATGCAGATGTTGGACGGGAGTGGAACGCTGGTCTACTTCTCGCAGAACCTGATGGACCCCGAGTCGGGCATTAGCTACGACGAACCCTCGCCCAATACGTTTTCGTTCAACTCGCCCTACGGTGCCTGTCCGGTTTGTAATGGGCTGGGTGTGATCGAAGAAATTACGGAGGAGTCGGTTATTCCTGATAAGTCGCTCAGTATCAGTCGGGGTGCTATTGCTCCGCTTGGCGAGTACCGCGAGTTGTGGATTTTTAAGGAAATCGAAGCGATTCTGAAAAAATACAAGCTCAATCTGACATCGCCGGTCAACAAATTTCCTGACGATCTGCTTCATGCGCTCATGTACGGTACAGAAGATGAGGCTACCGTTCCATCGAAGAAGTACCCTGGTGAAGATTACTATAGTTTCAAGTTTGAGGGGATTGTCAACTTTCTGAAACGCCAGCAAGAGAACAGCACCGACAAAATTCAGGAATGGCTGAAGGACTTTATGGTTGTCAATACCTGTCCTGAATGTCAGGGGGCGCGTCTGAAAAAAGAATCCCTGTATTTCAAAATCGATCAGAAAAACATTTCCGAACTGGCCCGCATGGACATTTCGGAACTGACCAACTGGTTCGACGGGCTCGAAAGCCGGATGACCGACCGCCAGAATGTGATTGCCAAAGAGATTCTGAAAGAAATCCGCAAACGCATCGGCTTCCTGCTCGATATTGGGCTGGACTACCTGACGCTCGACCGCCCCTTGCGCACGCTTTCGGGTGGTGAAGCCCAACGGATACGACTGGCAACGCAGATTGGTACGCAACTGGTTGGGGTACTGTATATTATGGACGAACCGAGTATCGGTCTGCATCAGCGCGACAACGTTAAACTCATCGATTCGCTCAAAAACCTGCGTGATCTGGGCAATACGGTGCTGGTCGTTGAGCACGACAAAGACATGATGCTCGAATCCGACTTTATTCTTGACATCGGGCCGGGAGCCGGTCGTCATGGCGGGCAGGTGGTTGGCATCGGTACGCCCGACGAATTCCTGAAAAATGGCAGTACAACCGCTGATTATTTAAGCGGCCGTAGGGCCATCGACGTACCAACCGAACGACGCAAAGGGAACGGCAAGTTTCTGATTATTAAAGATGCTACGGGACATAACCTTAAGAAAGTAACACTGAAGTTGCCGCTGGGTAAAATGGTAACGATCACGGGCGTTTCGGGCAGTGGCAAATCGTCTTTGATTCACGAAACCCTGTTTCCGGTACTGAACCGCCATTTTTACAAGTCGAAGCGGGAGCCGTTGCCGTTTAAATCGGTCGACGGGCTAGAGCATCTGGATAAAGTGATTGAAGTCGATCAGTCACCGATTGGCCGTACCCCGCGTTCGAATCCGGCAACCTATACGGGTATGTTCTCCGAAATTCGGACGCTGTTTGCCGAACTGCCCGAAGCGAAAATCCGGGGTTATAAACCGGGTCGATTCTCGTTCAATGTGAAAGGTGGACGTTGCGAAGATTGCGAAGGTGCGGGTATGAAGAAAATCGAAATGGAGTTTCTGCCCGATGTGCATGTGGTTTGCGAAACCTGCAAAGGCAAACGTTTCAACCGCGAAACGCTGGAAGTTCGTTTCAAAGGAAAATCCATCGCCGACGTGCTGGACATGACCGTTGAGCAGGCATTGGACTTCTTCGCCAGTCAGCCGAAGATTCTTCGGAAAGTACAGACGCTGAACGATGTTGGGCTTGGCTATATTACCCTCGGTCAACATGCGACAACCCTCTCGGGTGGCGAAGCGCAGCGCGTAAAACTGGCCGAAGAGCTATCCAAAAAAGACACGGGCAAAACGCTCTATATTCTCGACGAACCAACCACCGGCCTGCATTTCCAGGACATTGCTCACCTGCTCGATGTGTTGAACAAACTCGCCGATAAGGGAAATACCGTCCTGATTATTGAACATAACCTGGACGTGATCAAGGTCTCGGATCACCTCATCGACCTCGGCCCGGAAGGCGGTAACAAAGGTGGTAACATCATCGCCGAAGGCACACCCGAAAAAGTGGCTGAGGTGAAAGGAAGCTATACCGGCAAGTTTTTAAAAATGGAATTAGAAGCAAGTAAAGCGTAAAAGCCATTATTTTCGTTGGTTGTATAACAACCTGAAAATAGTTCTTATGCGTTACCCATTCTTTTATGTTTTGCTCTTGGTACTGGTCATTCTGGATGGCTGGCTGCTGGCACACCCCAATCTGATTGGTCAGGCTGGGGTGTTCTTTTTTGATTACACTGCTATTGAAACCTTTCCGAAGGCCCTGGGTACAGTGGCTCTTGTGGCGGGTATTTCCATCCTGATTACCTGGCTTACTGGGCGGTTGAGTCAACCCGCTGGTATTGGCGTATTGGTTGTTCTGTTGGCCGCATCGGCCTATTATTTGTTTCAGAGCTTTACGCAATACAATTCTGGCGTTTACAAACTAACCGGAGCGGGTTTTCGGGCAGGAGCCATTCTACTGCCAGGACTCGTTGTGCTGATTTTTGGAGAAGGCCTGCTGCGTCGGTTTCGGTAAAGCTTTTAGTGTATGCATACGGATTTTTACTGGTATAAAGGTTTACCCCATCTGCAACCCCTTGGGGGAACATTCTTCGTGACCACTCGTCTGTATGGATCGCTGGCACAAGCTGAAAAAGAACGTATGGCCGATAAGTATGCGGTAAAAAGGCAGGAAATACTGGTCCGTCCAGGTCATAGCCGAGAGGAGTTGGATCGGCTGGAAAAGATGTATTTCGGGGAATATGATAAATTGATGGACCAGGGCGATTATGGCCCTCGCTGGCTGGCTACCGATGCCATTGCCGAACTCGTCGCACAAAGTCTACACTACTGGGATGATAAGGCGTATAACTTAATTGCCTATACACTCATGCCCAATCACATACACGTCGCTTTTTCGCTCTTTGACCCTGAATCGGGTAGGCAGGCACTTCCACTGGCAAAAATTCTGCAAAGCATAAAAAGTTTTTCGGCCCGACAGTGTAATCAGTTGCTGGCGAGAGAGGGTCGTTTCTGGGATGATAAAAATTATGATCGACTCGTGCGCGATCGTGACGAACTCAAGCGAATTGTTCAGTATATTTTGCAGAATCCAGTAAAAGCAGGCCTTTGCGAACGCTGGCAGGACTGGAAATGGACGTACGTAAAACCTGAATACAATGACATTACGGTTACCTAATATGGCTGAGAAATGGCTTGGCCTTTGTATCGTCTTATTGCTTTTGTCTGGATTTAGCCCAAGCTTAGCCCAGACATATCTCCTAAAACCTGATCGCGTATTTGATGGCGAAACCGTTCATGACGGTTGGGTTGTACGCGTAAAGGGGGATAAAATCGAAGCGGTTGGCGCAGCATCGTCGGTTTCTGCAGATGGGGGCGAAGTGGTTGATCTGAAAGGGACAACCCTCTTGCCTGGCCTGATCGAAGGGCATTCTCATCTTTTCCTGCATCCGTACAACGAAACGCCCTGGGACGATCAGGTTTTGAAAGAAGCCCGTTCGCTACGAACAGCCCGCGCAACCGTTCATGCTCAGAAAACATTACTGGCCGGATTTACAACCGTTCGGGATTTGGGTACCGAAGGCGCTGAATATGACGATGTCGGATTAAAACAAGCTATCAATCAGGGTATTATTCCGGGGCCAAGAATGGTGATCGTAACCCGTGCCTTAATCGCAACAGGTAGTTATGCGCCCAAAGGCTTCAGTCCCGACATTGATGTGCCGCAGGGCGCCGAAGAAGCCGACGGGCATGACGCACTGATACAAGCGGTTCGGCGGCAGATTGGGAAAGGGGCCGATGCTATCAAAATTTACGCTGACTACCGCTGGGGATTAATGGCCGAAGCCCGCCCGACGTTTACCGTTGAGGAAATAAAATTGATTGTTGAAGTAGTCAAAAGCAGTGGGCGGGCCGTTGTGGCTCACGCTAGCACGGCCGAAGGTATGCGTCGGGCTATTTTGGGCGGATGCGAAACGGTTGAGCATGGTGATGCCGGTACCCCTGAGGTTTTTGCGCTGATGAAGCAGCATGGCACAGCGCTATGTCCCACGCTGGCGGCTGGTGATGCGATCAGCCAATATCGGGGTTGGAAAAAAGGACAAGCGCCCGAACCGGAGCGGCTCAAACAAAAGCGAGTTACCTTCAAACAGGCGCTGGATGCGGGTGTAACAATTGCGGCTGGGGGTGATGTAGGCGTTTTCAGTCATGGCGATAATGCCCGAGAACTGGATCTGATGGTCGATTATGGGATGAAGCCTGTCGATGTATTACGATCCGCGACGTCAGTCAATGCCGATGTATTTCATCTCGCCGACCGGGGACGTGTACGGTCGGGCTTACTGGCTGATCTGGTGGCTGTTGATGGCGATCCTACCAAAACAATTACAGATTTACACCGTGTTCGAACCGTGATGAAGGGAGGAGTGTTCTATAAACGTTGAGCGGATAACGTACGGCTGAATTAGTAGGTTACAATTTAATATAAATGTAATCTGGCTTTTTTACGACAATTTCATTCGTCGTTTTAATTTTTCGGCTAATTTCGCCCGGCGTGACTCGCCCGGATGCTTTTATTATTATAGTTCCGGCTGGTAAAACGTTTGACAACGGTTTCTTGAGTCTGCTATTCAACAAACCGCTATTGTATTACCTCTGATTAACTCTACCCCTGATTTGTATGGCAAATACCGCTGAATTAACGGTCGATGGTAAGTCCTATTCATTCCCAACGCTGGAGGGAAGTGAACATGAAAAAGCCTTCGACATTTCGAATCTCCGTGATCAGACCGGCTACGTGACGTTAGACCGGGGTTATAAAAATACCGGTGCCACCAAAAGCGCCATTACGTTTTTGGATGGTGAGCAAGGTATCTTACAATATCGTGGGTATGCCATCGAAGACTTAGCGGCAAAAGCGTCGTTTCTGGAAGTTGCCTACCTGCTCATTTACGGTGAATTGCCAACGAAAGATCAGTATGCACAGTTCGAAAATTCCATTCGCCGTCATACGCTGGTCAATGAAGACATGCGGAAAATCTTCGATGGTTTTCCGGTAAAGGCTCACCCGATGGGCGTTTTGGCATCGCTGGTGAGTGCTATGAGTGCGTTTTACCCGGACCTTGCAGATTCAAGCGAAGATAAAACCGATCTGCATATCATCCGGTTGCTGGCCAAATTACCAACCATTGCTACCTGGTCGTATAAGCGCTCACAGGGGCATCCGATGAACTACCCCAAAAATAGCCTCGACTATATCCCGAACTTCCTGAACATGATGTTCTCGTTGCCGGTTGAGGAGTATAAAATTGATCCGGTTGTTGTCGAAGCGTTGAACGTATTGCTCATTCTCCATGCCGATCACGAGCAGAACTGTTCGACCTCGACCGTTCGTCTGGTTGGTTCATCGCAGGCTAACATCTACTCCTCTATTTCAGCAGGTATCAGTGCTCTGTGGGGTCCACTACACGGCGGTGCCAACCAGGAGGTAATCGAAATGCTGGAAGACATTAAAGCCGATGGAGGTGATGTAGCGAAGTATGTCGATATGGCGAAAAATGCCAAGACGACCGGCTTCCGCCTGTTTGGTTTCGGCCATCGCGTCTACAAAAACTTCGATCCTCGCGCCAAAATCATTAAAAAAGCGGCCGACGACGTTCTGTCGAAGTTAGGTATCAACGACCCTGTACTGGAAATTGCCAAAGGACTGGAAGAGGCTGCTCTACACGATGAGTATTTCGTATCGCGCAAACTATATCCGAACGTCGATTTTTATTCGGGTATCATTTATCGTGCGCTAGGTATCCCGACCAACATGTTTACCGTAATGTTTGCCATCGGTCGTCTGCCAGGCTGGATTGCTCAGTGGAAAGAAATGCGCGAACAAAAAGAGCCTATTGGTCGCCCCCGGCAGATTTATACCGGTCCAACGCTTCGTGAGTTTGTTTCGCTGGATAAGCGTTAATTACAGCAAAGCATTAAAGGCTTAAACGTAATTAGTTAAAAGAAACGGTAGTCGTGCATCGGCTATCGTTTTTTTATGCGTTGAAAATACTCGTTCATATAGGCAAAGTGTTTATTTGTTTGATTTGGTGACATGGTGTAGCGGGTATCGTCATAATAGGGTGTCAATATCAAAAAATCAGCTAAGAGCCATGCAAGCAAAAAGCCTATACATGCTTACACTTCTGATAGGGCTGTTAAGCTGTACGACATCCATAACCCAGACAGTTGTTCCAATCCCGGATCTATATTCTGTTGATTATTGGGGAGAGGTTTCAGGTACACGACAGGGAAGCTCGCTGCGGAATCCACGGATTGCCGCTGCATCCAGAATTCCTTGTACAGCCCATGCATTCGATATAACGATTACAGAATTCGACAATGATGGGAGTAAACTAGCTACGCTAACATTGTTCAATATACCGAAGCAGACGGGTTTATCAACTAAATTTAAAGTAGATTACAAATCGCTTTACTGTGGTGCTGATACAATTGGCTGTACGTTTACGACTTTAAGTACCAAATTGCCCTGGGGAACGTATAAGCCGGTACTCAGTCCTGATACCCAATTGACAATTCTAACGTTCGATGACGTTACGGGCGAAATCAAAGGAACGTTTAGCGTTAGTATGATTCCTGATCAGGTGGGGGATGCATCGGCACCCAGTCTTCTACAAATTAAAAACGGGAAATTTCTGACCAAACTTAAGTACAGTAACGGAACGTATAAAAAATAAAAAAGGGCAGGAACTGAATCCTGCCCTTTTTAGTGATGTATTCTATGAATTAATCATCAAGTAAGCCCTCATCATCGGCATCCGTACCTTCAAGGACGGGGTCAAGCAGCGCGTTTTCATCTTCCGCGATTTTAGACCGGATCTTGCCTTCCAGTTCAGCCATCAGTTCTGGATTGTCGGACAATAATTCTTTCACGGCATCGCGGCCTTGTGCCAGACGATTGGTTCCGTAAGAAAACCAGGACCCCGATTTCTTCACAATCTCCATTTCAACTGCCAGATCAAGTACTTCGCCAACTTTCGAAATACCCTGACCATACATGATGTCGAACTCTACGACTTTGAACGGAGCCGCCAGTTTGTTCTTCACCACTTTTACTTTGGTGCGGTTACCCACTACATTATCGGCACCTTCTTTAATCTGACCGATCCGGCGAATATCCAGGCGAACCGACGAATAGAATTTCAGCGCGTTACCACCGGTTGTGGTTTCAGGGTTACCGAACATCACACCGATTTTTTCGCGAAGCTGGTTGATGAAAATACAGCAGCAGCCGGTTTTGTTGATGGTACCCGTCAGTTTCCGCAACGCCTGCGACATCAGACGAGCCTGTAAACCCATTTTACTTTCGCCCATTTCGCCTTCAATTTCGGCCTTTGGAACCAGAGCAGCTACGGAGTCAATAACGATAATATCAATAGCACCCGAGCTAATCAGATGCTCGGCAATTTCGAGCGCCTGTTCACCATTGTCAGGCTGTGAGATCAGAAGGTTTTTGGTATCAATGCCCAGTTTCTCCGCATAAACACGGTCGAAAGCGTGCTCAGCATCAATGAAAGCGGCTAACCCACCGTTTTTCTGTGCTTCAGCGATGCAGTGCATCGTCAGCGTTGTTTTACCTGATGATTCAGGCCCGTAGATTTCAACAATACGGCCACGAGGCATACCGCCGATACCGAGTGCTAAATCTAACCCTAGCGAGCCGGTCGAAATAACCGGAACATCGACAACTTTGCTTTCGCTCAGGCGCATTACAGTGCCTTTTCCGAATGCCTTGTCCAATTTCTCGATAGTGGTTTGAAGGGCTTTTAATTTACTGTCATTAGCAGATGCTGTGGCTTGCGCCGTATCTGATTTTGCCATGTTAGGATGGTTGTTTAAACAGATAAAATTACCCAAAAATGGCCGGATTACCAAATGGTTTTCGAAAATAGTTAGGGGTTTTTATCTGCGTTTTTTAAGCAAGAAGGTAAGGGTATAAAAGTCAGTTAATTGCCTAATTATCTAGCAATTAACTGATAGAAAACGGGTGTTAATATTACAGCGTTGAATCCGCTGCGGCAGGCTGCTGAGTCGCTGCTGGCTGCTGCGTCTGTGGTTGCCCTTGCTGGGGCTGCGGCTGACCCGGTTGATAACCCGGATAAGCTGACATGTCGCTGTAAGGGCGTGCGGGTGGACCTACGATTTCCACACTTGTAATGTAATATTTCGTTTCGCCATTCCAGGGGAATTTTAGGATCTTTTCTTCGTAGTGCAATGTCACGCGCTGACCAGTTTTTACGGCATCTGTAATCTGTTTGGCTACCGCTTCATCTTTTACCGAGAAATCGAAATATTGTGGTGTTAATGAACCTGTTTCGCCCGAAAAGCCGCCTACGTTCAAAACACCTTCGTAGGTTTTGAAGACGAAGCCTCGCCGACTAAATTTCGAAACGGTTCCGGCCCGTTCGCCGTCGCTGTAACTCCAGCCGGTTAGTGCATAGAGCACGCCGAATACAACTAATAAAAACAAGAGAAAATATAAGAGTCCGCGCATAGGTATGGTTGGTTTGGTAGTGCCTGTAATGTGCACAAATAGACAAAAATTTCTGATAACTTCTGTTTCAGAGCTATAAAGACCATGAATTATTCATTAAGTAACAAACCAATCCGATTCTGGTTCTGAAGTTTTGCCCTGTATTTCGTTACTTTGCGCTCGATTTGTGTAAAAGCCTAAGCGCCTGTGCGTCAAATCAGAGAAACCGGCCTGCCGAATTGCCGGACCGATAGCATATTTTGTTGTTAACCCCTTTTTATTCTCTCCAATGAGTACCATCCAAAGCATTCATGCCCGACAAATTCTGGATTCACGCGGTAACCCAACTGTTGAAGTTGACGTTCGTACCGAAAACGGTTTTCTGGGTCGGGCCGCTGTACCCTCGGGCGCATCGACAGGTACCCACGAAGCGGTCGAACTCCGCGACGACGACAAAAAGGTATATATGGGCAAAGGTGTCCTGAAAGCCGTCTCGAATGTAAACGAACTGATTTTTCCTGAACTGGTTGGCATATCGATCTTTGAACAAAGCCTGATCGACCGCATTATGCTGGAACTGGACGGTACACCCAACAAAGGCCGTTTAGGTGCCAATGCCATCCTTGGTGTATCGCTGGCAGCCGCTAAAGCAGCCGCCCAGGAGGCCGGTTTGCCGCTGTACCGGTATATCGGTGGCGTGAATGCGAATACACTGCCTGTTCCGATGATGAACATCCTGAACGGTGGTTCGCACGCTGACAACTCGATTGACTTCCAGGAGTTTATGGTTATGCCCGCCAACGCGTCTAGCTTCTCGGAAGCGCTACGGATGGGGACCGAAATTTTCCATACACTGAAAGGTGTTCTGAAAAAAATGGGCCTGGCAACCAACGTGGGTGATGAAGGTGGTTTTGCACCAAACATTAAGTCGAACGAAGAAGCGATTCAGACCATTATTCAGGCGATTGAAAAAGCAGGCTACCGCCCAGGCGAAGACGTTTGGATTGCTATGGATGCTGCTTCGTCGGAGTTCTACGACGCTGAAGCCGGTGTTTATCACTTTAAAAAATCGACCGGCGATAAACTGACCTCGTCGGAAATGGCCGGTTTCTGGAAAGATTGGGTGAATAAGTACCCCATTCTGTCGATTGAAGATGGTATGGCTGAAGATGACTGGTCTGGCTGGAAAGCACAAACTGATCTGCTGAAAGATAACAAAACCCAGCTGGTTGGTGATGACCTGTTCGTTACGAACGTTACTCGTCTGCAAGAAGGTATCGATAAGGGTATTGCGAATGCTATCCTGGTAAAAGTAAACCAGATCGGTTCGCTGACCGAAACCATCGATACGGTGAATCTGGCGAAACGGAATTCGTACAAAAACATTATGTCGCACCGTTCGGGCGAAACCGAAGACGCTACCATTGCCGATCTGGCCGTAGCTCTCAACACGGGTCAAATCAAAACCGGTTCGGCTTCGCGTTCTGACCGGATGGCGAAATACAACCAATTGCTCCGTATCGAAGAGGAACTGGGCGAAACGGCTTATTTCCCCGGACTTAAATTTTAAGCAAGGAGCGAGGAGCAGGGTGCATGGAGTTAGGCGCAAAGTGATTGTAGCTGCTATTTCTCCACGCTCCCTGCACCACGCTCCACGCATTTTGTCTCATGCTACAAAAACTCCTTCGCTCTCTTCGCAATTTCTACGTTGCCACCGGCGTAGGACTTTTGGCATGGATGGTATTTTTCGACGCCAATGACTTGCCCACGCAGATTCGCAACTGGTGGAAATTGCACGTACTGGAAGAGGATGTCCGGTTTTATCAGGATAAAATCGAAGCGGTCCGAACCGAGCGGAAGGAGTTGTTAGGGAGCGATCGGCTCCGCGAAAAATTCGCCCGCGAGAAATACCTGATGAAGAAACCCGGCGAAGATGTATTTGTCATTGTGGACGAGAACAACGAACCACTAGAAAAATAGCATGGAGCGAGGAGCAGGGTGAACTAATTACCACCTTGCTCCCTGCTCCTCGCTCCCTGCCTCCTGCCCCATGCTTAATGTTCTCTTCGTTTGTTTGGGTAATATCTGCCGGTCGCCGGTAGCGGAGGGCATTTTTCGGCAACTGATTCGTGAAGAAGGTCTGGAGAAACAGGTAAGCTGTGATTCGGCTGGTACATCATCCTATCATATCGGTCAACTACCCGATCTCCGGACACGCGAAAATGCCCTTGAGCATGGGCTCATGCTTACGCATCACGCGCGTCGATTAACAGGCGATGACCTGGCACAGTTCGATTATTTTGTAGCGATGGACGAGAAGAATCTCGAAACCATTGAAAAGCTGAATTACCGCAGTACGGGCTTGCATACGACCGACACGATTTTCCTGCTACGTGAATTCGACCCCGACGTCAGTAACGAACCTGATGTGCCAGATCCATACTACGAAGGTCCAGACGTTTTCGAAGAAGTTTACCAGATTTGTTTACGTTGCTGCCGACAATTGCTTACGTATTTAATTCAACAGCATAATCTGAAGATTGTGAATGAGCGAATGAGTGATTGACCGGGCCGCCGGAGCGGTGAATAGCTGACGCACGACCACTCAATCACTCAATCACCCAATCACTCATTAAAAAAATGAATAAAAAAGTCATTCTCATCATTCTCGATGGATGGGGTATTCCGCTGAAGCGTGACGTATCGGCCATTGAAGCCGCTCATACTCCGTTTATCAACTCATTGTATCCTAAATATCCGCACAGCACGCTGGAAGCTTCTGGATTGGCCGTCGGACTACCTGCCGGTCAGATGGGGAATTCGGAAGTAGGCCATATGAACCTCGGTGCTGGTCGGGTCGTTTATCAGGATTTGGTAAAAGTGAACAAGGCTGTTGAGGAGCATACGCTTGATAATGAGCAGGTTCTGGTCGATGCCCTGAATTACGCTAAAGTCAACAATAAGCAGGTTCATTTTATCGGGCTGGTTTCTGATGGGGGCGTTCACGCGCATGTGGATCACCTGAAAGGGCTCCTATCAATTGCCCATGCCAATGAGCTGACGAAGGTGTATGTTCATGCCTTTACCGATGGCCGCGATACCGATCCGAAAGGGGGTATTGGTTATATTTCTGAAGTACAGGCGCATATGGCGGCAACAACGGGGCAGATTGCCAGCGTTGTGGGCCGTTACTATGCTATGGATCGCGATAATCGCTGGGAGCGGGTAAAAATTGCTTACGATGCGATGGTGAAGGGCGTTGGTGCCAAAGTAGCCGCTTCGGATGTGACTAAGGCCTTACAGGAGTCGTATGATGCTAACGTTACGGATGAGTTCGTCAAACCGATTATTGTCAGTAATTCTGACGGGTCGCCCGTAGCCGTTATCGAAGAGGGCGACGTTGTTCTTTGCTTTAATTTCCGTACCGACCGTGGCCGCGAAATTACCCAGGCGTTGACGCAGAAGGACTTCCCGGAGCAGGGCATGCAAAAACTGCCGCTTTATTACATCACCATGACCAACTACGACAGCGAGTTTATTAACGTCAAGGTGATTTTTGATAAGGACAATCTCGAAAAAACGCTGGGTGAAGTCGTAGCCAATGCCGGTCGGAAACAGATTCGTATTGCTGAAACGGAGAAATATCCGCACGTTACGTTCTTCTTCTCGGGTGGCCGCGAAGAGCCTTTTACAGGCGAAAAACGGCTACTTTGCCCCTCGCCCAAAGAAATGACCGTTCTGGACGACCGGGGTGTTGAGATAACGATTCCGGTAAAAACCTACGACCAGATTCCGGAAATGGCCGCTTACCATATTCGAAACGCCATTATCCCTGAACTGGAGAAAGAAGAAGCGGATTTTATCTGTCTGAACTTTGCCAATACCGATATGGTCGGACATACGGGTGTGTTTTCTGCCGTCGTCAAAGCGGCCGAGACCGCTGACGCTTGTGCGCAGGTCGTTACCGAAGCGGCTCTGGCACACGGCTATGCCACAATCATCATTGCTGACCATGGCAATGCCGAGTACATGGTCAACGACGACGGTAGCCCCAACACTGCCCATACAACGAACCTTGTTCCGTGCATTCTGGTCGATAAGGACTACCATCCAGCGCTTAAGGACGGTAAACTTGCTGATATTGCCCCCACCATTCTTCAACTGATGGGCATTCCACAACCCACCGAAATGGGTGGAGTTAGTTTGATTAAGGAATAGGTCTCCTGATAAGAAGTAAAAGCCGCGCCTGTTCAATCAGGTCGCGGCTTTTTTAGTGGAGCGGAGTAGTAGATACGTCTTATCTGTTCTTTAGAACGTAACGGCTAAATCCGTAGCGTTTCTATCGTATGCAGATCAATAACTTGTTACAACCCACCGACCTCACCACAAAAATTGACCGATTCTGGGAACTCTCTGGCCAGAAAATACGGCTGATTGAAGCGGAATACGACGTTACAAAAGGTTCGCCGGTTTTTACATGGGCGGGCAAATACACCACGCGCGGCTGGACCGAATGGACGCAGGGTTTTCAGTTTGGCTCGTCCATTCTACAGTTCGACGCTACGAACGACACTGATTTTCTGGAAATAGGTCGTCAGAAAACGCTTAGCTTGATGGCTCCCCACATTAGTCATATTGGTGTACATGACCATGGATTCAATAACGTCAGCACATACGGAAATCTGTTACGACTCATGCAGGAGGGGCGGATTTCGTACAATGAGTGGGAAAAGAATTTTTACGAACTAGCCTTGAAAATCTCCGGTGCTGTTCAGGCTAGTCGCTGGACGACCATTAAAAACGGCGGATTTATTAGTTCATTTAATGGACCTCATTCGCTGTTTGTCGATACCATCCGTTCGTGCCGGGCGTTGGTGCTGAGTCATGCGCTTGGGCATGTGTTTCAAGGTGAAGGCGACGCAAAAATCAGCCTGATGGAACGCGCTTTACAGCATATGAAAGCCACCGCCGATTATTCCGTTTTTTACGGCGAAGGACGGGATTCATACGACGCATGGGGACGCACGGCTCACGAAAGCGTTTTCAACGTAAAAGATGGCAATTTTCGTTGCCCCAACTCTCAGCAGGGCTATTCGGGCTTTACGACCTGGACGCGCGGGCTGGCCTGGGCTATGTGTGGCTTTGCCGAAGAGCTGGAATGGCTCGCTACCCGTGATGATACTGAACTGGAACTCTTTGGCGGACGTGCGGCTATCGAAGCTTATATGCTAAAGGCGGCTACGGCTACCTGCGATTTTTTCATCGACAATACGCCTATCGATGGCATTCCTTATTGGGATACCGGTGCACCCAACCTGTATCGACTGGGTGATTACCTGAACCGTCCGGCTGACCCATACAATGAATACGAGCCCGTCGATAGTTCGGCGGCCGCTATTGGTGCTCAGGGATTGCTTCGTCTGGGAAAATACCTTACCGATAAAGGCAATATAGAGGCCGGAAAACGCTACTGCCAGGCCGGTTTGACTACACTTGATGCATTACTTGACGAACCCTATCTGAGTACCAATCCAGCACATCAGGGCTTGCTGTTGCACTCGATTTATCATCAACCTAATGGGTGGGATTATGTGCCGCCTGGTAGCAAGATTGCCAATGGTGAATCGAGTATGTGGGGCGACTACCACATCCGCGAAGTAGCGTTGTATCTGCAACGCATGATCCGTAACGAGCCCTACTATACCTTTTTTAATGGCATCGCCTGATTCCAATGAGTGAAAAATATAAACCCGCCTTTCCACGCATGGCCCAGCTAAAAACGGCTGCCGACCTGCGTAACTATTTGGAAAAGAACAGTATCGATCTGCCGTTCGATGAAACCCTATTAACGCCCGCCGAAAGCCCATTCAATCGCCCGATTCCGCTTAAGTCAGGAAAAACGATTGGCAATAGCCTATGCATTTTGCCGATGGAAGGCTGGGATGGTACGACTGACGGGCGACCAACGGATTTTACCCGAAACCGCTGGAATAAATTTGCCATTAGCGGGGCTAAACTGCTTTTTGGCTGTGAAGCCGTTGCGGTTTGTCATGCCGGTAAAGCCAATCCGAACCAACTGGTCTTGAACACCGAAACGTTTTCGGATTTTGTAGATCTGCGGCAACAACTCCTTAAGGACCATACTGAAGCCTTTGGAACGACCGACGATTTGCTGATTGGTCTGCAACTAACCCATTCGGGCCGGTTCTGCAAACCGAAAAGCCATAAAGCCTTTGAGTCGAAGATTCTGTACAGCCACCCATTTCTGAACGGCAAGTTCGGAATGGCAGACGACTATCCGGTACTCACCGATGATGAAATTGATCTAATCATCAGCCAATATGTTGAAGCCGCTGTACTAGCTCAAAAAGCAGGTTTCGACTTTGTCGATGTAAAACATTGCCACGGGTATCTGGGTCACGAATTTCTGAGTGCCGTCTCTCGCGAAGGACGGTATGGCGGTTCGTTTGAGAATCGGACGCGCTATCTGCGCAACATTGTGGCGGGTATTCGGCAGGCGGCTCCGGGTCTGGAAATTGGCATTCGGTTGAGCGCGTTTGATATGCTGCCGTTCAAAAAAGGACCAACCGGAACGGGGGTTCCTGAACCCGCAGAGCAATATCCGTTTGCTTTCGG
This sequence comes from Spirosoma gilvum, assembly GCF_054776815.1. Classification (NCBI taxonomy): domain Bacteria; kingdom Pseudomonadati; phylum Bacteroidota; class Cytophagia; order Cytophagales; family Cytophagaceae; genus Spirosoma; species Spirosoma gilvum. The sequence goes on along the minus strand of NZ_BAAHBH010000004.1, from coordinate 356,848 downwards.
TGGTAAGCCGGATGGGCTGGGGCCTGATCTGACCGAAACAAAAGCCTTTTTAGCATTAGCCGAATCATTGGGTATTCAGTTGGTATGTATTACCGGAGGTAGCCCATATTATAATCCGCATCTGATGCGTCCGGCCCTGTTTCCGCCTTCCGATGGCTACCTGCCGCCCGAAGATCCGCTGTTGGGCGTTAAACGGCAAATCGATGTGACCCATGAACTGAAACAGGCTTTTCCTGAACTGGTCATTATTGGTTCAGGCTATTCGTATTTGCAGGAATGGCTCCCTAATGTAGCGCAGTACGTATTGCGGCATACCATGGCCGATAGCATTGGTTTTGGGCGGATGGTTTTGTCTTACCCGACCATGCCTGCCGATATACTGGCGGGTCGTCCGTTGGTGCGAAATCATATTTGCCGTACGTTTTCCGACTGTACCACAGCACCACGTAACGGCATTATTTCGGGTTGCTATCCGCTGGATACACTTTACAAGAAAAGCCCCGAAGCCGAACAGCTTAAAGCGATAAAAGACAGCCTATAACGTGCTATCGGGCGGTCGGCCGCAGCCGTTCTCAAACCCGACACTTATTTGATACATGTCGGTCTTGAAAACTCGACACTACTGGAATGAAACGAACTGCATTCATAACGGGCGGAAGCCGGGGCATCGGCTATGGCATTGCCGAACATCTGGCCAAAGCCGGTTTCGATCTGGCAATCAACGGCGTCCGGCCCGAAGCATTGGTGAGTGAGGCATTAGATGGCCTGCGGTCGCTGGGCGCTGAGGTGATCTACTGCCCCGGCGATATTGCCTTGCGGGAAGATCGGTCAGCCATGCTAGAGAAAATAAAAGCGCATTTCGGGCGATTGAATGTGCTGGTAAATAATGCCGGTGTAGCGCCTAAAGAGCGCCGGGATATTCTGGAAGCCACCGAAGAAAGTTTTCAATACGTGGTATCGACCAATTTGCAGGGTGCCTATTTCCTGACCCAAGCGGCTGCCAACTGGATGATCGAGCAGAAGAAAGATCGGCCTGATTTTGTAGGTCGTATCATCAACATTTCGTCGGTTTCAGCCACTGTTGCCTCTGTTAATCGGGGAGAATACTGCGTAGCGAAAGCGGGATTGAGCATGGCCACTCAACTCTTTGCCGCCCGGCTTGGTGAGTTCGATATTCCAGTCTATGAGGTTAGGCCGGGGATTATTCAAACCGACATGACGGCAGGTGTTACGGCCAAATATGATAAATTGATTGCCGATGGGTTGTGTGTGCAGAGACGCTGGGGCCTTCCCGACGACGTTGGGCGTGCCGTTGCTTCGCTGGCACGGGGTGACTTTCCTTACTCGACCGGGCAGGTAATCATGGTTGACGGTGGTATGACACTGCCCCGTTTGTAAGATTTTGATAATCAGTTCCTGGTTTTTCGATTAGTTTACGCTTTCCCTGCTCTTTATCCTCTGAAAGCTCACCGAAGATTCGCCTGACCACTATAGTCGTATTTGAGTCAGTTCACGTATTACGATAGATAAAAAAATCGAACAGTTGCCTAGCATACTGAATAGCTAAATCCTTAAATCACTTATGGAAAGTCAAAACGAATCTCGTAGAAAATTTATTAAATCGGCGGCTGTGGGTTCTATAGCCGCCTTCGGCTTACCAACCTATATTCCGGCCCATGCATTCGGAGCCAACGACCGGGTTCGGGTAGCGGTTATTGGCGTCAACGGGCGCGGGAAAGACCATATTCAGGGGTTTTCAAAGCTGAAAGATGTTGAAGTAGTTACCCTTTGCGATGTCGACAGCAACGTCCTTCAGGAGCGAGCGGCCGATTTTGAAAAGAAATACAACCGGAAAGTGCAAACCATCGGCGATTTGCGGCAGGTGTACGACGATAAAAACATCGATGCTGTAAGTATTGCCACACCCAATCACTGGCATGCATTGGCGGCTATCTGGGCATGTCAGGCCGGTAAAGATGTGTATGTCGAAAAACCCGGAGCACACAACCTGCATGAAGGCCGTAAACTGGTCGAAGCCGCTACGCGCTATAACCGCATCGTACAGCATGGCGTACAGTTGCGCAGTTCGGAAGCCGTTCAGGAAGCTATCAAACACCTGCGCGATGGCCTGATTGGCAAGGTGTATATGGCTCGGGGGCTAGTCTATAAGTGGCGGCCAAGCATTGGCGATCAGGGTAAATCGTCGGTGCCTGCCGAACTGAACTGGAATCTGTGGCAAGGGCCCGCACAGGAAAAGGAGTTCAGCAAAAACTATGTTCACTACAACTGGCACTGGTTCTGGGATTATGGCAATGGCGATATCGGCAACCAGGGTATCCACGAAACTGACCTTTGTATGTGGGGGCTGGACGTAGGCTTTCCGGAAGAGATCACATCGGCTGGAGGAAAATTCCTCTGGAACGACTGCAAGGAAACGCCCGAAACACTCACGTCGGTGTACAAATACCCATCGCAGGGAAAAGTAATTCAGTTTGAGGTTCGCCCCTGGATGACCAATAAAGAAGATGGCGTTGAGATCGGTAACCTGTTCTACGGCGACAAAGGCTACATGGTGATCAATGGCTACGACGACTACAAAACTTTCCTGGGCAAGGAACGCACGCCCGGCCCGGCCCGTAAAGCTGGTGGCGATCATTACGCTAATTTCATCGATTGCGTACGATCGCGGGATAAGTCGAAGCAGAACGGGCCGGTCGAAACGGCGCATCTAGCTTCGGGTATTGCGCACCTTGGCAACATCGCTTATCGCTTAGGCCGAACGCTGCATTTCGATCCGAAAAACGAAGTGTTCGTGGGTGATAAAGAAGCCAACCAGATGCTTACCCGTAAATACCGCGCGCCTTTCGTGGTGCCCGAAAAAGTGTAGAGTATCTGTTTAACTAACTTCCAAAGTGTTAAAAGCTATTTAACATTCTCAACAAAAGCCCAAATGAAGGTTTTTGTCATTCCGACCGAAGGGAGGAATCTTAAATAATCCTGGTTTGAGCATAAGCCAACCTTGGGATTCCTCCTTCGTCGGAATGACAAAGTCTCCATTTTAGTTTTTGTTGAGAATGTTAGACAGTCTCTTAAATTTTCGGAAAGTGTTTTCTTTAGCCGCCTAATTCCCTCTTTATGAAACCCGTCCTTACGCCTGAACCTATTACAACCAATCGCCCGGTACTACGTCAACTTTTGCAAATTCCGGTCCTGGTGGCGGCACTCGGCTATCTGGTCGATATGTATGACCTGTTTTTGTTCAGTGTGGTGCGGGTACCCAGTCTGAAAGCACTTGGTGTAGACGGCGACCGACTTTTAGGCGATGGATTGTTATTGCTGAATACACAGACAGCTGGCTTATTGATTGGCGGAATCTTCTGGGGAATTCTGGGCGACCGGCGAGGGCGGCTTTCGGTACTGTTCGGTTCTATATTGCTCTACTCACTCGCCAATATTGCTAACGGTTTTGTTACCTCACTGAACCAGTACGTGCTACTGCGTTTTATTGCCGGTATTGGGCTTGCCGGAGAATTAGGTGCTGGCATTACGCTGGTAACGGAGATTTTACCGAAAGAAATTCGGGGCTACGGCACCACTTTGGTAGCTACAATGGGTGTTCTGGGAGCTATTCTGGCCTATTTTATGGCCGATCTGTTCGACTGGCGCATCTCGTATTTTATTGGCGGTGGATTGGGGCTTTTGCTACTTATTCTACGGTTTAATGTGCTGGAATCGGGCTTATTCGTAAAAACAAGCCAGCGGGCGATTTCCAGAGGGAGTGTACAAACCTTGTTTAGTGATAAAAGTCGTCGTAACAAATACCTGCAATGCATTCTGGTCGGGCTGCCCATCTGGTTTGTGGTGGGGATTCTCATTACGTTTTCGCCCGAATTGGGGAAAGCCATCGGACTTACCGAACCAGTTGTCGCCGGTAAAGCTGTCATGCTTAGTTTTTCAGGACAGGTATTGGGCGATTTGGTCAGTGGTTTTCTAAGTCAGTCGATGCGAAGCCGCAAAAAAGTGATTCGGCTGTTTATGCTGGTTTCCTTCGCCTTTATCCTGGTTTATCTGCTGGCACCCATTAGCCGTCTGACCCTGTTTTATGCAGTCTGTGTATGTCTTGGCTTTGCCAATGGCTACTGGACCCTGTTCGTGACTATTGCCGCTGAATTATTTGGCACTAACCTTCGGGCTACGGTAGCCACCACCATTCCGAATTTTGTACGGGCCGCCACAATTCCGCTAAGTGCTATTTTTGTCCAGCTAAAACCTTCCCTGGGAACCGTTTATAGTGCCTTAACGGTCGGCATCTTAACCATCGTTGTCGCCCTTATTGCCCTTTCTTTCCTCGATGAGACGTTCACGAAAGATATGGACTACGTGGAGGAGAATTAACGATTAGCGCAGTAACTGTAAATTGAATGAGAAGTCAGATAATACATCTTCGCCCGACAGACTATTATCAAAGCCATGCACAACACTCACTGACCCATCGGCCCGATAAACGCGGACTTCCTCGGTTTTAGGGTCAATCATCCAGGCTAAGCGGCAACCATTGTCCATGTATTCCCGCATCTTATCGGCAGTTACTTTGAGTGTATCCGATTCGCTTAACAATTCAACGACAAAATCCGGGCAAAGGGGAGGGAATTTCTTCCGCTCGTCGGGCAACAGTCGATTCCATTGTTCATGACTGACCCAGGCAACATCAGGACTTCGGATCGCTCCATTAGACAGATTAAATCCGGTTGATGAGTCGAAGACAAGTCCAAATCGGCTTGCTCGATTCCAAATTGTCAAATCAGTCGTTAATTCACTATTGCGAATGCCAGTTTCGCCCCCTGTTTGTCTAATAGGTAGTATGTTGCCGTTCCTATCACGCTCGAAATTATAATCGGCATTTTCCTGACAGAAATAAAAGAACTCATCGGTAGTCATGTGACGCATCTGCTCGAACATGTCAACGCCCGACTTAAAAGGAAACGGAAACATAATGCCTGTCATGATTGGAATCGTTAGTGGCTGACCAAACTATACAAACTTAATACGTACATGCAGGCTTCGTCTGGGCTATGGACATCCTTCATAAGTATAGGTCTCTGTAACATATGAAGGAGTTCCAACCACCGTACCAGTGTGTGTATAAACCGTGGTCGTGTAGTCAGATTTTATGGGGTAGCCCTGGCCGTTTTTACTATGAGTGTATTCTCTAACAATATTTTTGAATAACTCTGAAGAGCCTGGCTTTGAATCTGTATAACGGGTCCAACTAGCTATCAACCCTGTTGGGGTAATAGGTCTGTTCCAAAACAGCTCATCGTATATAAACGCTTTGCGGGCAACGGTTGGCCAGCCTTTCGGAAGGGGAATTGCATCGAAATAAGCCTGGCCAGTTGTATAAGAATAGGTGAAATACTGCCGGATTGTATCATTAGCAACTGTCTCAATTTTTGTACACCTCCCCTCCGAATCATACTGATAGCCAACGTAAGATCGAGGATCACGCGTGTTTTCCCGAATAATATGCCCGTCCACAATCTGGTATGGATGCATTTCTGCTTTTGAATCATACTTAACAATGATGTGGTCAATAAATTTACCTGACGAATAGACATCTATAGTAGTGTCGGAATACGAGCCATTGCTATTGGTTACCTTAGTTAGCTCCCCCGACGCATCGTATTCATACGTTAGTGAACCACGAGCACCTTCTTCTCGGATTAATCGGCCATTGGCATACGAGTAAGTCGTAACTGTTGTGTCGGTAAAAAAACCCGCAAAGCCTGAGTAAACTATTCTTTGGGTCATTGAAATCAAGTAGCCCTCACTATCATAGCGCAAATCAACCTGGCTTGGATAGGGGCTAATAGCAGACGGGCTTGTGTATTGAATGAGCCGACCATTCGCATCATACTGCCAATTACTGATTATTTGCCCATTGGTACCAGAAGTAATAGTACGGCTGGTCAATCGACAGTTTTTTTTGGTATAGGTAGAAACATCGGCATCGGATTGACAGCTACTTGTAATAGTAGTTATTAACGAAAGAAGTGCGAAAAACAGGAAGTGCTTTGTAGTATAGTTCATGATTTCCACGTATTTCAGGTTTATTGAAAGTGGTTATCTGAATGACCCTATTAGTTAATGAACGGTTGTAAATTTAGTAAACATTGATATATATTTAATTGACACTGCGTCTTATAACACCATAAAACAAAACTTCCCGAAAGCTCTGAACGAGTGCGCCCAGCCTTTCGGGAAGTTGGAAGATGAAGCTGTTTAAAGTTTTACCAATGGAGCCAAAACAGGAGTGTTTTTGTCATGCTGACGAAGGAAGCATCTTCGGATGAATCCATTAAATTGTCAGATCATGAAGATCCCTCCTGCGTCGGGATGACAAAAAGTTTTAGACAGGTCCAACGACTCAATTACATATCGAACAGAATACGGGCGGGGTCTTCCAGAATTTGCTTCACGCGAACCAGGAAGCTTACTGATTCTTTGCCGTCGATGATCCGGTGATCGTACGACAGGGCCAGGTACATAATGGGTCGAATGACAATCTGACCGTCGACCACTACAGGGCGTTCGACAATGTTGTGCATACCCAGAATAGCCGACTGAGGAGCGTTGATGATTGGCGTCGACAGCATCGAACCGAACACGCCACCATTGGTGATGGTGAATGTACCACCCGTCATTTGCTCAATGGTCAGCTTATTGTCGCGAGCAAGACCGGCCAGACGAATGATTTCTTTTTCAATACCCGCGAAACTTAACTGTTCAGCATTCCGAATAACCGGTACGACCAGACCACGCTCAGTCGAAACGGCTACCGAAATATCACAGAAATCGTTGTAAACGATCTGTTCGCCATCGATTTGGGCATTAACGGCCGGGAAGTCTTTCAGCGCAATACAAACCGCTTTCGTGAAGAACGACATAAAGCCAAGCCCTACGCCCTGTTTCTCCTTGAATTTGTCTTTGTATTTGTTGCGCAGGTCCATGATTGGCTTCATGTCTACCTCATTGAAGGTAGTCAGCATGGCCGTTTCATTCTTAACAGCTACCAGTCGCCGGGCAATGGTCCGACGAAGTGAGGTCATTTTTTCGCGACGCTGATTGCGGCTACCGCCCGCTGCCACAGGGGCTGGAGCAGACGCCGGAGCGGCTGGTTTCTGAGCTGCGGGTGCTGGAGTTGGAGCTGGTGTTGCCGGTTGTGCAGGCGCTGGAGTGGCTTTTTGTGCGTCTTCTTTCGTTATGCGTCCGCCGACACCGGTTCCCTGAACGGCTTGTGCATTTACGCCTTTTTCGTCCAGAATTTTAGCGGCTGCTGGCGATGGATAATGAGCCGCATACTCGGACCTTACGGTCCCGTTTTGCCCGTTTGACGCTGGTGTTTCAGCAGCCGGTGTGCTGGCGGCAGGTTGCGGAGCGGGTGTGCTGGCTGGTGCTGCTGGAGCCGATGCGTCTGCGCCAACTTCAATTTTAGCGATCAATGCCCCGATAGGCAATGTTTCGCCTGCCTGTGCCACAATACGCAGCGTTCCGGCAGCTTCGGCCGGAAGTTCGAAAGTAGCTTTATCGGATTCCAGTTCACAGAGCACCTCGTCGAGTGCAACTTGATCACCGTCTTTTTTGCTCCAGGACGCGATTGTCACTTCAGTAACCGATTCGCCAACGGCTGGAACTTTGACCTCAATTACCTGAGCACTGGTAGTGGCTGGTTTGGTTGGCTCAGCAACGGCAACAGGGGCTGCGGCCGCAACGGGGGCAGGTTGTTCGGCTGGTTTTGGCGTTTCGGCTTTTGCTTCCGGAGCTGGTGTCGCTGCGGGTGTGCTTCCGCCGTCATCAATTGTGCAAATGCTGGCACCAATTGGAAGTACATCGCCCTCCTGAGCCAGAATGTGCAGAATACCATCGGCTTCGGCCGTCAGTTCAAATGTGGCTTTGTCAGAGTCGAGGCCGCAAAGTACCTCGTCCATCTTTACATGGTCACCTTCGCTTTTGTACCAGGTGCCAACAGTTACTTCGGTAATCGATTCCCCCACGGGAGGGATTTTCATGTCAACGGCCATTTTTCTACAGTTTTCAGCTTTCGGTTTACAGTTCAGAAGTATCGATTTCGATAACTGACAACCGCAAACCGAAAACTGGATTTTTATTCAAATGCTCTCCGAACGATGTCGGCTTGTTCCTGAGTATGAATTTTTGGATAACCAGTTGCGGGAGAAGCCGCAGCCTTGCGTGAAATGATTGGCAAATGTACACCAACGCGCAATAAGTATCCCCAGTAACCCATATTTTGGGGTTCTTCCTGTACCCAGAACACTTCGGCCTTTTTATACTTCTCCAGTACAGCGTCCAGTTGCGTTTTAGGTAATGGAGCGAGTTGTTCCAGACGAACAATGGCTACATCGTCGCGTTTATCAGCCTGCTGTTTTTCGAGCAGGTCGTAATACACCTTACCCGTGCAAAGGAGGACACGTTTTACCTTTTTGGCCTGAGCATAACTATCGTCGATGATCTCCTGGAACGAACCTTTGGTCAGGTCTTCGAGTGGCGAAACACATTTGGGATGACGCAGCAGGGACTTGGGCGACATAATAGCCAGCGGCTTACGGAACGGCCACGCCAACTGCCGACGCATAACGTGGAACAGGTTAGCCGGTGTGGTGATGTTGGCTACTGTCATGTTATACTCCGCATACAGTTGCAGATAGCGTTCCGGGCGGGCATTCGAGTGCTCAGGACCCTGGCCTTCGTAACCGTGGGGTAGAAGCATAACAACCCCGTTCTGGATGCCCCATTTCGATTCGGCAGCCGCGATGAACTGGTCGATGATCAGCTGAGCACCATTCGAAAAATCACCGAACTGTGCTTCCCAGATAACCAGTGCATTCGGCGTTGCCATTGAGTACCCGTACTCGAAGCCAAGCACACCGTATTCCGACAGCAGCGAATTATAGACCTGAAACTTCGGCTGGCCTTCTTTGATGAAGTCGAGCGACGAATAGGTCTGGTTGGTTTCGGCATCGTGCAATACGGCATGGCGGTGTGAGAACGTACCCCGTTGAACATCCTGACCACTCAATCGGACTGGTTTACCATCAAGCAGAATCGAACCATAAGCCAGCAACTCGGCTGTGCCCCAGTTTACAATTTTGCTATCGGTAAGCATGGCCTGCCGGTCTTTCAGCAACTTGTCGATCTGCTTCAGCGGCTTAAAGCCTTCCGGTAATTTGACCAATGCCTGTCCGACTGTTTCGAGTACATCCGCCGAAACACCGGTTTCGGGCGATTTTTCGAAATCAGCAGGCTCACTGAAACGTAACTCGGCCCAGTCACGGTCCAGTCGCAATGGCTTATATGGAATTTCCGCTTTTTGCTTCACGCGGTCGAGCCGGTCCTGCAATTGCTTCTTGAATTCCGTATCCATGCGTTGTGCCAGTTCGGCATCTACATCACCCCGCTTGATGAGCAGATCTTTGTAGAGTTCACGTGGGTTGGCATGCTTGTCGATGATGTTGTACATCGTTGGCTGCGTGAACTTCGGCTCGTCGGATTCATTGTGTCCGTAACGACGATAGCAGACCATATCAATGAAGACATCCCGGTTGAATTTCTCCCGGAACTCAACAGCCAGCTTGGCACAGAAAATTACCGCTTCTGGATCATCACCGTTTACGTGGAAGATAGGGGCATCCACAATCTTAGCCACGTCGGAGCAGTAGATCGACGAACGAGCGTCTTCAAAATCGGTGGTGAAGCCGATCTGGTTGTTAATCACAAAATGAACCGTACCGCCAGTCTGATAGCCCGCTAGTTTGGCCATCTGCGTGACTTCATACACAATTCCCTGACCTGCTACAGCCGCGTCTCCGTGGATGAGGATGGGCAGGATTTTGGTAAAATCACCTTTGTATTCTTCGTCGGCCTGCGCCCGTACGAAGCCTTCCACAACGGGATTGACCGCTTCGAGGTGCGACGGGTTAGGCGCCAGTTTTACACTGATCTGCTTACCCGATTTGGTTTCAGTCAGACTCGAATAGCCTAAGTGGTATTTTACGTCGCCATCGCCATGAACCTGCTCGGGAACGTTGCCCTCAAAACCGTCGAAAATCGATTCGTAGGATTTACCGAGAATGTTGGCCAGTACGTTCAGGCGACCCCGGTGGGCCATACCAATCATTACTTCCTCAACCCCCATATCGGCGGCCTGGCTGATGATGGTATCAAGAGCCGGAATCGTTACTTCGCCCCCTTCGAGCGAAAAACGTTTCTGGCCTAAATATTTGGTAGCTAAGAAATTTTCAAAAACGGTGGCCTCATTGAGTTTTTCCAGAATCCGTTTTTTCTCGTCGAGCGTGGGTTCAAAAACGAGCGCTTCTTTTTCGATTTTATTCCGCAGCCAGTTTTTAACATCCAGCTCGCGGATATACATGTACTCGAAACCGATTTCACCGGCATAAATTTTCCGCAGCGACTCCATAATAACCCGGAGCGTTGCGGGCCCGATGCCGAGCAATTTACCCGATTCGAAGACGGTATCCAGATCGGCGTCAGAAAGGGCGTAATCGGGTAAGTCGACGCGGGGTTGCCGGTCTTTACGGGCTTTGAGTGGATTTGTTTTCGCCAGCAGGTGTCCGCGTGAACGATAAGCTTTAATCAGACTAGCTACTGAAACCTCTTTTTCAGCATGTGATGCATCGACAGGTTTACTGGCTGTAGCCTGTCCATTCCCATTGGCCGAAATACCGTTCGATGGGGTGCCGTTTGACTTATTCGCTCCGGCTGTTTCGCCGTAGGTTAATGAAAATTCAAATCCTTTGAAAAATTGCTGCCAGCTTTCATCAACTGATTGAGGGTCTTGCTTATAAGACTGATAGAGTTGATCGACGTAAGCGGCATCAGAGTTGGCAATATATGAATACTGATCCATGACGGGGACGCGTCGTTGTTTTGACCTGCAAAGGTAGTGTATCGGTTACACAGTTGGCCCAAATTTTATGGTTTTTATCCTATGTTTTTGAGAAAGACGCGCTTGTACGTGAAACAGATGCAAATGAATTTTAGTTGACATGCATATAAACACATTTTGTGGAGATTGTTTCACTAAAAGAGCCACCCCAGCGGAGTGGCTTTTTTAGTGAACAGCTAAATACCTCATTGGTTTGATTTGCGCTGACGAACAGCCAGATTGATGGCTACAAGGCATGTTTACATGGGCAGAAGTACCCAGTCTTGGTAAGAACAGGGTGTTTTCTGTCGTGTTGCTTTTCGTTCGCTATGTCGTACTCATGGAGAAAGCAGTACAAGGATCGTTAGACTCTATTAATTTGTCATTAACCCCACATTAAAAATGCTTTAATGTGTCGGCACCAAATAACGAGGGGATAGGCAGATTCCCGATGGATTCTAACCGACGATTGGCGGCATGTCGTGGACTGATGCTTATATTTGGCCATAAATCGCCTTGTTTGCTTGCTTATGACCGTTGGTGCCGACGCTACGTATCCACTCCCTCCTTCAACGCAACGATGGCAGCGTATGCTGGGCATTCGACCGGAGGAAGGTCGAACAGTAGGGTTATTTTTTATACATAATTTCCTGCTGGGTATTGGCACCATCCTGATATACGTAGCGGCCAATGCCATCCTGCTCGAAAACCATCCCGAAACAAGTTTGCCGGTCGCGTATCTGGCTTCGGCTGCTGCCATGATTGTGGTTGGCCGTGTTTATGCCTACTACGAACATCACCTAACGTTGCAGACCCTAGCCGCCCGTGTGCTGATTTCGGCGGTTGTTATGACAATCGTCGTCGGTGTTCTGGTGGTCGTTGGACATTCAGTAGCCGCTGCCGTCGCTATCATGACGGGGTATCGAGTTATTTATCTGCTGACCAATCTTGAATTCTGGGGTGTGTCGGCGGTTGTGTTCGATACTCGGCAGAGTAAGCGACTGTTTGGGGTAATCAGTTCGGGCGATATGCCTGCCAAAGCCTTAGGTGCTATTCTGGCGGCTCTGGTACACGCTCATGCCGATGTACTGCGACTGTTGTTAGTAGCTTTCGGTGCATTTATGGCCTCCCTGTATGTATTGCGCCTGACAATCCAGTCGCACGATGTCCATGCGCCCCACAAGTCGGACCGGGCAGTAGGGCGCGAGCCATCCCGGCTGATTGGTAAACGATTTGGCGGGAGTGAGCTGATTTTTTACATGTGCCTGAGTCTGGCCATCCTGGCATCGGTAGCCACCGAGATCGAGTACAATTTTTTCATCAACGTAAAGCACCGCTTTCATGATCAGACCGATGTAATTCGGTACGTAAGTTATGTATTGGCGCTTACCTATGGTATTGCCATGCTGGTCAAGTTGATTATGTCGCGCAAAGTTCTCGACCGATTTGGGGTTCAGCGGTCGTTGCTGGTATTGCCCTGGGTTGCCTTGATCGGACTGGCCGGATTGACCGTTTTACGAATGACGGCTGCTACCGAAACCGTATTGCTGGTGTATTTCTGTGCGCTGTATTTGCTGTTTGAGGTAGCACGTCGGGCGTTGTTCGATCCGGTCTTTCTGGTTTTATTTCAACCGCTGCTACCTCCTCAACGGCTCAAAGGGCATACGCTGGTCAAAGGACTTTATGAACCCATCGGACTCGGTTTTGCCGGGCTGTTGCTTTATATTTTGCATACTACCCTCGAATCGGGCGGAGCGCTGATCTGGATTGCCCTGCTGGCCGGAGCAGTATGGTTATTACGTCACACCTATACCCGGTACCTGCTTGAACTGAACGATGCCATTGGCCGACGATTTCTGGAACGGGATCAACTGGCAATGCCGACCGTAGCGCAGAAAAGCCTGGTTGATCAATTGAAAAGCAACCGTACCGATGATGTACTAACGGCTATAAGCTGGCTCGATCTGTATAAACCTGCCGAACTAGCTACGCATATACCGGCCTTGTTGACCCATACGGATGCCGCAATACGCCGACGGGCGCTGGCTACATTAGCCCACTCAAACCAGCCTACGCCCCCGCATCAGCTCATGCACATTGCGCTGGCCGATCCTGAACCAACGCTCCGTCAGCAGGCAGCTTACCTGCTTGGGCGTCGGATCAATGCCGAAGCCGCCGAACTCGCTCCGTTGATCAATCATACAGATGTCAACATCCGGCAGGGAGCCATTAAAGGGGTTCTGGAACTGAATCCACATGATACTTCGGCCCAGCATAGTCTTAAAGGTTTAGCAACGGATGCAAATCCAGCTCATCAGGAAATAGCCCTGAATCTGATTGCGGTATTACGGCTACATGACTTTGCATCAACAGTCAGCGATCACCTGGCAAGTCCTTATCCGGCGATTGCCCGGGCCGCCATTTTAGCGGCTGGTCGTTTAAGCGATGAAGGGCTAACCCAGTATCTGCTTCAACATCTGACGGATGAAACCATTGGTCGAACGGTAGTACAATCGCTAAAAGCACACGGTCCTGAATTAATTCCAGCGTTACGACGTGTTCGGCGGTCGGTTGTCGATCGGCTGGCCGTGCAGCGAATCGCGTCTATTGGTGGGTCTATCAACACCCCCGAAAGCCGTCAGTTGCTGAATGCACTTGCTCAGGAGCCAGATTTACAAATTCGAGGAGCTGCGCTGCGGGCACTACGTCGTTTTCCGAACGAGCCTGCCGACGATGCTGTGTTCAAAGCGCTGATGCAGGAGGAGATTTTGCTGGCGCAGCGGTTATTACACGGAAGTATGACTGAACCGGATCTGGCCAAAACCCTCGACTACGAACTAGGCGTACTGCTTCAGCGCCTGTTTGACATATTGACTCAACTGTATGATTCTGACACCATTGCCGGAGCCCGCATGGGTATTGGACACCCAGCGCGCGAACGCCGGGCCAACGCCCTCGAAATGCTGGATAATCTGATTCCCCGAGCTACTTATCAGACCTTACAGGTGCTGGTCGACGATCTGCCCCGGTCAGAGAAGGTGCTGATTCTTGATAAAGAACTCGAACCGTTCGACGGTGCCGAATCCATTCGGGCCTTTATACTTCGAAAGGGTGAAACAACCTTTTCGGCCTGGACCATCCATGACGTATTGCGGAGTTTGCCAGTGGCCGAAGCGCAGACGGCTCGCGAAGCCCTTCAGGCTCAATCTACTTCCTTATCTCCTTTGCTCATGAGTCATTCAACCAATTCGGCCGAACAGATTGCTCCGTATGATCGCGTTCTGCTTTTGTCGCAAACCCGTTTGTTTGCCGAAACGCCCGAAAACGTCCTGGCCAGCATTACGCCCATCATGAAAGAAGAGCAATATGCCGCCAGTGAACCAATTTTTCACAAAGGAGACCTCGGCACGGGCATGTATGTAATCTATACGGGTGAAGTAGTCGTCCTGGATGGCGATACTGAACTAGCTCGTTTCGGTCGGGGCGATTTCTTTGGTGAACTGGCTTTGCTGGATACAGAAGCGCGTTCGGCAACGGTCGAAGCAGTGACCGATGTGCGTCTGTTGCGAATCGACCAGGACGATTTTTACGACCTGATGGAAGAGCGGGGAGAAATCTTACGGAGTATCGTTCGTAGCCTCTCGAGTCGAATTCGGCGTCAGAATGAATTGCTGGCTGCTAAGTAAAGTCAATTTGATTTAATAGATTTGGCTCTTGGCTACGATTCGTTAGCCATGGAATTCATCGTTAAAAAGTGCCCATATGAACTGGTCAGATGGTGAATCGTATATTGCAGTCGGCGTTGCTGCGGCCGTCATTCGGTATACTCAGACTTTACTGGAAACCGCTAAGCGTCTACCTAAATGGGATATTTATTTTAAGAATATATGGATAACCGGGTTTGTCCTGATGACCCTTGGCGAGGTATTTCCGGATCCCTGGCTCATCTGGTTTCAACTGATCATTATTGGGGCTATTTACTACACCGTTTGGCAATTACCTGCTTTTCGACCGGCGCGGATGTTGCTCCTGGGTATTGCCCCGTATTCGATACTTGTTGTTGTTAAGGATTTGCTTAGGCATTTGGCCCGGACATTTTACAAAACAAATAACGAATACTTTGAGTCAGCATCAACCTTTGCATTTATTTGGCTAGCCGCCTTTCTATATATTGCTAACAGCCAGAAAAAGGTGTTGGTCAAAGAACAGGTAGAACGTGAGAAGGAAGCGGAGCAACGGCGTATTATTGAAGCCAAGAAAAACGAGCTTGAGTATCTGGTGGCCGAACGAACCGCCGAGATTACCCGACAAAAAGAAGAACTTGAAGTAGCACTGGCTGAATTGAAAGCAACACAAAGCCAACTGATTCATAGCGAAAAAATGGCTTCACTGGGTGAATTGACCGCTGGGATTGCCCATGAAATTCAGAACCCACTCAACTTTGTCAATAATTTCTCCGAAGTCAGTATCGAACTCCTTGATGAGTTAAGTGAAGAGCAAGCCAAAGAGGCCCGAGATACCGAACTGGAAACCGAAATTCTGACAGATCTGAAGCAAAACCTTCAGAAAATCACTCAGCATGGCAACCGGGCAGCCTCGATCGTGAAAGGAATGCTCCAGCACTCGCGGGCAAGTACGGGGCAGCGCGAGCCAACGGATCTGAATGCCCTGGCCGACGAGTACTTACGACTGGCTTACCACGGTTTACGCGCCAAAGACAAGACGTTCAATGCCCAGCTTAAAACCGAGCTGGATGCGTCGCTGGGCACGGTTAGTGTGATTCCGCAGGATATAGGCCGGGTTCTGCTGAACTTATTTACCAATGCCTTCTATGCCGTTCAGCAGCGCCAGAAAAAAGGCGGAGACCAGGCCTATCAGCCAACCGTGACGGTGACTACCCGATGTGTTGATAGTGAAGCAGTTATTTCAGTGAGTGACAACGGCACAGGTATACCCGAAGAGCTTCAATCAAAGATCTTCCAGCCTTTTTTTACAACCAAGCCTACGGGTGAGGGAACCGGCCTTGGGCTGTCGCTGGCTTATGATATTGTCACAAAAGGCCACAGTGGTACTATGACGGTAGAAAGCGAAGAAGGAAAAGGGACCACCTTTACCATCGCCTTACCAACTTAATAGGTAATGGATAATGTAAAATGGATAATGAATAATGGTTTGTCCACTCATTATTCATTATCCATTTTACATTATCCATTACTTGTAGTCAGGGTTTTAGGACGACTTTAGTGCAGTCGTCCTCTTTATTTTTGAAGAGTTCATACGCCCGTGACGCTTCGGAGAGAGGCAGAATATGCGAGATAATATCTTCCAGTACGACCTTGCCCTGCACGACCAGATCCAATAGGTGATCCATGTTTTTATGGACGAACGACTGCCCGGTTTTGATGGTGATGCCTTTGTCGAATACGCGGCCAATGGGGAAGTTGTCGGATGGACTGCCATAGACGCCAACCACCGAAACAATCCCCCCACGACGGACGGCCCGAAAGCAGAGTTCCAATACTTTGGTGGTTCCTTTTTCCAGATTGATAACGGCTTTGGCTTTTTCGAGTAGGGAGCGATTGGCTTCCATCCCTACGGCATCGACACACACATCGGCTCCCCGACCTTCGGTCATCGACCGGATGGCTTCCACTACATCAACATCGTCTGGATTTAAGGTTTCGACTTTGTTGACCCGACGAGCTCGATCCAGTCGGTAGTTGAGGGGATCAATGGCAATAACCCGACCTGCACCCTGTATCCATGCCGATTTTTGCGCCATGAGCCCCACCGGACCCGACCCAAAAATAGCTACTGTTTCGCCCCCTTTCAGTTCGCCCCATTCGATGGCGCTCCAGCCCGTTGGGAAAATATCGGTCAGAAACAGCACCTGCTCGTCCTTCAGGGATTCCGGCACCTGCCGCAATCCATAATCGGCATATGGTACGCGGACATATTCTGCCTGCCCGCCATTGTAGCCGCCGTACAGATCTGTATAGCCAAACAACCCACCCCCTTTTTCACTGAGCAGCCCACCATCGGGACCATAGTGTTTATGATTTGAGTTTTCGCACTGCATTTGCAGATTGTGCTGGCAGAAAAAGCAATGACCACAGGCAATCGTAAACGGAACGACAACGCGATCGCCTTTTTTCAGGTTCGTTACGCCCGCGCCAACATCTTCGACGATGCCCATAAACTCATGGCCAATCACTTCATTTTCGAGTTGGGGAATAAATCCGTCGTAAATGTGTAGGTCGGAGCCACAGATGGCTGTAGACGTTACGCGAATCAGGGCGTCGCGGGAATCTTCAATGCGTGGATCGGCGGTGTTTTCAACCCGGATGTCGCCAATTTTGTGGAATACGGCTGCTCTCATGTAGTTTGTACGAGTGAAAAGAAAACGTTGGTAAACAGTCGGTCAGATTTGCAGCAAGTTGGTACGTCAGTACGGCCGAAACTTACTCAAACACCAGCGTCAACTGCGCCTGGATAAGCCGGTTCATATCGTCCCAGGTAGTATCCCACGAATGGCTTGTCAGGTAGTTGTCGATAGCGTTCCAGTCACCCTTGCTGGCAAGAGCATTACTAATTGCCTGGTCAAACGATTCGGCGCATTCCGCAATCTGCACGGGCGCCCATCCACCATACGTACTGACCACGTCATGAATAGGTGTCGATACAACCGGTAAGCCAGCAGCCAGGTACTCAGGTGTTTTTGTCGGACTTATGTATCGAGTCGCTTCATTGATGGCAAACGGCATAATCGCTGCATCCCAATGGCTAAAATAGGCGGGTAGCTCATGGTATTGTTTCATTCCCAGATAATGGATATTGGGGCCTTTTGGGAGCGTAGCGGGATCAATCTTCACGATTGGGCCCAGCAGAACGAATTGCCAGTCAGGCCGACGTGTTGCCAGCTCCCGAAGCAAATCCCGATTCATGCGCTCGTCGATGACACCACAGAAACCAATGCGGGGCGATGGAATGTCTTTCTGATCGGCTGGCTCCGGTAGTCCATACCGAGCGGGTTTGAAATGTGTATATTCGATGCTGCTCGGAAAGGCAAATACATTGGGATGCCGTGCCTGCTTGGCCTCAAATAAACTTAACCCTCCAGTAAAAACTAAATCAGCTCGTTTCAGCAACGTTTTTTCCTGCTCCAGTAAGTTGGCTGGCGCTCCCAGAAATGCCGATAGCTCGTCCATACAATCATAGATGGTCAGCCGGGGAGCAAGGTGTTGACTAAACGATAGGGCCATGGGCGTGTAGTACCAGGCGATAAAATCACGGATGCCATTTTGCGCCAGAAGCTGATTAATGCACTCTCGTTGACCTTCAATGGCCTCGTTGTGACTGGTTCCGTGTTGAAAATGGGGGACGACTACCATCAGCCGATCATTGATCGGTCGAATTTCCAGACCGGGTTTGTCACTATAAATAGGTTCTTCGATAAACCAGACTCGCCATTGCCGACTCGCCCGATTAAGTAAGTGTTGCGGGCGTTGATAAACGAAATTCCAGCGTAGATGGGAGAAACAAATCAAATCTGTTACACGGTCGGTCGATAGGCCTACAGAGGTATGAACACCTGCCGGGGTGTTGATTGACTCCTTGGTAATGAAAGCGGATGCAGGGGTCGAGTGATGTTGAAGCATACGTTGAGTTAAATAGGGTAGTAACTAAAAAAATAGTAGGCAAAGACATACCGATCTATAGCTGTATCAACTTGTTGGCAGTACGTTTGTTATTCTGGTGTTGCACAAAACTGTTGGCGTACAAGCGCTATTAGTAAATAGTTATCACATGGTCCTCCGGCAGCTTCATATGTCAGAAAAGAAGGATAAAACGATTGATTTTCGATGACGTATAAACAATCGGGTACACAGTTGACTTATAGAGTAAGGGTTTATTCTCTTCCTGATTTTTGCCTATGGAAAATGTGCTATCTGCCAATCCGTTTCAGTCGTTTTGGTGGGCTGGATTCGAGTGTACAGACCAGCTCAACTGCTTCGGAAACCGGGTCGATTTAGTAACCACAACTGGTCATATACAGGAACTAGCCGCCGATTATAACCGGCTGGCTCCATTTGGAATTCGAACCGTTCGGGAGGGAATTCGGTGGAGTTATGTTGAGAAAAGGGCTTTCCAATACGACTGGCGCGTTGTGGAGCATATGCTGCATGTAGGACATACGCTGGGTATTCAGCAGATCTGGGATCTTTGCCATTTTGGCTATCCCGACGATCTGACACCCCTGCATCCTATGTTTGCCCGACGGTTTGCCGGTTTATGCCGCGCTTTTGTCCAATTCTACCGCGACCGCTATCCCGACGATGAGTTGATTGTAACACCCATCAATGAGGTTAACTTTATCTCCTGGCTGGGTGGCGATGTCAGAGGGACATCGCCTTATTGTGTGAATCATGGCTGGGAGGTTAAGCAGGGACTTATGCGGGCGTATATCGAAGGCGTTGCGGCTATGCGTGAGTTCGACCCATCGGTTCGTATTCTGACCACTGAACCACTCGTTCATATAGTTCCACCTTTCGACGCCAGTACCGAGCAACTTATCGAGGCTGCCATTGCCGATGAAAACCAGTTTCAGGCGGTCGATATGCTGGCTGGTTATGTAATGCCCGAATTAGGCGGTTCGCCCGATTACCTGGATATACTGGGCTTCAATTACTATTATAATAATCAGTGGGTTCTGGGCTTTACTGATTTTTTGCCCTGGGGCGACGCTATACCTGATCCGCGCTGGGTACCCCTTCGGCAATTGCTGATAAAAGCCTACCGACGGTATCATAAGCCGATCGTTATGGCCGAAACAAGCCATGCGGGTGAGCATCGGTCACAATGGATCCAGATGATTAGTGAGGAATGCGCGGCCGTTCTTAATACCGGCGTACCGCTGTGGGGTGTATGTCTGTATCCGATTATCGACCGACCCGATTGGGATTATCCCGACCGCTGGCATCAGTCGGGTTTGTGGGATGCTGATTTGTCAACGGAGCCTCCTGGCCGGGTTCTTCATCAACCCTATGCTGATGCACTCGTAAAGGCGCAGCAACTTGTCAGATCGCCACTTATTCCGACAGACAGAGTTTCAATTTGATCGATCTTTTTTGTGCGTTTTCGACCGCAGTCAGGTGAGTGCAGCTTGCTTAAAAACCTCAGAAGGATAACAAAAACTTAATATTGGCCTTTTGTTTACGCTATTTTTTTCGTATTTATTTGTAGATTTTTTTATTACCTTCTGGCACTACAAAAACAAAGGAATGAAAGCTAAAACAAAGGACCTTGCCGACTCGATTGCTACGTCTATCGAAGCAAAATTAAGTGAATCTGCTGCTTCATCGAAGAAATTTAAAAAAGCCATTGAGAAATCGGCCGATAAACTGGCGAAAAAGTTGGTGAAGCTGTACAAAAAAGCGGAAAAGAAAACGAAACCCAAAGCGAAGGCTACACCCAAAGTAAAGAAAGCCAAACCTGCTCCTGCGACAACAGCGTAATATGATTTATGGAAGTTGATTTTTGTCATTCCGCCTTCGACTACGCGTCCCGGTCGGAATGACAAAAACTTCCGTAATCGACAATTTACCCTATTTCAGGTCTTTGCCGGCAATATCTTCCCAGCGGTAATAGTGAAAGGTTTTCCCTTCCGACATGGCGACAAACAACCCATGTGGAAACTGTTTGCCCAGCGACACATTCGTGACATC
Source organism: Spirosoma gilvum (assembly GCF_054776815.1). Classification (NCBI taxonomy): domain Bacteria; kingdom Pseudomonadati; phylum Bacteroidota; class Cytophagia; order Cytophagales; family Cytophagaceae; genus Spirosoma; species Spirosoma gilvum. The sequence goes on along the minus strand of NZ_BAAHBH010000004.1, from coordinate 336,163 downwards.
AGATCCATCGCTGACCTGCGCAGCTACTTTTACGATCTTCAGAAGATTATGTTCGTTCGGGTGGCCTGATTCGCCTTCGCGTCGGAAAATGTGAAATTGATTAGCACCCTGGTCCGATACCAGCAGGTAACCCGTTTTTGGGCCTGTTTTGTAGATCGAAATTCCTTCATGGTCTTCAGCAAAGCCGGTTTTAGCAAACAGGGCTAATTCCGCATTGCCCCGCTCGGGGTCAGCATAATATTTACGGACGCCAACACCTTCATCAGAGTAATAGACGTAGCCTAATTCGTTATCGACGGCAATGGATTCTATTTCCTTTTTGCCACTGTAATTGCCGAATTTGCGCACCAGCGTGGCTTTTACATGACCCGAGCCATCGTCCTCCAGTTTGTACTGGCCAATGTACCCGCCCTGAGTCGGCCCTGTTTTGCGGCCAACCATCGCGTACAAAACGCCAGACGGTGATTTGTAAAGGGCAATGCCCATCAAATCGCGGAAGCCTTCGGCTGTATCGCCCACAAACATATCAAGTCCGCCGTTGTCGACGGGTTGCATATAGGGCAGGGAAAAAACGCGAAGCTTATGCGTAAACCGTTCGGTGGTTACAGCAATGTCGGTAGGCTTACTGGCTAATTTCAGACCGTAGGCAATATCGACATTATTAGGGCGCTTCAGGTTATGGACTTCCTGTACGATTTTTCCGTTGAGGTCGAATACATACAAACCACCATCCTGATCTTTATCGGTACCGATCACCAGACTTTTTGCCGGATCAGCAGGGTTAATCCAAATGGCCGGATCGTCGGTATCGTGACGGACGGTATCGGTAATTACGACCGGCTGCACGACCTGCTGCGCCGTTGATTGCGTTGGCTGGCAGGCTATCAGGGACAGACTTATGATTAAATAATACTTCATGGATATGCAAAAGTTATAACACAGAGATGCACAGAGAAAAAAGAGATTCACGGAGAACGTAAAAAGCTACTCTGTGTATCTCCCTATTCTTTGTGCATCTCTGTGTCACAATGGTAAAAGCCTAGTTCGTTCCGAAAGCGCCGATCGTTGTTGATGGAGCCGGTGATTTATAGAGCGTACCGTTGGCAAACGAGATGCCATCGGCATACAGCCGGGTGAAGCTCGTGGTGCCTTTACCAATGGCCGGTGAACCACTTTGCAGACGGAAATCCCAGGCTGTATTGTAGATCGCATTCGAAGAAGCCGTATTGAGCGGATAACTTACAAATTTCGGATCATTGTCGCCAACGGTTTTACTGATGATGTCGCTGGTACCAGTCAGAATTTCGGTGGTCGGCTGGAAACCCGTTACGCCATCCTGCGTATAGCCATAGTACAGGTTGTTGCTTACTTTGGTTCGGCTGTCTTCGGGGTTTTTCGGGTCACGTTTTACCCCAAACCGGTCATTGGCCAGCAGGTTATTGTAGAGTTCAGCCCGAACGCCTACTTCTACCCAAATGGAGCCCCCTTTGATAGTCGGACGACGCCAGCCCGCATTCACAATCGTGTTGTTATACGCAATGACATAAGTCTGTGGAGTGCGGTCGCCCGTGTTGGAGAGCTTGAGCGCGTTGGTGTTTGGACTGTAAACCAGGTTAAACGCTACATCGGCCTGAACACCCGACTTGATATTGATGGCATCGCCACCTGATACGCCCTGCGTGTAAATCTTGTTGTTGGCAATGATCACTTTACCACCTTCAATGTAAAAACCATCTTCGTTCTGGTTGTTCAAACGGCTATTGACGATGACCAGCTTACCGTTTACATTAGAGTAGTTGATGGCCGGAACGTGGTTACCGGCAGCGGCCTTATACAAGCCAGCTTTCACCGAAGGCGAACTTTCGGTTGTTACGGCTCCACCGTATTCAAGGATGGCGTTATCGAGCAGCAGTTCAGCACAGGTAGGCGCTGCAATAAGTCCACCCCACAGGCTACCCCACTGATTGGCCGTCGTTTTCCAGGCATCGGGCACGGTAAACTTGACCGGGTTGGCCGACGTACCCATCACGTACAGATTCCCTTTGATAATAAACTCAGGCTTTACGGTTGAATCGCTGAAGATAACACTAACCCCTTCTTCAATGACCAGCGACTGGCTGGCCGGAACCTGCAAATGGCCGGTGATTTTGTAGGTACTTCCTTTGGTCCAGGTACCCGATACATCGCCCGAAACGGCATCTTTCACTACCGGCGTTGGGGTTACCGTTGTCGTTGTATCGTCGCTCTTCGAACAGCCGATCAATACAGCCGCTGATAGCGCGGCCAGGATGAATACTTGTTTCATAGTTATTTTGGTTATGAATCTGTTTTCTCTCTTTGGTTGAGCGCAGTAGAGTCTGCGAGTAGGGTTATAGTTTGTAGCGAATCCCTAGCACATAAGAGCGTTGATAGAAGTCACGACGGATGAGCGTTTTGCCCGATATATCCTGATTCGGTACGTCTGAATTTTTGCTGTTGACGTTCTTGATGAAAATCTCCGTGGGTGTATTCAGTAGGTTATTCGCTTTGGCAAAAAGGAGGAATCCCCGGCCTGAACTGGCCCGGCTGAGCCGCTTTTCGATCGAGGCATCCATCTGAACAAAGCCCCGCTGGTACAAGTCGTTATCGACAAACTGCGATACGGTATTGATGCGGCTCCCCGTATAGCTGGCGGCAAGCTGGCCATCGAAGCCATGTTCGGTGTCTTTGTAGAGCAGTGATAAATTGGCTACGTGTGCCGACTGCCCATACAGCGCTCGTGTTTGGTTGACCGTAATGGTTTCCAGATCGCCCTGGGTATTGCGAATTCGCTTCGATTTGGGCGTAGTAATGCTGGAGTTGGTATAGGTATAATTGGCTTTAAGGCCCCACTGGCGGAAATATTTGATAGCGTCCAGTTCAAGACCAAAGTTGGTGGCGTTGCCGAAGTTGCCAGGACCATAGTACAAATCCTGACCCCGAATGGCATCTTTTTTCAGCGTGTATTCGATTGGGTCCTGAATGTGCTTATAGAACAGACCGACCATAAACTGCTCCAGCGGGCGCGGGAAAAACTCATAGCGAAGATCTACATTGTCGGCAACAGCCCGCTTCAGGTTCGGGTTACCCCGTTCCTGGTATTCTTCGTTGACAATCCGATAGGGGACAATTTCGAAAAAACCGGGTCGGTTCAGCGACCGGAAGTATGATAGCCGCCAGTTGGTCTGCTCGGTAGGGCGATACCGGAAGTGCAGGCTAGGTAAAATATCGGTGTAAATCTGGCTGCCGGTTGGATTGTCTTCACCAATCGGGAATTTCATGGCGTAGCCCTGATCCGTATGTTCAACCCGTACACCACCCGTGATTTCGAGCGGTTGGTCGGTCGTGCGGAATTGGAGATAGCCCGCTGCCGTTTTCTCGCTGGCATCATAATTCAGGGCCGAAGCTACGGAACCAAGCGGGTTCTGAATGGTCCAGACGATTTGCGTATAGTCCGTAAAATCGACGCCGTACTGCGCAAACGGATTGCTCGGGCGAAGGGTGTAATTGTTGTAAAAATTGGTGCGCTGTTTGTCCCGGTACAGTCCGCCTGCCATCCATTCGACGGCTACACCGATTAGGTTTGTTTTCAGGGTTAGGTTGAGGTAACCAGCCAGATCGGTATCTGAATTATGCTCCCATCGACGCTGTCCATCCTGAACCGTTGTGCGTTTTTCAACAAAATTCTGCCGAATGCCCAACAACGGCACGTAGGTTTGGTCGGGTACTTCGTTGGTGGCTGTCGAATAAACAGCCGACCAGTTAAGCCCCAGCTTGGAGTTTAGCTGGTGTGTGCCCTGAAGTGTGCTGTTGTAGATTTTCTGCTTCGTCAGTCGCGATCGGGTTTCGTAACCGAGGGTTGCGTTTCCCAGTACAGGATCGAAGCCGCCAATGCCGAGTTCGGTTGATTTGGTTTCGCGGATTTGCTCGTTTGTCAGGCTGATGAGTGCGTTGAACCACTGGATTTTGTTTGATTCATTCACCCGAAAATCCATCTTGGCATGCACCCCATAGCGGGTTTGCCGTTCGGAGTATTGGCGTTCACTTTGCTTCGTGAGCGTAACACCCCGAAGGGTATCCACCACATCGCCGTTGAAGAACAAGCTGTTATTACCGCGATACGTATTCTGAAGACTACCCGCCAGGATTACCCCAAAGCGTTGGTTGAAGAACCGATTGCCAATGGCGAAACTACCAAGCAAATTCGGTGGTGGTGCTTGTCGGGTATAGCTTGCCGAGGCTTTATTGAAATCGGTGAATTTAGCGCTGTACTGGCTCCCAAACTGCTCATATGGCGATTGAGCGTTGATATGCTTTGTATCGAAGCTGACAAACGGACGGTTGAAAAACAGTTCACTGTAACCGGTTGATACGTTCGCCAGAATGGTCAGATGGTTAGGCGCATCTTTCATCACCATATTAATGGCTCCGCCAACTGCATCGCCTTCCATACTGGGTGTCAGGGCTTTGTAAACTTCCAGTCGATCAAGGAGTTCGGCGGGGAAAATGTCGAGCGGAACGTAACGGTAGCGGTTATCAGGACTGGGAATTTTGACGCCATTGACGAGGGTGTAGTTGTAGCGTTTGTCCATGCCCCGCAGAATGGCGTATTGGCCATCGCCGTTACTGTTGCGCTCAATCGAAATACCAGAAACCCGCTGGATAACATTCGCAACCGTAAGGTCGGGTGAGAGTTCGATGGTACGGCCCGACACGATGTTGGTGACCTGCAACGCATTCCGTTCCAGATCGCGGGCCGTGCGATCGCTGGAACCATCCCGCTTGGCGGTTACGGTTACTTCAGTTAGTTGGCGATCGGTATCCGTTTCGAGGGGCAAGTCGAGTGTAACGGTTTGATCATCAGATTGGATAATTACGTCGCGGCTCATCGTCCGGTACGATACGTAGCTGATTCGGATTGTATGCGTGCCCGTCGGTACATTCTTTATGAGGTAAGACCCGTCCAGTCCCGAAACGTTATAGAGCTTCGTGTTTTCTATGATTAACGTAGCGCCAATGACCGGCTGGCCAGTAGCTGCGTCGATTGCCCTACCCCGGATATTGCCAGCCCATGCGTGCAGCACTATCAGCAGATAAAAACCAGTAATAAGTACAAGTCGATTCATTCGGTTTCCTGAAAAAAATATTCCCTGCGTTGCGATCACTCGATTGCGTTGGTGATTGATGCCGCAAAGGTGGAATCAGGAAAGAGAACCAGACAAATTATACCCGTGAACAAAAAGGCAACAGCCTCTTTCGGGCCGTGAACAACCAGGCAACATTATGAATGGCGAGGAATTATATTGTTGATTTTCAGTGCATTGTTATGTTGGGGAAACGCCATTATCTTATTGTTAACAATGTGTTTCCTAATTGTGAAGCCGCAATAGAGCCTATGGAATGTTATATTTTTTCGGGAGAAGATTGTATGGGCGATGAGAACCGTTGGATGAAGGCAGACAGTGATTCGCCTTCGGCGAGACCAATTTTTTTGCGCAATCGGTAGCGGGCAACGCGTAAACTATCGGGCGAAATTCCCAGCAAGGTAGCCACATCCGTTGAGTTGATATTCATCTTGAGCAGGGCAATAAGCCGTAGATCGGTTGCTGTTAATTCCGGGAATTGCTGCGTCAGTGTATGGAAGAAGTTGGGATGTACCTGATCGAAAATGTTTCGAAAATCATCCCAGTATTTATCCTGATTGAAACTCAGATCGATTTTCTGGGCGAGTTGGCGGAGGAGTTTTTTCTGATCCCGCTTATCATCTTTCAGGATAGCCGTCAGGTCGTTTTTCAATTCTTCCAGCACCTGATTTTTCTGAATGATCTGTAGTGTATGGGCTGTTAACTCTTTGCTTTTCAGCTCTAGTTGACTTTTTAGGTTTTCTTCTTCCAGTTGCTTGTTCTTTAGTTCGGCTTGGATGAGTTCATGCTGGGTTCGGAATATCGCCTGATTTTGCTGATGGAGCGCCTGCTGGTTTCGGAGCTTCAGCCGCTGCCGACTAATGATAACAACCCCTAAAACACCAATGAGCAATAAGACAACAACGGTGGCAATGATGATGATAAGGTCGGTTCGTTTCTGGGCATTGAGCTGGTCTATCTCGCTATCTTTCCGTTCAACTTCGTACAGCGTCTGGAGTAAGGTAATCTGTCGGTTGTTTTCAATACCATAGATTTCATCGGTCAAATCCCGGCTCCGCTCAATGTATGCGTAAGCACTGTCGGGCTGGTTCATTAGCCGATAGGTTTTGGCGATGTCTCTGAGGGCTGCACTTACCTGATACAACTCTCGTTTTTCCCGCGACATCCGAAGCGCCTTTCGGGAGTAGGCTAACCCTTGCTGATAGTTGCCAGTCTTCCGGAAAACATCACCCAGATTGTTGAGAATTTCCAGTTGCCCAATTTCATCGTGCGTTTGTTGGGCGAGCGTTAATGCGTTTTGGTAATAATAATGAGCCGAATCGTACCGGGCCTCATCTTCAAAAATACTGCCCAGGTTCTCGTAAATTTTGGCAAGACTATTGGTGTCCCGAGCTGCCAGGCTGTTGGCCAGGGCTAATTTCTGGTATTGGTAAGCCAGATTAGGCGACTGACGTTTTTCGTAGATATGCCCAATATTAGCATAGGTCTGGGCCAGGCCACCCCGGTTACGTTGCTGTTGGTAGAAAGCCAGGGCTTCGTTAAACTGAACCAACGCCTGATCAACCTGTTCATTGTAATAATAAACCGTACCGAGTTCATTCTGGTTACGAGCCAGCCGGTTGGCATCCTTCTCGGCGATAAAGATTTTTTGTGCCTGCAACAGAAAATCGATTGCCTGCACATAACTACTCTGATGGTAAAATAGTAATCCAATATGCTGGAGATAATCGCCTTCGGATAGTTTGTTATGTTGCAGGATGGCCTGGTCAAGCTTAGCTTTGCTAAGGCGATAAGCCGAATCCGGATATTGTCGAGATAACTGTTCGGCGGTGCTGAGGCTCTGCGCAAAACTGCTCGTGACTGCGCAGAGTAATAAAAAAAATATACGTAGACACATGCTGTATGTGTTCAATGGATACATAAAAAATAGGCACTCCCTGGCCAGATAGTATTATTTTTTGTCAGGAACCGATCAGAGCCAAAAAAGCCACTCCTATCAGAAGTGGCTTTTACTATATGAACAGAAGTCATTATCGGAGTGGCGTAGGTAACGTCACAAAATAGATTCGATTGACATCGACTTTACCCGTAGCTGGTAAAGTTTTAGTGGTGAATCCGTTCTGTCCGTTATCAACGACACCAAAGTCGTCGTCATTCGAAATCGCCAGAATGTTAGTACCAATCAGGGCAATACCTTCCGCTTTGTCGTGGGGGTAGACAGGGTTGAAACCGGTCAGAATGTCAAAGACCAGCGTCTTGGCGACTGGCGTAATACCCGCGTTTTGCAATCCAGTTTTGTCTTTTAACTGTTCCACCGTCAGCCCGCTAAATAGCTTGCCGTTGGTTCCATTGGTTGGGTCCGAAATATCGGTTGCCCCCGCCAGGTCAAATTTAAAGACTCGCTTGAAGGTAGCTGGTTTGGTTGGGTTGCCGCCGTAGTCGCCATCGCGTTCGAGAGCCAGGAAGGTTGTATTGGTAATGGCGGCAATTTCGCTGCAACCTGTCAGGCTGGCATTTTCCATCAGATACACATATTGTTTGGTAGCGCCGGTAGCAATGTCGAACGTTACCACACGCAGTACTACTGAACCCGTTACCGCGCCCGAGTTGGGATTATACAAAGGTGATTGCATCAAACCGACCAGCGTTTTGCCATCGGGTGTAATGGTCAGTCCTTCCATACCCCGGTTGGGCCGACGCGTAGCCAGTACTTTGGGTAATGTACGGCCGCCCGTACCGGTACCAAATGGATTGATCCGTTCAATGGTTTTGCCAGTGGCATCGAAGTGAACAATGTGGGGGCCATACTCGTCACTCACCCAAAACGTACCGTCAGAAGCCAGTACCAGACCTTCAGAGTCAATACCGTCAGCATTCGGGGCAATAGGTTGGCCGTTGAGGTCAAGTGCTGTTTCGCCAGTGCTGCCCTGACCCGACGGGTTAGGTAGCCCAGTCAGTAACTGACCAGCCGCGTTTTTCATCAGGATCGTTTTCTCCAAAACCAGTTGGTTACCAACGACACGGAACCGGCCAATTTGTGGAGTGAAATCAGCTTTTCCGAAAATGATCGAGTTGGCGGCAGCTCCGGCAGCGTTAGGGCCCCGGTCGGTCATGAGGTAAAATGCATACGGATCGTTCGGGTCAGGGGCGAGGGCCGATCCAAAGCCGCCGTTGTAAATAGTGGTCCCATTGGGTGAAATAGCCAGGGTTTTAGGATTAGAGGCTTCGGAGAATGTTGGGTAGCTGGTCAGCGAAGGGATGCGGTGATCATCGCAGCCTGCCACTAATAAGCTGGCGACAACAGTAGTAGTTACGAAAGAGGCTATAGAAAGTGGTTTCATAAAGGAGAAAACTAGCGATTGGAAAATGCACAAAGCTATAGCGTGCTACATTACCTGAATATGATAAAATAGCGTTTACTGTTAACGGAAAATTAAATTTTAACTAATTGATTAATAGTAGTTTATGTTTTGATGGAAAGCGGTTCAATTAGTGGCGAAGAAGTATTGGGATAGGTTAGATCTGGTCGGTGTAGGGCATATACGTATTAACGACTGAGCCATCGTCAAATAAATCGACTAGTGCATACCCGGCTGGCGTATGATGATAGTTGCCAAACCACCAGGCACCGCTTACGGCTCCGTTACAGAAGTAGCTCACATTATTATAATCGACCCGGTCCACTAAATGAATATGGCCACTCAGAGCTGCCTTTACGTTCGGGTGACGATTGAATAAGCCGGTAAGGCGAACGGTATCGCTATGCATCCAGCGGGCGGGTATAGTCCAGTTTTCGTTGGCGTAGCGTGGCCCATCGAAAAAGACACAGGCTGCCAGAATAGGAACATGTGAGACAATTAAAACAGGTATGTTGGCTGGAGTGGCTTTCAGGTCTGCTTCCAGCCAGTCGAATTGTTCGTCGTCGAGATGGGCGGTATACCAGCTTCCGTCTGCCTTGGGTTGTACACTATCCAGCACAACAATATGCCAGCCGTTGCGGGTCAGGCTGTAATAACGGCGCGCCAGTTGCAATTCGTCCATCGCCCACTTTTTACCGTCGTTGAAGGCGGTTTGTGTTTCCTGCTTACACCAGATGTCGTGATTACCAACACAACTCAGGATGGGTAGTGCATTCTCCCCGGTCATCACCTCCTGATAAAGTTTCCATTGCCGATGGACACTATCTTGGCTACGGCCATGCGCTTCCATGATGGCATCGCCCCCGTTGATCAACAAATCAGGCTTTTCGGGGAGGTTTTGTAGATGATGCAGGCACTTTTCAAACCCCTTGGCGGCACCGATGAGCGGTTGCATATGTACGTCGGTGACGTGAGCGATGCGTAAGACCCGTTGTTTGGCGAGGGGAGCCACCTGAGCGGTAGCGAGTTCATTTACAGAAAGAGCCGCAAGGCCCATACCCATTCGTCTAACAAGCTGACGACGATTCATGCAGGCATGTATTGGTTTACGCAAAATAAGTGCCTGACTATGAACTGTTGATTAAATCAGGGTTACGCTTGTATTAGGTAATAGGCTGATGACTAACGATTTCATAATTTCTGGCCCTGTTAAAAAGAAGGAAGTAAGATTGGTTGAAGAATGAACCGAATCAGCCTATAGCGATCCGGTTCAATAGTAGCGAAATGGCCGTTTCCTAAATAGCACTTGATGATGAGTAATTCATGAAATCCTAGAAAATTATTTTGATAAGTTGCGAGTTGTTGTATAATAATTTCGTGGTTTGTTATCACTACAAAATTATTTCTAAGAACTTTAGTCTATAGGATACTTTTTTTGTGAGTATTAATTCGTACTTTCACAACACCCTATCTACTAAGGAGTTATATTTGACTTTACTCTAATTTTATCCGGGATAAATACAAAAACTCATGTCATCACAACTAACCCGCCGGGATTGGCTTCGTGCCAGTGGCCTTCTGACTGCCAGCGTAAGCTTAAGTAAATTTGCTCCCGTTGAAGCGGCTTACCCTGCTGCTCCACTGGTGTCGGGGTTTACAAATGAATTTGCATTTGCCGATGACCCATTCGAAAAAATGGGTAGTCTACGAGCCCGGTTGCTGGCGAATGAAAATCCGCTGGGTATATCACCGAATGCGAAGCAAGCGTTGGTGAAAGCGGCCGAAATTGGGAATCGGTATGCCTTTATAGAGTTCGGTCAATTGAAAAAACTGATTGCACCCGACGAAGGCGTAAAACCCGAACACATCATGATGTCGCCAGGATCGTCGGATGTGCTGATGGCGGCTGCCGATTACTTTGCCAAAGGGGGCGGTACCATCCTGACTAGCGTGTTGACCTACGATGACCTGCTTCAACGGGCCGAAAAGTTTGGGGCAAAGATCAAGGCGCTTCCGATGACGAAGGATTATAAGTATGACTTGCCTGCTATCAAGGCGGCTATTACGCCCGATGTGAAAATGGTCTACATCGTCAATCCGAACAATCCAACGGGTACCATCGTGCCAACGGCTGAACTGGAAGCCTTCTGTCGCGAAGTAGCGCCTAAAGTTCCTGTATTCATCGACGAAGCTTATATTGATTTCTTCGAACCTGCCGACCGCCCGAAACTGGGTAAACTGGTGTCGGAAGGGCTGAACGTAATTCTGGCCCGGACGTTCTCGAAAATTCACGGATTTGCTGGCTTGCGTCTGGGGTATGCCATAGGGCAGCCCGCCATGCTCAGAACCCTGCGCGATTATACCAACGCTGATTTTGCGGTTAGTATCACTACGCTGATGGCCGGTATCGCCAGCTATCAGGACAAAGACTGGCAAAACCACTGCCGGGCCGAAAACGCCAAAGCGCGGGCCTATACAACCAAAGCCCTGACCGGCATGGGTTACGAAGTTATTCCCTCGTCGACCAACTTTATCCTATTCCCAATTCGCATGAAAACCGGTCCGTTCAGCAATCAGATGTTTGCCCAGGGCATCGGTATCCAAACCCGCGACTTCAATGGACAGCCCTATTGCCGGGTCAGCGTCGGCACCATGGACGAAATGGCCATTTTCATAGATGGGTTTAAAAAAGTGGTTGGATAAAGTAGTTGGATAAAGTAGTGAGGAGTTAGGAGCGAGGAGTGAGAAGGCTGGCGCATCAAGAAAAAATAGGCGTCAGCCTTCTCACTCCTCGCTCCTAACTCCTCACTCCTAAAAAATATGACAAGACGCGATTTTATTAATGCTACCAGTGCCAGTTATGCCAGTTTGATGGCGTGGGAAATGATTCATCCGGCTCCAGCGTCGGCATTTGATTTACCCGCCAATGGACAGAAGCAGGATGGTAAAGGGCGAAAAGTAATAATTCTGGGTGCAGGACTGGCTGGCCTGACAGCCGCTTATGAGCTTGGTAAACTTGGTTACGATTGTACCATACTGGAAGCTCGATCTCGCTCAGGTGGACGGGTATGGACCATACGGGGTGGTACCAAAGAGACCGAACTGGGTGGCGGGACACCGCAAACCTGCTCGTTCGAAGATGGATTGTATTTCAATGGCGGAGCCGCCCGTATTCCGCATCGTCACCACATTACCCTTCATTATTGCCGGGAGTTAGGGGTTCCATTACAAATTTTCAACGGGGCCAATGAATCGGCTTACCTGTATAATCACGGTGGGACCGGCAATTTTGCCAATCGTCGCATGCGTATTAGCGATTACCACCATGACATGCGTGGCTATACGTCTGAATTGCTGGCTAAAGCCCTCGACCAATCATCGCTGGATCAACAGTTGACGAAGGAAGACGTTGAAAAGCTCATCGACTTCCTGAAAAACGAAGGCGACCTGAACACGGCACATCTCTACAAAGGCACAAACCGCCGAGGGTATAAAGACAAAAGCCATCCAGGCGCTGGACATAATCCGGGTGTATTAACCGATCCCTATGGTCTTACCGACTTGCTCCGGTCTGGATTTATGCAGCCGGTGTTCTACAACGTGGGCGATTATGCCTATGAGCAACAGGCTACGTTGCTGCAACCTGTTGGCGGCATGGACATGATCCCGAAAGCTTTTGAGAAGAAGCTGGCTGGTAAGATTCTGTTCAATGCGCCGGTAAAAGAGCTTCGGAAAACCGAAAATGGAGTACGGATAATTTATCAGAAAGACGGTAAACCCGTTGAGCTGACCGGCGAATTTTGTGTTTGCACGCTGCCCTTGCCGATGCTCAAAAACCTGGAATCGGATCTTTCGGCTACGGTTCAACGGGCAGCCGATTTTGTTCCGTACATGAAAACCGGCAAAATTGGCCTGCAATTCAAGCGCCGGTTCTGGGAGGAAGATGACGGTATTTACGGAGGCATTTCCCGAACCAATATGGACATCAATCAGATCTGGTACCCATCATTTGGCTTACAGGAGAAGAAAGGAGTGCTGATTGGCTATTACAACTTTTATAGCCGGGCGGAGGCTGTAGGCGCTTTACCCGTAGTTGGACGTGAGAAGTTAGCACTGGAAGAGGGTGGGAGGATTCACCCCCAGTATTCGGCTGAGTTCGAAAATTCGTTCTCACTGGCCTGGCATCGGATTCCGTATAGCAACGGCGGCTGGGCCAATTATGATGATACGACCCGGAAGAAATATTACCCGGCTTTGCTCGAACCTGATGGGAATATCTACTTTGCGGGTGAGCACACCACGTACCTAACGGCCTGGATGGCAGGTGCATTTACATCGGCCCGTCGCGTCGTTGAATCTATCCACGCTCGCGTGGGCGAATACACAAAGAAGTAATCTGCCTTGACCAGGCAAGAGCCTGGTCAGTGAATAATAGCTTAAAACAAAAGTCTGGTGTTAACCTGGCTAAGACTAAAACTATGAAAAACAACCTGCTCTCTATTTTATTGTTCGTTTGTTGCGCCATCGCCACGCAGTTGATCAGTCAGCGTGTATGGGCGCAAACGACTTCTGCCAGCATGACTGTTGAGCAGTTGAATGCTATCAAAGGCATTAAAATCGCGAACCTTGATAAGGATACCTATTTCAAATCGGGGGGCTTTATCCTCGACCGATACGAAGAACGTCCGGCTTATGTATTTGCCTACAGCGATGGTATAACCCGAAAAATTTACCTCTATAAAGTGTTCTCGGCCGAAGACACCAAAGAACTGGGATTGCTGGCGATTTATAAAAACGAGAAGTCGGGAGCGGTAAAACCGTTTGTTATTCCCGGAGCCTCGGCCGACCGCAAAGCCTGGGATGCCTATATTGATGACTTAAAATACGTCGGTGAAAAAGAACCGGGCCTGATGTCGACCTTAACATTTGTTCTTTCCCGTGAAATGGCTGGCTTGTTGTCGGGCGGGGCCGGTAAATCGGATGAAGGAAGCGGTAAGAAGAAAGAAGAATATAACTTCTGCTTTGCCGCTGGCGCTCCGGTGTCCCTGGCTGACGGTTCTACCAAAGCAATTCAGGACATTGCCGTAAACGATGTGGTGATGGGCTACGATGCTCAAACGAAAACCCTTACACCAACGCATGTTACCCGCGTCGACGTACATACCGGCTCATTCGCGTTAGCTGGTGTATGGCTAGCCCCTATTCAGGAAGTAACGGCCGATACCCGCACTATACTTACCGCCCCCGTGTTGCTCGAGGCTACAGCAAACCATCCCGTGTTGACCGCTACTGGCCGGAAAGCATTGGGTGATGTAAAGGCAAGTGAGGTGTTATATCGCTATGATGCCACGGCTCAGGGCGTAGTCGCCTACAAAGTTGTCCGGCTCGAAACGTCTGTTCGTTCTGTTGAAAAAGTATTCAATCTGGCTACCGAGTCGGGAGCTTACCTTATTGGTGAGACAGTAGTGCTCGACAAGTAAAATAAATAGTTAAATTATACCAGAACGGGTATAGATTTGGTAAATTATACCAGATTTATACCCGTTCTGGTATAGCTATAAAACAGGAATAGAGGGAGACATCAAATTATACGGGCTCACTAAATACTCCGTGATTCCCATTGCCCTATTCTGCTTTTGCCTGTACATTTGCTTGATAAACTTGTATGCTCGCATACTAATTCAGGCAACAAAATCATGGCAGAAGCTTTCATTTATGATGCAGTTCGCACACCGCGAGGGCGGGGCAAAAGCGACGGTTCATTGCATGACGTGCAGCCCATTCAACTCCTGACCACCGTTCTGCGCGAACTTCGGGACCGTAACGACCTCGATACGTCGTTGGTCGATGACGTGATTATGGGTTGCGTAACGCCTATTGGCGAACAGGGGGCCGATATTGCCCGGACTGGAGCCATTGAGGCAGGTTATGCCGAATCAGTTGCTGGCGTTCAACTCAATCGATTTTGCTCATCAGGTCTGGAAGCGATTAACATGGCTGCTGCCTATGTGATGTCAGGCCAGGTTGATGCTATTGTCGCGGGTGGAGTGGAGTCAATGTCACGGGTGCCGATGGGGTCCGATGGGGGCGCTTTGTTTATGAATCCGCAGATTGTAGCCCGGCATAATATTGTTCCTCAGGGAATTTCGGCCGACTTGATTGCTACAAAATACGGCTATTCCCGGCAGGACGTGGATACCTTTGCGGCTGAGTCGTACCGAAGAGCCGTAGAGGCACAGGCGGCTAATCGGTTTCAGAAAACGTTAATTCCCATTAAAGATGTAGTGGGGACGACCCTACTTGATCGTGACGAAGGTGTGCGGCCCGGTACAACGGTTGAGAGCTTAAGCAAACTCAAACCTGCTTTTGAAGGAATAGGCCAGATGGGCCTGGATGCGCTTGCATTGCTCAAATACGCCCAATACGACAAAATAAACCACGTTCACCACGCTGGAAACTCCTCGCAAATTGTGGATGGAGCGGCTGGTTTGCTGATTGGCAGTAAGGAATTTGGCGAAAAAACGGGGCTAAAGCCACGTGCCCGGATCAAATCCTTCGCCGTTGTTGGCTCTGAACCAACCATTATGCTCACAGGGCCCGTTCCGGCTACCCGCAAAGTGCTCAAACGAGCTGGGATGCAAATCAGTGATATTGACCTGTTTGAGGTCAACGAAGCCTTTGCCGCTGTGCCCTTATTATTCATGGATGAGCTTGGAGTTTCGCATAGCCAGTTAAACGTCAATGGAGGGTCCATCGCGTTGGGGCATCCCTTAGGTGCCACCGGCGCCATTCTTTCTGCCACGCTGCTCGACGAACTGGAGCGTACCGACAAGCAGGTTGGCTTGACAACCCTCTGCATTGGTGGAGGTATGGGTATCGCCACCATTTTTGAACGGGTAAGCTGAAAATAATAGAACGCAGATTTTTATGATGATTATGATTTATTAAAGATCTGTGTGAATCATGATCATCATAAAAATCCGTCGGGGCCGCCCGTACGGTTCTATATAACGTATTGACTAATACTATCTAAGCAATGGCAATTCACTATTCTGTCAACGATACTATAGCACACATCATTTGGGAAATGACATCCAGCCCGATGAATGTGCTCAATGATGAGTCGATACCCGAATTTGAGGCTTCTCTGCAACGCGCCTACAGCGACGAGTCGGTCAAAGGCGTCATCATCAGCTCCAATAAACCCGAATTTGTAGCCGGTGCCGATCTGAAAATGATCCTGAGGAACAACGACAAAGACCCCGCAGAGATGCAGAAGGTTTCGTTGGAGTTGAACCGGGTATTTCGTAGCATCGAAACATCCGGCAAGCCAACTGTAGCGGCCATCAATGGGACTGCGTTGGGCGGTGGATACGAAATCTGCCTGGCCTGTCACCATCGAATCGCATTAAATAATCCTAAAACATTAATTGGCTTAGTCGAGGTAACGATTGGATTGCTGCCAGGAGCGGGTGGCACACAACGTCTGCCTCGTATGATCGGAATCCAGGCGGCTTTGCCTTTGATTCTGGAAGGCAAAAAAGTAGGTGTTCAGGAAGCGAAAAGTCTGGGTATGGTCGATGCCATTGCCGATACACCCGCCGATATGCTGGCACAGGCACGGGCCTGGATTGAAGCGAACGGAACGTCCGCCCGGCCCAAACCGGTAAAACCCTGGGATGAAATCGATCGAAAAACCGGGAAGATTGTCGGAAAAGATAATTTCAACGTGCCGGGTGGTACGGTGCAGAGTGCGGTTGGTGCGCAGACCTTTAGTGCTGGAACGGCCATGCTCATGGATAAAACAAAGGGTAATTACCCGGCTCCACTGGCTATAATGGCTTGTGTGTATGAAGGCTTGCAGGTAAACATCGACCGGGCGCTGGTCATTGAATCCCGTTATTTTGCCGAGGTGGCTACCTCAAAAGTGGCTAAAAACCTAATCCAGACGATGTTTCTGGGGCTGAACGAAGCCAATAAAGGAGTTAGCCGACCAAAAGACATTCCGAAAACAGACGTAAAAAAGCTGGGGATTCTGGGAGCGGGTATGATGGGAGCCGGAATCGCTTACGTGTCGGCACAGGCCGGAATCGAAGTCATCCTGAAAGATGTATCGATTGAAGCGGCTGAGAAAGGGAAAGCGTATTCGCAAAGTTTGCTTCAGAAAGGCTTGGAACGGGGAAAAGTAAATCAGGCAACGGTTGAACGGGTGCTTAACCTGATCAAACCGACAGCCGATACCAAAGATTTGCAAGGCTGCGACCTGATTATTGAAGCGGTATTTGAAAATCGGGAGCTAAAAGCGCAGGTAACGCAGGAAGCCGAGCCTATGCTGGCTGACACCGGCCTGAATGTATTCGCGTCGAACACGTCTACCTTACCCATCAGTGGCCTGGCGCGGACAGTGAAGAAACCAGCGAATTTTATCGGCATTCATTTCTTTTCGCCCGTTGATAAAATGGCGCTGGTCGAAATCATTATGGGCCGCCAAACATCTGACTACGCGCTGGCGGTAGCGATCGACTATGTTCGGAAAATTCGTAAAACCCCAATCGTTGTCAATGACTCACGCGGATTTTATACGTCACGCTGCTTCAGTACGTACACAGCCGAAGGTATGGAGTTGCTCAAAGAAGGTGTCAATCCAATACTGATTGAAAATGGGGGCAAAGATGCCGGTATGCCGGTAGGGCCATTAGCCGTAACCGATGAAGTGTCGCTGGATCTGGTGTACAAAATTTCGGGCCAGGGTATTCAGGATGGAGCTCTCCCCGAAGATGATACCAGCTATCAGATTGCCAACCAGTTCGTTAACCTCGGCCGATTGGGCAAGAAAGCAAAAGCTGGATTTTATGAATATGCCGACGACCGCAGCAAGAAATTATGGCCGGGCTTACAGGATTTATTCCCGCTGGCCGAAGTGCAGCCGACGCTCGATGAAGTGAAGACCCGGCTGCTTTATCGTCAGGCTATCGAAGCTGTACGTTGTTTTGAAGAAGGTGTTCTACGCACAAAGTTAGACGCTGACCTCGGTTCTATTTTAGGTTGGGGATTCCCGGCTTATACCGGTGGTGCGCTCTCCTTCGTCAATTTTGTAGGGCTCGAAACCTTCGTAAAAACGCTTGATAGATTGGCTGATACCTACGGTGAACGCTTCCGGCCGACAACTCGCCTACGTGAACAAGGAGCAGGGAGCATGGGGCAGGGGGCTAGGAGTTAAGAGTGAGCAGAGAGAATGCGGACGCCAGTTATTAATTTGCGCCAGCATTCTCACCGCACCGGCGGCCCGGTCCTAACTCCTTATTTTGATAGCTCACGGGTGTGGTGCCTGTCCAGCGACGGAAGGCCCGATTGAAAGCGCTCAACTCATTGTAGCCCAGAATGTAGGAGATTTCTTTGACGGGATGTTGTCCTGAGGTCAGGTAATGAATGGCCAGTGATTTGCGAATGGAGTCGGCGAGTTGTTGATACGTTACTCCTTCTTGTTGCAACCGGCGCTGTAAACTTCGACTGCTGACATTCAGATTAGCAGCAATGGCATCGAGCGTAGGAATGCCCAGGTACGCATTGGCCAGTAAATAATTGGTAATCCGTTCGGCTATGCTCTTTGTCTGTCCAAAGGCTTCATCCAGCGTAGCCACTTTCCGCAAAAACACACGCTGTAATTCATAATCGGCCGTCAGGATGGGCTCGCTCCAATAGTCTTGCTCAAACGATAGCTCATAACTAGCACTATTGACCATATGCTGGCACCGGAAAACGCGTTCGTATTCAGGCTGATCGGCTTCGATGAACGGAAGTTTTGCAGAAACGGGTCGAATTTTCTTGAGAACCATCCCATCCAGTTCGTGTAGCGTAAAGGCCATAAAAAAATCCATCATCTGCCGGGTTACGTCCGGTGCATTGGTCTGGTAAACTGCGTTTGGTACCAATTGGATGGTAAATGTTTGATCGGTATGGATTATGTTCATTTCGACGACATCCGTAATTAGATGAACAAACGCAACGGCATGTGTCAGGCCTTCGCCCACCGTTTGGCTATTCCGAATAAGCTCCCCGACAACTCCTAACGCGGCAATTTGCAGTGACTCGCCAAAGTGTAGCCCAAATAAGTTGTCATGACTTAAATCCGTAGCGTTCAGCCAAAGCGCACCAATCTGTTCTGTACTTACCGGAGTAGTCCCATTCTGTTTCAATTGGGCTAGTTCAACTCCTGAACGGGCACAAAGAACCTCCACCGATATATTTTTCTGGACGGCGTAGGCCAGCAAATTGGTCACTAACTGTTTCTGATAGGCTTGCATACCGTAAAGGTAATGAACGATTCGGTCCCGGATTTTTGCTGGCGTCAAGTGGTAATGAGTTGGCGGAAGATGGTAAAGGCCAGCCGACGGGTGTCCGGTAATTTTGTCAAAAAAACGCCATGAACGCAATCATTATCACCCTTATGTTCGCTATGAACCAGCTCGAAAACCCCCAGGTAATTAACGTAAAAAACGCTAATACAATCACCATGGAAACGCAATCGATTCAGGTTATCCACGATTTTCTCACTGCTGTTCAGCAGGGCAATCAGGCGAAATTAGCCTCGCTCATTCACCCTAATATCCAATGGAGCCAACCGGGGAGTAATCGCTTTTCTGGCCTGAAAAAATCAAGTGCCGAAGTTTTCCAGATGGTAGGAGGGATGTTTCAGGTATCGGGAAATAGCCTCAGGTTGACCGATATAAAGACACTGACGGCGAATGGCAATAGCGTAGCCTGCCTGGTTCACTGGAAAGCCGTTCAACCCAACGGTGGGGTTTTGGATGTGGATAATATCGATGTGTATACGGTCGAAAATGGACAAATTGTACAAGCTAAAGTATACTCAGCCGATATTGCGCAGGAAGATAATTTCTGGTTGAAATAGTCCCAGTTGGAGCGAATGCGTGACACGGTTCTAAACCGTGTCACGCATTTCTTTTGAACTATACCAGCCGAAAGCTCATTCGATGGTGTTTCGTGAGGCCAAATTGCCGGATGGCTTCGCGGTGGATAGAGGTTGGGTAACCTACGTTTTGTGCCCAGCCATAGGCCGGAAATTCGTTGCCTAGCTTTTCCATTAAATCATCCCGGTAGGTTTTGGCTAAAACCGAAGCAGCCGCAATCGACAGAAAGTGCGCATCGCCTTTAACCAGGCAAGTGTGTGGGATCATTGGGTAGGGAACAAACCGATTTCCATCGACCAGCAGGTGCTCCGGGCGTATGTTCAGGGCATCAACAGCGCGATGCATCGCCAAAAAGCTGGCTTTCAGAATATTGATTCGGTCTATGTCTTCGGGCGATACCTCCGCGATGGCCCAGGCTAGCGCGTCACGCTCGATATGCGTACGTAAGGTTTCGCGTTTTGAGCGTGACAGTTGCTTCGAATCGTTCAGGATCGGATGCGTATAGTCTTTCGGTAAAATAACCGCAGCGGCTACAACCGGCCCTGCCAGACAACCCCGTCCCACTTCATCTAATCCGGCCTCAATGACGTTGGCGTTATAATAAGATCGTAACAAGTGATTACAATTCAGATAAACTAGCCGCAAAAATAGCCGATTACCTGAGCACTACGTATCATCGGCGAATGATCGTTACTTGTATGGGTAAACAGGGCGATGCTACACAGGTACAATCGACGCCAAAGCTGATCGTTACGACTTTCTGGACGAGGGTTGTGGCGGGTTTACTGAAACCGTAATAGATGTTGTTGACAAGCAGCGCACCATCGGCAGTCGTGATGACCAACTCTACCTGATCGAACGGCTGCGTGGTTGGAAAGCTTAGCTCCTGTAGCCCGTCGGGACGTAGCTGAATATCAGTCAGGTTCGTGAATGTTTTTGAATCCCGAACAGTAGATGTTGGATCGGTACTTAAATAAGTATTGATAGTATAGGTTGGGATCGCGGTTGTTGATGTCAGGCTAGGATTATGAATGAGAAAACCGACCAGATCGCCCGGCTGCCCTGTTCCAGAAAGGTTTGCTTTGAGCGTGGTTTCCCCCAAAAGCGCTGATTGTTCGAGGTGGGCAAAATCGGTCAGGTCAGGAGAGGTGATGTTGTTGCGATCAACAATCGGACAGAATGTAGCCAGTGGAATTGGCTCGCAAGCCAGGTTATTGCTGACGGTTAAACCGGACGTTGTTAAAAAACGCTGCGTAATTGAATCCGTCATGGTTGAAGCCGCCGTGATCGTAAACGTGGCTGTTCCGGCTACGGAAGTAGTCCGTTGAAAATGAATGGTTCCATCTGGATTTAGGCTTACTTTTCCGGTTGGAGGTTGTGTGAGTAATTGCAGTGTGGCCGGATCAATCTGCCCCGATCCGATGGCCGAAAAAGAGGATAAAACACTAAAATTTTGTGCGCAGGTCGTCAGGGTAAAGGCAAGGCTATCAGCAGGGTTGGCTGGGGCCTGAAGCTGCCGTGTATGCGCTGCATTGGCCAGAAATGGCATTAGCCCGATGAGAACAATCGATAAGCGTACACGGAATAGTGATCCTCGCAAGTAAGCAGGTGAAGGGAGTGATCGTTCTCTGTCCATATCACATTGGTACATTACGGAGATTCGATCTCCAGAAGCATTACGACATAAATACGATTGAGTTGGTGGTGTAGAATAGCTTCTGAGCTGCTGTTGAGATGACCGAAATCAAACAACAAGCCGTTGACGACAGGCTCATGGTTACCTGAAATCAACGGCCTGTTGCCAATCAGATGTGAGTTTAGAAAAACTCCAGTTACATTTATGGAATATGCCTTTATTGCTGAGCTGGCCCACCTAAGGTGGATTTCGCACACATAACATACATGAAACTGAGTTGGCTAAAGCATTGATAACAAGGAAAACTACAGCCGAAGAATAACTTACTATGTAATGAAACCTGTTCTATAGTTCCTTATTTGTTTTCGTTTGTTTTTAAATGGCAACTATTGTGCCAGCAGATTTGCCGCCAATTGAATAGTAAAAAGATAGCTTATTTAGAATACTTTCTTACTGGTAATAGATTGTTTTTTAGTTAGTTATAGGTGTGGTTATTGAATAGTATAGCTTTGTATTATATAGGATTTTTTAGTCTAGCATGCTTTTTGTATTCCTATGCAATCGGTCTGGCTGGGATATGGAGGGGCAATTGGTAGCTGATGTCGTTAGCCGAGTACATTGTAAATGATCACCGGCTCAGCTTTATTCTTCAGCGTTACTTCGCCGATGCGCTCACAGGAAAAGGATTCGGCAATTTGCTGCTGTGCCGACTCAACAATAACAATTTGGCCCGGTTTGGCCACAGACTGAAGCCGCTGTGCTGTGTTAACAGCATCGCCAATAACCGTATAGTCTAGCCGACGGAGGGTCGTTGAGCCAATATTGCCCGATACCATTTCGCCACTGTTGATACCGATGGACACTTCAGGGTGGTAACCCGGATTGCTTAACAGGTTTTCTTCAATCCTGGCGATCTGCGCTCGTACGGCCAGAGCCGCTTCAATAGCCCGGTCAAGATGGTACTCTCCCCGAAAAACAGCCATAATGGCATCACCCATGAATTTGTCTACCAGACCAGACTGCGCTATGATTTCTTTGACCATCACATCAAAATAGTTGTTCACCATTTTCACGACGGTATCGGGCGATTCGCGTTCGGAAATAGCTGTAAATCCGCAAATGTCGATGAAAAGAACAGTAGCTACTACGGTTTCGCTGGCCGACAAGGCTGTTTCAAACTCAGGCCGATTCATGAAGGTCAGCACCGATTCATCGACATACATCCGTAGGATGTTATTTTCTTTAATAGCCTGCAGTGTTTGCCGAATCTGAGCCACATAGTCCATGGTCTTTCGCATGGTCACTTCCAGATCCTCAAAATTGACAGGTTTCGTTACAAAGTCGAAAGCACCCCGGTTCATGGCCGTTCGGATATTATCCATATCGCCGTAAGCCGATACGATGACGGCTTTTAGCATAGGGTTGGTTTCGTGGAGCTTAACGAGTAACGTCAGACCATCCATGCCCGGCATGTTAATATCCGTCAGCACCATGTCTGTGTCGGGCTCCTGAGCGAGGGTTTCGAGGGCTTCGGCACCGTCATGGGCAAATATAAACTCGTACTGTTTTTCCCGAATCTGCCGTCGAAATTTCTGTTTTATGAGTAACTCAAGATCAGTTTCGTCGTCAACCACTAATATTTTAGCCTTCATTCCAACTCACGAAGTTTTTGTTTCAGAAGTGCAAAATCAAGCGGTTTTGTGAGAAAATCATTCGCTCCCAGCGAAATGGCTTCCTGCTGTGAATTGGGGTCACCATAGGCCGTGATCATCATCACAACGGGGGGAGGGGGCGTCTTGAAATCTTCCCGAATGTGTCGTAAAAGTTCGAAACCGCTCATCCCCGGCATGTTAATATCGGATAAAATCAGAATGACTTCCGACGAATGACCATTCAGATAGCTTAAAGCCTCCTCGCCAGAGTTTGCAAAATCCAGCAAAAATTCGCCATTACGGATTTCGCGCCGAAATCGCTGTTCAAAAAGATCTTTTACGTCGATCTCGTCATCAACGACTAAAATTTTCATCATTAGCTAAGGTGTTAGCCAAAGATAAGCATTTTGCTGTATTACGAATGTAATCAGTTGGAATGATGGCTGGATAATAACAAATTTAGCCCTGGTTGTCCAGGGTCACCCAAACGGATGTCTACAGAAAATAGGGCCACCGGCGACTAAAAAGCTACAGCTTCTAAAACTCTGGAATGACGTTTAGCTTTTTATCCTTCTGGTTACCAGCGCCCGGTTTGAGTTCGAAATTGAGACTTAGACCTACAATATGTTTGGTTTGGGCATGTTTGATCTGCAACTCGGGTTGCCAGATGTAATAAACGGTTATCGACATGCGCTTGATAACATCGGCCGATAAACCCGTTGAGTTTTGCCAGAAAGCAATGGGCAATCCACTCTTTTCGGTATTGAAGGAAAGTTCAGCATAAACGTACGTATCGAAGCGTTTGCTGAGGTAGTATTGAGTAATTTATTGATATTCAGACATTAACTTCTAACTTACTTAAAGCATTATCATCCCCTGAGGACCATTCGCTCACTAATTCAATATAAACACTTCTTCATATTATCTTGGAATAACTTTCGTTGGTATCGCCGGGTTACGTTTATGACTTCCTTTCTGTAGAACATTGGCTTTCCCAGTAATATTATTCTATGAGTGTCATAAAACCTGCCCTATCGTATCCCGAGCGGATCATCTACCTTTCGGGTGCTAATAACTATAGCTGGATCTGTTTTCAGGATGGTGAGAAAAAGCTGCTGGCCAAACCAATCAGCTATCTGGAAGGCAAGCTCCCAGATTTTATACGGGTACATAAAACGGCCTTAATTAATCCCGCATACATCAAGCATCTTTATGAACCACCACATCGGAAAATGTCGGGTAAAGTACATCTGGATAGTGGCGATGTCTTTCCGGTTAGCCGTCGTCGGTGGCAACAGGTGGTCGAGGCTTTGCAGAGTCGTACCCTGGCGATTAATGCCTCTGATGCCATTCAGGATGCGCTTGCGGGAGATGATGGACCGGTATCTACGCAACCCAGAGCGCAGGCAACACGTTCTATTTTCCTGATTACGCAGGATAAGGAAATGGCTTCTTCAGTAGAGCATGTGATTCAGAAAAAATGGCCTGATTATTTATTCCAGACCAGTCAAAGCAGTGTCATCTTACCTGATATATTGGGTCAGATGCCATCCACTGAACATCCAACCTTACTGTTGCTCGACGCCAGAACCATTACCATGGAGCGTTTAAATACCCTTCAACGGCTAAAAAATAACAAAGCGCTTGGGCGGATTCCCGTTATTCTGCTAACCTCGGCAACCGATCAGGCTATTGTGAATGGATACCAGTATAAAGCCAATTCGGTGGTGGCAATACCACCTGGAACAGGCTTTATCGACGCTATCTTTGAGCGTATGCTGCAGTATTGGCTGCAAATCGTCACCCTGCCAAGTATGGCCAGATAAGGTTATATCTGGAGCTATACTAAACGGAAAATTGAATGGGTGGTAAGGTGGCCGTTTCCCACCAGTAAGACCGCAGGGCCATGAAATAAGTTAGCCAGCCTCGCAGGTCAACGGGTTTGATAAGGTAAGAGGCAATGCCCTGCTGATAAGCTTCCTCGACATCAGCCGGATGGCTCGATGAACTCAGAATGACAACCGGAATACGATTGCAGGCAGAAGGCATCGCTTTTATCTGCCGTAGCAAATTCCAGCCGTCTTCGCGGGTAGGCAGAAACACATCCTGTAAAATCAACTTCGGCAATTCCCATTCCTGTGTACTCCAGTCCCGAAGCAACCCGACTGCCTGACCAGGGGTATTGACGTGAACGAGCGTTACTTCGGGCAGGCACTGCTGCATAGCCTTTCTGATAAGCGTCCAATGATGAGCGCTGTTTTCAATAATCAGTAGTTTAGGCTGTTTAAAATTAGAGCGTATTTGTTCGTAATACGTAGTTGGTAACATGGGTTCAGGAAACGAGTAATTCAAGGAAGAGTTCTCCCTCATCCAACCATTGTCAAACAAAAAGGCTAACAAAATTCCCCAGGATTGTGAGGGAATGGGACAGCAACAAAAAAGCCGGTGACTAGTCACCGGCTTCCAACAATCTGGATGAAAGAAAATTATTTCCTGTAAACTATCTGAATTTTACCCACCGATGTACCTATGGTATAAGGAGTCGGTGCGCTTATCGTCAGTTCTTCAATATTTTTATTTTTAGCATACGTATACGTATCCTGACCGCCCGCGTCATATTTCAGCGTGAGCGTATTGTTGGAAAAATCCCAGGTACCAGAGGCATCAACTACTTGCAACTGGCGATAGTTTTCATTGAATGTATTATCGGAATAAATATCGATGGTTGATGCGTAGGATTCAAGGTAATAGAGATCGACGCCAGCTCCATTAATATTCGAGGTGGCCGAAGTTGGGAAACCACTTAATAACCCTCTGTTTAATTCCCAGCGTCCTACAACAGGTGAGGCAGGCGCGGGATCGCTTTTACTACAGGAAACTAGGCCCGCGAAGGACACCACCAGGAAGAGCACATACACGTGATAAACGTAACGCTTCATAATCAGTTGATTTTAGGGATTCTGAGTTAAAACAGAACAAGGAACCGTAAACTACAAAAAAAACGAATAATGCAACATGAATTGATACGCACAAACCAGACTTTTTGATGCACGGTTCTCTGTATAGGTATACGGAAACTACAGATTTTTCGGCTTTAGGTACTTATCGAACCACTGCAAATACCGATCAACCCGATCTTTCTGGTAGCTGGGCACTGTGATTCCATGGAACTGACCCGGATAAATGATCAACTGCGTCGGAATACCCAACGAACGAAGTGCCTGAAACATTTGCTCACTACCGGCTGCGGGTACGTTAAAGTCTTTCTCTCCGGCCATAAACAGCGTTGGTGTTTTGATTCGATCCGCTTTCAGGAATGGGTACGACAACTTCAGCCATTTCTCAGGATTTTTCCAGGGAGCACCCAATTCGTTTTCGTATTGATTGGTATACTGATCAATGCCGTACATGGTCAGTTGCAGTGAGCTTCCGGCCCCACTGGCAGCAGCTTTGAAACGTGTATCCGTCGCAATCGTATAGTTTGTCAGAATGCCCCCGTAACTCCAGCCACCAATACCCAGTCGGTCAGGGTCGGCAATGCCTTTCTCAACCAGGTAATCGGCTGCTCCCAGAATATCCTGCACTTCCTTATTTCCCCAGTCGGCATAAATGGCTTTGGTGAAGTCCAGTCCCCGGCCGTTGCTGCCCCGGTAATTAACGGCTACCACCGCATACCCACCAGCCGATAGGAGTTGGCGGGTCAGGTCGAAGGAAAACTCATCCTGCGACACCGGTCCACCGTGAATGTAGAAGATAGTTGGCAGTTTTTTTCCGGCTGGCGTGTTGGCGGGTCGATATAACACGTTCGAGACCTGGGCACCATCCTTGCTTTTCGACGTAAACCCTTCTACCGTGGCCAGTTCGAGCGGTTCCAGAAAGGCGTCCTGTACATGCGTGAGTCGGCGGGTGTTTCCGACTTCAATGGCGTACACTTCGCCGGGGATTTGTGGTTCGCTGACAAGCGCTACCCAATTTCCGGCAGTGCTGGCGCTGAGGTTGCTGAATACCCGATTGCCACTGGTCACTTTGCTGAATTTGCCATCGGCCAGTGTGTACTGACCAATATAGGCCTGGCGGTCGTCCTGTACAATAACACCAATACTTTGCCCATCTTTTGCCCAGACCGGCGTTCGAACCGGGCGATCCAGCGCTTTCGATAACAGCCTGGGTTCGCCCCCTTCCTGGCCAATGACGCACAGAACGGGTTGGTCGTACATAATGAAGTTACTCGAAGACGTAGAGCGTAAGTAAGCAATCCGTTTGCCATCGGGACTCCAGGCTGGGTTGTTGTCCGTACCGGTCCAGGTGGTCAATTGCTTCATGGTGGCGCCTTTATGAGCCGCGATCACATAAATATCGGTGTTCTCATTCCGGTCGGGGTCTTCGGTCCGGTTGCTGACGAACGCCAGGTATTGCCCATCCGGCGACCAGACGGGCGAGGTTTCATCATAAGCGCCAGTCGTGAGTGTATCCAGCTTTTTAGTGGCCAGGTCGAAGACGTACAAATGGACCGGGCTACGTTCCAGATACCCTTTTATGTCGGCTTTAAAGTGGTAGCGATCCAGTACGTAAGGTTTCCGAACTTTGGTTTTGGCTGAATCGGCATAGTCGGGGTCGCGCAGTACAAAGGCGATCTTTTTGCCATCCGGCGACCATTCGTAGTCTTCCAGGTCGGTTTTCAGATCGGTTAATTTTTTCGCTTCACCACCCCGCCGGTCCATCAGCCAGATTTGGCCTTTAGTAGCTCCCTGCCGGGCCGATACAAACGACAGGTACTTACCATCGGGACTAAATCGGGCTCTCGATTCTCCATCGGGGCTGTTGGTGAGTTGAACGGTTTCTTTACCATCCCAACTGACCATCCATAAGTCGGAATTGCGTTTATCCTTGGTCGTGTCGATGGTGGCCAGTCCGTAACTAATCCACTTCCCATCGGGCGACACCTGCGGATCGCTGACGGTTTGCAGTCGGTACATGTCTTTAGGAGAGATCGGCCGTTTTTTGACCGGTGTTTGCGCGGTGCCGGTAAGGCTGGCTAGCATGGATAAGCAGAGTAACGATCGGAAGATCATGCTTGAGTATGTTGATGGATTATAAGAGTATTTCGAGTTGTATAATCTATGAAGCTTTGAAGATAAAATCTTCGGACCGATTCCCGATGGTTAATGCCCTTTTTTTACGAATAATACAGACCCGATGCTATAACGTAGACAATTTTCGGGAAAACGATTGCAAACAAAGGCGAGGAGATGTCGATACTTTTCATTAAGTTCGAAACTGTCTGACTATCATGTTTCTATCACAGAAATTCCTGCCTTCCTCGGGGCGATTTACAGATTATGAAACGATGTCTTTTGTGGTTGCTTTTGGGGCAGCTCGTTCTAATCCGGGTTTGTACAGCCCAGAAGATGTATGAACTGAGCTACCAGTTTTACGTAAAAGATAAGAGTGGTCAATGGCAAAAGGGCTTTTTCTACGAAGCGCTGTTGTTTTACTATTCCGACAATTCGCCCGATAACGTTATTCGTTGCACCTATCAAACCAGTTCGGGTAAGCCGGTTGTTGAACAGAAGGTGAAAAGTCAATACTGGGTAGGTACCGACGGCAAATTCAACTGGCGACTGACAGGCCTTAACCCGCGATATGTTACTATTTGCGGCAATCCAACGGGCGGTGATTATCAACCCGACTCATTCTATTTTAAAAAAGCACTCGGTGAAACGGATTATAAGCCCGTTGATATAGACGATGCTGGAGGAGCTATTGCCAAAGTGGTTTCGTTCAGGTCGCTAAGCCAGGCCGACGTGACCGACTCCTATCTGGCAAAATGGTGCTGGCGATGGAAAGAAAATACATCGACGGTATGTAATCTGGACGCATCGACCCTACACCTGATTCTGGTTTCGAATACGAACGATTATACGCTCGGGCCGAGTTTTCAGAACAACCATACGACGCTGTATGCATTTTTCAAGGACGTAGCTCTATCATGCGGTATGCAGTTTCGTCCAATTGAAGTGACCGGCGATAAATTTGGCAAACTTAGCGTACAGAATGCCGTTCAGGAGGTAAGGCCGATGGCTAATGATGTCGTCATCTTTTATTACTCAGGCCATGGTTTCCGCTATTCAAATAGTGTAACTGATTACCCGCAACTGATTTTACGACCCAGTATGTATGCGAGTATTGATGATAATACCCTGAATCTGAATTACGACATCTATCAGCCATTGATTAAAAAAGGGAGTCGACTTACGCTGGTCATTGGTGAATGTTGCAACGAAGATATTAACAAGAATACACCCTTACGACCCGACCGGGGTTCGCTGCCATCGGCTGGAAATGTATTCAACGTAGGGGCTTTAAAAGGGTTGTTTTGCCAGCACGGAAGCGGTATTGTGGCCACCGCTGCGCGGAATCAGAGTTCTTGGTATTATCAACTGGTCGGAGGGGTCTGGCGAGCCAACTTCTTAGGCGCTTTTTTGAGTGAAGTGGCTGTCGATCATAGCGGGCCAGCTAGCTGGAAAACAATCATGGATAAAGCCAAACAGCAAACCGTTGACGACACAGTGAACGCCAAAGTGGCTGTATCTATCCTCCAAACACCTGTTTACTGGATGGATATTAAGTGAAACAGCCTACAAATGAATAGCTATTTAGCCAGCCAGTTCCTTTAAGGCTGTTACAAACGTATCCAGCTCAGCTGTAGTCGTGTAAACGTGTGGCGTCACCCGAACACCTCGTACGCTGGCAGCGGGGCTATCGATGGCGACGGTAAAAATCCGGTATTTGCTGAGTAAGGTTTTAGCCAGATCGGCAGGAGCCAGTTTGGCAATGCCTACATTGGC
Source organism: Spirosoma gilvum (assembly GCF_054776815.1). Lineage (NCBI taxonomy): Bacteria > Pseudomonadati > Bacteroidota > Cytophagia > Cytophagales > Cytophagaceae > Spirosoma > Spirosoma gilvum. The sequence continues at coordinate 306,575 of NZ_BAAHBH010000004.1, read as the reverse complement.
AATGGCGCAGGACCGGGCTGGATCGTCGGGCGTGTTCAGCACAATACCCGGATGCTGGCGTACCTGATCGGTCCAGTAACGTTGTAAATAGCCTAGTCGGGCCTCTTTTCGCTCAGGGCCAATGCTTTGGTGAAAGCGAATGGCATCCTGAATGGCTAAGTCGGTGGCTACCGGATGTGTGCCCGTGTGATTGAGCTTCCGAATGTCTTCGTCGGCAAAACTGCTATCCGCAAACATCGGCCAGATTCCTTTGATCTTATCTTTACGGACGTACAAAATACCTGCGCCCAGCGGAGTACCCAGCCACTTGTGCAGACTACTGGCGTAATAATCGCAACCGCCCAGATCGCCGATTTTGAAAGTCAACTGGGCAAACGCATGGGCTCCATCGACCATCACTTCCACGCCATGTCGGTGGGCCATCTCGGTAATTTTTCGGATCGGTAGAATATGCCCCGTAATGTTGACCATGTGGCAAACCATCAGCAATCGAGTTTTCGGTGTAATGGCTTTTTCATACACCTGCACAATCTCTTCGTCGGATTTTGGGTGGGCCGGAATCGAGATTATCCGGTTTACGATGCCATGTCGACGTGCCTGAAGTTTGAACATATCGAGCATAGCGCCGTAATCCTGTTGGGCCATCACCACTTCATCCCCGACTTTCCAGGTCAAACCCGCAATGACGGTATCCAGCGACTCAGTCGTATTTCGGGTAATGATCAATTCGTCGGCGGTACAGCCCAGTAGATTGGCCAGTTGCGTTTGCGATTCCCGTTTATCGTCGAACTGACGCGTTCGCATATAGTATGACGATACCGAGTTGATTTGTTGAATATGCTTCAGGTAACTGTCGAGAACGGGCTGGGCGGCCAGCGAATAGTAGCCGTTTTCAAGCTGGATAAAGTCTTTGGTGACAGGGTAAGCCGCCCGGATCTTCGCCCAGAAATCTTCGTCACTTGCTACTGTTTCGGGTGCTACATGAGTTGAGCCTGCCAGGGTTTCGCCCACTGCCGCCCATTCACCAGTCAATAAGGTTGTAGCTCCGGTAAGAGATTTTAGAAACTGACGTTTGGAGAGCTTAGGCATGAGAGCGGAATGGGTTTATTAAGGAGCAGTTTAATAATTCAGTATGACCCCGATGGGGTCACATGTTTATAGAAACCGTGATGTCTATAGACCTGTGACCCCATCGGGGTCATACCTAGACTAATAACCAGACTTATTGCTTACCGCAGGTTCGGTACTGGCAATACGGGTAAACTCTCGTTGCCATCTTCGCTCACCGCCTGCACCGCGAAATAGTAATTGTCTTTCGAGTAGGGAAGCGTCATGCCGAGTTTGGTGGTGAAAAACTTCTTTTGCCAGAAGGGCCAGTACGTTTCGCGCATCAGTACATAATACCCTTTTACTTTGTTGGACGCAATCCCGGCCGCTTGCGGGGCCTGCCAGTACAGCACCGTCGAATTGGTCAGATTCCGAACATCGACGGTTACCTTTTGAGGAACAGCCGGAGCTTTCGCCAGATTGGCCAGCGTTGCGAGGTTTATAGCCGTGTTTTTGCGGAGGTATTCGAAATCCATAAACTTTGGATAATCACCGTATTCGACACCGTTTTCGGTGCGTAGGTCCTGATGCTGGTGCTCGTAATTCTCGTTCATTTCGGTAATCCGAACGGCCGCAAAGCCACGCTGAACGTAAGGCGTGTGGTCGCCACCACGTAGGTACCGGTCGTTACGATATACCATTACAACTTCCATATTTTCGACATAGCGCTCGCCAATTTCTTTCAGGTAGCGAGCCAGTGTGCGGGCTTTGCCGTCGTTCTCATTACCAAACCGTTGAATCTGTCCGATGCGCCCCGTTGTGTCCTTTAGTAAGCTCGATGGCAGGCCCTCGCTAAATACGCGCAGACGGGTGTTGTCGATAATGCGGGTATCGCTGCTGTTGTTGCTGCCCATAATGTCGTTGTTCAGCACGGCTTCTACGTTCCACTTTTCTTTCAGCGCTCGTTCCGAGAGGTGTTCGGCTCCCAATAAACCCTGCTCTTCACCGGTTAGGGTTACGAAGATAACCGTAGCCGGAAACGACGACTTGCTCATGACCCGGCACAGTTCGATCACGGCAGCCGTACCGGAACCATCGTCGTTCGCACCCGGAGCGTCCGATTCTCGGTTCATGACATTGGTAACCCGGCTGTCCATGTGCCCCTGTACAATGAAAATCCGGTTGTCGTTTGGGTCGGTTCCCTTTAAGGTTGCCATTACATTCCCCATATTAGCCGGTTTATCTACCCGCCGACCATCGGGCTGGAGTGTCCATGTGTCGAGCGTAGCGGTCATGCGCCCGTTCGACTGTTTAGCATATTGATTGAATTTGCCCAGAATCCATTGCCGGGCCGCGCCAAGCCCTTTCTTCCCTACCTGAGCTGATGCATCGGCAGGTACACTCAGCGTATGACGCGTACCGAAACTAACCAGCCCATTGATGTGCGCCCGTAAACTATCGGCTGAAATCTGTGCTACTAGATCGGCAATTTGCTGATCTCGATTAACGATAGCGGTTTGGGCATTGACTGATGGAGCGATAAAAAATGAAAAAAGGAGGAAGGACACTAAGGTAGTTGTGCGCATGAGTTTGATTGATGATTGAGCTAGCTAAACTAGCAAAAAAGCAGAAGAAATGAGTTTACTGTTTCAAGTTCCAGGCTTCAGGTTGGCTGATGCGCAAAGAATTGATGCGTCAGCCAACCTGAAACCTGGAACTTGAAACAGTGGATCGTAAACGATTTAAAACGTCCAGGCCGCTCCGGCTCCCACAGCACGCAAACCCGTAAGGGGAATAGGGGCAAGTGACATACCGATCCGAGGTTGGCGAAGCAGTGTATTATACCGGGTCACGGCTTTGTTGATCTGCCCGTTTCCAATAATGGTGAACGTAAGGGTAGCCGCAATAGAACCCCCGTAAACGGTCCAGTAGGTGCCGTTGCTTTTGTTGCTGCTTAAAATGATGTACGCCAACGGTACGAGTGCCGTCAATCGACCTAAAGTAGTTAAGGTGCGGAACGCCTGAAATCGATGGCTCACTTCCGGATCGTTCAGTTCATAGAACGGTATTTCCAGCGAATAGGGCGATGAAAGCTTTTTTCCGCCATAGAAGTAAACACTCCCCAGCGACGATGAACCATAGGCCCGCTCAATCGGGAGCAGATGGGCGGGTATGGGAACTGAGCGATAGTGTGAGGTGTCGTCATCGCGTCGACGTTGGGCTTGGGCCGAAAAAGAAAGTATACCAAGTAAGATGAGCCAAATAATATTTCGCATAGGGATAGAACGAAAAACAACACGATTTAGCGGTTAACGGCTTAAAAAACAATGACGCCTTGTTTATGGGCGTCATTGAGTATTGATAGTATACTTCCTTAACTAACTATATTTTCTTTTAGCAGTGCGGACAGGATGTCCGCGCTACACTACTTCACTACTTTCAGGGTTCCCTGCATCACAGAGTAGTGGCCAGGGAAGGAACAGACGAACTGGTAATCGCCCGCTTCGGTTGGTGCCATGAAATAGATGGTTTCGGAGGTTTCGGGCTGAAGAATGTTCGTGTGATACAGTACGTTGGGTGAGTTCGGAACGTAGTTCATCTTCGGGCCGTTCAGGTTCAGTCGTAGAGCCGCTTCGCCAACCGCATTGGCGGCACCGGGTTTGGTAATGACACAGTTATGCAGCATATCGTCGTTGTTATTGAATACGAGTTTGATGCGGCTACCGGCTTTCACTTCCAGTTTCTCAACGTCGAATTTAAGACCCGGTTTGGTGCCAATAGTAAGCGTCTGGTCGGGGCCGTTTGTCCAGTCAGCAGGCATGGTAACTGTCCGTTTGGCATTGACAGCTTTCACATTTTTAGCGGCTGTGGTAGCGGCTTTTTTCTCCGTTGCCATCATCTCGGCATGTTCATGTTTGGCCATAGCCACAGCGCGTGCTGGCAGGTTCAGTTTCTCGCCCGGTGCAATGGCGTTAAGTGTGTAATACCCCACCGAATGCAGTAAGGGGGCATTACCTGAAGATGAGCGAATACCTTCGGCCTTCACTTCATGTATATAGCCTTCACGCAAGGCTGTATCGGCCACGATGCGGGCGCTAAGCCCGTCGGGAGCGACTACAACGCCCCGGATGGGTACCGGACGGGCATCTTCAATTGGGCTGCCGTAGGTTCGATGGTACCGATAGGTGAAACTGTTCAGGCTGTAGCTTTCAGGATCCTCGGCAGTTTTACGATCGACGGGGAGCGTGAACGACACCTCGAAGCCATCGGGTTTTGAGGTAATGGTTTTGATCTCAAAAGGAGTTTTACCCGTCCAGACGAGCCGTTGAACGCCATAGGGTTCTTTCCCCGTTGCGGCCCAACCCCGGCTCGTCATACCCACAAACAGAGAACCGTCTTGTCCCCAAGTTGTGCGAATGATACCCGACGAAAAGCCTTCGCGGAACGGGAAACAAGCGCCCTGCCACTCACCGCCAACCTTTTCCATCGCCACCCGCATGATTTTGCTATGACCCTGATCGCCAACAAACAACTGGCCTTCAAAGGGACCAAACGCGCCTTTGGTAGTATCCTGCCGAAAATCGGAAGTTGAAATTCCCATCAGCGTATGCGGGAACCAGACCGAGGGCACTTTCAGGTTTTTGATGGTTTTGGCCACTTCAAACATCGGCTTACCCGTGCTAGGCACATCTTCTGGTTTCAGGGTCAGAGGGGAACCCGGTTCGCTGCTCCAGCGCAGACCGGCAGGATTACCGGCAAATGAGCCTTTTTCCAGATGTGTCATCCGACCCGAGCCAACCCAGTCGCCCTGATTTTCGGTATAAAAAATGCTGCCGTCGGTCAACACACCAAATCCGGCTGGTGAGCGGAGGCCCGTAGCCCAGGGGGTCATTTCAACCTGACCAGGTGCCGTTTCCCGTAATTTCAGCATCCAGCCGCGCCATTTGGCCAGACTAGCTCCATAGCCAATCCAGTCGAGGTTGAGCGTAATGATCATTTCGCCATCAGGCAGCAGAACCGGGCCATAGCTATACTCGTGGTAGTTTCCCGAAAGGGGCCACTTATAAAATGAACTGTATTCGTCGGCTACGTCATCACCGTCTTTGTCGACCAGCTTGGTCACTTCGCCCCGTTGGGTACACAGGAAATAACCTTTAGGATGCCACATCAAGCCCAGCGGTTCATGCAGCCCCGATGCAAACTTTTTGTAAGTAGGCACGCGGCTTCCCTGCATATATGGGTTGCTGATAATCCAGACATCACCCCGACGTGTACAAACTGCCAGTCGACCGTCGGGCAGCGGAGCCAGTCCCCCAACTTCCAGCTTAATGTCTTCGGGAATGGGTAAAGTGACAATCCGGTAATAATCCTCTTCACTCGCCGGACGTTGAGCAAAGGTGAAAGAGTGAAAGAGTGAAAGAGTGATGATTAAATAAAGTAATTTTTTCATGTTTACGATTGTCATTCCGACGATAGGAGGAATCTCAAGCATCATAGATTAATCAAGTGATTGTGGGTATTTAGCCCATAATTTCTTTGTTCAGGAATCTCATTTCGGGGTTGAATTCTCGAATAAGAGCCTCTTTCTTTTCTCGTCTCCATTTTTTAATCTCTTTTTCGCGGTCAATAGCATTTAATACATATTGATGAGGTTCCCAGTAGACCAAATTGTAGCAGCAATATTTTCCTGCGAACGTTTCTGGTTTGCCTTTATTCTCAAAGTGTTCCTGCATTCGTCTAATTAGGTCATTAGTCATTCCAATGTAGAGTACGTTACAAGTGTCGTTAGTTGTGATATACACATACTAGTTTAACTTCTTCATAAAAGAGACACTACTTATTAGGTAACTTGAGATTCCTCCCGTTGGTCGGAATGACAAAAAAATCAGGCAATTCGTAAACCATTTTGGGTTGGGCGTTCAGTCTGGAGCAGGGTTACTGTGCCATCATCGGCAACGGCTCCCAGTACCAGACATTCACTCATAAATGTAGCAATCTGCTTCGGTGGAAAATTGACGACAGCTACGACCTGTTTACCGATCAGTTCATCTGCCTGATAGAGCTTGGTCAATTGGGCCGACGTACGCTTCATCCCAAACTCACCAAAATCAAGGGTTAGTTTGTAAGCAGGTTTTCGGGCCTGTGGAAACGCTTCGACAGCTACAACGGTAGCCGTACGAATTACCACTTTCTCGAAGTCCTGCCAGGCTAAATCGTTATTACTCATCATAAATTAGCTCTGTGAATCTCCGTGTTGACTCTGTGTATCTCTGTGCTACAATTTATTATTCCACAGAGATACACAGAGTCAACACGGAGATTCACAGAGTTATTTAGAATACAATCGAATATTGCACCGAACCTGCGCCATTTTTCAACTCGACCGGCAACAGTAGTTCCTGCTTGCCATTGCTTTGACGCAGCTTAACTTTGGCTTTAGGGTCGAATCGGACGTAGTAGCTGCGATCGTTGATAGCGTACAGCCCTTTACCGACCTCTTCGACGGATGTGCCAGCCGCTACCCGGCAATACGGTGTTCCGTTTGGCGAGCCTATAAGGGTTAACGTTCGAACCAGCGCATCGCCTTCCGGGCGAAGATCATCGGTAACAATTGCACCAGCCAGCATGTACTGAAGCGTGGGTTTGCCCTGTTTATCGATGGTAAGACCTTTGTATTGTAACGTATTTTCACTGACGCTGTCGGGCCAGGTAGCCGAGTCGTTCGTGAGTACCATCAAGGGTGTTTGGCCGGGCAGATGAACTACGGCTCCCAATGGACTTAGCAACTGGGGCTCACCGCGCTCATACCACATTTCGGTTGTATTGGCAAAATCACCTTTCCAGACCTGCAACAGCGCCATCTGATTCAGGTCAATAGTGTAGTGGATACCCGTTGGCGAACCAACCGACAGGCTGTGGGTACGCTTGGTTTTCTCGCCCGGCATCTGCACAAACGACCGTATCCGCTGCACTTGATTCATAGGGTCGCTATAGTCGGGGTTGATGCTGACAACAGCGACGGGGTCAGGTTCGGGTAATGACGACTGAGCATGAAGAGGTTGCGGACGTGTACCGGCCTGCGAAACGAACAGCCCCAAACCCGGCCGGAACCAGGAGCGGGAGAAGTAAACCTTCACGTCGTGTGGACCAGCCGTTAGCGAAACCGTGCCAGGATTGGGCATACCCAACTCCAGGTGATTGATGGGGATAACTTCTTTGCCGTCGATCCAGAGAGCAGCCAGACCACCCTGGTTCAGATCAAACTGGTAATCGCCCGTTTGTAGCGCGTTCAGCTTACCGGCAAAAAAGATGGTGTACTGGCGAGACTGGCCATAGGACACTTCGTAAGTGAGCTGGCTGGTTGTATCTTGCTTTAGTACTTTTCGGCGCATGGCATCCTGTGGGTTCTGAATATACCCACCCTCAACAATGGTATAACTCAGCGGGCTGCTCCACTGGGCTACCATTCGGGGCGACATAACCCGGTAACCCACCTTGCGCAGGGCTATTGTCCCTTTTCGTGTCATTACCGTCAGTGGGCCTAGTTTATTATTGGCCAGGGTCTGGCTTTCGCGAACGGTAACGCCATTCAGAGCTAGTTTCTCCAGCGTTGAGGAGCTTTTGGGCCCTTTGGTTTTATACCAGACATCGATGGTTTGCCATAAGCCCGGCGCTTTAACTAACCGTGCCGATTCACGCGAATTGGCAAAGCTGATCTGTTGACCCGTTGGCAGCGTCAATACGGCATCGGCCCCGGCCGAGAGCATGACCTCGAAGCGTAGCCGGAAATCGTCGGTGGGTGTCAATAAGGTGAGCGGTTCGTTTGAGCCTACCAGTACATTGCTGCCGGATTGGGTACGCATTGACGAAGCATCGGCCGTGGGCGATACAGAGCCAACGAGTTGCCAGCTATTGGGTCGGGCGAGTTGAGCAAGGGATACAGGCGGTAAATCACTCTGAGCCTGAAGCGATTTCGACGACAAACAGATAAGTAGCAGTAGGGCTGTTCGGCGTACGACGGAAGGAAAGAATGTATGCATACAAGAGCAAAAGATGTAAAGGCATCGATTGTACCCATCAAAATTACGTAAAGTCGAGGGTTTATCGATGACGTTGGCTAAATGCAGTCGTTTTTACGTCGAAATTCTCGTTACATTTGATTAGCTGCCTGACAGTCAACCCATATCCTCATTAAGTACCATGCTACGGATTCTAGGAGCAGTGTGCTGCCTGCTGTTCGGCGTGGCAGCGAGGACCAATCAGGAAGGGCAGGCAGCGTGGAATTGACTGAAACGCCAGCCCATTAGCGAACAAACTTTCCGGGCCGCCTGCGACCTGATGCAGAAAACTGGCCGTACCAACATCAATCGTAGTTACGAAATGCTGGCCGAATATGTGCCGCTAGTAAAAAAGACGGGTAATCGGGCATGGGTACACGTATTACTGATGGGGTGAACAGAAGTATCTAAGGGCAAATGACCGGGAGAACCTGTCATTTATCAATACCTTTCGGGCGATTTCGTTGCAGGGCGATACCACGATTATGCGCCAGTGTTTCGAACGAGCTCTTCGACTCTACTGGCCTTCGGGAGGGAAATACGTTGTTTACGGCCAAATACAATAGCTAAGCAGGTGATTGGCGCAAGCAGATCAGGTATTCAGTCAGTACAAGCCTAAGCTGAAAAATAGGGAGTACACAGCTTCGAGACTGTATTTTTACCAATACTATGCCGATCTTCTGAAAGCGAAAGGCGACTACTCCGGCTATGCCATAGCACAGGAGAAATTTTATGTCATTAAAGATTCGCTTATCAACCTCACTCTTGGTGCACTTCCGCTAAAGTAAAACCGGTATTCGAGCGTACCGGTGTATTTGTTGAACAGCGTCTGGTCAATGGCTCTTACCGCATCGTTATTTTCACCATACTGATCCAGTAAAGCCTGTTTAAACGCAATGGTGCTTTGATCGAAGCTCCAGCTGTCAACCTAATCGTGCTGCGGGGTGTCAGAATTCGTTCGTACTGAACCTGATAATTTTTAAAACAACTCCCGACAGGTTAACTTTTACGACGGTTCGATTCACTAACTGAGCAATGCTTCCAAGGAATAGTAAACTGAAATTCCGGAAGTTTGCCCCCATCAGAAATAGTTAGAGCTAACTAAATTGACGCAGGAAATGAGCGGCTTATACAACTGCCGATAACAAATTTACCCTGACCTTTTGCTTGTATTTTAATGAGTAGCCTGTATCCAAGAAGGTCTTTCCTGTTTTGGGTACGGCTCAAACTTTCTGCATAAGCAGGCCGTTTAGCTGTGGACATCATCAATACATCCTGTCAACAAAAACTACCCTTATGAAATCGACCTTGTTACTGGTCTCCTGTATAACCATAGCCTCCGCCGGAGCAGTGAGTGCCTTTCCAGGCAATCCAGTAAAATCCAGACCTGTTTCGGGCAGGAAGTCCGTCTCGGCCCGACCAGTTACTCCCCCTGAAAATGGAGGTATTAAACTGGAAAATGGCTTTCGGGCAACGGTTTTTGCCGATAATCTGGGCAAAGCCCGTCACGTCATTGTGAGCAATACCGGAACAGTGTTTGTGAAGCTGGAAAAGCTCAATAGCGGCAAAGGTATTGTTCAGCTCAGCGATACGAATGGCGATGGCGTAGCCGACCAAACGGCTATGTTTGGGAATAATACCGGTACCGGCATGGACATCTACAATGGCTACCTGTATGCGTCGTCCGATACGTCGGTATACCGCTACAAACTGACCAATGGTAAGGTGATGGAAACCAGCCCGGCCGAACCCATTGTCACGGGTCTGACCTTACAGCGCCAGCACGCCAGTAAATCCCTGACCATTTCGCCCGATGGTAAGTTGTTTGTCAACTTCGGTGCCCCGTCTAATGCCTGCCAGGAGAAAGATCGTCAGAAAGGCTCGATGGGCATGGACCCTTGCCCCATTCTGGAAGAATATGGTGGCATCTGGCAGTTCGATGCCAATAAAATGAATCAACATAAGGCCGATGGCAAGCGGTATGCGACCGGCATTCGGAATGCTGTGGCCCTCGACTGGAATAAGGCAACCAATACGCTCTACGCCTTACAGCATGGCCGCGACAATCTGAACAACTGGGGTGGTGTATTTACCGATGAAGTAAGTGCCGAACTGCCTTCTGAAGAGTTTCTGATGGTAAAAGAAGGCTCAGATTTTGGCTGGCCTTACTGCTATTATGACAATGGCAGGGGTAAAAAATTCCTGGCTCCTGAGTATGGTGGCGATGGGACCAAGCAGGACCGTTGCGCCGGAAAAGACAAACCCATAATGGCTTTTCCAGGCCATTGGGCTCCCAATGATTTATTGTTTTATACGGGTACGCAATTTCCGGCTCGCTATAAAAACGGCGCGTTCGTCTGTTTCCACGGCTCCTGGAACCGAGCTCCGCTGAAACAGGGTGGGTATTTCGTCGCTTTTATTCCCTTCGGGAGCGATGGGCGTCCGTCGGGTAAATACGAAGTGTTTGCGGAGAATTTTGCCGGCGTGGCGGAACAGGGTACGCCCGGTACCAGTGTCAACGCTGGTAAACTCGATCTTGCCAGCCCCGGCGATGCTGTTGCCCGTCCGGTTGGCTTAGCGCAGGGCCCCGATGGCTCGCTGTACATTAGCGATTCGGTAAAAGGAAAAGTCTGGCGGGTCATGTATTCAGCAAAGCGGTAAGGTAGAGTCCTCGCTCGTCCGCAATTGCATCGCGGACGAGCGAGGACCGCGTCTGCGACGCGAACAACAGGATTTCTAGTTCACGAACCATTCAGTATTCTTGTAATCGCGTCGCAGACGCGAACCTCATGCATCCGCGATGCAATCGCGGACGAGCTGGGCTGGAATTGTGCGCTAAGCAGGTCGTTTTGCGTTACTATATTGCCAGCATAATCTTTCTCGCTAATCCCACCAACGAGTATGACCAACGAATTTCCTGAGTCGCCTAACCCAGAGAAGCCTAAGCCTACAGAAGAAGGTTTTCCGTCTGATCAGACTGATTCGCCAGAGGCCGCTTATCAACGTGAGCAGGCTTTCAGTCAGGAACCTCTACAAGATGAAAAGGCTAATCCACTTGATCTGCTCAAACCTGCTCCAGGATATACAGTAACCCCTGTGCTGATCTGGCTGAATGTGGGCGTCTTTTTACTGATGGCGGTAACGGGCGTCAATATTCTGCAACCGGCCGGTGATGCGCTTATTCGATGGGGAGCCAACTATACCCCACTAACGCTTGACGGGCAGCCCTGGCGATTGCTGAGCAGTTGTTTTCTGCATATTGGTATTCTTCACCTGCTGTTCAACATGTACGCACTGACTCAGATTGGGATGGTTATCGAATCGGTGCTGGGTAGCCGTCTGTTCATTGGTGTGTATTTGATGGCCGGGTTGCTGGGTAGTGTGGTAAGTCTTTGGTGGCACGATATTGTCCTGGGAGCCGGAGCTTCGGGCGCTATATTCGGGTTATATGGCGTATTCTTTGCACTATTAACAACCAATTGGCTCGAGGCCGAAACCCGTCGTTCCTTACTGAGAAGTGTTCTGATTTTTATGGGCTATAACCTGCTGTTTGGCCTACAGTCTGGTATCGACAATGCGGCCCATATAGGTGGTCTATTGGCAGGGGTGATGTTTGGCTATGCGTTCTATTTTGCTGCACTACATCCCAGTCGAAGGGGTAGCCCGGTTTTGTGGCCTATGCTGATTCCAACAGCCATAATACTTGTTGTGGCCGGAGTTGTGTACAAAACTACCTCAAATCCCTATGCTGAGTATGATCGGCTCATGACCCGATTTGGCGAGTTGGAAAAAGAAGCCATGTCAATTTTTCAATTGCCCCGCAACACACCTGCATCGGGTGTGGCCAAAGCCATAAATGAGAAAGGAATTGTTGCCTGGAAACAGGCCGCTACTGTGCTGGATGAGGTCGATAAACTCGAATTGCCTGATAAATATCGTGATCGAAATAAGCTGTTACGTCAGTATAGCACGCTGCGAATCAATAGTTTCAACCTTATAGGACGGTCGCTTACCGATACAACCCATATATACGACAAACAGATCGAAGATATTGATCGACGCATCGAAACGGTTCTGAACCAGTTGAAAAAGAACCCGAAGTCCAAGTGAAAAAAGAAGCGATGATCATACCGGCAGCTTAGCCAATTCGGCCTCTATGAATGTTTGAAATCGTTCGTGAAGACCACGATAGTAAGTGAGGTATTTCTGACCCGTTTCAGTTATGATCGTGCCGCCCCCTTTTTCACCACCCGTCTGCGTCGATACCAAGGGGGATTCAGCCTGTGTGTTCATGGACTGAACCAGATCCCAGGCGCGTTTATACGACATATTCATGGCTTTGGCCGCCTGATTGATAGAGCCGGTTTGTCGAATGTGCTCCAGCAGTTCGAGCCGACCAATACCCATAAACCGGTCGACCGAATCAGCCGATGTCGTTTCGAGCCAGATGCGGCCGTTAATGCGAATGTTCATTACAGAGTTGACAGTGCAGAGCAAAAATACGCTAGTTTCTTATTTGTGCTGTCAGATGCTCTCGTCTGGCAGCACAATACAGCACAATGCCCTGAGCATTATCTAATCGTCTACTTCGCCATGCGTACGACGCCCAATCGGCGGAACGTACTTTTCAATCGGACCAGCTCTTTATTCTTCAAACTGATTGAGTCTTTGGCCTGTCGACTTAGGCTACGGGCCATACTGTCGGAAAGAAACCAGCCTAACGGATACTTATCGTTATAGGCCAGCCGGAGCGTCAGGTAATTGGTTTTCGGATTAGCAAATCGATCCATGAATGAGCCGAACATTTTATCACGGGTATTGGAACCGTTGTCCCAGGCGTTGAAAAAGGCCAGTAAGGGCACCTGCACTTCCTGCAATACCGATTTTTTATGCGGAAGCTGACTGTCGGTGCTGCTATTTTTGATGAAGAGAATATAGGGAACCACGATAACATGGTCGATAGTATCCAGCTTCCGAATCGAAGGGACCAGGTTATTGAGCAATTGAATGCAGGTTTCAACGCCCGAATTGTCGAAGTAGCCACCATCCACCACATGCCCGCCGTACCGTTGTTTCCTGCCATCCCTATCGACCGAATCTCGCTGGATCAGTGCACCATTAGTAACGATCGGAAAGCGGCTACAGAGCGATGCCGCTGTTTTGAGCGGTACATCCGAACCCAGTACATCCAGCGTCGATACCACATCGGTAAAATAGTGCGGATCGAGTTTCAGGTTCGACGTGATAATTTTCTGGCCCGATTCGGCCATTGTTCCGTTCAGTAATAGCGAAGGTAGGTTGTAATTGTAACCAGTTTTCGTCTGGTAGAGAGCCGTTAAGGAAGAGTCCAGTGTGTTTATGTTGAGGTTGTTGCGATATGAAACCGCCCAGGAATCTTCGAGCCATTTGGCCCGTTCCAGGGGGGCGACGGGAAAGGGTAACAATCGCTGAACGGCATCCGGGAAAAGCAAGGCTACGGATACAGGCGACAAATAATCATCGCGGATCACTTTCCGAAACTGCTCGAACTGACCAACGCGCTGGGTTTCGATGAAATCGCGCAGAAAGGCCGTGTAAAATACCGTACCAACTCCACCGCCCGACACACCACTCAGTGCATACACATGACGACTAAAGCCCGGAATGATGGAGTCGAGCCGAATAAGGGTTTCGGCTGTCCAGTTTAAGGCTCGGATGCCCCCACCTTCGGCCGCAACCAATACCAGCGGAATTGTATCCCGATCTTCCTGCTTACGGGCTTCTACCCATTGCCGAAAATGCGCGTCGACGGTTGGGCGTTGACTGATAGGCGGTATTGATCTGCCAATCGACCGTCGAACGGCAGTATTGTCGTTAAGAATGCTGGCCAGTACACTATATACGATCACCACTAAAATAAGCGGTCGGTAGCGGTAATCGTTTAGGTAAACCAGTAAGCTTCCCCAAAAAGTAATTACGGTAATACCAAAGATGATAACGGCGGTAGGGCGCAATTGCCGGGCAATACCCAGTTCGACGGGTAGGCTGAACAGGAAGAGTAAAAAAACGGTCAGGCCGAAGTTGGTTAGGAGTACATATCGGCTAAAGCGATGTTGCCACAGCACCTGAATGTCGTGCTTCAGCGACGTATACGCATCAGAGGTTTCCCAATGGGCGGGCAAGGCAAAAATCGGGATGTTTTGTTCCGCTTTCAGGAACAGAAACAGTAACAAACCACTTTCCAGCAATAGTAGATACGGTTGCCATTGGTCGGGCTGCCGAAAGGCATAGGCCAGAATCAGCGTAGGTACCAGGCCCCCAATTTTTGGAAGCCAGCGGAGGAGCCAGATGCATTCGTCGGTAAGTTGAAGCCCAACCGGTGAAATGTATAGAATCAAACGGGTACTGGTATAAACCACCCAACTCCAGATGAAAGCGCTAAAGAGAATAAACTGAAAAAGTCGACTGAATACGCCCGTATAAATTACCGCATTGATCATGTCGGTGGCCTGGTCGGGACCTGTCAGAATATAAAGCGCCAGCAGCAGGGTGAGCAGGACCACAAACGCATTTCGCTGCGTTTGGTAGAAGGCCACCAGGTAGTTGCGGAAGCGGTGCCGGATGTTTTGTGAATTGGGTACAGGTTTCATGAAAGGAATGATACGGCAGATTGTAGCGTAAAGAACTATTTATCAAAAAATCTCCTGTATATCTGGCTGTTTTGCGCTGTGGGTTGTACCTTTCGGCCGATAGTTCTCTCGCCCTGTTCGCCCTTAATCGCACGGCCTGTCTGCGACCACGGCGATTTGTCCCCGCTATCATTATGGTTATGGACAACGTTGAATTACTCTCCCGCATTCAGTTTGCCTTCACCATTGCGTTTCATTACATATACCCTCCTCTGAGTATTGGGTTAGGCGTTTGCCTGGTCATAATGGAAGGGCTTTTTCTGAAAACAAAGGATAAAGTTTACGAAGAATTGACCCGCTTCTGGGTTCGCATTTTTGCCCTGATTTTTGGCATTGGCGTAGCGACCGGCATCGTCATGGAATTTGAGTTTGGCACCAACTGGGCTGTCTATTCCCGCTATGTGGGCGACATTTTCGGGTCGGCACTGGCTGCCGAGGGAATCTTTGCCTTTGCGCTGGAATCGGCTTTTCTGGGAATCCTGTTGTTTGGCTGGAACAAAGTAAGTCCTCGCGTTCACTTCATGGCTACGGTTCTGGTGGCGCTGGGGTCCATTTTTTCGGCGCTCTGGATTGTCGTCGCGAATTCCTGGCAGCAAACGCCGTCGGGTTATCGGATTGAGGGTGAAGGTATGCGGGCTCGCGCCATCGTGACCAACTTCTGGGATATGGTTTTGAACCCTTCGTCCATCGAACGGTATTCGCATGTGCTGATTGGGGCGTTATTAGCAGGTTCGTTTCTGGTGTTGAGTGTCAGCGCCTGGTATATTCTGAAAAATAAATACAAGGAACATGCACAGGCGGCTTTTCGTATTGCCCTCTGGGTTGCGGGAGTATCGGCTCTGGGGCAGTTATTTACCGGGCACAGGTCAGCGGAGGTCGTTACAAAATACCAACCGGCTAAGCTGGCAACGATGGAAGGGCACTTTGACAAATCGGCCCCGGCCGACATGTACTTGCTGGGCTGGGTAAACGCTAAAGAGCAGAAAACAACCGGCCTGAAAATTCCGGGTGGCCTTTCGTTTCTGGTGCATCAGGATTTTAAAGCGCCCATCCCCGGCCTGAACAGTTTCAAACCCGAAAACCGTCCGACGGCTATCAATTTCGTCTTTCAAACCTATCACCTGATGGTTGCCATTGGTATGACGCTCATAGCTCTGACGCTTTTTGGTCTGTTCATGCTATACCGAAAAAAGTTGTTCGAAACCCGTTGGCTCATGCAGGTCTTTGTCGTTGCGGTGTTGCTGCCTCAGATCGCGAATCAGGTGGGCTGGTATACGGCCGAAGTTGGTCGGCAACCTTGGGTCGTGTATGGATTGCTTCGAACATCGGATGCACTGTCGCAGGCCGTAAAAGCCGAACATGTACTGGCCTCCCTCATCCTGTTCACGCTGATCTACATCATGCTGTTTGGCCTGTTTCTGTACTTACTCAATAAAAAAATACAACACGGACCCGATGTAGCCCATAATGGCGAAACCTCGTCACGCATGAACCCGTCGTTTTCTCCAATTCTCAATGAGTGAATGATAGAATGATCGAATAAGTTTTGCTGGCGTCAGCCTATTCAATCATTCTATCATTCACTCATTCAAAATTAAGCCTATGGATACCGTTCTCGGAATAGACCTTCCTACCTGGTGGTTTTTGCTGATAGGGGCACTGATCACTGGCTATGGAATTTTGGATGGCTTCGATTTAGGAGCTGGGGCTTTGCATTTATTCTTCCGGAAGGAGCAGAGCCGCCGGATTGCGCTTAATGCCATTGGACCGGTCTGGGATGGCAATGAGGTGTGGCTGGTAATTGGCGCCGGTGCTTTGTTTGCTGCCTTTCCGCTGGTGTATGGCACCATTCTGTCGGTGTTTTATCTGCCATTTATTCTGTTTTTGGTCGCGCTGATTTTCCGGGCTATTTCCATCGAATTTCGGAGTAAGGAAACCATGCGTTGGTGGCACCAGCTCTGGGATACTAGCTACTGCGTCTCCAGCATTGTCATTTCGTTGCTGCTTGGGCTTGTTCTGGGTAATCTTATTCAGGGATTGCCATTAAACGCGAATCATGAGTTTGTTGGGCGTTTGCGCGACTTTTTCAATCCGTATGCCGGACTGATCGCCATCACCGTTTTGTCGCTGTTTATGATGCATGGGGCCATGTATCTACTCATGAAAACCGAAGATCGACTCTATGCCCGACTGACGATCATTGCCAATAACACCAGCAAGTTTTTCATTCTGTGCTTCATCGCTACATCCAACGCGACCCTGATTTATGTGCCGCACATGACCAGTATTTTCAAAGCGCATCCTGAGCTATTTGTACTGCCAATGGCGGCCGTGCTGATCGTGCTTAACATTCGCAGGAGCATCGAAAAGCGGCAATATCGACGTGGATTTATCTCGTCTTCCATTACGACGGCCCTACTGCTGATTCTCTTTGCTATGGGTTTATATCCGAACCTGGTCCTGTCGAACATTGATCCAAAAGGCAATATCAGTATTTACGAAGCCGCTTCCTCCGACAGCTCGCTACGAACGATGCTCTTATTTGCCACTATTGGGATGCCATTAGTGGGCACGTATACCGTATTTATGTTCTGGACCTTCCGGGGGAAAGTTAAGCTGGAAGAACACAGTTACTAACCCATTACCCGTTCACCTCTTCGTAAAGCATTTACCAGATTATGCGCCCGGCGGGTCGGTTCAGGAATACGGTAGCCCCCATCACATTGAAGGGTTAGGGCAATGGCTGTTTCAAGATCGATCAGATGGCCGGGCGATACATAGACCGGGTTGACTTTGTTTTTCGTTCGCAGGGCAGCGCCAATTACTTCGTTGTAATGTCTCATGGGCGACCAGGCACCGCGCTCGAGCGCAGGCTCTTCGTACTTACCCACCAGCACCGATTTGCCACAGCCGAATGTCGGTCGGTTCAGAAAAAGACCCGCATGGGAGGCAATGCCAATTCGGCGGGGGTGGGCCGTACCGTGACCGTCGAACATCACCACATCGGGTTCGGTCTGTAAGGTTTGCCAGGCTTTGAGTAGGGCCGGTATTTCGCGGAAAGACAGCAATCCAGGAATATAGGGAAATGGAGCTGTTCCGACTACGCCTGCTTCGTCAATAGTTTCCAGGGTGTCGAGCCGTAATACGACGATACCAGCATACACAGTTTCTTCAAATTTATTGAACGAGATGTCGCAGCCAGCAATGGTTTTGGGCGGGGTCGATAACGGTTCAATCCGTATCTGAGAGCGCAATTGCTGTTGTAAAGCGACGGCTTCGGCAGGCGTTACATTCCAGTCATGAAGGGGTTGGTAGGTAGCCATGCTGGGGTAAGTTTGTGTAATAGGATAACGCTTAAAAAGCCTAAAGAGTTATTTTTCTGCCAGGATTTGCAAGATTGTCTATCGCTTCCATCTTGCAAATCCTGGCAGAAAAATGGGCTAGTTAGTCTGCTCCCGAATTCGTTTTTTGACGAAGTCAAGCTGGCTATCGGTATGATTTAATAGATCGTTAAGGGTAATTGGAACGGAATAGTCGGGTATAGTACCACGTCCTTTTACTACGACGTTCCCAACGGCATTATCGTAATATAACAAAGGGGTACCTACCTGGATTTTCGAATGGGGCAATTCTAGGTGAATAAAACTGCCGCCGTTGCCACCTTCATAAGCGCCACCAGCTTCCTCACCGACAAATACACCGATCTTGTTGGCATGGGCAACCGCCAGAAACTCGGACGTTGTTGAGGCACTTCGGCCATCGAGTAGAATGTAGACAGTCCCCCGAAATCGATTGTGCTTTGGCATATACCGTCTGGGGCCGCGCCCCAAGTCACCTTGTTTCAATGTGAACGTGCCATCGAGTTCAGGAATAAGTTCGGTTTTAACGTTCTTAAGATCATTTTTCGACAGGTCCGAAAACTGGAGGAACTCCGAACTATCAGTGCTACTATGTTGCCGGGTGTAATATGCGACAGCCGAGTCGGATTTCATCAGATAAGTAAATAATTCAATGCCCTGGCTATCCCAGCCACCGGGATTGGCTCGAACATCGACAATCAGATGCTGAGTTTTCTTTTGTTTCATTGTTGCCATATACCGATCCATAAACTGCCTGAATTTTTCTACCGCTTCATCGCTGCTTTTGGCTCCTTCGCCCCCAAAGCTATCAATGCGTAATAGGGCCGTTTGGGGTAAATCGTTAGGAAATGATAAGCGCCAGGGGTGTTTAGGACGTTTTTTGTTATACCAGGCCAGCATCTGCTTATTGACCGGATTCTTTCTGTATCCTTTTGCTGTTTCTCGAAACGGTTGAGCAGTAGCATCTATATGAACTGTGTCACCTGTCAGGCTTCGGAAGGTCAGATGGTAGGTATCAGGGCGTTCAACAAACCAGTAATAGAACAGCGTAAATAATTGACCCTGAAAAGCCGCCTGTTTCGATGGTTGAATATACCCATCGTCCCAATGATAGCGGTAAACCTGCTCTCGGATACGTTCTATTGATTGGCCATTGATACCAATCAGCTCAAAACCGGGTTTTATCGTTTGGTCAGTTGTTCCGTTGAACAGGACATAGGAGCGTCCCTGGATAGGTAGCATGAAAAAAGGCATTGTTTTCCAACGGTTGTTAAATACACTTTGCCATTCTTTCGTCGGAAGTGCGTGAGTATGAGCACACCGAATATCGGCAACGAGCGATTCAATTAGTCGAAAAAAATCGTAGAAAGGCATCGGTTTGGTTAAGGTTCTGGCCAGACTGTCGAGCTTCGTCTGCATGACTGGTTTAGGGGTATAACGATACAAACCCGGATGCGTTTCTTCGAGTAAACGCCGGAAATACCGGAAGTCGGCCTGCATATCGGCGGGTTGCAGAATTTTGGTCTGGAGACTATCAGTGATGGGCTGAGCCGTAAGCGAGTACGTGAGTAAAGCGAAGAGAAAGCTGTAGACAGATCGCACGAATTCGGTAGTTTTTAGGGGTAAGATGAATAGTCTTGAATCGCCAGGGCGCGAAGGCGCTAAGAATACACGATTGATTTTTATTCTTTGCGTCTTTGCGCTCTGGCGATTCAAAAGAGATTATAAGCGCTTTGCAACGATATCGCCATTTTGATGCACGATCACTTGTGTGACTCGTCCGCCAGCGTCTTTCTGGAAGGTTAATTGTGCGTTTACCGCTTTTAGGAAAAAATCGGTTTCACTGGAAGGGAAAATCTCAAAACGTGGCTGGCCCGTCACTTGCAGAAAAAGCTTCCGATTATCGAGTGTGATCGACAGGATACGATTAGGGACTAATTGATAGCTGCCGACATATTTTTTCAATACGGATTCACTTACCGAAATGGTTTTGAAGCTAACCGGCAACTGGTAAGGCATTCCGTACGTGATATAAAGCAGGTCTTTCAGCAACGGTTCGAGTGTAGTGGCGTCGGAGGTGTTATCCACATTGGCAAGCATAATCAGAACTGTTTCATCCTTCGGAATCAGGACAAAGAAAGTAGCAAAGCCAGGTAAGTTGCCGTTCTGGAAGGCCAGTTGTTGTCCTTTTTGAAATTGATTAACCCCCCAGCCATATGTCCAGTTGCCCGGTTTAATGGGGGTTAAAGCAAGGCGCTTAGAATTGACTTTCAGCAATTGGTTGGTGAGCATGGCCTGTCCCCACCGGTATAAATCGTCGACTGAGCTATACATACCACCAGCCGAATAGGCAGCCGTTGAATCCAACGGTCGAACCGTTACCAGAGCCGAATCTTTCCAGTACGTATAACCCGTTGTCTTCTCAGGCCGTTTCAAATTGATGAAATCGAAACCGGTTCGAGTGAGGTGGATCGGTTCGATGAATCGCTTTCTGATAACAGTTTCAAACGGTTGCTGGGTTACTTTCTCAATAATCAGCCCCAGCAAAAAATAGCCGGAATTGGTGTAGTTAACTTCTTTGCCTGGTTTATTCTGTAAGGGCTTGTCTTTGAATGTCGATAGGACTCGTTCTTTTGTAACAGGCCGGGTAAACTCCAGACTATCTTTCGAGTACAGTATGCCTTTATAGTCATAAATGCCCGATGTATGCGCAAAAAGCTGTTCAATAGTAATCTGGTCACCGTTCGGGTAATCGGGCAGATATTGACTCACTTTATCGGTCACCGACAGTTTTTTCTCCTCCTGTAATTGCAGAATAGCCGCTGCTGTAAAGGTTTTGGTGATAGACCCCAATTGATAAATACTAGTAGAGTCATTAGGTATCTGACTCGATGCATTCCGCCAGCCATAGCCTTTTTTAAGGAGAACCGATCCTTGTTTGGCAACGAGCACCGTACCGTTGAACCGATGATGACGAGCGGCTACTGTGAGGTATTCATCCAGCTTTTCGGCTGTTGATAGACCGGGTTGGGCGTTGACCGGAAGCGTAAGACAATAAAAAGCCAGGATGGAAAGGATTTGCGAAAGGGAGCGCATAGCACGTGTTTTTGGGGCAAAACAGCTCGAAAAACACTACTCAATCTTCTCAAATCGGGATTTGAGAGGACTTTTTCTTTTGCTGGGTGATGTACTCGCCCGGCGAAGCACCTGTCAGTTGTTTGAATGTTCTCTGAAAAGTAGCCTGAGAGTTAAATCCCGATTCAAACGCAATGCCCGTTAAGGTCAGATGGTCATTGGCCGGATCGAGAACCCGCCGTTTTACTTCCTCGACACGATACTCGTTGATGAATCCATTGAAATTTTTGCGGACGTGTTGATTCAAAACTGCCGAAATCAACTTAGGTGGGAGTTGCAGGTGCTGCCCTAACTTATCGACGCTTAAGTCGGGGTCTAAATAAAGCTTATCCTGCTCCATTGCCTTTGAAAGCGCATTCATTACCCGGTCAATTGTATCGGACGATAGGTCTGATCCGGTTGCCTTGAGCGTCAATTTGCTGGATGGCTCAGACCGCGTATGTAAATAGCCTTTGAAACCCAACCAGTAAATTAGAATGGCGATTGGAATATAAACGGGGTACCATCCGAAACGGTCCAGCAGCGGGTCGCGCCATGCCGGTACGATATAAGGAACCAGATGGATAAACCATATGGCCTGAAAGACCAGAAATACACTTACAAACTGTCCTGGCCAGCGCAGATGCTGTTGTTCCTGATGAGGCTGGCCAGAAGCCTGGTTTTGATTGATAAGCCGTTTCGTTACGATAAGATAGACCGTGACGGAAAGCCAGCGAGGAATATCAACATAGGTATTGTATTCGTCCATGATAGCTCCCCATTTAGGCCCGCTTTTCTGGTCAAAAAAGCCGAATACCAGCCCAACTATAAATACCCAGCCTATCAGCATCGCACCCAGATCGAGGATAACGGGGTAAAAATGGCGCCGTTCCCGTTGGCCAATCTGGAAGGTCGGATCTAGCAGCGATTTAGTATAAAAATAAATGAGTGGCCCAATAGGCATGGCCATGATAAGCGGAAGCAACTCCATCGCCAAACCCCACCACCGGTTGAAATTAGGAGCACCTACGGCCAGACTCATCGACGCCAATAGGCCAATCAGCGTAGCCAGCAGACGGTTAGCTAATGGATTCCCCTTTTTATTGACCCATAATAATGTGCCCAGAATTGCTCCCTGAACGCTACCCAACAGTAGAATGAGGTCGAAGGGAGAAATTTTCATACTACAGCGCGTAGGAGGAAACATCAGGACACCATAGGCCCATATAAATCTACGAGGAGGAGCAAGTTATGAACTAATCCTCAATTTTCACGCGGATGCGGTGGGGGGCTGGCTGGTTCCCGCCAAAATAGAGCCCCGTATTGTAGGCAAAGGTCTTATCGTGCGTAAAGGGAACGGTTTTCCCGCCAAGTACCTGATACACTTTACGATCGTAGTCGATCTTAATGACCATTCGGGTAGGGGTATTAATTTTCGCTTCAGCCACTTTGAAATCGATCCGTTGACCTTCTACATAAATATAAGCGCCCAGGTCAATACAATTCCGTTGCTTATTCCAGCGCCAGCCTACCCGTGCGCCATCCACCTGATGCGGGGGCACACCATCCAGTGACTGATCTTTCGAGCCGACAAATCCCAGCCCGATCACTTTGTTCCAGTCGTCGGCATCGGCATTGCCAATATCATAAATGCAGGAGCTATCGAACGTAACCGTTGCCGATACTTCGCTTGGACTAATTAATAAACCGACTTTCCGTTTTGGATTCGGTTCATGTTCACCCGCTTCGATCACCACCCAGTCGGGGTCCGACAGCAGGAAATCGGGAACGCAGGCACTCATCAACAAGCCTAGCAAAGGCAGTACGAGTTTGATCGCCTTTGTCGAAAACTTGACCGATGAATCAAAAAATAGCATACTAGCTGGATTAAACATATCGACTAATTGTGCAAATAACGCTATAATTGTTAGCAAGCGTATGCCGTACGCTCAAGTAGATACAGCGACACATGCCTTTTTCTATCAACGGGTTACAAGCAACCTTTTCGCTCGTTTAGACCTCTTTATATAGAGTTCATCACACTTGTATGCAACCTGATCATCCTTCCGGCCCTCAATTTCAGTTGGGTAGCTGGCGCTTAGGTATTCCAACCTATATTTATGCCGTTGTGTTTTCGTCGTTCTGTGTCATCATGGGCCTACTCTGGGACATCATGTGGCACATGAGTATCGGTCGCGACGGCCTTTTTGCGCCCCCACACCTGGTTATTTATCTGGGGGCTGTGGTAGGTGGCCTGTTTTCCGCCTACAAGATTCTGGATCTAACGTTACGTAAAAATCACCCTGGTCGGCCAGAGGCCATACCCTTTTGGGGTGTTTTCTACGGACCGCTGGGCGCTATGTTCTGCGTATGGGGGGCTTTGGCCATGCTGACCTCGGCCCCTTTCGACGATTGGTGGCACAATACCTATGGTCTTGACGTACAGATCTTAACACCCCCGCATACCATTCTGGCTATTGGTATCATGACCATGCAGTTAGGAGCCATCGTTGGTGTATTAGCACTTCAGAACCAGTATCGAAATTCAGTACAGACACTTGAGACGAGTCAGGCTGGTCAGCAAAGTACCCGTTTACAGTGGTTGTTTGCGGTTGCGGCTGCCCTGTTGCTTTGTATGATCTTTACGCTGGCGTCCGAATCGATGGGTATGCGTGAGACCCATCAGTCGAGCTACTACGCAACGGCCGCTATCGTCTTTCCGTTTTTTCTGCTGGCCGTAGGGCGGGCTTCTTTGTTACGCTGGCCGATTACAGCCGTAACGGGCATCTATATGCTGGCGTTGGTTCTGCCTAGCTGGGTAATCCAGTATCTTCCGGCAACTCCCCGACTTGGGCCGGTTCTGAACCCCATTACGCATTACCAGCCGTTCCACTTTCCGATGTTGCTGATTGTACCGGGCTTCGTGCTCGATTGGTTGATGCACCGATTTGAAGCCGCCGAAACAGGTCGTCGAAAATTGAACGACTGGTTTCTGGCTGCCATCTATGCCGTGGCCTTCATGGTTGTATTACTCATTTTTCAATGGCCTTTTGGGGAGTTCCTGACCAAGTCTCCCTGGGCACGTAATGGCCTTTTTCTATCGTATTCCTGGACCTACGAAAGTCCGCCCGACTGGGAGTACCGGTACGATTATGGCCCGTGGAATATCCAGACGCCCGTTGAGTTTGCCATCGGTTTTGGTAAATCATTGATCTACGCGTTTCTGTCGGCGCGGGTCGGTTTAGTATGGGGCAACTGGATGAAGCGGGTAGTGCGGTGAACAATGAGCGATAAGCGGATAAACTATGAAATTCAACTCAATAAAGGCTACTAAACGTCATTTGTGCATGCCTAACCGTGCAAAATGGCTCGTGCTACTTATTCTCTCACTCATTCATTGGTTCGCTCTTTCACCTTTCTCCAACGCCCACGTGGGTAGTTCGGGGGTGATCGTACAAAAACAGGTGGGTAAGTACCAATTGTTAATCAGCATTAATCCACCCGATGTGGTGCCCGGTACGGCCATCGTTACGGTTTACGTAGAGCAGGGTCGGGTGAGCAGCATTGGAGCCCGGCCCATTTATTTTAGATCAGGCGATAAAGGGGCTCCTACGCACGATGTGCTGCAACCCGTTGGCCAGAACCGGTATCAGGGCGATTTATGGCTGATGGACTCCGGTTCGTCAAGCGTTGAATTAAGCATCGATGGCCCCGATGGCAAACAGCAGGTTATTGTACCGGTAATGGCAATAGCTACCGCCCTGCGTGATATGCCCGAAGGAACTGGCGTTGGACTAGCCCTTATGGGGCTCTTGCTGATTGTGATGCTAATCACGATTGTAGGAGCCAGTAATGCCGATGGTGTTTTAAAACCCGGTCAGCCGGTACCGGTCACGCTGGGGCGTCGGCGCTGGATTGGTATGGTAGCGGGTTTGCTGGTGATTGGTCTCATCTTAACCGGATGGAGAGCCTGGTGGACAAGTACAGCCGAAAATTACCGGGATGTGCAATTGTACCGGCCAATGCCCATTAAAACGGCTGTTCGGGTCATGAATGCGCAACGGCAACTAACGATCCGGTTCGATACAGGTGCTGCTCGGAGCGTACGTCGGCTATACAGTTATATGTTGCCCGATCATGGGAAACTGATGCACACCTTTCTGGTCAGAATTCCCGGTCTAGATGCCTTCGCGCATCTGCACCCCAACCGTCGGGATACCCTGACCTATGAGGTTGCCCTGCCTCCGTTGCCGGGGGGGAAGTATCTGGTCTATTCGGATGTTGTTTTTCGGAGTGGTTTTACTGAAACATTGACCGATACGATTGACGTGCCTTCGCTGAAAATTAGTGCCGAAGCAGCCGCAGCCGCTAAACCAACCGACCCCGACGATAGCTGGCTGGTAACCGAACCGATGGGCGTGAAAGCCAATGCCGTGAACCTACCGCATTTAGACAATGATATGGTTGTGTGTGGCAAACCCAGCGCCACCTGCAAACTGAGCGATGGGTCGACTATGCTTTGGATGGATAAGTCTGGCCAAGTATTGGAAGCAGATAAATTATACACGTTAAAATTTGCCGTAGCGGATGCACAGGGAAAAGCGGCCCCTCTGGAGCCGTATCTGGGAATGCCTGGCCATGCTGCCATTTTGCGTTCCGATGGTACGGTTTATATTCATTTGCATCCAGTTGGGACCTATTCGATGGCCGCCGAAAACTCGCTGGTTACCCGCATCGCCGATACGGCCCGTACGTTTCACTACCCTGATGCTGTTCACTTCCGCGATAGCATTGATGCCTACGTGAATCGACTGAAAACGATGCCGGAGGCTGAAAAGAATCAGTTGCTGGCGGCTGGTATGCCCACCATGAATCATACTATGAAAACGCCAAACATGGTTGAATTTCCATATGCCTTTCCGCGAGCCGGTCATTACCGGATCTGGGTGCAGATAAAACGGAATGGCCAGGTGTTAACAGGCGTTTTCGATACCCAGGTAAATGACCCCTTGTTATAAGATTGGTTTTATGGCATTCTATTTACGGTAGCTGACGCGAACCACCCTCATGCGTCAGCTACCGTAAATAGAATATCGTAACCCATTAACAATCAGATTCTGTTAGCTAAGCCAATCTCTTTTCTGAAATTTTTTTGACAGTAAGACTTGACAACCGAAGAAAACTCCCTAAATTTGCATCCACAATTCGCCGAAAGGCAATTACGCGAAAGTAGCTCAGCTGGTAGAGCGCGACCTTGCCAAGGTCGAGGTCGCGGGTTCGAACCCCGTCTTTCGCTCTACAAAGAGGCACCGAACCCGGTGCTTTTTTTGTAAAATGCCACTTTTAGTGGATGAATGCCGGGATGGCGGAACAGGTAGACGCGCCGGACTTAGTTCTTTGATATTTTTAGTATTATTCGTATGTTGAGAACATAATCGTTTTCAATAGTATGGCCCGTTACACTTTCGATGCTTCTTTTGAAGAGAAGATCGTCGATGTGTCCGAACTGCCATGCGCTTACGGATAATTACCGAGCAAAGAATATCAAAAAGTTGAGTGCCCGACAGGAAACTGTCGGAGTAGAACCGCTTAAATTCGGGGAAACCTTATCAGTGATGATTGGCAATCCCGAGCCAAGCCTGTCAATGAATTAGTTGACATGGAAGGTGTAGAGACTTAATAGGTGGCACCTACGTTTTGATACTATCAAAATAAGGTGAAGAGAAAGTCCAGACCACAAATCTTTACAAATGGTAAAGAGCAACGAAAGTTGTAGTTGGTATGAAAATCCTGTGGGCCTTACGGCCCGTGCGGGTTCGATTCCCGCTCCTGGTACTAGAAAGCCCCTGTAATCGCTTGAAATATGGCGGTTTGCAGGGGCTTTCTGCTTCATGAAACATTACCGAAATTAATCTGTGATTTCTCTCAATAGTTATTCACCAGAAATTTTCAAGTGATGTTGATATGGAACTACTGATCAGTCCCGCCTTCACTAGGCCTATAATGATGAGCAAATACAGAAGATGATAAGCTATCTAAGAGGCTAAGGCTTGGGAAGTGATATCAGTTCATCCAATAGCTTTATTACACCTGTATTCGGCTTAAAGAATTGTTAACCCTTAAGGTGGGTGATATACGCTGGCAAACCAACACCATCTTAGTGCCTGCCGATGTTTCCAAGAATGGCCAGGCTGAACCAGTTGACATATCTCCTGGCTTAACAGAGGTTATAGCAAACATGAACCTGATAGGTCTACCCTCAGAATGGTACATTTTTGGCAACCAGGGTAAAGGGGTATGGAGGAATTACTGTGACCCTAAACCAGGGCCAAAAGCAGTAGGGATAAACTTTTTTTTCGAATTTTATCGGATACGGCTGGATGAGTTAGGAATTGGCAAGAACTATACACTGTATGCCTGGAAACACACTCACAATGTGCACCTTTACATGCAGTATAGAGACCTGTTGCGGCTCATGCGACATAACCGACACACAGACCCCAAAGTGACAATGAAGTACTTGCGCTCATTTGGAATTATACTTGACTCTCAGCTTGAGGATGAGAGAAGGATATAGCTAAAATTAATTGTTGCAAGTGTGATTTCTTTTCCATTACCCTTGCACTATGAATAATCGCCGTCAATATCAACATCAAATGCAAAGCCAGTACTGGCTTTGTAGGGGTGTGACTATTGACTAAGGTATAAAGACTTTTTTCGTAGAGAGCCCCTATCTGACTTAATCTGATAGGGGCTTTTTCTGTTTTCTCGGGGTGGTAGCTCAGGGGTTAGAGCATCGGTTTCATAAGCCGAAGGTCGCCGGTTCAACTCCGGCTCACCCTACATATTGGCGCTCGGCAACGCGGGAGAGTTGCAGTAGACTGTAAATCTGTTCCTTTGGGTGAGTGGGTTCGAATCCCTCAGTGCCAACTACACATCTGTCGTCCAGTGGCTAGGATATCGGTCTCCAAAACCGTTGACGGGCGTTCGAATCGCTCCAGGTGTGCCAGATTTGTAAACTACAAGGGTGAAAAATAGTCTCTGTACACAGCCATACAGTTATAGCCTGTGCCCTTGTAGTTCTACAAATTGTATTGTCCTGTAGCTCAGTTGGTAGAGCGCCTGAATTTGGCTCAGGAGGTATCAGGTTCGAACCCTGACAGGACATCGAGTATTTTATATTGGGGTATCGTTCAGAGGTAGGACGGCTGAATCTGGCTCAGCAGACTGTGGTTCGAATCCATATATCCCAACTGTGTCAGTAGCTGAGTGGTAAAGCGTCGGCTTGTGGTGCCGTTGATCGTCGGTTCGATTCCGACCTGACACCTATTTTTATGACTGATTTGCCAAAGTGTTAAGGTAACTATTTATAAAGAGAAGTGGGTGCCTATTTTCTATTATTAACTGAAGTTACGCAGCCTTACCTAATAGAGTAGATTGATTTTTGAGGCTGTTAAGTTCGCTCATGGCCAATTTCATCGCATTTAGAGTCAGCAGCGTTTTTAAGGCAAAATGATTTTTTGAAGTGGATAACCGTAAGGCTTCCAACTTGACGTAAGCTAACAGGGATAAAAAAAGATGATTGCTTTGAGAGCGTATGGTGTGGGCCGGAGAACGACCGTAGCCGGTATTAGACTTGACCGATTTGTGGAATTCTTCGATTTTCCAGCGACGGGCATACTGCGTCTGAATGCTAGCCGTATCAGCCGTCAGATCATTGGTGACCAGATAGAGCACCCCCTGCTCACGATCTCCGTCTTTGAAGACCTGCTTGGTTAACAGTAGTGGAACATCCACCCCCGCTACCCAAACGGCAAGGCATTGATGCGCTTCGATCGCCAACGAGCCAATCGGCTGATACCGCCCCTGTTGCTGCCGGGCCGCCGGTGCGGTCAGTCTGCGAAAGAGCCACCTTTCGGTTGCTTTTCAAGGGCATGATAAATTGTTGTCCAAGGCCAGCTATATAGTTGAAATTTTCACTTGAGGAAAACCAACTGTCGGCTAGTATGTACTTGAAAGTAAGCTTATTGAGTAAGCATTGATGAATTAAGCGCCGGAACCGTTCCTGTTTGCCCGTGGTAGATACCCACTTGGTTTTAGCCGTCTTGGGGTTGGTCAGGAGCTGGTCTTTTTCAATTAACTCATAAGCTACGGGCAAGGAAATGGTCTGAGTTGTATAGAGAGCCGTCAGTTGATTAATTCCTTTCAGGGCTGTCTTTAGGCAGTGGTCGTAATGAAAACGAATGAGTGGGTTGGTATCCATGTAGGGCTTGGGCTCAACCGTATCATCCAGGGTCAGCACGGCATTTGGATCGGTTATCTGCTGGAGAAAGGGTTTCACCACCTGCCAAAGCTGTGGGGAGCCATAATCTAGTTGATGCAGGCTACGGGTAATGGCATCATGCGAGAGTTTTCCCTCCACTAATGTGGATAAACCAGTAGCCGTAGTTTGGCCTTGATTGACTAACAAATAGTCGGAATACAGATCAAAAACGGGAGAAACAAAGCGCATGAGCAAGTTTTTCTTAAATTTAATCAATAGGCTGGCAGTCTAAAACCAGCTTGCGTAACATCAGTTATTAATTCTTCATAAGACCGTTATTTCTACAAGAAAAAAACGTTGTCAAAATTCACGCTTATAGTTAAAGTTCAAATTCCTGATTATAGCGACATAAGGTAATAAGCCTTAATTAGATGTAAGCCCTGCGGTAAAAATTCACAATGCTAATAAAACTACCGTTTGATAAGTCCTTTAAAATCAGCATGTAATATTTTGCGATCATTATCACAACAGTTCCTTCTATTGACTTTTTTAAAATTCATATAGCAATGGGTCGCATAATTCAAGTAACTACTGCTAGTAATGAGGATGGCCGGTTGGAAGTATTTTTTCTTCAAGAAACAGAAGGTACATCAGATCTTACATCTCCACAAATTTTTCACTATTGGCAAACGAGGGCCAATAATGGATGGGCCGGTCCTGCGCAAATAAATACAACTATTGGCGCTAAACAGATGGTAGTAGAAAAAAATCAAGATGGTCGACTTGAGTTATTTTATGTTGGATTGGATGATGCAATTTATCATAAGTGGCAAACTGTGAAAAACACTCAAAATCCTGCCCAATGGAGTGCTGATCAAGCACTAACAAATTTTGGGAGAGCTTATCTCAACAGTTATCAGCCAATTACTGTAAAACAAAACCAGGATAAACGACTAGAATTGTTCTACGTTGCTAGTGACAAGAAAATTTACCACCAATGGCAATCTATTCCGAATGCTAAAATGAACGAATGGAGTGGTGAACAAAAGTTCATTACTTCAGCTTTAAATAATTTTGAGGGTAAATACATTACAGTAGGAAGTAATGCTGATGGACGGCTTGAATTATTTTTTCCTAATGAATTTGATTCAAGCGCATTATACAATCGTTGGCAAACGGTAAAGAATACCCAAAATCCCGCACAGTGGAGCGCTGAGAACCGACTTGGTAGTAATGACCTTGCCGTCTTCTTGACTGTCGGACAAAATCAAGATGGTCGGCTTGAGCTATTCTATATTGGTACAAATTCTGCTCTTTATCATAAGTGGCAAACGGTAAAGAATACCCAAAATCCCGCACAGTGGAGTGCTGAGAACCGACTTGGTAGTAATGACTTTGCTCAAGATATTGTCATTGGTCAAAATGAAGATGGGCGACTTGAGTTATTTTACGTTGGTCTTAATAATAACATATATCATCGATGGCAAACTGTCAAGAATACTCAAAATCCAGCACAATGGACAGGAGAGCAATCGTTTCATATAAACGTTCAAAACCAGCGTCATGGAAGCATTGCAATTGGGAGCAACCTAGATAAGCGACTTGAACTATTTTATATTGGTGAAGACCATTCTCTATATCATATCTGGCAAGTTGCTAAGAATGGAGGGTGGTCAGCTCCCGCAAAGTTTTAACGAGTGTGAAGAATTGTAATGTATTATGGCTGTTGTAACCAATCTGTTTTTATCACAAATGGAAATAGAAACAGATATGATTTTCAAAATGCTCATTTCATTAGTCTTTACTGTTAGTTGATTATTGAAGGAATCTTGGCAGTAGGCTTGCAAAAATATATTTGCTTGAAAGAGGCACTTACTGTTTCTCGTGTAGAATTTGTTTCCTATTTGTTACTCGATATGTATAATTTATTGTTATTCAATTAGTTATGATGGAGTTTTGTACCCGCTCCTGGTACTAATAATAAAGCTCTGGAAAAGTAGTTCCAGAGCTTTATTATTGTAAGAGCCTAGGGTTGCTAGCTGGCTGAACGAGTAACGATAATATAGTCCTGATAAAAGGACGTTCCCGACTTTCCCTGTATACGAATTCGATTGCTGCCCGCATTCAATGAAATAGTCATATTGTAGGTACGTTTTCCGCCATCAGTTCCCTCTAAAGGAAAATCCATGGTTGTGGCCGAATTTACAATGATAGTGGCTGTGCCCGGCGTCTGAGAATTGGTTTGATAGCGGATAGCCAGATTATAATTAGAAGCTGTAATGGGGGCATCGGTTATTGCATAAAGCAGATAATCGCTACTGGTACTATAAGGTCCCTTCAGGTTATTATCGCCCGGTTGGCCTGTATAAGTGCCTGTGCCCGTTGCGTCTTCTGCCTGTATTTTTTGCGAAAAAGCGGCACCTGGTCCTGTGCCTGGTTTGATAAGAGGAGGGCGGGTTCCAGCCGGAATTATGGCGCCATTATCTACAGTAAGTGTAAAACTGCCCGCACTGGCGGCTGCCTCGAAAGCTGCCTGACCATCACTGGTTAGCGGATAAACGTCGGTGTCACGTGTCGTCGTTGCCTGATAAATCTCCTGCCCATCGCTGCTGCGCCGAATTCTGACAAGTTGAGTGCCGATTGCCATACTAATTTGTCGATTAAATAATTGGTTCCATTCGTTAGTTTGATTCTCTATAGGTATGGACGTATAGGAATCTCATGCTGGGTTTAAAATGAATTGGACGGTATCAAGGCTGCTGAACAGCCGGTGTAAATAGGTTTGGCTTACTATGATATAAGCACTTGTATCAGGGATGAAATCGTCGTTCAAGCTATCGCATATGTGCCAAGAGATACACTCAGATAAGCTAAACGATAGTATGTTTATTTATTTATGTATTGGTAAACTAATATTTGTAAAAGTGTGGTATGCTGAAATTGAATTACTGTTGACTAGAAAGAATAGTTGATTAATACACAGCTAAAACCGGGCCAAAATTGATGATAAAGAAAATTTGCTATAATGTTATGAATTTTAATAATCGGTAACATGAAATAATTAAAATTGCTAAAGTGGCCTCAAACGCGACGAATAGGCTAGTTAACGTTTATAAACACTATTATTTAGATGAGCACAACTTGTGGATAGCTGTTTGGCGAGATGTTTGCTTGTAGTTTCAGCGATGGGTAATAGTCAACCTGTTAAGTATTTTACATATCTTAATATATACTCATAAACTAGTCAGGTATGCGTATAATTATATCGGCTTTTCTTTTCTTTCTCTCAGCGAAAACGTTAATGGCGCAGAATAGCTATGTGGCTAACTCTGCAAATACATCCCTACCTGGCTCGTATAATACAATAGCAGGTCCATCGGCCGGTAATGGGTCAATGCAGGGGAGTAATAACTCATTTTTGGGTTTTCAGGCAGGCCAAACAACTACACAAGGGTTTGAAAATACATTCGTAGGTAGTGCTGCCGGGAAATTTACTACGTTAGGGGCTGGGAATTCTTTTTTTGGTAACCGTGCTGGTACGTCCAATACCACCGGAAATTATAATACGTTCCTGGGCTCATTTTCTGGCCAGGCTCTTACCAGCGGCAATCGAAACACCTTTATCGGGTACGAAGCGGGGTTTTCTACGCTTACAGCCAGTTTTAATGTTTTTATAGGAAACGGTGCTGGCCGAACCAACACCATTGGCTTCAACAACGCGTTCGTTGGCAATAATGCGGGCTATTCGAACGAAAGTGGGTTCTCAAATACATTTATGGGAGCCAATGCGGGCTATGCCAATACAAGCGGATCGGGTAATTCGTATGTTGGTTACCAGGCAGGTAATAGCAACACGACCGGGTCTAATAATACCTTTTTCGGTAGCTCAGCGGGTCAGGCCAATACGACAGGGGCCAACAACACCTTTTTGGGTGGAGGTGCCGGAAGCCTGAATACAACCGGCTATCAAAATGCCTTTGTTGGTTATGCAGCCGGGAATAATGTTACGACCGGTTATCAGAACTCATTTCTGGGCTACAACGCTGGCCTAAACACGACGACGGGTACTGGAAATACATTCATTGGCAATGCTGCGGGTCAGGCTAACACCACGGGTGGGGGTAGTACCTTTTTAGGCAGCAGTGCCGGTTTCTCAAATACGGTTGGGTTAAACAATACGATGATTGGTATTAACGCTGGTTATAGTACAGTTTCGGGCAACTTCAATGCGTTCATTGGTGCGTATGCCGGACTGAATAACTCGACTGGCTCACAAAACGTGTTTATCGGTAACAACTCGGGCTACACGAATACAACCGGTTTTGGAAACCTGTTTATCGGTAATTCGGCTGGGTATAACAACACAACTGGTGATAGCAATGCGTTTATGGGTAGTAATACGGGCTCATTCAATACAACCGGAGTAGGAAACACATTTCTAGGTATTGCCAATGGGCTGGGTAATACTACGGGGTCGAATAACGTATCGGTTGGTCTGCGAGCGGCCAATAAGAACCAAACCGGTAATAAGAATGTGATGATTGGCGACAGCGCCGGTTTTAATAATACCGTGGATGGCAATGTAATGCTAGGGTCTAAAGCTGGTTTTGCGAACCAGACTGGCAAACGAAGTACCTTTATTGGCTATCAGGCTGGCCTTAACGCAGTTGCCGATTCAAACACATTTGTTGGTTATCAGGCTGGCTATCAGGCAACGTCTGGCAAAGGCAATACCTTTTTTGGCGTGAACGCAGGACGCAATATCACGACGGGGTCGAACAACACGATCATTGGCAATAAAGCAGGGCCTGCTTCGATCAATTCCGACGATAATGTGTACATTGGCTTCAATACAGGGCAGCATGATAAAGGTTCCCGCAACACCTTTTTAGGTACACAGGCTGGGGTTATGCTGGCAGCCAATAACGAACCACTGACCAATGCGACCGCAATTGGGGCTGATGCAACTGTGGCGGTGAGCAATGCTGTTGTATTAGGCCATAACGCCAATGTAGGCATCGGCACATCGGCTCCTATGGCTCGGCTTGAGGTCGTCAGCGAAACGGCTGATGCCAGCGGCCTTCGATTGACACAGTTGACTGACAAAAGCCCTTCCGCTTATTCAACGAATCAATTTCTAGCCGTCAACGGACAAGGGGATGTGGTGAAGGCCAACTATAAGCTGCAGGTTAATCATCCGAACGAATGGGCCGACATTGTTTTCACGCATACGTATTCACTCCGGTCGTTGGCGTCCGTGGAGAAATTCATCCAGCAAAATCATCACTTGCCCGAAATACCATCGGCCGAACAAATGGCGGAACAGGGTATAGACCTGTCTAAGATGAACGCCCTATTGCTGAAGAAAATAGAAGAATTAACGTTGTACAGCATTCAACTGGAAAAGAATAATCGTAATCTGGAGGATGCAGATAGAAAGCAACAGATTGCCAATCAGCAGCTTAAAGCAGAGGTAGGTGAGCTGAGAAAGTTGGTGATGAAGCAACTGGCTAAAAAGAGATAAAACGGTAGCTACTAGATTCAAACAAAAAAGGTCCTGACTTCAGGACCTTTTTTGTTTGAATCTAGTAGCCGTTATAAGGAGCCTGCTACCAGTAGGGTCAGGAGTTGGTTAGGCAACACTTTTCGGGCAAATCGCTTAAAAAGTTGATTGGAAAATTATTTTTTTGAACGGGGCTGTCATCGTCCTGCCATGACTCGTTTGAAGCCGGGGATTTTACCGGATAATAACTTTCGCGTATAGCTTTACCTCGTTTGCTCTTTTTGCCAGATTCCTTATTGTCCGTTTTGTTTTGATTTGTATATTTGAAATCGTTGGCAACTATGCAGTAAGGACAAAACGTTCATATTGACTACTTTTTGAGCTTTTTTTGCTGGTTGCTCAACAACTGATCCACCCGAGTTTTCAATCAACGTGTTCACCTTTTGCTGTCGTTCTGACCAGTCCGAAAGGGTTGGGCCAGAATGCTATAGTCTGCATGAAAGTTTCGCCTTTACAACCGTTTCAAATCGTGTATTCGTTGCTGGATCACGAATTTTTAGGCTACCTGATTGAGGCCTTTGTGGTCCAGCGGAATAGCCGGGGTGAACTTACGCTTCAAAATCAAACCTTATCGACGCAAAACGTAGGTGAATTTGCCAAAGGTCTGGATGAACGTGATTTTGAACTGGTGAAACTCATTGATAGTATTCAGCAGGATACCATTGTTAAGAAGTTTAATACCCGCAAATTGCCTGCTGTCGATTTCTTTTTGAAAATATACGACACCCAGAAAGGGGATAAACTAGTTCAGGAAGCCATCGGTAGTTATCTCGAAACGATAAAGGCGCAAATTATGGCGCTGATGCCCGGCAGACCATTTTACATTATGGGCAACGATGGCAATCCGGCCTGGCAGCCCATTACTTGGATGCCTGAGCCGGCCCGTGTTCATTTTCACTTTGTTCGTAACGCCGATGCAACGCATTATTTTCCGATCATCCGCTACCCACGACAGAACGCAGCGGGCGAGATGGAAACGGAACGCGTCGAATTCCAGTTTAAGGATGCGCTGATGATCTGCGATGAGCCTGCCTATATGATGGTGGGTAATCGACTGTACCATTTCAGCAAGAATGTTGACGGGAAAAAACTACGTCCATTCTTTACAAAAAACCATATTATCATTCCCCGTAATATTGAACAGCAGTATTATGAACGCTTTGTAGCGCAGCTCATTGCCTCCTATGACGTATATGCCAAAGGGTTCGAAATCCGGGCTGAAGTTCTGGAGCCAACCCCGGTGCTAACCGTATCAGAAATGGTGCAGTCGAGCCGGTCGGTTTCAGTGCCGTTATTCCAGAATGGAAGTGGTGGTGTCGATACGCTGGAGCAGGATGAAGAATCCGACCAGCGCATTGTATTCGATCTGGCGTTTCAATATGGCAACTTTACATTCCGGTTCGACAGTTTTGGCCCCTCGGCCAATGTGAGTTTAGAAAAGAAAGGCGATGAATACATTTTTCATAAAATCCGTCGGGATCAACGTCTTGAAAAACAAAAGTTAACCTTTCTGCGCGATTCAGGGCTCGATTTGCGGCATGGGCGAGTAACACTCCCTAAGTCTGACGCATTTGCCTGGCTTTCCGATCATAACGAACAACTTCAGGATGCAGGTTTTCAGGTTCGGCAGGACGCGCAGAATACCAAACGCTATTTTCTGGGCTATTCCAGTATCGACGTATCGATTCAGGAAGGCCGCGACTGGTTCGACATTTATGCAAATGTTCGCTTTGGTGAGTATGAAATCCCATTTCTGAAACTGCGAAAACTAATTCTGGCCAAGAAGCGGGAATTTACCCTGCCCAATGGCGAGGTAGCCGTTATACCGAGTGCCTGGTTTACGAAGTATTCGGAACTGTTTGGCTTTCTCGAACACCTGGATGGAGACGGCTCAGTGGATGGAAGGTTGGTATTACAAAAACACCATCTCGCTCTGGTAGAAGAGCTGGAACGGGACAGCCTGGCCACCACAGTGATCAGTCGGAAGCTGGAGCGGTTGCGCAACTTTGAGGAGATCGAACATTTTCCGTTGCCTATCCGATTCAATGGGACCCTGCGTCCTTATCAGCAGGCTGGGTACGACTGGATGAATTTTTTGCGTCAGTACCGGTTTGGTGGTTGCCTGGCCGACGATATGGGGCTTGGAAAAACCGTGATGACGCTGGCTATGCTGCAAAACCAGAAAGAATCAGGCGCAACCGAGCCTAGTTTGCTGGTTATGCCGACGTCGCTGCTCTACAACTGGGAGCTGGAAGCGCGTAAGTTTACGCCCGATCTGCGGATCATGGTGTATACGGGTACATACCGGGATAAAAATACAGCCCAGTTTGATGACTACGACCTGATTCTAACCTCGTATGGGATCGTTCGAATCGATATTGATCTTCTGAGCGACTACCGGTTCAATTATGTGATTCTGGATGAGTCGCAGGCAATCAAAAATCCGTCCTCGCATATCACCCGAGCCGTAATGCAGCTAAACACAGCAAATCGGCTTATTTTGACCGGTACGCCCCTCGAAAACAGCACGATGGATTTATGGTCGCAGATGTCATTCATCAATCCGGGGCTGTTGGGTAGTCAGTCGTTCTTCCGAAATGAATTTCAGATACCGATTGAAAAACGACACGACGAATCCAAAACCAGTCGACTCTACAGTCTGATCAAGCCGTTTATGCTTCGCCGAAACAAGTCGCAGGTGGCTACTGATCTGCCCGAAAAAGTCGAAAGTATACTCTATTGTGAGATGACACCCGATCAGGAAGCACAGTACGAAGAAGCAAAATCATACTATCGTAACCTGATTCTGGAGCATATTGAAGAGGAGGGCATGGCGAAATCGCAGATGGTCGTATTGCAAGGTCTAACCAAGCTTCGTCAGATTGCCAACCACCCGCGTATGGTCGATGCCGAGTACGAAGGTGATTCGGGCAAACTGGATGACGTAATTATGCGTTTGGAAAGTGCTATGACCGAAAATCATAAGGTGTTGGTATTCAGTCAGTTTATCAAGCACTTGAACGTTGTGCAACACTACCTGAAAGAGAAGCGAATCAAATATGCGTATCTGGACGGTTCAACCACCGACCGGCAAAGTCAGGTCGAGCTATTCCAGACCGACGATTCCGTAAAACTATTCCTGATTTCGCTGAAAGCCGGTGGGCTAGGACATAACCTGACCGCTGCCGATTACGTATTCATTCTTGACCCCTGGTGGAACCCGGCCATCGAAGCGCAGGCGGTCGACCGGGCGCACCGAATTGGTCAGCAAAAGACGGTATTTACCTACAAATTCATCGCCAAAAATACCGTCGAAGAAAAAATCCTTTCTTTACAGCGAGCCAAGCAACAACTGGCCGGTAGCTTGATTACGACCGAGGAGAACTTCGTAAAATCCCTCACCAAAGAGGATATTATGGTATTGCTTGAGTAGAAATTTCCATAAAAGTCAGGCATTCGCGGGAAGTTATTGGCTGGCGATAGTTATCCATCAAATACACTATCGTTCACTGTTAAATAACTCAACGTATGAATGTCAAAAGCGTATTCGGCATCATTCTGACCTTACTAGGGTTGGCTGGCTTGA
This sequence comes from Spirosoma gilvum, assembly GCF_054776815.1. NCBI lineage: Bacteria > Pseudomonadati > Bacteroidota > Cytophagia > Cytophagales > Cytophagaceae > Spirosoma > Spirosoma gilvum. The sequence continues at coordinate 267,917 of NZ_BAAHBH010000004.1, read as the reverse complement.
TCTACGGCGGAATTGATTTTACAAGGGGTGGAGTCGCTCAGGCATCGTTTGTGTACCTGATTTTGGGCGGTGTTTTCTTCTTTGCAGGCATCAGCCTGATTCGCGGAACGAAAGCATAACATAAGGGGTAAAAGGAGAAGGGAAAAAGCAAAAGGGAGAAAGGAGATCAGGACTTTACAGATCGACATCCTTTCTCCCTTTTGCTTTTTCCCTTCTCCTTTTATCGTAAATACACCCCCATGCGCTCGGAATCACTGAGCACAACGTCTACATGCTCAGTTAAGGTGGTGCTTAATTCATAGCCCTTATAATCGGCGGCTACCGGATAGCGGGGGTGATTCCGGTCGATCAGAACGGCTACCTGTAGTTTACGAATCGGTACGCTCAAAAAAGGCTGTAAGCTGAACGCCAATGTTCGGCCAGTATATAACACATCATCGACAATAACGACTACTTTATCGCTAAAATCAGTGGCCGAACCCTCATGATGAACCGTAGGTTGGGCTACCGATGTTTTATCCAGATCGAGCCGGATCAGGTCAACAGATAAAGGGGTAATGGTTTGCAATTCGCGTGCCAATGCCTGCGCCAGTGTGTACCCTTCACCCGCGATGCCAGCCAGCAGCAACGCCGTTTCGTCAAAATTATTTTCGTAGATCTGGAACGCTATCCGTCTGATTTTCTGATGGATCTGTGCAGAATTAAGGATAAGCGTGGGTTGAGCGATGTTCATGCGGGAATCGACAATCGAAATTTGGATGTAAAGATGATAAAAAAGCGGTTAGCGAACGAAATAACAGCTAAGGTTGGTGAGTTGGCATAGTTTTCGCCATTAGTCCTACTAAATACAAGCTGATTTAACCGACTATGCACACGATTGTCAGTCTTATAGTAAGCCTTTATATCTGGGTACTACCCGGACCTTCCGTAACTGAAACCGATATTACACAAACTGTAGGCGTATCGTTGCGAAGTGGAGATGCCAGTCGGCTATCGGCCCGCTTTGCAAAAACCATTGAATTAGTCATTGATACCGAAAACGTCGAATTTTCAGCCGTTCAGGCTACGCATGCCGAATTGATCTTACGCTCCTTTTTCCGGAAATACCCGCCCCAGAGCTTTCAGTTCGTATACCGGGGGGCTTCGGATCATCTGCGCTACAGTACAGGTACGTACAAAGCCGATGGGCAAACGTTCTCGGTGTATGTGCTCATGCGTCAGACGGGCAATCAGACATACGTGATCAACGCGCTTCATTTTAGAAAAGAATCAACCGTTGTTAGTCGCTAGGCATCAGCACATCTATCAATTCATCGGCTACTGACACGATTGACTAACGACTGACGACTTTTACCTGTATCTTTGCACTTTCATGTAGAGGTACTATGATTGTTAAGACCAAAAAATACGCGTTAGACCAAAAAACGTACGTAAATATTGCCCTTCGTCAGTGGGTTAAAGAGAATTGGAAATGGGCTTTTGTTCCCCTCGCGCTCATTCTGCTGAATGTCGTTCTGAACCTGACGAACGTTTATCCAAACTACTGGATCTACATTGTCATTGTGTTGCTAACGGTTTTGTACGTGCTTTTCTGGGCCGTGCAGATCACGGGAATCTCCCAAATGGAGCAAAGCAAAGCCCTGTTCGATAAGTACGTGTATGAGATCGACAGTCGCCAGATTCTGATGCGGATCAATGCGAAAGAGGGCGGTATTCTAAAATGGAACCAGATCGATAGCGTTATAAAAGATAAAGAAGCTTATATCCTGTTTCTGAACAATGCCGACGCTATGGCAAATGTGAAAGCCAGCTGGATTGCCAAAACCGTAACGAAAGGCCTCTCCAAAGCACAGTTTATCTACCTGCCGTTCAGCATCTTTACCAGCGATAATGACCTGCGGTTTACCGAAGCGCTTCTGAAGCGTAAAGGATTATTGGCTGGCGGAAACGTTCCGGCCGAAACTGTTAAGTAGCTCGTTATAATATAGTGCCCATATAGAGCCGCAAAGAACACAACGCCCTGCTGTAGACAGGTTTCGCTGTGTTTTCTGTGGCTCTCCCTTTATCAATAAACTGAAACGCATGAGAAAGCTGCTCGTTCTAGCTCATCTTTTTGTTCTATCTATAGCCGCTAATAGCCAGCCGAAAAAACCGGTGACCCTCGATGATATTTGGGGACGTAATGCCGGTGTTTTCACCCAGCAGACTGTCGACGCTGTAAACTGGATGAAAACTGGTGGTTTTTATACGACCCTCGATGGCAATAAGGTAGTCAAATTTGCCATTACGACGGGCTCAGCCGTTGAGACGTTACTGGACGGACGACAAGCGACGGTGGCTGGCAAGCCAATCAATATTAGCGATTATCAATTATCGGCCGATGAACGGAAGCTATTGCTGACCACCGACGAAGAACCTATTTACCGCCGATCCAGTAAAGCAACGTTTTATGTCTATGATCTGGCTACCAAAGGGTTGAAGCCGCTTAGCCAGGGTGGAAAGCAGCAATACGCAACGTTTTCGCCTGATGGCAAACGGGTGGCTTTCGTACGAGACAATAACCTGTTTGCAGTTGAGCTGGCCACTGGCAAGGAAACCAAACTAACCATCGATGGCAAGCGGAATGCCATTATCAACGGAGGAGCCGATTGGGTGTATGAAGAAGAATTCAGCATGGCACGTGCTTTCGAATGGTCGCCCGATAGTCGGCGGGTAGCCTGGATTCGGTTCGATGAGAGCCGGGTGCCCGAATACGACATGCAGCTTTGGGGAGGGCTTTACCCGGTCGAATACCGCTTCAAGTATCCGAAGGCTGGCGAAGCCAATTCGAAAGTGTCGGTTTGGATCGCCGATGTGGTATCAGGCAAAAAGGTAATGGCTCAGACGGAAGCTGGTTTGGCAGACAATGATATTTATCTGCCGAGAATTCAATGGACGAAACTAGCCAATCTGCTCTCCATTCGTCGGATGAACCGGCTTCAGAACCGGCTCGATTTGCTGCACGTGAATGCCACCACCGGCCAATCGACGGTTGTACTGACCGAAACCAGTCCTACCTATGTCGATCTGGAGTTCACCGACGACCTGACCTACCTGAACGATGGCAAGTCGTTTATCTGGACTAGCGAACGAAGTGGCTACAAGCACTTGTATCTGTATAATCTGAGTGGCAAACTCATCCGTCCGATTACTACCGGCAACTTTGAAGTTATAACGGTATCGGGGATTGACGAAAAAACAGGGACAATCTATTATGTAGGTACCGAGCAATCGCCACTTGAACGGCAGTTGTACCAAATCGGGATTGATGGGCAGCGCAAGCAGCAACTAACAACCCTGGCAGGTACCTACAAGGCAAATTTCAGCCCCGACTTTTCCTATTATCTGCTCTATCATACAGCCGCCGATTCGCCCGTAAGGGTCAGCCTGCGCGATACAAAATCGACCAATGACCTTCGTGTGCTGGAAGCCAATGAGGCATTGAAAAGTCGATTGGCAACCTATGCTATCGCCCCCAAACAGTTTTTTCAAACCAAAGCGGCTGATGGTACTCCGCTCAATGGCTGGATGATTCGCCCGGTAGCATTCGATAGCACCAAGAAATATCCGGTGTTGATGTTTGTGTATGGTGGGCCGGGCTCGCAAACCGTAAAAAATGATTGGGAAAGCCGCGACTTTTTCTGGTACCAGACCCTGGCTCAGAAAGGTTATGTTGTTGTATCGGTCGATGGTCGGGGTACGGGAGCACGCGGAACAGCGTTTCGAACAGCCACTTACGCGCAGTTGGGCAAGCTCGAAACCGAAGACCAGATTGCTGTAGCCCGTCAGCTTAAAACCCTCCCTTCTGTTGATCAGAGTCGCGTTGGGATTTGGGGATGGAGTTATGGCGGTTACATGACCGCTTTGTGTATGACGTTAGGGGCTGATGTGTTTAAAGCCGGAATCTCGGTAGCGCCCGTTACCAACTGGCGTTTTTACGACACCATCTACACAGAACGATACTTAAAACGTCCACAGGAAAATGCATCAGGCTACGACGATAACTCACCGGTAACGCATGCCAGCAAACTGCGCGCCCCTTATTTGCTCGTGCATGGTACTGGCGACGATAATGTACATTTTCAGAATTCGGTGGCGTTCGAAAATGCCCTGATTGCAGCCGGAAAGCAATTTCAATCGTTTTACTATCCGAACCGCAACCACGGTATTTACGGTGGCAACACTCGTTTACATCTCTACCAGATGATGACGGATTTTGTCGAGAAGAATTTATAATAGAGGAAAAAAGCAAAAAGGAAAAAGGAGAAAAGAAAGTTGATCTGTAAACTCCCTTTCTCCCTTTTTCCTTCTCCCTTTTCCCCTTTTGCTTATGCCCTTCAAAAACATACGAGTTGGTGTGGTGCAGGCGACTCCTGCGCTGTTCGATCTGGAAAAGAGTGTTGATCTGGTGATCGACTGGATTGGAAGGGCGGCTGAGGCTGGTTGCCAGTTCGTCTTGTTTCCTGAATCCTTCATTCCCTGCTATCCACGTGGCTTAACGTTTGACGCGATCGTTGGTCGCCGAACCGACAAAGGACGTGCTGTGTGGCTGGATTACTGGGAAAATAGCCTGGAAGTAGAGTCCGTTCAAATCCAGCGGATTAGCGAGGCCATAAAAAAAGCGAATGTGTTTGTTGCTCTGGGCATAACCGAAAAAGAACCAGTTGGCGGTACGTTGTATTGTACACTACTTTATTTCGGGAAAGACGGGCGTTTGTTAGGAAAACACCGAAAACTAAAGCCTACCGGTCTGGAACGCTACATCTGGGGCGAAAGTGATGGGAGTACACTGGTCAGTTTCGATAGTGAAGTAGGGAAATTTGGTGGTCTGATCTGTTGGGAAAACTACATGCCCCTGGCTCGCACAGCTTTGTATCAGCAGGGAATCGAGTTATACCTGGCCCCAACGGCCGACGCCCGCGATTCGTGGCAGGCCACCATGCAACATATTGCGCTGGAAGGCCGCTGCTTTGTACTGGCCAGCAATCAGTTCGTACAAAAGACCGACTACCCCGAACGGTATCAGGCTGATCTTGCCGACGAACCAACAATCATGTGTAGTGGGGGCAGTGTGATTATCTCGCCGATGGGTGAAGTGCTTGCCGGTCCGCTCTGGAATCAGGAAGGATTACTAACGGCTGATCTGGATTTTGCGGTATTGGCTAAAAGCAAGTTAGATTTCGACTGCGTGGGTCACTATTCCCGCAACGATGTCTTTACACTGACAGTTGCAAATCAACCTCCTATTCAGAAAATATAAGCCGGTTTATTGGCCAGGAATATTTTCCTGCGGTTTCAACTCTTCGGCCAGCATCAGCCGCGTTTGGGGCAGGCTTTGCGGGTACTCGTCGCGAATGAAGGCAATCAGGTTTTCACGCATATGACAACGCAAATCAAAGGCCGAAGGTGCATCCTGGGCTGAAACCAGCACCCGGACCTGAATACAGGTGGGTGTAGTGTCGGTAACCTGTACGGCAAAGCTATCGCCAGTCCAGAGCGGATCGTTTTCAGCCAGTTCACGCGCCTTTTTTCGGATGGCTTCAACAGGGACGCTATAGTCCAGATACAGAAAAATGGAACCGATGATGGAAGCATCCGAACGAGTCCAGTTTTCAAAGGGCGTTTCCACAAAGTACGTAATCGGCAGGATCAGCCGTCGGCGATCCCAAAGGCGGACGATCACACTGGTCAGGTTAATTTCTTCGATGCGCCCCCATTCTTTTTCAACCACCACGGCGTCGTCCAGACGAATTTGCTGATTCAGGGCTATCTGGATACCCGCCAGCAGGTTGGCTAATGTCTTTTGCGCGGCAAACCCGAGTACGACCGATACGACCCCGGCCGAAGTCAATACACTAAGCCCTACTTTACGACTTCCCTGAAACGAAATGAGTAAGAGCGAAGCACCCAGCACAATGACCAGAATGACGATCAGCCGACGAAAAAAACGTACCTGCGTAACGAATTTACGATGCGATAAATTGGTATCGTTCTTGGTGTCGTATTCGTAAATCAGCCGCTTTTCGCCAACTTTTAGGAGCTGAACAATGAACCAGGTTGTGGTAATCAGAAAGAGGATTTCAGCCGTTTTGTCGGCTACCGGATGCCGACGCAGAAATCGCTCGGATTGGATGTTGGTAGACAGCAGAAAAAACAGAGAGGGGACGAAAACCCAGAATGCCCAGCGCGCATAGATTTTAAGCAGCGATAGCGTTCGGAAGCTACGTCGGCGTACAACAAATCGGATGATCTGTGTGATGACAAAATCGACGGCCAGGCCCAGAACAATGGCAATAATAAGTAAAATCCAGCCCGACAAATCCCGATTCGGTGTATAGCCAAACCAACGGACAATGGCCCGTATCCATATGTCAAGTTGCTGTTGCATGCGGTAGTTGAGTTGCCTGCCTTAGTAACCAGGTTGCAGGCCAATAGTGTTCCGGTTAATGCCAGGTCCAGAGCGGCTGAAAATCCAGATCAGGCAAGTCGCCAATCAGAACGGTTCCGTTTTTCTCGACCCAGGCATGGGCTTCAAATGTATGGCTTTTGCGGACGCCAACGACCAGATCAATGTGTTTATCTTTCCGTAAGAAGTAGGTCAGGGCCAACGCTTGCGGCAGGCAAAAGGCTGACAGTGGCCCACTTACTTTACGAATAGCCTGAATTTCGCGGTCAATCAGTTGACGGGGTGTTTCGGTTGATTTCTCGGCTTTGGTCAGTTTACTATAGAACTCTCTGAATGTTTGGAAGGAAAGGAGCTTAAGACCCAGTTGAATAATCAATACAATAAAAAACGCCCGAATCAGTAGGAACTGGTCCGCCAGCGATAACTGCCAGAATTTCTTAAACCGCTTCCACCAGTTTTTCATGGATCAATTCGTCCAGCAATTGATGCAAATCGTTGATACACGTTTGTTCATCGACGTCAAAATTCGCCATAACCCGTTCTTTAAGGTCGTCAAACGATAGGGGGGACTGTTTGAGAAGATCCCAGACGAAGGTACCAACTTCATTTAGGCCATAATACATACCAGCGGCATGATTGAGAATAATCGTTTCGCCAGCCAGTTCAGATGAGATTTGATTCTGAGTTAATCGATACATACGCTTTACTAATGACTGATCAAAGATAAAGGAATTTATCCGCAAGGGTGGCTTACCGACAGATAATGCCAGCGAACCGGGTGCTATTCAGTATATATAAATAAAAAGGATTATGTCGTATATGATTGATAGATAAGTAGTTAACTTTTGTTTTGGTTGGTTATGGTGTTGTTTGACCTAGGTTGCCGACAGTATCACTAACAAAGATAGTTCGGTTTAAAATTTTATATCAAATGGATTAACGAGTTACTTATTCGCTCACTTAGCTACCATTTTTAAGGGTGTTTTATGAATTTATTTAGTTTTATTTATATTAAATAAGGAACATAAATAAATAATATTAACTGGGACGTCATTGTGAAGAATGTAGATTTATTTTAGAGGGTTAAACGGTTTCTTAAGCACGTAAATTTTTAATCTATTGGCCTATTTAATACCTCATTTCATCATGCAAAGACGTCTACTCTTCGTTTTAACTTTTCTGCTAGTAACGCATGGGCTCTGGGCTCAGGACGTTACGTTGTCTGGTACCACCTATACCCAGACATTTGACGGAATCGCTTCTGGGCTACCCACGGGTTGGTATGCCTATACAGGAGCAACCAGTTCGACATTGGGGGCTTCGGTAACGCCTGCTTTATCGTCAACAACATCGTGGGCTACAGTAACAGGCAATTTTCGGAATGTGGCTTCAGCAGATGGGTTAACCCAAAGTAGCAGTACCGGAGCACAAGGTGTTTCAACGGACCGTGCATTGGCCGTCCGTCAGACGGGAGCTTTTGGCGATCCAGGTGCTGCATTTGCCGTTAAGCTGACCAATACAACGGGTTTACAGGATTTTAAGCTTTCGCTGAAACTTCAGTCGCTGGATGTTACGTCGACTAGAACGACTACCTGGAGTATACAGTATGCCATTGGCAATGCCCCAACATCGTTTACGACTGTAGCTACGCAGGATATTGGAGGGGCGACGTTCTCTAATAACCCGGTTAATTACGAATTTGATCTGGCACTCGATAACATCGCCGATTTTGTCTGGATACGGGTCGTTGCCTTAACGGCTAGCACAGGAAGCGGCAACCGACCCACTACAGGGCTTGACGATTTTACGCTGACTTACTCCTCACTCAACAGCGATCCTCGGTTAGGTGTTCTGCCTAAATCGCTTTCGGGCATGTACTATACCGGAACAGGTCCTTCAGCTTCGAAATCGTTTGTCGCTTCAGGAAAAAACCTCACAAATTCGGTATCGATTGCACCTCCTGCCAACTTCGAAGTGTCGACTGATAATTCCGCCTTTTCAACTAGCCCTATTTCGGTAAATCCTGCGGGCGATGGTTCCTTAAATCAGACGATTTACACGCGTTTGGCGACAGGGGCTTCTACAGGAGCTTACTCTGGCAGCATAACAGTGAGCAGTAGTGGTGTAGCGACGTCAAAAACGGTTGCAGTCAGTGGAACCGTTTTTCCGGCTGGCGATACCGGTCCATGCGGAACTTCTACACAAATCAGTGCGATTCGGGGAGCGACCGATGGTATAACGTTTACAGCAACGGGCCGTGTTACCTCAATCCTAGGCACCAACATTTATATTCAGGATGCTACGGGTGGCATCATGCTCTATACCGGAACAGGAACGACTATAGAACTTCCTGAACTAAGTATTGGTGATGAAATACAGGTAACCGGTGTGCTGGCTACCTATCAGACAGATAAAGAGCTGAAAGATTTCACCGGCTGTTTTGTCAAAACATCGGCTACCAATGCTCCTGTTACGCCTGTTGCAGTGACGGCATCTACCCTCTGTGATCATAAAGGCGAACTCGTAACCCTTACAGGTATTACGTCTTTTTCACCGGCTGGCGCTACATTCACCGGTAATACGAATTACACCCTGACAACAGGTAGTGGAACCGTAGTGATGCGGATTCAGAACGGAACGGATCTGGTGGCAGCCACTCGCCCTAGTGGCACCGTTGATATTACGGGCGTAGTGAGTTTGTTTAATGGCGTTTGTCAGCTATTGCCTCGTTCAACAGCCGATGTGCCAGGTTCTACACCAAATACCGCTTCGTGTCCTGGAGTAGGTACAGGTGGTGCCGGCATTTCGACGGACAACACGCTGGATATTACCTGGTGGAACGTAGAGTGGCTGGGTAATACAGGATTTGGCCCTACCAACGAAGCCCAGCAGCAGGATAACGTACGGCAGCAATTGCAAAATATGAACCAGGATATTTACTGCCTGGAAGAGGTTACGGATCTGACCAAATTGGATGCTATTGTTGCCACCTTAAATGCGAACACAGGAAAATCGTACACCTATACCTGTGGCGCCGATCCAACCCGGAATCCGCCTATTTACTATTCGCACTGGTTCGATGATCCTGAAGTGTCAGGCGATGCCACGACATATGGTCAAAAGGTTTGCTTTGTATATAATACGGCCGTCGTATCTAATGTCTCGGCTTCACAAATCCTCACAGAAGGAGCAGGAACGAGTGCGTGGGCTTCTAACCGGTTTCCATTACTTATGAACTGCGATGTGACGATCAATGGTGTCACAAAGAATTTCAAACTGGTTGGGGTACATGCTAAGTCAGGTTCGGATGTATCGTCGTATAACCGCCGTATAACGGACTACACGTCGTTAAAAACCTATCTTGACAATACTTATCCAACCAGTAATGTCATGATCATGGGTGATTTTAACGACGATGCTGACCAGTCGATTTATGTGGATGCGGCCACGAGTAGTACGGCTGTTTCATCGTTCAACAACTTCGTAACCTCGGCCGACTATACAACCATTACGAAGCAACTCAGCACCTGTAATATTTCGAGTACGGCATCTTACCCGGATATTATCGACCACCTGGTTGTTTCGAACGAAATCAGTACAAACGGATCGTTCCCGGCCAGCGGCATTGCCTACATCCCGAACTCAGTTACGGCGGTGCGGCCCATCGTTGGCGGCACAACTACCTCGGATCACTTCCCGGTAATGGCCCGCTTTCAGTTTGCCAGTCCTCTTTCGGCAACGTTAGTAGCCAGCACGTCGGCGGTCTGTTCGGGGCAGCCTGTTAATCTGATTGTGACTGTCAATGGTCTCAGCAGTGGCGATACCTACAGCTACACGGTGACCAATGGGACCAACAGCACCACAACATCCGGTGTATCGACGTCATCTACCTTCGCCAGCGTGGTTCCTACGGTGGCAGGTTCCTTTACCCTGACCGTATTCTCTTCGGCTAGCGCCAGTGCTACGGCCATAAGCGGAAACGTAGCGATCGATAGCCCAATTTCGGTTGTGGCTGGCGCTTCATCGGCTACCACAGCGATTGGTGGAACGGTTAGCCTGACTGCCAGCGGGGCAAGTACGTATCAGTGGAGTGCGCCTGCTGGTGCAACGCTCGACGCTACAACCGGATCGCCTGTTTCGGCTACCCTCACGAGTGTTGGTGTACAAACCTTTACGTTGTTAGCCAGTCAAGGTAGCTGCACACAGACGGCATTAGTGAGTGTAACGGCAACAAACGGTCCTGATATATCACCAACCCTTGTATTACCCCAATCGAATTTTACAGCTTCCGCTCCTGATAACGTGAGAAGTTTTGTGGTGAATTTGTTTGAAGTCGGCTACCATTCTACCTCAATGGGGCAGGTAACGATTACAATCAGCGCACCGACAGGCTACTCACTTACGTTCAATGGTGCACAGACATCTATCGATGTATCGGGTGGAGATAGTAATGTATCAGTTGATAACCAAAACTGGGATGTGACCAGTAACCTGGATGGGCAGCAGATTACGTTAAAAATGAAAGCGGGTCAGTTCATGGATGCCAACACACAACGTAATGTGGGCTTCAGCCTGACCCGCACGACGGCTAACTCAGGAAGTACCTCCAACATTACGGTTAACGTGACGGACGATGGTGGATCAGGGTATGATATCAATGCTGGGAATAACGTATATGCCCGTATCATTTCAGGATTATAGGCCTATTGATTCGAGACACTGAGCTGCTGATTATAGCTCATTGATTTATAAATGGGAGACACTCGTTGTTTTATACGGGGTCTCCCATTTTTATTGTCGTTTGTCAGTCAATACAAGTCAACAAGGTAAACATCTCCTGTGGGTTTTTCGAAGCGAAAATTCTTCTAACGATTTATGATCAACTATGTATTTCTCCATTAAAATTATTAATATTACTATTTGATAATTAGTATTTACTAAAATTTAAACAAAAACTATTTATTAGTTTATGAAGATAATTGTACCGCTTCTCTTTTGTTTGCTTCCATTGGTAGGGATTGCACAAGTTGCAACGTATAATTTTAGTGCAGCAGCGGGAAACCAGACTTCTCAACCTGTAGCTTCGAAGGATGCTAATATTACTGCTTCTGATGTAGTAAGAGGAACTGGTATAACAGCTACTGCAGGTGCAGGCAGTATCAACGCAACTGGCTGGAATAGTGTATCTCAGGATGTCAATGATTATTATGAATTTACTTTGACGCCAAATAGTGGATATCAACTAGATATAACGGGTATCGCTCTTTCGGCTCGTCGCTCTGCGACTGGACCTGTAAATTATCTCCTTAGTTATTCAATAGCGGGCAGTGAAACAACAATAACAACGGGTACGCTCTCAACAACCACTTCGACATCGTTAAGCCCTGTTTTTTCATTAAAAACTCCGCAAGCCGTTCGTTTCAGAATTTATGCATGGGGAGCTAGCGCAGCTGGAGGAACCTTCAGATTAGATAACACCCTCACGGTTATTGGCTCCGCTCCACTCCCTGTCAAACTCGTTTCATTTACGGGTCAATCATCGGATAACGCTGTATTACTCAACTGGGCTACGTCGTGGGAGGAGAAAAATGAAGGGTTCGATATTTTAAAGGGGCAAATACCTACCAGTCTTGAGAAAATTGGCTTTATCGAAGGGCACACAACTACGCAGGAGGTATCGGACTATTCATTTACGGATCATGAAGTGCAGGCAGGGGAAGTATATTACTACCAACTTCGCCAGCGAGATAGTGGCGGTGGCTCAGAGTTATCGAAAATCATTGCCGTGCGAGCCGACATAGGGGACGAAGCCATAGATGCATCAGTATATCCTAATCCGAATCAAGGAAGTTTCACCGTGTTATCTACTAACCAGGATTTATCTGCTGTTGGCCTGTTTGACCCTTTGGGAAATGCTGTTCCGGTGACCATTCGTAAGAGCGAGCGTCCTACCTCCGTATCAGTAAATTCTACTGGCTATTTGGCTCCTGGCGTCTATTTTTTACGGCTTCAGGATAGCAATGGAATAAAAAGACAATCCCTAAAAGTGATTGTCGAGTAGGATATCTTGCAACTTAAAATTTCCATTTACATACATGAAAAGTGCCCCATCTAACTTAGTACAATCTGTAAAAAAGTCGTATAAAAAACCGAAGCTTATGAAACACGGAAAGGTTTCGAAAATTACCTTGAAGGGAGGGAGTAATTTTGATGCAATGACATCCACTAACGACTTTAGCGCTTAATTGCGTCCTCACCCTTTCAATTTGAACGGAAGGTTTGGAATCTGATTTACAAAAGATCCTTCATAATTTGGGTTAACAGGTAGATAGAATCTCCCAAACTTATTGGTATGTATCGTACAAAGAGGAGTTCCTGCATCACGTCAATGCGAACTTCTCTTTTTTTATAGGATACTTAGTTCGATCAAAGATTATTACTACGTTTTATAGGTGGCTAGGGGATCTAGCTAGCGATATGATTGGATTATTTAGAAAGTATTCAGGGTCGACTATACTTTGGGGGTTATTGTTTCTACAATCCTGCCAGCCGGAAGGTACTATCCCCAAAGACGATAGCCAGTATGCACCCGTTGACGTAGGACGTTACTGGATATATGAAATACGGGAAGAACATTACTCCCTAAGTGCTGCCCCTGTTTTCAGTACTTATTTTCTAAAAGAAGCGATTGGTGAACCAGGGTTATCAGCGCAAACGGATAAAACGTATAAACTGATTCGATACAAACGGAGTCGATCGACTGATAGCTGGAAGACAGATTCGGTTTGGACGGTGCAGCAGTGGCCCAATCGACTGATGCGTACCGAAAATTCAATCGCAGTTATCAGGCTTTTATTCCCAATTGTTGTCAGCACTGCCTGGAATCAGAACGAGTACAACTCATTACCCGCTAGTAGTTGCCGCTACGAACAAATTGGGAATGCCTATATCGCTAATGGTAAAAATTTCGCCAATACAATTCAGGTCGTCAATAAACAGAATGATTCGACGGCTATTTCGCTCAATCGACAGGTAGATGTATATGCCTACCAGACTGGCCTGATTGCCAAAGAAAACACAGCACTTGCTTATTGCCAAAGTACGCCTGATTGCATTGGCAAAGGCCAAATCGCCTATGGGTACCGCCGAAAACAGACATTAATCGAGACAGGGGTTGACTAAAGCGGCTACCGTTTGATGATTTTCCCCTGCAATAGTTCCTCACGGCCGCCGTCCCAACTGATTTTGAGAGTAGCCTGATAGAGACCAGCCGGAAGTTGTCGGAAATTTTCCAGATAAAGAGTGTTTTCACCCACGAATGGCGTTGGCATATACGTATCGACAGAAACGCCTAGGCTATTGAAAATTTGTAACTGTGCTGCCTTTGGTGCCGACTGCCCAACCAATGTAAAGCTAATCTGCACAATATCGCTGCCTGGATTTGGATAGATTTTCCAGGTAGTTGGCGCTGTTTCGGTGGCTACTTTGAAGCTAATCGTGTAGGGGTTTCCAGCCGAATTGCCTGCTACATCACGACCCGTTACTAGTAATTCATATGTACCGGCAGCCAGATTTGTTAATTGATAAGTCGCCAGGAGCGAGGTTATTGATACGACTGAACCAGACTGAGGCTTTAAAAGCGTGAACGAACACGTATTACATTGCCTAAAATAGGCTTGAATATTGCCCAGCTTATCGATTGGTAATTGATTTTCGTCCGTCAAGTTGACCCGTATGGTCGGATTCGCTGAGACATAATCACCATGTTTGAGTGTACGATTATCAACGGTTACCGACAGAATCGGATTTAGCTGATCGGGAAGAGCGTTGGCTGGATAAAGGCTGGTCTGCTCAATACTCGGCCAATCTGTGAGTTCCAGATTAAGCTGGTTATTAGTCTCCACTAACTCGTCGATTTGGTCATTGCTATCTACTGTAATTTCTAATTGCCGCAGGGAAAGCTCCTTTTTAATTGGAATGGAAATCGTATCCCGAACAGCCTTGATATTGACCAAAAATCGCTGATTGATTACGCTATTGTTGGCATATAGTTTCTTTAATTGAAACGAAACCGTTTGGTGGGCATAAAACTTACCTACGTTCGATAGAATCAGATTGACAGTTAGCGAATCGTTATTGGCAATAGAGGTTCCTGATCGTCGGGCCTGGATAAACAAACTTTGGGCAACATAGTCAGGTTTCGATAACGGGAAGATACGTAACGCTGGGTCGCCTTGTAAGATAATTTGCTGTAAGTCAGTGCGCAGCGTTAGGTCGCCACTGTATTGACTGAGGTTCTGGTTGACTTGCTGTTGTAGTTTGCCTAGCGTAAGAGATAGGCTAGTGCTGTCGGCGAAAAGTTTCTGATATAGGGTAGTGGCGTAGGTTTGCGTGCTGGTTGGATAGCTCCAAAACGAACCGGCCAGTACGGCAATAGCACCCTTGTCGGGCGTGATCAGCCAGTCGGTGCTGAGGGGATCATACTTGTAAAATAGGTTGTTAATACTACACCCATTAAAAAACATGAGTGGATACTTGCCCTTGTTGTTAATATTACTGCCGGGAGCCGAACAGTAGCCAATATTAAAATCGAGCGTATTGGATGAGCCGTGTCCAGTATAGCTAACCATCCCAACGCCTTCATTAATCTGTTTTGAAATATCGACCGCTTCAACTTCTTCAAAGGTTTTTTTCGATAGCGACGTCACTTGTGCGCCCATGTAAGGCTTTTCGGCAATTGGACGAAGCTGCTCCATCAGGCTTTTCAGGTAAAGAATTTCACCCTGGTCGTGTCCACCATTTAAGTGGATCATTCTCTTTTGCCAATCGGCAGGAGGAGTTTGTTCAAATTCTTTGACCTTCGCCAGATAATTGACAGCTTGCTGATTGGTGGTCACGTTAATCCGCCCGGTTGGAATCGCCTGTACAAACTCCGGGAAACCCTTCAGGCCCATTGTGAGCAGGGCATCAGAGCCTGGATAGCCGAACGTGGGGACCAGATCGTCGACTTCCGAGGTTTTTAATACATCAGGAAAACTAATGCCCCGACCCAACAAAAACAGATGCTTATCAGCTCCGCCTGACAACATAAAATCGGCAAAACGGCGTATTGCTATCGGGCTGCGCTCGCCATAATTAAACTGCTCATAGATTGCCTTCGTTTCGATAACCAACGGCTTATAGCCACCGCCTGCATCGGATGCCCGATAGGCGGCATATTGAGTTGCCGACTCCAGCAGCGAATGGTGCGTAACGATTAGGTAATTACTTGTTTTGGGATCTGGTATTGAAAAGCTGACCGTCGAAATAGCAGATGATTTTTTGATCTCATTGCTAATGAACACCGTTTGCCCGTTCGATGTATTCGGGGCAACGAGTTGATTAGCCTGTATTGTAATTCGGGCGGTGGCATACCGATCTGTAAGAGCATAAGCCATATAATCGGCGCTTAGATCGGGAATTTGTACAACTGACTGATTAACAGTAGTTGGTCGTAAATAAAAGTACTTGCTTCGCAGGCCATTCATCACAAAACGCTGCGGGTAGACGACCTTCAGATACGTCATCGAATACCAGTCATACGTACTTAGTTTAATCGACTGTGTTTTTAACAGAACAGATTCGTTCTTTATCGCATTTTCGGTTAGACTTAGCCGAATGTTTTTAGGACTGAATGGGCCGATTGTGAGTGTATCTATCGGATTGCCATCCTGTAGTGCATACCAAATCTGATGGTTATTGTTCGAACGGCCATTTATCTGGAACTCAAACGTGGGTGGCAGCTTAGTGTCAACGACCCGATTCTGGAACGTTATCGTGAACCTGGCTGCTGAATCTGGGCCAATGTAATTGCTTGTCCAGCCTTCCCCTTCTTCAAAATAGCTTTGCTGAACCGGAGGAACCAGACCAATTGAATTGTTGAACGAGTATTGATTGGTAAAGGCCGTAACCTGCTGTTCGAAATGATAGGGTTCAGGCGTCTGCTCAGTTTGTTTAGCAACAAATGAAGGAAGTCGAAGACCCGGCTTCACCCCCACCGTTAGAAAATAGAAGGTCTCGTCCGAAAATAAGCTTTGGTATGGATTGGCGCGTTGGGTACGATAATAGACCAGACTGTCGAGTTCACCTTTGTTCTTTTCGGCGTAGAACTGGATATAATCGGTCGGATCAAATCGACCATCTTCTTCACCAACGACTTCAATAGCCAGTTCGCGACCTCGGTGGAAAAGCTGAAAGTTTTTAGGGCTGATGCTACCAATTGAGAAACCAGCGCTCATTAATTCGGCATAGTTGACTCGATAAACACCATCTTCCCGAATGCTGATTTTTGCGTACGATTGTGTTGAAACAATCCACTCGTTTCCATAGCGGAATTGGGCCTGACCTGAATAGGCAAGCAGAAGAAAAGCAGCAAAAATTACTTTCAATTTTTATAAGTACAAAGTTAGGATAGCTAAGGTACTTATACCGATTGATTATGCCAACAGGGGTTTGATAACCGTACCATGAACATCGGTTAGGCGATACCGGCGGCCCTGGCTTTTGAAGGTCAATTTTTCATGGTCAATGCCAAGTAAATGCAAGACTGTTGCCTGGAAATCGTGTACGTGAACCGGCTCTTTGATGACGTTATAACCGAAATCATCCGTTTCGCCGTAGACAAGCCCTTTTTTTACACCGGCTCCAGCCATCCAGATCGTAAATGCTCTTGGGTGATGGTCGCGTCCGTAATTGTCGCGGGTGAGTTTCCCCTGCGAATAAGCACCCCGCCCGAATTCTCCACCCCAAATCACGAGCGTATCGTCCAGTAAGCCCCGCTGTTTCAGGTCCATAACTAATGCAGATGATGGTTGGTCAACGCTTTTGGTCTGAATCTTAATGTCGTTCGGAAGGTTACCGTGTTGGTCCCAGCCCTGATGATATAGCTGGACAAACTTCACATCTTTTTCGATGAGCTTGCGGGCCAGCAGGCAATTGGCCGCAAACGTACCGGGTTTCCGGCTTTCTGGGCCATACATATCGAAAATGTAGTCGGGCTCTTTCGAGATGTCGAGCGTTTCGGGCACCGACGTTTGCATCCGGTATGCCATTTCATACTGCGCCATCCGGTTGTTGATTTCCGGGTCCAGGACATGTTTGAACTGTTCCTGATGCAGCTTGCCCAGGTAATCGAGCATACGCCGACGGCTGGTTTTGTCGATGCCGGGTGGGTTGTTGAGGTAATAGACCGGATCGGGTCCTGATCGGAACACAACCCCCTGATGCACCGATGGCAGAAATCCATTGCTCCAGAGCTTAGCGTATAGCGGTTGGTCGCCATCACGGCCCTTCGACAGAAGCACCACAAAGGCGGGTAAGTTCTGGTTATCGGAACCAAGTCCATAACTCACCCACGACCCAAAACTGGGGCGCCCGGCCTGCTGGCTGCCCGTTTGAAAAAAGGTGACGGCCGGATCGTGGTTGATGGCTTCGGTATGAAGCGACCGAACGAAGGTAAGATCACCGGCCAATCGGGAAATGTTGGGTAGTAATTCACTAATCCACATCTGCCCCGGACCGTACTGGGCAAATTTATACTTGGAAGCGGCCAATGGGAAACGACTTTGTCCGGCGGTCATGCCGGTCAGGCGCTGCCCTTTCCGAACCGATTCGGGTAAATCCTGGCCCCACATAGCCTCAAGTTTCGGCTTATAATCGTACAACTCCAATTGCGAAGGGGCTCCACTTTGAAACAGGTAGATGATTCGCTTGACCTTTGGCGGGAAATGCGGCTTCCCAACGGCTGGATTTTCGCCCGGCGACCCGCCAAATAAATTTGTTGGATTGAGCAGCGAAGCCAGCGCAATGGTACCCAAACCTGCACTGGTTTGGCCCAAAAATGTCCGGCGGCTCAGTTGGTCATGAAGTTGATACTGAATGTCCATAGGTTGTAGAGCATGGGGCAGAGGGCATGGGGCTTGGGGGCTTCCCTTTGCCCCATGCCCTTTGCCCTTAGCGTTTTATAATCGCTTCGTCGAAATTCATTACGGTACTGGTTACGACAGTCCAGGTAGCTAATTCGGCCGGGTTCAGATGGCCATCGACTGGATACTCGCCTACCGATAATAACTCAGCAGCTCGTTTAGGGTTTTTCTTAAAGTCGGCTAGTTCTTCTGCGTAAAGTTGCTGCATAAGCGCTATTTCCTCGGCCCGTGCTGACCGGCTGATAACGGCCTTGAACAGATCATTGATCACGCTTTTTTCATCCTTTTTGCTTTCGCCTTGTTGCCCTACTCGCTGCGCCAATACCCTGGCGGCTTCGACAAATTGCGGATCGTTGAGGGTGACGAGGGCTTGCAAAGGTGTGTTGGTCTTCTGGCGTTTGACAATGCATGTATGTCGTTCGGCCGCATCAAAATTTAACATCATGGGTGGGGGCGATGAGCGCTTCCAGATGGTGTACATCGACCGTCGATACAGGCTGTCCTTGTGATTTTGAACGTATTTGACCGCATTTCGGGTGGCCAGGGCTTCCCATATACCTGCCGGTTGATAGGGATGTACGCTTGGGCCTCCAATTCGTTGGGTCAGCAACCCACTTACGGCTAGGGCATTATCCCGTACCTGTTCCGCCGACATGCGGTAGCTGGCTCCACGCGTCAGATACACATTGTCGGGATCGGTTTCGCGGACTTTTTCAGATACTGTCGAGGATTGCCGATAGGTGGCCGACATGACTATCTCTTTGTGTAACGCTTTCAAATTCCAGCCGTGCGACCGGTACGCCGGAGCGGGACCGCCTGATTCTCTAAATCGTACGGCCAGATAGTCCAGTAGCTCAGGATGACTCGGTAGCGCACCCTGGTTACCAAAATCGTCGCTGGTTTTGGCGAGCCCCTGCCCGAAGTATTGTTGCCAAACCCGATTCACAACCACCCGGCTAAACAGGGGATTTTTTTCCGACAACAACCACTGAGCTAGACCCAATCGGTTTTGGGGCATATCTTCATCCAATGGACTCAGGCTATGCAAGACGGCCGGTGTCACGATTTCGCCGGGAGCATCGTAAGCACCACGTTTCAGCAAATGCGTTTCGCGGGGATTCTTGCGCTCCTCCATCACCATGACCTGATCGGAGTTGGTGTACAGCATGATTTGCTCACCACGCAGCTTCATGGCCTGGGCAAATGTGCTACGGTAAACAGGGTCCTGGGTTGTTACATAATAGCTATACACACCAGATCGCTGTTCGGGCGTTCGATTGGGGGTGCGCAGTGCATTAGCCAAGGCATCGGCCTGTCCAGCCAGCCGGGGCATTTCCAGCGGAGTCAGGCAACGGTTGTAAATACGGAGTTCATCAACGGCAAAATCTTTATAGAAATTGTCATGCATCCGACCTACGTAAAACGAATGTTGTGCCCAGTGTGTACGATCTTTACCCCACACCGTGCTGTGAATCAGGTGGTCGGCTATTACTTTCGTCTGCATGGGCTTTCCATTCAGGTAGATGTTGATACCTTTGGCTTGCCCCATGCCATCGTAGGTAAAGGCCACCTGAAACCACTTACGGACGGGTACCTTGTCAATCGTTTCAACATCAATAGCGTTGGAAGGCCAAACATGGCTGAGGGTTAACTTCAACCGGCCGTCGGCCAAAAGATCTAGCTGGTACCCGCGCTGACCATCCATGGGGCCGGTCGTCCGTCCAAGGAATGTCAATGCCATATTCGGTTTGGCTAGATTGAACCAGCTACTGATCGAAAAAGGCTCATTTTGTTCAAAAGCGCCAAACTTCGATGGTAATTCGATAAAGCTGTCGCCGGGCAGGAAACGGGCTTTGCCAAAGCGGCCTGGTACAGCATAAGGAACCTTATCAGGGTCGCCACTCAGGCGAGCGGGAATGGTATCGTTGACGGAATTCTCAAATGCGTTTCGCGGGTCTTTCCAGAGTTCTTCCTTGGTTTTGCGCTTGGGTGGCTCTTTCTTTTCGGGCTGTTTTTCGACCGGCTTTTTGGATTTGGCTCGTGCTTCCTCTTCTTTTTTACGCTTCTCGTCTTCCAGCTTCCGCTTCTCTCGATCGGCCTTTACGAAGGCGCTAATGTCGGTTCGATCGGCTTCGTCGAATGTGTAATGCGCAATCAGGCCCGAGTCGATGGAAGAGATTGGTCGTTTTGCTGCCTGACCGAGCCATTGACCGAACCGTTTCTGATAATCGGGTCGATTCGGATTTAACTGTTGCTCAAGTGGTGTCAGGTGTTCACGAATGAATTTGAGTTTCGCGTCGGTTTCAGGTTTGGTCAGGGTGACGGTTGGAGCGGCTTCGCCATTATACGGGATTTGCCCCCGGTCGTTGTTGCTGTTGAAAAAGGCGAACAGAGAGTAGTAATCTTTCTGACTGATTGGGTCGTATTTATGATCGTGACAGCGAGCACATTCCACCGTTAAGCCCAACATGGCTTTGCCAAAGGTATTGGTTCGATCAGCCACGTATTCGACTCGATACTCTTCATCCACAATCCCCCCTTCCTGACTCTGCTGGTGATTACGGTTGAAGGCCGTAGCAATGAGCTGGTCGCGGTTTGGATTGGGCAACAGATCACCCGCCAGTTGCCAGGTAATGAATCGGTCGAAGGAAAGATTGCGGTTGTAGGCCCGAATGACCCAGTCCCGATATGGCCACATCGTCCGAAGGCCATCGTCCTGATACCCATGCGTGTCGGCGTAGTGGGCTACATCGAGCCACTCAACAGCCTGTCGTTCACCATAGTGAGGATTATTGAGCAGCCGATTGACGACTTTCTCATACGCGTTGGGTGACTTGTCGGCCAGAAAGGCATCGATTTCGGCGGGGGTAGGGGGCAGGCCAATCAGGTCGAGACTCACGCGCCGAAGCAGGGTTGTCTTATCGGCTTCGGGGGAATGGCTCAGTTTTTTAGCTTCCTGTTTGGCCAGGATAAATCGGTCGATGTCGTTTTTAACCCATTGCTGGTCTTTTACCTGCGGAATTTCCGGCATGGTTGGCGCAATCAGCGACCAGTGTTCTTTGTACTCGGCCCCCTGTTCAATCCAGCGCAGTAGTAAAGCCTTTTCTTCAGTCGTCAGGCTCAGGTTCGACTTGGGCGTTGGCATCATCTCCTCGGGGTCGGTGCTGAGGATGCGGTGGGCCAGTTCGCTTTTGGCTAAGTTGCCAGGCACAATCGCCGTATGTCCCGTTTTTTCTAATGCCTCATAAGCACCTTCGGGTGTATCCAGGCGCAAACCCGCTTGTTGTTTGGCTTTGTCGGGACCATGACACGCAAAGCAACGATCCGACAGAATAGGCTTAACGTGCAGGTTGTAATCGATCTTTTCGGGTAGGGTGGCCTCTGCCGCAACCAGCTCAGCCGGTTTGTCGATAGATGTTCGGCAAGCCGTTAACCAGATGGAAGCGCCAAACAGGCCAATCGTTGCGCTAAACAGAACGGATCGGAATCGCATGTCAGACCAGACGAGCATACAAACGGGCAAAGCGTTGAGATGTTATTACAAAAATAACAAAGAAAAATGCAAAATATGAAGTTTTTCGACAGGATTAGTGATTCGTGGAAATCCTATTTTATCCGGTTAGTTACAATGTAACTTAAATTTTACAACATTTTGAAAGAGAGCGCCTTCCACGTTCTGTGTCCTCACAGAACGTTCATCCGGCAGGCAAACCAGGCTGGCGCGCAGGCGGTCTGTGCGGACACAGACCGCGGGGAAGGCCGGTCCTTCGACTACGCGTCCCGGTCGGAATGACAGAAAACAATCAAGGACTTAAATTACTGTGTATTAATCCTGTTCAAATAATACCTATTTCTTCGATTCGTCCGATTTCGCCAACTCGGCAATGGCCTGTTCACTAAGACCGCCAATTACGTCCAGTTTAGGCATGGCCTTTTTTAAGTTTGCTACGCCCTGATCGGTTACTTTAGTCTGCCAGAGGTAGACGGTTTTGAGGTTTTTCAGGCTGGATAGTTCCGCCAGACCGGCGTCCGTGATACCCGTGCCATATAGGTTCAGGTATTCGAGGTTGGGTAGGTTTTTGAGGTTTTTCAGACCCGCATCGGTGATGTTGGTCTGTTCCAGATGGAGCTTTTGCAGGTTTTCAAGTTTGGCTACCTGAGCTAGTGCCGCATCCGAAATTTGGGTGTCGCCCAGTTTTAACCAGACAAGTTGTTTCCCGACTTTAGGAAGTAAAGCAGCCTGAGCATCGTTGAAGGTACGCGCATTAACCGCGCTGACCTCCAGTTGATTTTGCTCTTTTGAGAGTGGCAGTACCAGTAAGCCTGCTTTCTTCAGATCGTCAACGGTTTTCGGGTCAGCGGGCTCCATTTTCATCGTCAGCACCGGTGACTCGGGGGCTGGCCCGGTTGCTACAGAAGAACCTCCTGCTTCAATAGGGCCACCACCGCTCAACGACGCCAGCACCGGACGAATGGCATCGTTGACGGCTAAATCCGAAACCTTTTTGTTGAATGGAGCGCCCTGATCGATCCACCAGGTCAGTAGGGCAATCTGGCCTTCGGTCAACTGATTTTTGCCTTTGGGGGGCATGTGGTGATCGTCTTCAACCGGCAGTAAGCAAACCTTGATGAGTTCACTGTTCGTACTTTTACCGGCTACAAAAACGGGACCATCTTCGTAACCTTTTTTGATCATATCCGGGTTATCAAGCCGGAGTTTTGCCTTCGATTTGTCGGCGTTATGGCATTGTACACAACGGGTTTGCAGAATTGGGTTGACGATCTGCTGATAAACCATCGCCTGGTTGACATCCTTGATCGGTTCGGCTTTAAACGTTGGCTGTTTGGGAGGCAATCCTGCCAGCGTTCGGATTGGTCCCGGAGCATATTGAGTGAGGTAATCGGAGCCGTGGGTCAAATTTCCACCATTATGTCCGGCAACCAGCAAGAGCAGTAACGCAACTCCCAAAGTGGGTAAGTAAGCCAGTTGAGCGACGGGTACGATACGGCCCAGATTTTCAGATTTTACGGCCCAGGCCAGCCAGGAAAATACGGCTACCCCTATGCCTTCCCACATATGCGAATCCAGCGTTTCGGCTTCATAACCTCCTCCCAGCGAAAGCATGTAACCAAACAGGCAGGCCAGCGTGGCACTCACCGCCGACCAAAATAAAATAAGCGTTATGGTATGCTGACTGACGGAGTTTCGACGGGTGAGACGATCCAGTTCGAGCAGACCGGCGATTAGCAAAAAACCAATGGGCAGGTGAACGATGAGAGGGTGAAAATGCCCCCAAAACAATACCCAATCAGATGGCTGTGAAGCAGTGGCTTGCACCAGAATAAATAGATTCATAGAGGAATAAGGTCAGGCAACCCGCTCCAATTTAATAGGATACGTTTTTTTAGATGCCCATTGAGCTACGTAAATATTTTCGTCTTCATCGACCAGCACATCATGCGGATGTAAAAAAGGCGAGTTCGTTCGATCTTTGCGTTGTTCCCCTAACTTGCCATCCTGATAAACGGGTTCTGTACCACCCGGTGTGGACACAACCCGGTCATTCTTGTCTAAGATAGTGATATAACCTGAATCTGGGTAGGCATCGGACGTACTACGGAATACGGCGCCAAAAAGACTATTGCCATGAATAACCGGGCGGCAAATGTATGAACCGGGCAGGGCGATGGTCGATAGGTATTTTCCATCCAGTGAAAAGCGCTTCAGGGCATTGTGTCGTCGATCAGTGATAAGAAGCGTAGGATTGGCTGCATTCCGACGGTCAACCGCGATGCCGTGGCAGCAATCGAAGGTTTCGTTGGTTTCGCCTTTTCCACCCCAGAAACGGATCAGCTTGCCGTTTTTATCGTATTGCATCACATGGTTCAAACCGTACCCATCAACAATATATATGTCGCCGTTTGCGGGATTGATAGCGGTTTCGGTTGGTTTGAACTGGGTCGGGTAGTCGTATTTGCCGGTCTCTTTGGGGTAGTCGATTTTTAGTAACTCCCGGCCGGTAAGGTCGGTTTTGATAACCTGGTGCCGTTCAGTATCGGCAATAAGCAGGTATTGGTCAGAACCTTCACCACCCAGGGTCAGGCCATGTCCGCCGGGATAGTCATGTCCCCAGGTGTCGAGCAGCTTACCCGATTTATCGTAAATCAGTACGTTGTTTTTGGTTTCATTGGTCAGGAGAATAATCCGGCCTTTGGCATCCTGAACCATCTCATGACAGTCGTTGACGGGGTTTTTGGCCGCGTCCAGCACTCCCCAGTTCGGCACTACCCGATACTTAAAGCCGTTATGACCTAATACCATCGTATCAGCCTTTCGGCCGTAGGGATTGGCGGAAAGAATGGTAGGAGCTACAAGACTAGTTGCGGTTGCCAGCGCTGCCTGTCGGGCAAACGATCGACGGGAAAGTAAAGGAGCCATAAGCGTACGCTATCGTTTCCCTAAAAAGGAACGAAGGGATAAACTTTACTGCAACCCTACAGAATCGCAAAAGCTGCCGATTCGATGGTTGTTCCGGTCGGCAGCTTTTACTGTATTATCTTTTGATTTGTTATCGGTTGCTGTCCTAGCCATTATCATCGCCTGAACCCCGATGCCCCTTTCGCATCTGGCCACGCATGGATTCCAGTTTTGCAAACTGATCGGGCGTCAGAATAGCTTTCAGCCTGGCTTTGTAATCATCAGCATTGGCTTTTAGGGCCTGCGCTTTGGCTTTGTTATCGTCGGAGCCTTTCTGGATTTCATCGACCTTTTGGGCTCGTGCCAACGTTACATCATATACTTTTTTTGAAGTGGCTTCGTCCAGACCAAGTTGTTTGGTCATCCGGTCGGTCATTCGCTGGGCTCGCGTGGTAGGGTCGGCAGCCTGAAATTGCTGCATCGCCCGACCGCGACCCATTCGTGGGGTGGATTGGGTAGGTGCCTGCGCTTCAGTAGCAGCCGTTTGGGCTAGTAAGGGGAGTGATAGGAGCGAAAGCATCAGCCCGCTCAGCACAAGTTTCTTAATCATGGTTTTTTGTTGTTAATCCGACTATGAGACGGACAACATGACTGCCGGTTTAATCAACACCATGATTTTAATTACATCTTAACCGATAAGGGGTATTTAAACACAGAGACACGGAGCACACAGAGAAAAAAGATTTTTAACCTCTGTGTGCTCCGTGTCTCTGTGTTTAAACTTTTAAGCCGTCTGGAATGAAGTGATTAATTGTGCAATTTTTTCTAACCCTATCGTGTCAGCCTCACTAAAATCATCCAGTTGATCACTATCCACATCCAGTACCATTGTTACGTTTCCTGCCAGATCAAACACGGGCACGACAATCTCTGACTTCGACGCCGAACTACAGGCAATATGGCCTGGGAACTGTTCAACATCTGGTACCAGAATTGTCTCTTTGCGCGTATAAGCAGCTCCGCAAACGCCCTTATTGAAAGCAATACGCGTGCAGGCAATCGGTCCCTGAAATGGTCCCAAAACCAGCTGGTCATCTTTTTTAAGATAAAAACCGACCCAGAAAAAGCCGAATGCTTCTTTCAGGGCAGCGGCAATGTTCGCCAGATTAGCAACTAAATCGGTTTCGCCTTCGACCAGTGCGGCTATCTGTGGGAGCAAACTTTCGTAAATAGTCTGCCGGTTGGTAGTTTGGGGTAGAACGAGTGTTTCTGCCACGATGTTTGATGTAAGGTATAGGATGTATGATATATGATGTATTCCGAATATACCTTACATCATATATCATACATCCTATATCATTTAGTTTCTTGTAAAGAACTGGATCAGCACAATACTCAGTGTCGTGAATAAGGTGCTGGCGGCTACTCGAATCAGCGTTGGAATAATCAGCGAAAGACTACTGGCTTCGATGAAAAACAAGGCTGTGTGATGAATAAGCGCTAAAATGAAAACGTATCGGAAGAAAGCCCCAGTTCCCAACTCTTTAAGAGAGAATTCGATTCGTGACTCAAGGCCGGGGACATCGATTTGGGCACGTACAATTAACGGTCGACAGTAGGCCATCAGTACCGTTGCGGCTGCATGCATACCAAGCGTATTATAAAACGTATCGACGATAATGCCCGTCACGAAAGCAATGATCAGAAGCCAGGTCAAACTCGTTTCGTTCGGCAGCAGGAGAATACACGCGATGTACACAAAGCAAAACGCGTAATCGAAGAGCACCAGATTCCGTACGAGCACAATTTGCAATACGAGGTAGAGCAAAAACAGCAATACGGTCGATACAATTTCGCGAAAAGTCACAGCAAAATGGTTTACAGTATTCGGTTTACGGTATTCGATTTATGGTTTACGGCGGGCTAACCGCCACGGCGGACCGTGCAAGACGGCTCTGCGCCACTGAATACTATAAACCGAATACCGTAACTTATTTTTCAGTTTCAACTTGTTTCTCTAACTGATCCTGTTCGGCCTGTAACCGATTTTCGACTACGTACACAAACGATAGGTTGCTAAAATTTGTGGCCAGATAGAGGGTAATATCGTGAAAAGTCTGATTCGGCTGGACCCCAACCTTCATCACTCGACCAACCAGTATTCCTGGGGGAAATGTTGAATTAAATTCGGATGTAACAACCGAATCGCCTTTGGCGACGGCCTTATACCGGGCAATGGCATCCAATTTCATCAAATGGGGGTCGACACCATCCCACGTAGCCGTTCCGATTTCATTCGCTTTTACCAGTTTCGAGGATACCTGATATTCTGAGTGTAGAATGGAGGTGATCACCGAAAAATGTGGATTACAGACTTTCACTTTACCCACTACACCCGTTGGTGAGATAACACCCATACCCGGACGGATACCATCTTCAGTGCCTTTATCAATGGTGATGTAGTTGTTGGCAAACTGGGTGGTGTTATTCACCACTTTAGCTACAGTGAACTTGAAACGGCCCGCAAAAGCTGAATCGGCCTGATATTCCGCTGGGGAGGCTGGCTTACTTTGAAGTAGCTGGGTTAGCCGAGCGTGGAGTTGTTGGTTTTCAAGCGCTAAGTCCGCATTGACTTGCCGTAGGCTGGCGTATTGATTAGCGGCATTCGACCAGGCCAGTATCTTAGCTGCGTACCGATTTGACGTGTTGAAGTACGTCACTCCCCAATAGTTGCTGGTGTTGATGATGAAGTAAAAGCAAAGTACTTCCAGCAACACAAATAGAATGAAGTTTCGGCTTCGTAAGAAAAAATCAACTAACTCTCCCATATATACAAGTAACGCGGGTGGAAACCCGCGCTCTATAGCGATTTAATGATCATCTACAAAGCGCGGGTTTCCACCCGCGTTACTTTAACTAATCAGAACAGATTTATACAAATCCAGGTTCTTAATCACTTCGCCCGTACCTTTTACAACCGCTTTGAGCGGATCGTCGGCTACGTGAATCGGCAGTTTAGTTTTCGCTCCCAGACGCTTATCGAGACCATGCAGCAAAGCGCCACCACCTGTCAGGTGAATCCCGTTGGTATAAATATCGGCCGACAATTCCGGTGGCGAAATTTCAAGGGCTTTCATGGTAGCCTCTTCAATTTTCGAGATCGACTTATCGAGCGAGTAGGCAATTTCGCTGTAGGTTACCTTGATTTCTTTTGGAATACCCGTCATCAGGTCACGACCCCGGATTTCGTAGTCGGCTGGAGGATTGTCGAGTTCAGGGAGGGCCGAACCCACTTCCATTTTAATTTGCTCCGCTGACCGCTCGCCGATGAGCAGGTTATGTTCCCGACGCATGTAATCGACGATGTCTCGCGTGAAAACATCACCCGCAATCCGAATCGACTGTTCGCAGACGATACCTGACAGGGCGATCACGGCAATTTCAGTTGTTCCACCGCCGATGTCCACGATCATAGTACCGTTAGGCTGGGTAATGTCGATGCCGATACCAATAGCTGCGGCAATGGGTTCGTGTACCATGTACACTTCCTTCGCCCCGGCATGTTCGGCAGAGTCTTTAACCGCCCGTTTTTCCACTTCGGTAATCCCCGATGGAATACAGATGACCATCCGGTGCGAGGGCGAAAAAAGCTTGCTACCCGTATCGATCATCTTGATCATGCCCCGGATCATGAGCTCGGCGGCTGTAAAGTCGGCAATTACGCCGTCTTTCAGAGGGCGAATGGTTTTGATATTTTCGTTGGTCTTTTCATGCATCTGCATGGCCTTATGGCCAATCGCCAGCACTTTTCCGCTGACTTTGTCCATTGCAATAATCGAAGGCTCATCCACCACAATCCTGTCCTTGTGAATAATCAAGGTATTCGCTGTGCCCAGGTCAATCGCAATGTCGCTGGTTAGAAAATTAAAAAGTCCCATTATAGGTTGACGCAGAACGCCTTAATACGAGTACTGATTTTTTGAAAAGTGTACAAAAATAGGGAGAATCTGATAAAATTCCCGTTCCAGCCGTACGTCTGGATAAATAGTTTTTACAGCGCTCAAATAATAGGTTCTCAACGGTAATAAGACAAATACGAGGTAGTTACAAAATATCAACCCTTTCGCATCCCAGCACGAAGACTATCGAATAGCTCTATAAATTTCTGACAGGCCTGCTTCGATGATAGCGAAATTTTCCAGTAGGCTCGACGAAAGCCGGGGTCTGTTATACTAGTAACAGCCGTTCCCTTTTGTAAAAAGAACTCTACTTCATAGGTGTCCTTCCCGCTTTTGCTCCAATTCAGATGAGTTGTTTCCATTAACGGAAAAACATGGTTGTTAATTTGAATCGCATACTCTTTTACGAGCGGTTTAATAACCGTTGTCGATGCAGTAGAGCATGTTTGCTGGAGGAGCATTTGCAAATCTGCTACCGTAGCATGAATACGCTCTTGAGCCATGCAGGACCCTGTTCCAAGAAAAATAACGATTAGCGCGAAGATGATTTTTTTCATATGAGTTATCTGTTTTATGGCTAGATGCGCTTAGTCGTCAATGAGGTTGCATGCTGATAGCCATTATTTGTAGAACGACCATCGTCGGAGCGGTAAACCATTATCCAGATCAAGGCGTATTACCGTTTGAAAATCCATTCCGCCTAACCTGATCATGAGCATAGCATACGAAGTATATTCTCCATTACCTTTGTACTATTATGGGAATTCGTTCAGTAGCGAGTAAGCCGTTGGCTAAGTGGGTAGTAGAGCGTCAGCAAGACTGGATGTATCAGCCTGCCCAAGCTCAACAACACTGGTTTCAGAAATTGGTTGAAGGTGGGCGTGATACAGTGTTTGGGCGTGATCATCGGCTGAAAGATGTACAAACGGTTGAGGAGTTTCGGCAGGCGGTTCCGGTTCGCGACTATGAAGACCTGAAACCGTACATCGAGCAGATTTTACATGGCGATAGTGATGTGCTCTGGAAGGGAAAACCCTTATATTTCGCCAAAACGTCGGGTACTACCTCGGGTACCAAGTATATTCCCATCACGAGTGATTCGATTCCGAATCACATCAACTCGGCCCGCGATGCCCTGCTGAACTACGTCAATGAAACGGGCAACAGCGCCTTTTTAGACAAAAAACTCATTTTTCTGTCAGGTAGTCCTGAGTTGACCCAGAAAGTGGGTATAAACATTGGGCGGCTGTCGGGCATTGTCAACCACCACGTTCCGGCTTATCTACGTACCAACCAGATGCCCAGCTACGAAACCAATACGATCGAAGACTGGGAAACGAAGCTGGAGCGAATCATTGACGAAACCTTGCCCGAACCAATGTCACTGATCTCGGGTATTCCGCCTTGGGTGCAGATGTATTTCGACCGGATTCAGGAGCGGACAGGCAAATTGATTAAAGACGTTTTTCCTGATTTTTCGCTGTTCGTGTATGGTGGAGTCAATTTTGAACCGTACCGAGCCAAACTCTTCGAGAGCATCGGCAAACGCATTGATTCCATCGAAACCTACCCCGCTTCGGAAGGATTCATTGCCTTTCAGGATTCACAAACCGAAGAAGGGCTGTTGATGCTGCTGAATAGCGGTATCTTCTTTGAGTTCATTGCCGCCGACGAGTTTTTTACCGATAACCCGCGTCGGCTGACTATTGATGAGGTTGAGTTGGGGAAAAACTATGCGGTGATCATCAACAACAACGCGGGTCTTTGGGGATATTCTCTTGGCGATACGGTTAAATTCGTGTCGCGTGAGCCGTATCGACTACTGGTAACGGGGCGAATCAAGCATTTTATTTCGGCGTTTGGCGAACACGTTATCGGCGAAGAGGTAGAAAAAGCCTTACAGTTTGCGATGCAGAAACATCCCGAAACCGAAGTCGTTGAATTCACCGTGGCCCCAATGGTCAGCCCGAAAGAAGGGTTACCTTACCACGAATGGTTCATTGAGTTTGCTACCCCCCCGCATGACCCCGTTACATTCGCACAAGACATTAACCACCGTCTGGTAGAATTGAACGTATACTATGATGATCTCATAACCGGTTCTATCTTGCAGCCACTGAAATTAACAGCTTTGCCACGAGGTGCTTTTCAACGTTACATGAAGTCTCAGGGTAAGCTGGGCGGCCAAAACAAAGTACCCCGGCTGAGCAACGACCGTAAAATCGCGGATGGACTAGTGGAAACCATACAAACGATTTAAGATTATGGAAGCAATTAATTATTTGACGGACGCCGAAGGTCGGAAAAAGGCCATCGTGATTGATCTTGATGAGTTGAAACGGACTGGGCAGACCGGCCATGACATTATGATGCAACTTCAGGAGGAACTTGAAGACCTGCTTGATATCGCTTTGGTTAAAAACGAAGAGACGGTCTCTTGGGAAGAAGCAGAACAACAGTTACGCGAGAAAGGCATTATTGATTAATGAAATACAGCGTTACGATCAAAAAATCAGCGTTAAAAGCGATTGAATCACTTCCTAAAAAAATTGCGAATAATGTATCATCTTCAATTCGTGGTTTAGCTGACAATCCGCGCCCAGCCCACTGTAAAAAGTTAAAAGGCGTTGACGATACCTATCGTATTCGAATTGGCGATTATCGAGTACTTTATACTATTGACGATAGTATCGTAACGGTTGAAGTCGTTAAAGTGGGCAATCGAAAAGACATTTATGACTGAAATTAAAAAACGACATATTGCCATTCTGGGCTCGACCGGCTCTATCGGTACGCAGGCGGTTGAGGTAATAAAAGCGCATCCCGACCAGTTTCAGGTGGAGGTGCTAACAACCAACAATAACGCCCATCTGCTGATTGAGCAGGCTATTGAGTTACAACCTAATGTAGTTGTCATTTGTAATGAAGACCGGTACGATCAGGTATTTTCGGCACTTGACCCGCTGGGGATTAAGGTGTATGCGGGTGCCAAAGCCATTGCCTCGGTAGTGCAAATGGATGCCATCGACATGGTGTTGACAGCTATGGTTGGGTATGCCGGTCTACTACCAACGATCAAAGCGATTGAAGCCGGAAAGTCGATCGCCTTAGCTAACAAAGAAACCCTGGTGGTTGCTGGTGAACTTATTACGCGGCTGGCGGCTCAGAAAGGTGTCAATATTTATCCGGTCGATTCGGAGCACTCGGCTATTTTTCAATGTCTGGTGGGTGAGTTTCATAACCCGATCGAAAAAATCATTCTGACTGCATCAGGAGGGCCATTTCGGGGCAAGACACGGGAGTTTTTAGCGACGGTAACCAAGGCACAGGCACTCAAACACCCGAATTGGGCGATGGGAGCCAAGATAACCATTGACTCCGCTACCTTGATGAACAAAGGGCTGGAGGTGATCGAAGCCAAGTGGCTGTTTGGTCTTCAATCGAATCAGATCGACGTTGTGGTGCATCCGCAAAGCATTATTCACTCGCTGGTTCAGTTTGAAGATGGGAGCTTAAAGGCGCAGATGGGGTTGCCCGATATGCGATTGCCCATTCAGTTTGCGCTGGGGTATCCAAACCGGATCAAGTCCGATTTCCCTCGTTTCAACTTTCTGGATTATCCTTCCTTAACGTTCGAACAGCCTGACCGCGATACATTCCGAAATTTACAGCTAGCCTTTGAAGCACTCGATCGGGGAGGAAATGCGCCCTGTATCATCAATGCGGCCAATGAAATAGCTGTCGATGCGTTCCTGAACGACCAGATTGGCTTCCTGGAAATTTCGGAAATCATTGAAAGTTGCCTGAGCAAATCGTCATTCGTGCAAAGCCCAACCTATGAGGACTACGTTCGGACGGATGAAGAAACGCGCCGATTAGCCACCGAACGAATTAAAAGTTTGGTTTAGCTGTTTGTATTATATGACCTATGCATAACGTTTTAACGGTCATAACTCACTACATTTAGGTTGCCTGCACACGTTGCCCGGCAAGCTACCCTAAGCTAAGTCGTTAAATAATCTTAAAAACTAATCCTCTCATAAAGGCCCGCCGAAGCGGTTTTTGATTACATGGAAATTTTAGTGATGGCCGGACAGCTCATTCTGGGCTTGTCTATTTTAGTTGGATTACACGAATTAGGACACCTGCTGGCTGCCAAAGCGTTTGGCATGCGGGTTGAGCAATATTTTATCGGATTCCCACCGAAAGTCTGGAGTATAAAACGGGGTGAAACCGAATACGGTGTGGGAGCGATTCCACTGGGTGGTTTTGTGAAAATTTCGGGCATGATCGACGAATCACTCGATACGACTCATACCAACACTGAACCACAACCCTACGAATTTCGCTCGAAGCCAGCCTGGCAACGGTTGATCGTTATGCTAGGGGGTATTATCGTCAATGTGATTGTCGGTATTATGGTTTTTGTGATCCTGGCCTACAAAAACGGGAATACGTATCTTGCCAGTCAGGATGTTAAATATGGTATTGTTGCCAATGAACTAGGTAAAGAAATTGGATTTCGGACGGGCGATAAGATTGTAAAAATCAACGGTAAGTCATTCAGTGATTTTGGTGAGGTATTTAGCTCTGATGTCCTGTTAGGCACTAACAGCTATTATACCGTAGAGCGAGATGGCAAGCTGGAAGATATTTATATCCCAAACAGTTTCCTGAATAAATTGTCGGATAGCAAGAAGGGAGATAGCCCGTTTATTGAGCCAATCCGGCCTTTTAAAGTCGATTTACTCGCACCTGATCAGCCAGCTATCAAAGCGGGTTTAAAACCGGGTGATGTTATTACAAGTGTGAACGGAAAGCCGATTCGGTTTTATCACGAATTTTCTGACATAGTGAAGCCACTTATTAATAAGCCAATTACGTTAGTCGTTAACCGTTCAGGGAATTTAGTAACCTTGAATATGACCACTACCGCAGAAGGAAAGATTGGATTTATTCCAGAATTTCTTCTAAAACAAAGCCATACGGATTATACGTTCGGCGAAGCATTGGTAGTTGGCACAAACAAAGCGTTTCAGGTTGTTTTCGACAACATAAAAGGATTCGGTAAAATCTTCCGGGGAGAAGTATCAGCATCCAAAGCCTTAAGTGGTCCGATTGGTATTGCCAAGAATTTATATGGTAGTATTTGGGATTGGGAGAATTTCTGGCGCATGACGGGCCTGCTTTCCATGGCTCTTGCTTTTATGAACGCGTTACCGATCCCTGCTCTCGATGGAGGCCATGCAACGATTTTGGGCTACGAAATTATTTCGGGTCGTAAACCGTCCGATAAGTTTTTGGAAGGGGCTCAGCGAGTGGGTATGGTTATCTTGCTCGGTCTGATGGCTTTTGCTATTTTCAACGATGTATTTAAAGCTGTTTTTTAAGGCATTAAAACGCAAAGGCGCTAATAAAACGCAAAGATCGCAACGTCTTTATTGGCGGTCTTTGCGTTTTCCTTTGCTTCTTTGGGTTTGTCTTGTCCTATCAAGTGCCAGCCGACCGGCTCATGACTTTCACGCCAGCGTCACGCAGATGCAGTATGATCCGAAAGAACGATCGTTTGAAATCAGTATTCGCATATTTACGGACGATTTCGAAAAGGCTCTTTCTGAAGCGTCACATAGCCGAATCAATCTGGAAACGAATGCAAAAGCCGATGAGCTTATTGAGAAATACGTCCTGTCGCACATTAGCTACGTAAATCCTCAAAAGCAGACCAAACCGTTAAAATATGTTGGTCATGAAGTAGAAGCAGACGCAAACTGGATTTATCTGGAAATGCCCTATGCCGAACCATTTCGGGGCGGATTACTGAAGCAAAATGTCCTGATGGAGTTGTTTGACGACCAGGTTAATATGGTCAATATCCAATATCAGGGTCAGAAAAAAACGTTCGTCTTTCGTAAAAACCAGCCGGTTCAGGACATATCGTTCGGTTAATAAATTTCTGAGTTACTAAGGTTAGTAATCCGTTAATATTGTACTTGTAACGCTTTGCCAGTCAATTCGTCATAAGAATAGGATTGGCATAGTGCTTGCAGCTAGCTCTATCCCTACCTAACTGTAGCTAACCCATTATTGAAGCTGTCAGGCTGACAGTGTATATATGATTATCGATAAAGAAATAACAACCCGTTTATTGATGACCGATTTTGATTCGGATAATTTAGAAATTGTTCCGCTCGGATCACCGGAGGGGTTAGATGAAGACTATGAGTTGCCGGCCAATCTTCCCATTTTGCCGGTTCGTAATACGGTATTGTTTCCGGGTATGGTTATACCCGTTACAGTCGGGCGTGCCAAGTCGATCCGGTTGGTGAAGCGTGCTTATAAAGGTAATCGAATCATTGGTGTGGTGGCTCAGCTCAATCAACAGAAAGACGAGCCAACAGCCGATGATCTGTACCGGTTTGGAACGGTAGCCTACATCATTAAAATGATTACGCTGCCCGATGGGAATATTACCATTATTATTCAGGGTAAAAAACGGTTTGAAATTCAGCAGATTACGCAGGAAGAGCCGTTCATGACTGCACAGGTCCGCCAGATCGATGATTCCTTCCCGAACGTAAACAAGAAAGAGGGAAAAGCGTTACAGCAATCCCTGAAAGATGCTGCCTACAAAATTCTGCGGCTTAATCCCGAAATTCCTCAGGAAGCCCGTATTGCATTAGATAACATCGAAAGTTCCACGTTTCTGCTTCACTTCCTGTCTTCGAACCTGAATGCGGATGTAGGTGATAAACAACGACTTCTGGAACTGGTTGATGGTAGCCAGCAAGCTAGCTTGTTGCTCGAATACATGCTACGTGAAGTGCAGCTGCTCGAACTGAAGCGTGAAATTCAATCCAAAGCATCTTCCGACCTCGATCAGCAGCAACGCGACTACTATCTGCGTCAGCAGATGAAAGTGTTGCAGGACGAGTTGGGTATGGATAGTCCCGACCGCGATATTGATGAGCTACGCATGAAAGCCGATCGTAAAAAATGGTCGACCGAAGTACGTGGGCATTTCGATAAGGAACTTAATAAGCTCCAGCGGATCAACCCGATGGCACCGGAGTATCCGGTAACGATGAACTACGTCGAGCTGATGGTCGATCTGCCCTGGAATGAGTATACCAAGGATAATTTCGATCTGAAACGGGCACAGAAGATTCTGGACGCCGACCACTTTGGGCTCGAAAAGGTGAAAGAGCGGATTATTGAATACCTGGCCGTTCTGAAGCTGAAG
Source organism: Spirosoma gilvum (assembly GCF_054776815.1). Lineage (NCBI taxonomy): Bacteria > Pseudomonadati > Bacteroidota > Cytophagia > Cytophagales > Cytophagaceae > Spirosoma > Spirosoma gilvum. The sequence continues at coordinate 231,892 of NZ_BAAHBH010000004.1, read as the reverse complement.
AATGATATGAAAGCGCCGATTCTGTGCCTGTATGGCCCTCCGGGTGTGGGTAAAACCTCGCTTGGTAAATCGGTGGCGAAGGCACTTGGCCGAAAATATAGCCGGATGGCGCTGGGTGGCGTTCACGATGAAGCCGAAATCCGTGGGCACCGCAAAACCTATATCGGCGCTATGCCGGGCAAAATCATTCAGAACATTCGGAAATGTGGTACTGCCAATCCGGTGTTCATTCTGGATGAAATTGATAAAGTGAGTTCTGATTTTCGGGGCGATCCATCGTCGGCACTGCTCGAAGTGCTTGATCCAGAGCAGAATTCAACCTTTATGGACAACTATCTCGAAACGGAATTCGATCTGTCGCGGGTATTGTTCATTGCCACGGCTAACTCGCTCGATACGATTCATCCGGCCCTGCGCGACCGTATGGAAGTAATCGATATTGCGGGGTATACAGTTGAAGAAAAAGTACAGATCGCGAAGAAGTACCTGATTCCGAAGCAACGTAAAGACCACGGCTTGAAACCCAAAGACCTGGTCATTGAGGATAAAGCAATCCTTCGAATTATTGAAGGATATACACGTGAATCGGGTGTTCGGAATCTGGAGCAAAAGATTGGAGCACTGGTGCGTAAAGTGGCTAAATCCATTGCAATGGAGGAAGAGTATAATCACTCTGTAAAAGCCAGTGATATTCCTAAACTGCTGGGCGCTGAGATTTTCGACAAAGAACTCTATGCCGACGATGATATTGCCGGTGCTGTAACGGGCCTTGCCTGGACTCAGGTTGGTGGCGAAATCCTGATGATCGAATCCAGTTTAAGTCGTGGTAAAGGGGCACTGACCCTTTCGGGACAATTGGGCGAGGTTATGAAAGAGTCGGCTATTACGGCCCTTTCTTACTTGAAAGCCCATGCCGATGATCTGGGAATCGACTACCGTATTTTTAATCATTACGATCTGCACATTCATATTCCAGCTGGTGCTGTTCCGAAGGATGGGCCCTCGGCTGGTATCACGATGCTGACCTCGATGGCATCTATTTATACCCAACGCAAGGTGAAGCCTTATATCGCTATGACCGGTGAGGTTACGTTGCGCGGTAAAGTGTTGCCAGTAGGTGGTATTAAAGAGAAGATTCTGGCGGCTAATCGGGCAGGAGTTAAAGAAATTATCCTCTGCTCGAAAAATCGGAAGGATATTGAAGAAGTCAATCAGACGTACATCAAAGATCTGAAATTCCATTACGTCGATACAGTGGATCAGGTGCTGAGTTTTGCCTTATTGCCCGGCCAGGTTGGTAAGCCAATGAAATTCATCCTCCCCGAAGAAAAAGAGCAACGGGAAGTAGAGAAAGTATACTAGCAGGTAATATAAAATGAATAATGGATAATGAACAACGAGCTTAGTGTTCATTATCCATTATTCATTTTATATTACCCATTGTTCATTTTACATTACCCTGCCAGTGCTTGATTTTCAAAAACTCTCTGCTCAGTATCAGCAGGCGCTGTTGCGTCAGGTGGTACCGTTTTGGCTTAAACACAGCCAGGATGCCCGCTGGGGAGGGTATTTTGATTTGCTTTCGACGACGGGGGACGTGATTGAGGGGGATAAATTTGTTGCGTTACAGGCTCAACAGGCATGGGCATTTGCCTGGCTCTACAATACACTTGACGGGCAACCTCTTTGGCGCGATCATGCCCGGCAAGGAGTTTCTTTTTTGAGTCAGTTTGCTCATGATGAGCATATCAATTGTTTTTCTCAAGTTGACCGGCTTGGTCGACCAGTAGCCCTTTCTAACGACCTTATACCTAACGCTTGTACGGTGATGGCGTATGCACAGTATCATCAGGCTACGGGCGAGGATGAGTGGGCTATGCTGACAAAGCAGACCTTATCAACTATGCTTCAGCGTCGGGAAGTAATTCGGGGAGAGCAACAGGCATCTTTAGGTAGCTTTCGGCAGACTCGACAGTTAGGTGAAGTACTGGCCATTCTGAAAGCTATTCTGGAAATACAGCCGCTGCTTGATGACGAATCCTGGAGGCAGTATTTGGAAGCGATACTTCAGGAAATCTTGCATGAGTTTGTCGATCGACGGACGGATACCCTTCGCGAAACCATTTTGCCGGATGGGGCATTCCTGAACACACCCGAAGGTCGTCGGTTGAATGTTGGCCTGACGTTTCAGACTGCTAATTATTTGCTTGATGTGTATGCCGAAACCAGCCGGTCAAAAAGTACTTTAACTAGCTTAATTAATCGTAAAGTAGTGTCACAGTTTGTGGCCTGGTGCCAGCAAATGTGTGAGCAGGCATGGGATGAAACTACAACTGGTCTCAACTTGTATATTGATTTCAAAGGCCAACCTCTTATCTTTCCGGATACGCAGCAAAAATGGGCCTGGGTACATGTAGAAGCCCTTTCAGCCCTTTTGAAATGCTATTACCATACCAACAATGCGGATTGCCTGAAGTGGTTTAAGCGTATCCACGACTATACCTTCCAGCATTTCCCCGACTCCAAAACCACAGGCTGGCATCTGGTCATTGATGCTCAGGCACAACCCCTGCTGGCGGCCAAAGCGATTCCGGCCGTTGGCTGCTATTCCCTTATCCGTTGCCTGACCGAAACGGCGCAGCTTTTGCCCAAATGTGAACCGCTTAAAGCGACACCACAACCCGGCCGTTCTCGTATTTCGCTTAATTCATAAGTGTGCAAGCCGATCCATACTGATTTGGGCGATATTCACTACTTTTGCGACCAAGTTTTTGTATCGTTTTCAATCGTTTATAGAACCAAGTCCAATGGAGAAAATTAAGGTAGCGAATCCGGTTGTCGAACTGGATGGCGACGAAATGACCCGTATCATCTGGAAATTCATTAAAGACAAGCTGATTCTGCCCTACGTTGACGTTGATATTAAATATTACGACCTCGGCATCGAATACCGCGACGAAACCAACGACCAGGTAACGATTGATGCGGCCAATGCCATTAAAGAATACGGTGTGGGTATCAAATGCGCTACGATTACCCCTGACGAAGACCGTGTTAAAGAATTTAATCTGAAGCAGATGTGGAAATCGCCGAACGGTACAATCCGGAACATTCTGGATGGTACGGTGTTCCGTGAGCCAATCGTAATGAGCAACGTTCCTCGTCTGGTCATAAACTGGAAAGCACCGATTATCGTAGGGCGCCATGCGTTTGGTGATCAGTACCGGGCTACGGATTTTCTAGTACCTGGCAAAGGTAAACTGACCATGAAATTTGAAGGTGAGGACGGTACCGTACAGGAGTACGAAGTGTTCAACTTCAAAGGTCCAGGTGTAGCCATGGGCATGTATAACGTCGACGAGTCGATCAAAGGGTTTGCCCGTTCGTGCTTCAACGTAGCCGTGCAGAAAGGCTGGCCGTTGTACCTCTCGACCAAGAATACGATCCTGAAAAAATACGACGGTCGTTTCAAAGATATCTTCCAGGAAATCTACGAAACCGAGTTCAAAAGCACTGGCGTTCACTACGAACACCGCCTGATCGATGATATGGTGGCTTCGGCGCTGAAATGGGAAGGTAACTTCGTATGGGCTTGTAAAAACTATGACGGTGACGTTCAGTCGGATACGGTTGCCCAAGGCTTTGGTTCACTGGGTCTGATGACGTCCGTTCTGTTGACACCCGATGGTAACACGATGGAGGCTGAAGCCGCTCACGGTACCGTTACCCGTCACTATCGCGAATACCAGAAAGGGAATAAAACGTCGACCAACCCGATCGCTTCGATCTATGCCTGGACGCGTGGTCTGGCATTCCGTGGTAAACTGGATGACAATCAGGAACTGATCGATTTCGCTAATGCCCTCGAAGCGGTTTGCGTAGAAACGGTTGAAAGCGGTAAAATGACCAAGGATCTGGCCCTATCTGCATTCCCCGATGTGAAGAATCTGGTAGCGGGTGAGCATTACCTGTACACCGAAGACTTCCTCGAAGCGCTGGATACCAACCTGAAAGCGAAACTGAACCGGGATTAAACTGATTTAACTGACTGACCTTGATTTTTATTAAAATGGTTTTCAAAGAAAGCTAGACAGTCAAAATCAAAGTCGGTCAGTTAAATCACATAAATCCCGGTTCAGACAGTGCCGCTCTCAAGTAGGGCGGCACTTTTCTTTTCTTTGATAATCTAAACTCGTTTAATCATGAAACAACTTCTTATACTTGCGGCTTTCGCTCTGTTATCGGTTACTGCAAACGCACACACATTGAACGGCGATCCGCCTGTAAAAACTATGAAAAGTAATTCTGTTCAACATATCGTCCTCTTCAAGTTCAAGCCCGAGACGACACAAGATAAGGTGAAAGAAATCGTAGCCGCTTTTGAAGCGCTGCCCTCAAAAATTAAAGAAATCAAAGGATTTCAATGGGGTACCAACAACAGCCCTGAAAACCATGCGCACGGCTTGACCCACGCCTTTATCCTGACATTTGATTCGGAGAAAGACCGGGATGCTTACCTGCCTCACCCGGCTCACAAAGAGTTTGGGAAAGTAGTAGGTCCCTGGATTGGTGATCTGACCGTCGTCGACTTTACCAATCAGGCAAAATAAATGTCATCCGTGGTCAGAGATTGTCATTTATGGTTATTCATCGTAACGTTTCTGGCTCCAACAGCCTACAATAAATGACTAAAAATGACAATCTCTGACTACGAATGACATTTATTCTTCCCAGCCAAACGAGCGTTCGATGGCTTTTTGCCAGCCGCGCATGAGTTTGGCCCGTTGGGCTTCTTCCATAGCGGGTTCGTACGTTTTGGCGATTCCCCAGTTCTGCCGTAAATCGTTCAGGTTTTGCCAATAGCCAACGGCTAATCCAGCAGCATAAGCGGCTCCCAGTGCCGTAGTTTCGGTCATCTGTGGGCAGATGACGGGTCGGTCAAGCATATCGGCCTGAAATTGCATCAGCAGCGAATTGACAACCATCCCCCCATCGACCCGTAACGAACTGAGCGATACCCCCGCGTCCTGTTCCATGGCCCGTACGACATCGACAGTCTGATAAGCGGTTGCTTCCAGAACGGCTCTGGCCAAGTGCCCTTTGTTGACAAAACGCGTCAATCCGGCAATAACCCCACGCGCATCAGCTTTCCAGTGCGGTGCATACAGACCCGAAAACGCCGGAACAAAGTACGCTCCTCCATTATCCTCTACTGATCGGGCGAGGGTTTCGATGTCGGTACTTTTTTTAATGATACCCAGATTATCTCGCAGCCATTGTACGAGTGCGCCCGTGATGGCCACGCTGCCTTCGAGTGCATAATGAACCGGCTCGTTCTGGAATTGATAAGCCACGGTCGTCAGCAGTCCACAGGTCGAAGTGCGTAGCTCTGTGCCTGTATTCATGAGCAGGAAACAACCCGTTCCGTAGGTGTTTTTTGCCTGACCAGGTTCGTAACAGGTTTGCCCAACCAGCGCTGCTTGCTGATCGCCCAGAATACCGGCTACCGGAACGCCCGGCAACACTTCTGAAACGACATGGCCATACACTTCACTGCTTGGACGAATCTGCGGCAACATAATTCGAGGAACAGTAAAGTCTCGTAGTAGATCGTCATCCCAGTTAAGGGTCTGAAGATTCATGAGCTGTGTGCGGCTGGCGTTGGTCACATCAGTCAGGTGCAGGCCGTTATTGGGGCCACCTGTCAGGTTCCAAACGACAAACGTATCCATATTGCCAAACAAAGCATCCCCCCGTTCGGCATCTTCCCGCAAACCCGGTACATTGTCCAGCAGCCATTTAAGTTTCAGCCCGCTGAAATAGGTAGCTAAAGGGAGGCCTGTCTGGGGTCGGAACCGATCTTGACCACCATCGGCGGAAAATTGATTGACCAGATCGGCCGTCCGCATATCCTGCCAGACGATGGCATTATAATACGGTTTTCCCGTCCGCCGATTCCAGACAACTGTGGTTTCGCGTTGGTTGGTAATACCAACTGCAGCAATATCCTGTACCGAAAGCTTGGCTTTTATCCGCGCTAAGGCAATTACTTCGAGGGTATTTTTCCAGATTTCTTCGGGATCGTGTTCGACCCAGCCGGGTTGTGGATAAATTTGCTTGTGTTCTTTCTGGGCCAGTGAAACAATCTGACCTTGCCGGTCGAAGACGATGCAACGGGTACTGGTTGTTCCCTGGTCGATGGCGGCTACGTAAGAGGGCATAAAGAGTATAGGGATATTCGTTTGGGTGCGTAATATTGCCAAAATATCCAATTAGTTTAGCGAAAAACCCTATAACCATGCAAAAAAGAACGTTTCTCAAATTATCATCTACACTAATGGCCGCTCCGTTATTGTCTCCACTGGCTAGTTGGGTAGCTGACGAAAAAATCAGAAACTGGGCCGGCAATTACGAATACAGTACCACTAAACTCACTAAAGCGAAGTCGATTCAGGAAGTACAGGAGTTTATCAAAAAACAGGCTAAACTAAAAGTACTGGGTACCCGGCATTGTTTCAACGGCATCGCCGATAGTACGCATCAGTTCATTTCGCTGACCGAGATGGACGATGTGATTTCGCTGGATACAAAGGCCAAAACGGTGACCGTCGATGCCAGTATGAAGTATGGTCAACTGGCACCGTATCTGGACAAAAAAGGATTTGCGCTCCATAATCTGGCTTCCTTACCGCATATTTCCATAGCCGGTGCCTGCGCAACCGCTACACATGGCTCCGGCGTAAAAAATGGAAATCTGTCTACGGCCGTTGCCGCTATGGAACTTGTCACGGCCAAAGGTGAAGTTCGTACGCTTTCACGAGCCAAAGATGGAGATGCTTTCAAAGCCGCTGTGGTGCATCTGGGTGGGTTAGGAGCCGTTACGAAAATCACCCTCGATATTCAACCGACGTTCCAGATGCGGCAGGATGTGTACGAAAACCTTCCGCTGGCACAACTTCAGGAGCATTTCGAGGCTATTATGTCGAGCGGATATAGCGTGAGCCTGTTTACCGACTGGCAGAAAAAACGGGTCAACGAAGTCTGGATCAAGCGTAAGGTCGAAGCAGGAAAAACGCTGGAAGCCAAGCCCGAATTTTACGGCGCTAAACGAGCGACGAAGAATCTGCACCCCATTGCCGAGCTGTCGGCCGTAAACTGTACGGAGCAGATGGGCGTACCTGGTCCCTGGTATGAGCGGCTACCACACTTCCGAATGGGTTTTACACCGAGTAGCGGTAAGGAACTGCAATCGGAATATTTTGTAGACCGGAAAAATGCAGTTGATGCGATTCTGGCGGTTGAGCGATTGAATAAGTTTGTGAGTCCTCACCTGATGATTACCGAACTACGTACCATCGATGCCGATAATCTCTGGATGAGCCCCTGCTACAAGCGCCCTAGCTTAGCTATCCATTTTACCTGGAAGCAGGACTGGCCTTCGGTCAGAAAGGTATTGCCTATGATTGAGAAAGAATTAGCACCGTTCAATACCCGGCCTCATTGGGGCAAACTATTCACTATTGCGCCTAAGCAGCTACAATCGCGCTATGAGAAGATGCCGGAATTCAAGAAAATGGTGATGGATTACGATCCACAGGGCAAATTCCGCAATGCCTTTCTGGATACGAATATTTTCGGAAGCTAAGATTTTAGAGAGTTATAACACAGAGATACACGGAGTGAAAAGAGGAACACAGAGTAATTCTTTGTGCATCTCTTTTCGCTCCGTGTATCTCTGTGTTATAACTTTTATAATGCGAATCCCCGAATCAGCAGGCCACCCACAATAGCACCAACGATTGGACCGACAACAGGTATCCACGAATAACTCCAGTCAGACGAGCCTTTACCCGAGATGGGAAGAACAGCATGAGCTAGTCGTGGGCCTAAATCACGGGCTGGATTGATCGCGTAGCCCGTCGTGCCGCCTAACGAAAGGCCGATGCTCCAGACCAGAATACCTACTAGATAAGGCCCAACACCAATCGCTAATTCGCCGAGGTTTTTCGATGAGATACCGGCCAAGCCCAGAATGAGAACGAGCGTACCGAGCGCTTCGCTTAGGAAATTGGCACCGGTTGAGCGGATAGCAGGCCCAGTCGAAAAACAAGCCAGCTTGGCACTGGGGTCGGGAGTCGCAGCCCAATGAGGAAGGTAATGTAACCAGACGAGCGTAGTACCCAGAAAAGCACCGATCATTTGGGCTATAATATACGGAACTACATGGCTAAAATCGTTAGTAGCCACAGCAAACGCAACCGTAACGGCCGGATTCAGGTGAGCATCGATGCTACCAAATGCTTTGGCAACGAAAACGCCCATCGTAACCGCAAACGCCCAGCCCGCCGTGATGACAATCCAACCAGATGATTCGCCTTTGGTTTGCTTTAAAACTACATTGGAAACAACACCGTTACCTAACAACAGCAGAACGGTTGTACCTATTAATTCACCTAGAAACGGAGAGGTGTGCATTGGGAAGAAAATAGTCGTCAGTCAATAGTCGTCAATTGTCAGAAAGCATGTGAAGTATGATTACTTACTGGCTATCGATTGACGCCTATTGACTAATGACTTGATTTCGAGGTTTAGGAATAGTTTATGCAAATTAAATTATATTTTTGGCCGCAATCCAAATTCAAGGCATAAAAGAACTCGGATTGTTTATTACTCAACTAACCTTTTATTCTTTAACTCATTCATTAGCAGATGAAACGTGTTGTTTTTGACCATATAGGAAAGCCTATTGATATTCTTAAAACCGCTGATGCGCCTTTGCCAGAACCTGGTCCTAATGAGGTTCGGATAAAAGTAATTGCGGCACCGATCAACCCGTCGGATAGTATGTTCGTACAGAATCTATACGGGATTAGGCCGAAATTGCCGTCAGGAGCAGGATTTGAAGGAGTGGGCGTTGTTGATGCGCTGGGCGAAGGTGTTCAGATGCGTACCGGTATGCGGGTAAGCTTTACAAGTATAGGGACCTGGGCCGAGTATGCGATTGCGCACCATCGAAGTTTGATTCCGATACCCAACAGTATGTCGGATGATGTTGCTGCTCAGTTATTTGTGAATCCATTTACCGCTTATGCGATGGTACAGGATTCGAAAGTACCGGAAGGAGGCTGGCTGATGCTCACGGCTGCCGGTTCTGCATTTGGTAAAATGGTTATCCAGTTATGCAAAATGCGGGGCATCAAAACCATCGGCACCGTTCGACGCGACGATCTGAACCCGGAATTGAAAGCCCTTGGCCTCACAGAGATCATTAATGTCGAAACAGAAAATCTGACTGCCCGAGTAAAAGAAATCACCGAAGGTGCTGGCGTAACCTGTGTGCTCGATGCCGTTGGCGGCCATACGGCTACCGAAGCCTTGAAATGCCTTGGTAAAGGTGGTACCATGTTAATATATGGGGTTTTAAGTCTGCAAGATCCTCAAATAAATGCGGGCCTGATGATATTCAGAGGGTTGACGATTAGAGGCTTTTGGTTAACCGACTGGATGCATCGAGTGGATAGCCAAACCCGGCAGGACGTTGCCCAGCAAGTGATTAGTCTGCTTGCATCCGGTCAGATTCAATTGCCTGTGGAGGCATCTTATTCACTCGATCAAATTAGGGAAGCGGTTGAGCATGCGGAGCGACACGGACGATGGGGCAAGATTTTAGTGAAGCCCTGACGGTTTGCTGTATACGCTTTCTGGACGTATTACATGCCTGTTTGCTTACTGCTGTAAGACAAGCATTTGCTAAGTAGACCCGTCATCCGGGCAGTATTTGTTAACATCAGACACGATGTCTTTGTTACTTATGTATCTTTGAAACAATATCCGGTGAAACCCACACGTTTGTTCCAGTAACGACTCTGTTGGTCTTACCTCATCCACTTACCCGACTCGTTCGTATGCTTTTGCTTCAGGTTCCGGCTGTCGATACTACAGCCGCTTCGCTGTCTGCCACAGCGGGCACCCAAACTCAATCGCTCCAGTTATTCGACCTGGTAGCCAAAGGGGGTTGGGTTATGATTCCCATCGCACTCTTATTTTTTGCTGCGCTCTACCTCATTTTTGAGCGCTACTTTGTCATTCGCTCCCAATCAAAGACCGACGCTAACTTTATCGATAATATCCGCGATATGGTGGCACAGGGAAATATCCGATCGGCCGAATCATTCGCCAAAAACCAGCGTACGGCAATGGGCCGGGTTTTTGAGAAGGCTATCGGTCGGATTGGTTCGCCCATTCGGGAAATTGAAAGCACCATCGAAACGGTTGGCCAGATCGAACTGTCGCGTCTGGAACGGAACATGGGCTATCTGGGAATCATTGCCGGTATTGCGCCGATGATGGGTTTTATCGGAACGATTTCCGGGATTATCCGCATTTTTTACGACATCTCGCTGTCCGATAACATTAGCGTTGGGATCATTGCGGGTGGTCTGTACGAGAAAATGATTACCTCGGGAGCCGGTCTGATCGTCGGGGTTATTGCCTATACGGGCTATCACCTGCTCAACATGATGATCGAACGGTTTACCCTCGCGCTCGAAATCAATGCGTTTGAATTTATCGAGGTGCTTCAGAAACCAACCAACGAACCGGCACGTGTTCGGTAACGAATGAATAATGTAAAATGAATAATGAAAAATGGGGCTAGATGCTAGCATATTATTCATCATTCATTATCCATTGCAATTATGAAACTCCGTCGAAAAAATAAGTTTGCTGCCGAAGTGGCGACCTCGTCGCTGAACGACATCATGTTTTTTCTGTTGTTGTTCTTCCTCATTATCTCAACGGTAGCCAACCCTAACGTCATTAAGCTGATGTTGCCCAAAGCGGCATCGTCGCAGCAGTTGAGCAAGAAGCAGGTGACGCTATCCGTCGATGACAAAAAACAATACTTTATTGACAAGAAGCCTGTTGATCCCGCCAATCTGGAAAATGAGTTGAAAACCATCATGGCTGGTATTGCCGAGCCGACGGTTGTGGTACGGTTCGATAAAAGTCTGACCGTTCAGGATTTGGTCGATGTGCTGCAAACGGGCGCCAAATTAAATATCAAAATGGTAATGGCGACATCAAAATAGGGGTAACAATAAAAGATTGCTGGGTAATTAAAAAAGCAGCGGCTGCGTCTCCAAAATGGCGCAGCCGCTGCTTTTTTGCTTTATCTAACGTGAATTATAGACAACTGACCAGCGTCATTTTGTCATGCTGACGAAGGAAGCATCTTAAGATTTCGTCACTAATATATAAGGACGAATTAGGGTGCTTCCTTCGCCAGCATGACAAAATATGCCACCGCAAGTGGCTGATTAATAATGCCTTGGTAGATGACATGTCCATAATTCACGTTAATCTAGAATCTGAAGTTTAATTTCCCAAACCAGTAAGCGCCATTGAAGCCCATTTGAACCGGGTCCCACGCTCCACCCGACTCAGTCAGATCGGCCCGGTGCAGATCAGGGTAAACATTGAAAATATTCGATCCTCCGATTGACAAGCCAACCTGTGGGGTAAATCGGTACGATATGGATAGATCGGTAGTCATTTTTGGGCGGTATACATCCAGATTAGCCTGATCATAATTCCAGTTCGCTAGTTTAACTTCACCAAATCGAACCATACGTAGCAGGAAAGCCCACTTATTGATACTGTAATCGAGCGTTAAGTTCACCTTGGAAGGTGGGGCCGATGCTTTTACAAAGTAATATTCCCGCAGGTCAAAATAAAGATCTTTATAAGGCTTCAGCTTCGCGTTTGTATTTACGCTAATGGTATCCAATGAATTGATATTCAATCCGAGGGACGTATTCAGCCGACCCTTGCCAAGCTGGGCATGATGGGATAGTACAATGTCGATACCGCGTGTTCGGGTTGAAATAGCATTTGTGAAAAACTGCACCCGACTTACGTTGAGCTTCGCTAATTCACTAGCGATTTCGGGTAAATCGTTGGAGAATTGGCCCGTCAATACAACCCGGTCTTTGATGCGGATATAATACCCATCGACAGTCAGCGAGAATCCACTGCCTAACTGGCTAGTGAAACCCAGACTGGCGTTAACGGAAGTCTCCTGCTTGAGGGGCGGAACGCCCAACGCTTGTGTGACGACACCGCCATTTTGGGCAATTTGTACCTGCACAGCCTGACCACCTACGAAATTGGTAATGGTTGAGTTAAAATAAACCTGTGCCAGTGATGGAGCACGGAAACCTGTACTCAATGTACCCCGGAGCATAAAGGCTGGGCTGATTTTGAGCCGACCGGATAGTTTTCCATTCAGGGTACTACCAAAATCGCTGTAGTTTTCATAGCGTGCGGCTGCACCGATCATAAACGCTTTCGTGAGATCAGCTTCGGTATCGATATAGAGGCCGAAATTGGAACGGCTTTTATTTAGCGCATTGCTGGGTTGGAACCCTGGGAACCCTTGAGAGCCAGCCGGTTTAGCAATATCGTAGGCCTTGTAAGAAGCTTCCTCGCCCGCAAAAATCTGGTAGTTTTCAATCCGGAACTCCGATCCGAAGGCTATATTAAGCCCTTGTAGTGTGTTTTTGAAAAAGCGGGTAAAATGCAACCCAGTTACGTTCTGTTGTAATTGAAATCCCCCGGCATTGAATTCGCGTGGCGAACTGGCACCTAATGAGGTGTTAAGCGTATTTTTTACGCCATAATCGAATCGGTTTGATCCGAAAATATTCCCGAAATCGACATTCCATCCATGCAGATCGGCTCGTAAACCAGCCGCGAAAGTACCATCGACAATATCGCTGGTGATGATCGGGTCGAAGCCATTTGGGTAAATAGAAGGAATATTTCGTGGGCTATCGGCCGCGCGGGTCCAGGCATAAGCATCACCTTTCCGAATATTGATACCCCCAAAACTATAGAGCTGCAAATGGTTGGAGAGCGGAATCTGAGCATTGGCATACAAGGATGTATTGCTGATTTTCGCGTCACCGAATTGTCGTCTTTGCAGGGTTGAGTCAATACCTGGTGTATTCGCCCGGTTGGTATGTTGGCGCTGGTTATAATCGGCGGTAAGATTAAGGAACCCACTTTTACCAAGCCGCAGGCCATAGTTGACATTCACATTAAAATTACCACCGTCGAAGGATTGGCTATCGAAACGATACTTCGCCTGATAGGCACCATAATTAACATTGGCAGTCAATTGATTAGTAGACGACTTAAGAACGATATTAACAACACCGGCAATGGCATCGGAACCATACTGAGCAGCTGCTCCATCGCGCAGGATTTCGATACGTTCAATGGCTGCGGCTGGAATCGTATTTAAATCGGTACCGGTATTGCCTCGGCCACGGGTTCCAAACAGGGTGACCAGAGAGGATTGATGCTGACGTTTGCCGTTGATCAAAACGAGCGTCTGGTCGGGGCCTAATCCGCGAAGGGTAGCCGGGTCGACATGGTCGGCTCCATCGGAACCGGTTTGCCGGTTGGAGTTGAAGGAGGGAGCTACGAACTGAAGTAGCTGGTTTACATCCAGCTGGCCGGTTTTGGTCGTTACCTGTCGAACATCAATAACATCGATAGGAGCGGGTGAGTCGGTAACGGAGCGATTCAAATTGCGCGAGCCAACCACCACAACTTCATTCAAGCTGGTCTGGCTAGGCTTCAGAGCTAGATTATACGTTGTGCCGGAAGCCTCGACCGTGATGGATTGTTCAACGGCCTGATACCCTATGTAGGTAAATCTGAGGGTATGCTGACCAGGTGTCAGCCGAAGTACATAATCGCCGTTCGCATCCGTTGTTGCGCCCATTTGCTGTCCAACCAACATAACGGTTACGCCTGGCAATGAGCTGCCATTACTTTCATCCGTGACGCGGCCACGAAGCGTTTGGGCAGCGGCTGTTGCTGATAGCAGACAACAGGTAACAAGAACTTTTGTATTCATTCGATCAGATAATAGAATTCTACTACTTCATAAAAAAACGCCGGTAGCGCGTGGAACTTAGACGTCAAATAGATTTAAGCGTTACATCATGAAGGTATTTGTTTCCAGATCGCTTTAATCAAATGAGTTAGTTTCTGGTTAATACCTTAAACAATACCGACCATGATAGCTGACTACACTGAAGCTCCTGTTTGTCATATCAATGACCTTATTGATGGCGAATTAAAACAAGTTCATGTAGGCGATACGGATGTGTTGCTGGCCCGCGCTGATGGACAGTTTTACGCTCTCCATCCCCATTGTACGCACTATCATGGGCCGTTGGCAGAGGGCGTTCTGAATGGACATCGGCTGATTTGCCCGTGGCATAATGCCTGCTTTGATGTACGGGATGGTCACCGGCTCGAAGCGCCCGCTCTGAACGGCTTGCCCACGCATGAAGTCCGAATTGAGAATGATCAGGTGTTTGTGCGGGTAACGACCAGTAAAGAGAGTCTGGAGAATCCGATGGCTACACCCGATGAAGCCAATACCGAAACCTACGTTATTATTGGTGGGGGAGGGGCAGCTGCTTTCGCAGCCGAAGCGATGCGAGAAGGTGGCTTTACCGGCAAAATCATTATGCTCACCGAGAGCGATCAATTACCGTATGATCGCCCAAACTGCTCTAAAGAATATCTACAAGGCAACGCGCCTGACGAATGGATGCCGTTGCGGACTGAGGATTTCTATAAAGACTTTGGTATCGAGATATGGACAGGGCAACGTGTAACGGCACTAGATCCGGTTGAAAAGCGGATTGAGTTAGCTTCTGGCGAAACATTTACTTACGATAAAGCACTCCTATGCCCTGGCGGACAACCCAATACCCTACCCGGCCTGAACCCTACTCTCAAGGGGGTATATACACTTCGTAGCCTGAACGATAGCCAGCAATTACGTGATTTAGGGAAACAGGGCAAGCGAGTCGTTATCGTCGGTAGCTCATTTATTGGACTCGAAGGAGCTATGAGTCTTCAGAAGCTAGGTAGTGAAGTCGATGTAGTAGGGCCAGACAGCGTCCCATTTAGCAAAATCCTGGGCGAGAAAATTGGTCGTGTAATCCAGTGCTGGCATGAGGAAGCCGGTATACGGTTTCATCTGGGCCGAAAGGTTAGTCATCTGGAAAGAGAAGATACCGTTCAGGCTGTTGTGCTGGACAATGGCGAACGCATCCCTGCCGATTTCGTCTTACTCGGATTGGGCGTTAAGCCTCGTACTGACTTCCTATTAGGTGTACCGCTCGAGAAAGATGGAGGAATCAGCACGGATGGTAATTTGAATAGTATGGCTGGCTTATATGCGGCTGGCGATATTGTTCATTACCCAACGGCCGACGGTTCGCAACGCATTGAACACTGGCGGGTAGCCTGTCAGCAAGGGCATGTAGCCGGGCTGAACATGGCGGGGCAGCAGACTCCCTACCTATCAGCACCTTTTTTCTGGACCGATCAGCAGGGACGTCAACTAGGGTACGTTGGGCATATAACCGCTATCGACGACATTATTTATGATGGTGATCCCGAAAAAGATGATTCCTTTTTGGCGTTATATGTACAAAAAAATCAGATCAAAGCCGCCGTGGGGCTTCAGCGCGATAAGGATATTATTGCCATTCGCGAACTGATGGAAGCAGGCCGGATGCCACTGGTTGAGGAAGTGAAAAATGGAGTTGATTGGGTTAAGGTATTGAAAAAAGCCTGATTCCGCCGAAACGTGTTTACCTTTGCTGCCTAACCGTGTGAAACTCCGGTTTGGTTATGACGCATCAACTTATACTCAAGAAACCCCTCGCCTTTTTCGATCTTGAAACCACCGGCATAAACATTGCCAAAGACCGCATCATTGATATCTGTATCATGAAAGCGATGCCGGGCGGTGAGGTTGTCAGTAAAACCCAACGGGTTCATCCAGGTATGCCTATTCCACTGGAATCAAGCATGATTCACGGCATTTATGACGATGATGTAAAAGATGCGCCCCCATTTAAAGCTGTAGCCCGGACATTAGCCCAGTTTCTGGAAGGATGCGACCTGGCTGGTTTTAACTCCAATCGCTTTGATGTGCCGCTTTTGGTTGAAGAATTTCTACGGGCAAATGTCGACTTCGACGTGAAAAACCGGCGGTTGGTTGATGCACAGCGTATTTTCCACCTAATGGAGCCACGGAATCTGTCGGCAGCTTACAAATTTTACTGCAATAAAGACCTGATAGGGGCACATGGCGCTGAAGCCGATACGATGGCAAGCCTTGAAGTGCTTAATGCGCAGGTACAGCGTTACCAGGGTATGATTGCCCGAACCGACGGTGGCCAGGATGTTGTGTTCGAGAATGATATCGACATGCTTCATAGCCTGACAGCCAATACGAATGTTGACTTGGCGGGCCGGATGGTCATCAATGAGAAAGGCGAGGAAGTGTTCAATTTTGGCAAACACAAAGGATTGACGGTCATAGAGGTATTGAAAAAAGAGCCTTCATTCTACGACTGGATACTAAAAGGTGAGTTCCCGCTGGATACCAAACGTCGGTTGACTGAAATCCGATTACGGATGTTCAGTCTCGTGAATGGAAAAAGGTGAAAAGTAATGGAGTGAGCTCATCCACTCCATTACTACACTACTTTCACTTGGCTCATTACTGCACTACATAAGCGAATAATCTTTACATTTGCGGTACTTTCTATTAACCGGCAAGCCATGCAACCCACGCAGGACGTCCTCATACCGGAAGTCATTCAGCAAATACCGCTTACGTATTACCTGATTCTCAGTACCGCCCTCTTTGTGATCGGCATCATTGGTGTACTGACCCGGCGTAACGCTATCATTATTTTTATGTCCATTGAGTTGATGCTCAATGCCGTTAATCTACTGCTTATCGCCTTTTCGTCGTATCGATCCGATTCGGCCGGGCAGGTATTTGTCTTTTTCATTATGGCCGTGGCAGCCGCCGAAGTATCGGTGGGGCTGGCTATTATTGTCATGATTTACCGCAACACCCGCTCCATCGATGTGGGATTGCTTAATAAATTGAAATGGTAAAAAATGAGTTGTCAGTCGGTAGTCAATTGGTATTAATACTCTTTTAATCTATTGGCTGACTGCTTAGGCAGACCGTAACTATTGACTGACGATTATCGACTATCGACTAATGAAAATAGAATTACTCTGTGCATTAATCCCACTCTTTCCGCTTGTTGGCTTTTTGATCAATGGCCTGGGTTTCCGCCGGGTGCCAACGGGTTTGGTCGGATTTATTGCTACCGCAGCCGTACTGGCTTCTTTTCTGATTTCCATTTCCCTTTTTCTTGGTTTCCAGGCCGAAGCTGGGCCACAAATCGCTACCCTCTTCGACTGGATTAGCGTGGGTGACCTGCACATTAATTTCTCGTTCCAGATCGATCAGTTGTCGTTGCTGATGCTGCTGGTGGTGACGGGCGTTGGTTCGTTGATCCACCTGTATAGCATTGGCTATATGCACCACGACGAGGGCTTTGGCAAGTTCATGGCGTTTCTGAACCTGTTCATTTTCTTCATGCTGCTGCTGGTGATGGGTTCCAACTACGTCATCATGTTTATCGGCTGGGAAGGCGTAGGTTTATGTTCGTATTTGCTCATCGGTTTCTGGAATAAGAATACCAACTACAATAATGCCGCTCGCAAAGCCTTTGTCATGAACCGAATTGGTGACCTTGGCTTTTTGCTGGGCATATTCTTAATTATAAACACCTTTGGCACAGTCGAATACCTCGACGTTTTTAAACAGGCAACCGGACTGGAGATGGGTGACAAAACCATTCTGGCCATTACGCTGCTGCTGTTCGTTGGCGCTATGGGTAAATCGGCTCAGATTCCACTCTATACCTGGCTACCCGACGCTATGGCGGGCCCAACCCCCGTATCGGCCCTGATTCACGCAGCAACGATGGTAACGGCTGGTATCTATATGGTCGTTCGGTCGAATGTGCTGTATACCTTATCGCCAATTACGCTCGAAATCATTGGTGGAATCGCTATCGCAACGGCTTTGCTGGCGGCATCGATTGGTCTGTTGCAGAACGACATTAAAAAAGTACTGGCCTATTCGACGGTTTCGCAGTTGGGCTATATGTTCCTGGGTTTGAGCGCAACGGCTTACACGGCAGGTATGTTCCACGTTATTACCCACGCGTTCTTTAAAGCGTTATTGTTCCTTGGTGCCGGTAGTGTTATTCACGCTATGTCGGATGAGCAGGATATTCGGAAGATGGGTGGCCTGCGGAAAGCCTTACCGATTACGTTTATCACCTTTTTGCTGGGCACCTGGGCTATATCGGGTATACCACCGTTGGCTGGTTTCTTCTCGAAAGACGAAATTCTGGCGCATGTGTATGAACATAGCAAATTGTTGTGGGGCTTAGGTGTTCTGGGCTCTGGCCTTACATCGTTCTACATGTTCCGGTTATTGTTCCTGACGTTCTTTGGTGAATTCCGGGGTACGGACGAACAAAAGCATCACCTGCACGAATCCCCCCTTACCATGACCCTGCCATTGATGATTCTGGCCGTTTTGTCGGTGATCGGTGGTACGCTTAACTTACCGGGTGGCGGATGGCTGAGTCATTTCATGGAGCCACTGTTCGAAGGGTCTCGTCAGGTCAACCCCGAAGCCTTTGCCGAAGGAGCCATCGATCACGGTACCGAGTATATGCTCATGGCGATTTCGTCGGGTGTAGCGATTCTGTCGCTGATTATTGCGTACGTCATGTACATCAGCCGGGGAGCTGTTCCGGCGCCCGATTCGGCTGAGCGGTCATTGCCCGAACAGGTGGTGTACAACAAATACTACGTTGACGAACTGTACGAAACGATTGTCGTTCGGCCGATTCGTGGGCTTGGCGATGCGTTATACAGCTTTGGCGAAGGGCTGGTCGATGGTGTTGTAAACGGCGTTGCCTGGCTAGTGCGCCAGAGTTCGGCCCAATTGCGGTTGCTGCAGAATGGCTCCATTGGATTCTATGTTCTGGCCATGGTTGTCAGCATTGTGCTCATCTTCGCCTTTCGGTTTTTCATTCGATTTTAATTAATACGGTGGAATAAGTTGCCAATCGTACATCGTACTTTGTAAATCAGTATATGCTTACATTATTCCTGATTTTTTACCCCGTTGTAGCGGCTACGCTGATTCTGATGATTCGGGGAGAGCGGATAAAACAGGCTGCTTTAGTAGCCGCATTGGTCGAACTGGCCATTGCAGGAGCGGCTTTAGTTAGCTTTAAACCCGATGCAACCTCCCAATTCGGTTTCGACTATGCCTGGATTGGCTCGTTGGGGATTCGGTTCAGTGCGGGTATCGATGGTATCAGTGTATTGCTGGTATTGCTGACGGGCTTGCTAGTTCCATTCATTATTCTCTCGACCTTCAACAGGAGTTATAAGCAGCCTGCCACCTTTTATGCGCTGATGCTATACATGCAGGCAGCTCTGATGGGCGTGTTTACAGCGCGCGACGGCTTTTTGTTCTACCTGTTCTTTGAAGCTGCGCTGATTCCGATCTATTTCCTGGCTGCCATGTGGGGTGGGGAAAATCGAATTCCGGTGGCCTTCAAGTTTTTTGTTTACACCATCTTCGGTAGCTTGTTCATGCTGATTGCGCTGGTTTATCTCTACTACCAGACACCCGCTACGCTAACGGCTCCTCATTCGGCAGCTATTGCCGATTTCTACAAGCTTAAACTGACACCCGAAGCGCAAAACTGGCTTTTCTGGGCGTTTTTTATTGCCTTTGCCATTAAGATGCCGGTGTTCCCGTTCCATACCTGGCAACCGGATACCTACGTTGAATCGCCGACTCCGGCTACTATGCTGTTAGCTGGTATCATGCTGAAAATGGGCGTTTATGGCCTGATCCGATTTATTTTACCGATTGTTCCATTAGGGGTTGAAGTCTGGGGGAAAACGGCTATCATTCTTTCGGTCATTGGCATCATTTATGGGTCAATTATTGCCATTCGCCAGCGCGATATGAAGCGGCTGATTGCCTATTCGTCCTTTTCACACGTTGGTCTAATGGCGGCTGGCGTGTTTTCGCAAACCGAGACTGGAATGCAGGGAGCACTGGTGCAGATGCTGGCACACGGTATCAATGTGGTAGGAATGTTCTTTGTGGCCGATGTGATTTTCTCGCGCACCAACACCCGGCAGCTCGACCAACTCGGCGGTATTACGCAGTCGACACCCAAATTGACCGTCTTTTTCATGATTATGCTGCTGGGTAGCGTAGCACTACCGCTCACCAATGGGTTTGTAGGTGAGTTTCTGCTGCTGCATGGCGTCTTTACGTATAACCATTATCTAGGTCTGGCGGCTGGTTTCACTATTATTTTCGGTGCCGTGTACATGCTCCGCTTATTTCAGAAGAGTATGTTTGGCGCAACTACATCCCGTACTGATACATTTGCTGATCTGACCAGTTCCGAAAGCTGGGTGTTCATTCCGCTAGTAGTGATGGTATTCTGGATCGGAGTATACCCTAATACATTTTTGAAATTAACTGAACCGGCTGTCGCCAACCTGATGAAATACATCGGAACAACAGCGGTATCGATGAAATAATGTTTCAAGTTTCAAGTTTTAGGTTATCTACTTGTTGAGCCAAACTTGAAACAATAAACTTTGAACAGAAAGAAATGCTTCCCATCGTTTTGTTATCGGTTTTTGGTATTGGGTTGTTGTTTCTCGGCTTTATGAAGTCGAGGGCCATATTATTGCCCGCCACCTTATTGTTTTTGGTTCTTGCATTAGCCGTTAATTTCGTTGACTGGAACAAGTCATATCTGTATTTTAACGATATGCTCAAGACCAATAACCTGGCTATGGTATTTACCGCCATTATGCTGGGGTCGGCCTTTATGGTGGTGGCCTTGTCCAGTAATTTTCTGGACGATGAATCGGCACAGCCGGCTGAATATTACGCTATTATGTTGTTCTCGTTGGTAGGGGCGATCATGATGGTAAGCTTCGAGAACCTGATTATGCTTTTTGTAGGAGTCGAAATACTTTCCATCGCGATGTACATATTGACCGGGAGTGATAAGCGAAACCTGCGCTCGAACGAAGCGGCCATGAAGTATTTTCTGATGGGCTCGTTTGCAACGGGTATCATGCTGTTCGGGATGGCATTGCTGTATGGGGCTACCGGATCGTTCACCATCGCCGGGATTGCTTCGTATGCCGCACACCCACAGGTGGGGCTTTCACTGTTATTATATGTTGGGTTGCTGATGCTGCTGATTGGTCTCTTGTTCAAAGTGTCGGCCGCTCCGTTTCATTTCTGGACTCCTGATGTATATGATGGTGCTCCTACTATTTTTACCGCTTTCATGTCGACAGTTGTGAAAACGGCTGGTTTTGCGGCCCTGTTTCGGTTATTATCTATTTCGTTTGGGGGCGTGTATACCTTCTGGTGGACCATCCTGGCGATTATCACAGCCCTGACCCTGATTGCTGGTAATATTACTGCCGTCTATCAGACCAGCTTTAAGCGTATGATGGCCTATTCCAGCATTTCACATGCGGGCTATTTGCTCATTGGATTAGCTGCGTTGGGTACCAATACAAAGCAGGCTATTGTTTTTTATTCACTGGCTTACTCGGTGGCAACTATTGCTGCATTTGGCGTGTTGGTGTTGGTTGCTCAACAACGTAGTACACAGACCATTACCAGTGAAGGTGTCATTACCGAAAATTTTGATTCCTTCAACGGACTGGCTCGTCAAAATCCGCTGTTAGGAGTAGCCATGACTGTTTCGATGCTTTCTTTGGCAGGAATTCCACTAACGGCTGGTTTCTGGGGGAAATTTTATATGTTTTCAACCGCTGTTGAGCGAGGCCAAATCTGGTTGTTGGTTGTTGCCGTGTTGATGTCAGCAGTTGGGATTTACTATTATTTCCGGGTAATCATTGCCATGTATTTCCGGGATGGAGGAGCTGACCCTATTCATGTTGCTCCATTTTATCGATATGTACTGGTAGCAGCTACTGTGTTAACATTAGGATTAGGTATTGCACCCGGTTTACTGCAGGGTCTATTCTAAATTTTCGTAATTGCGATAATTTATCCGGAAATGGAAAGATTTACTTTTGATAAGCTATTGCTATTCAGCATATTGATTTGCAGTAGTGCTGATTGTGAGGATTCTCACTTTTCAACTAACTGATGACCGTAGCCTAAGTAACCTATCTTCTGAACATACACGTTTGGTTTCGAGTTTGTACTTTTGGGTTTGATTATTAATCAATACTAGCTAATTCAGTATACTTTGTCCGGTCAAATTGTGAACGTGAGCAGCATCGAACAGCCAAAACCAAGAGAATACAAGGACTTTTTTTCCTTCTTTTTGACGGCTTTGCTGGGTGCGTCGATTAACTTCATAAGCCGGATTTTCTATCGGCAATTTTTTGATTTTGATGTAAGTGTTTTCTGCGGTTATCTGACGGCTACCGTACTGACCTTTATACCGACGAAGAAGTATGCTTTTTCGGCAGGTAAAACGGGGAATACGGGACGCGAAGCCATCAAATTTTTAGCTATTGCCTTAGTGGCCCTTTTCGTGCAAGTATACGTCTCCAAATACGTATTAGAATGGGTAGCCACTCCCTTGTTACCCAACCCTGGCCAAAAAATCTGGCGCGAAACGGGTTCACACGTAGTAGGTATGGGTATGAGTTTCCTCGCAAATTATTTTGGTCATAAGCTCTTGACCTTTCGTAGTACGGGTATGTATGATAAGATTCTGGCCCGATCATCGAAAGAAAAGCAGGAACAGCTTTAACGGCTATCCCTGATTAATTCAATTTCAAATAGCACTTTTCGAGTATAAAGTCCAGATTATAACAAATTTATTGATAGGAATATTGGATTCGATATAAAAAAACTATATTTGCGCCCGGAAACCTAAAATAGCATTTCAGTCAAATGAAAAAAGTATTCGCTCTATTGTTCGTTGGTAGCATGCTGACCTTCGCTGCTTGCCAAAGCAAACCTAAGACGGAAGAAACCACCACTGATTCGACCGCTACGATGTCGACCGACACCACCACGATGGCTACGGATTCGGCTTCTACGATGGCTACGGATTCAGCTGCTGCTGACACTACGAAGAAATAAGTTTCTTCTCCACAGCATGCGAAAAAGCCTTATTTTTATAAGGCTTTTTTGTTTTTTAGACCTTGACGGACGTATTTACCACACATATTCCACCGGGAGCTGTCGACTACTGCCGCCAACTTTGGCAGTCCTACCGGTTCAGCTTCAAAGTTGTAAAACCTCGCCGAACGCGGCTGGGCGATTTTCGGGTATTACCGCAGAATCAGACGCAGATTACCGTTAATAAAAATCTGAACCCTTACGCTTTCCTGATTACGTATGTGCATGAAGCGGCCCACGCTGACGTTCATCATCAATTTAGTTCGCAGCGGAGAATCAGACGAGTAAAACCACACGGACGGGCCTGGCAAAGTGCTTTTCAGCGACTTATGCTTCCTTTACTCACCGAAGCTGTTTTTCCTCCTGTTGTTCTCGATCCATTGAAGCAATACATGACTGATCCGGGAGCTACCACGTATACGAATCAGCAGTTAATGCTAGCCTTGCGACAATTTGATGTTATGTCGGCAGAAGTGATTCCGGCGAATCGGATTTTGCTTCGGGATGTATCGGAAGGAAATTCGTTTCGATTAGCGCAAAAGACGTATGTGCGGGGTACGTTACGACGGACTCGCATCGTTTGTAAAGAAGTATCGTCGGGCAAATCATACGCCATTCTGGCGCACGCATGGGTTGAGGTGAATTGAATGAAGAATGGATAATGAACAATGTATAATGAGGAATGAAATAAGGCGACTCCCTTTTCGATGGACGTATTGGGCATCTATACTCATTCTTCATTTTACACTCTACACTATTCATTATAAAGCCTGTGCGCAATCGGTATTGCGAGAAGGGATTTGGGTAAAGATTGCCGTTTCTGAATCGGGTGTATACCGGCTAAACCAGGCTCAACTGACTAAAGTAAACCCATCCTTTGCGACAGCTGATCCACGAAAATTCCATTTGTACGGCAATGGCGGAGCTGTTTTGCCACAATCAAATGCCATTGCCCGACCCGTTGACCTCACCGAAAATGCCATTCAGGTAGTAGGAGAGAGTGATGGTCGGTTTGATGCAGAAGATGCTGTCGTATTCTTCGGACAGAGCCCACATGTAGTCCGATACGATTCAGTAGCCAGGCGATTTACCCATCAGATCAATCCCTATTCCGACACAACCTTTTACTTCCTGTCAATTGGTACTTCTTCGGGACTACGAATAGCCGAACGACCCTCGGGGGCAATAGGAGCAACGGCTACCGTGACTAGCTTCAATGATTATCAATTTCATGAGCTGGATATGGTAAAACTGCCAGCCGTTCGCTCCGGTCGTGAGTGGCTGGGCGAATACCTGACCACCGATACAACGAAGATCGTACCGTTTGAGGTACCGGGTCTTATGGCTAATACGCCAATACGGTTGACGACCTCAGTTGTGGCTGGTGCTACAGTGCCTACGCAGTTTCGGGTAAAGCTAAACGATCAACAGGTCGGTATAATGCCGGTGTCTTCGGTGTCTGGGTATGAATATGATTATCAGGGCATCGCTCGAACCGATACGTTTCTGACTAAATTAACCACAGCCGATAGTCCTCTTCGATTGGCCGTCACCTTCCGAAAAAACGGCTTATATTCAGCACAGGGCTATTTGAATTACCTGGGTCTACAAACTCAGCGTGAACTTCGGCAATTTGATCGGTCAATGTGGGTGCGTCGATCACCTGCCGGGCAGTATGGCATTAAGCAAGCGAGCAGCAGTCTGCATGTCTGGGATATTACCAATCCACTAATTCCGGTGTCGCAGGCTTACGTGCTTTCTGCTAGTCAGGAAGCTGGCTGGCTGGCATCTAAGCGAAGTGATTATTTCCTGTTTACCGATGCTCAAATCTTATCGCCCGTTTTACTGACAACGGTGGCTACTCAGGATATACATAGTCAGGAAACGCCCGACTTGCTCATTGTAACGCCAATTGCCTGGAAGGCTCAGGCTGATCGGTTGGCTCAGTTTCGTCGAGATCACGATCAACTATCGACTCTGGTTGTAACAACACAGCAGGTGTATAACGAATTTGGGTCCGGGCTGCCCGATCCTACGGCCATTCGGGATTTGGCTCGTTATTTTTACCAGAAACAATCAACGAAGCTCCGCTATTTGCTCTTATTTGGCGATGCCACTTACGATTACCGGAATATTGCCGGACAGGTTAATGCAACTCAACTGGCCAATATGGTTCCGGTTTATGAAAGTCGCGAATCACTCCATCCGGTGCTAAGTTACTCCTCCGACGATTATTTTGGCTTTATGGATGCCAATGAGGGCGATTGGCCGGAAAATGACCAGGGTGACTATCGAATGGATATTGGCGTAGGTCGCCTTCCGGTAAAATCCATAGATGAAGCTCAAACAGTTGTCGATAAACTAATTCAGTATAGTTCTAATTCATCCATAACTGGCGATTGGCAAACCCGGGTTATGCTCGTTGCCGACGATGGCGATTATAATATCCACCAGCAGGATGCCGATCAAATGGCTAAGATCATAGAGAAAACGTCACCGGCTTATCGAGCCGAACGGATTTTTCTGGACGATTATCCGCAGGAAAATACCTCAGGTGGTCAGAAAGCGCCATTGGTTAACCAAACGATTGACCAGGCCGTAACAAACGGACGATTGATCATCAACTATAGTGGTCATGGTGGTGTGGTAGGTTTGGCGGATGAGCAGGTGGTTACGCTTCAGGATATTCTGGGCTGGCGTAACAGCCGATTGCCCTTATTTGTGACGGCTACCTGTCAGTTTGGTCGGTACGATGACCCCAACGTTACCTCGGGGGCTGAGCTCACGCTGTTAAGCCGGACTGGTGGTGGTATTGGGTTATTGACGACAACCCGACCCGTATATGCCAATACGAATCTGCTCCTGAATGAAGCCTTTTATAAAGCTGTTTTCACACCGATCAATGGACAAATGCCCCGATTGGGTGATGTAATGCGGCTGACGAAAAACAACAGCCTTACCGGTCCGGTCAATCGAAATTTTGCGTTGTTGGGCGATCCGTCCATGCGACTTGCTTATCCACAGGCACAGGCCGTGCTTACGCAGGTAAATGGTAAAGTTATTTCGGCGAACCGGATCGATACACTTCATGCCTTACAGACTGTAGAACTAACGGGTCAGATTCAGCAGTCAGGCCAGCGGCTTACTGCGTTTACTGGCACCGTCCGATTGTCATTGTACGATAAGGCAACTACACACACAACCCTCGGCTCTGAAGCCGGAGCGCCTAAAATGGCCTATCAGGCATTTAGCAATCCAATTTTTACCGGGCAAGTACCTGTTCAGCAGGGACAATTTACTGCCCGCTTTACGATACCGAAAGATATTGACTATACAGTTGGCAAAGGCAAGCTCTATTTATATGCTGTACGGACGGATAGTTTGCTTGATGCTGTCGGAAGTTATGACAGTTTACGTGTAGGTGGCAGTGTTTTTGCAGATAGTATTGATACCCAGCCGCCATCTATGACACTTGCGGTGGTTGGCGGAACGCCGGAAGGCGAAACCGTGCGTATTGCTGGGCCAGATGTAACCCTGCGAATCTCACTGAGTGATAACCGAGGCATAAACATTGCCCGTTCGGGCTTGGGGCATGAGCTAACAGCACAACTGGCCACTCAGCCAGTGGTCATTTTGAATGATAATTACGTGGCTACTGGTGCTGATGGCCGACAGGGAGAAGTACTGTACACATTTCGAAATGTATCGACCGGTAAATATACAGTACGGGTCAAAGCATGGGATATTAACAATAATTCAAGTGAGGGCACGTTGACCATAGTAGTTTCTGACCGTCCTGGCTTAGCTTTGCAGGCATTTCGGGCTAGCCCGAACCCAATGTCTGAACAGACAGTGCTAAGGGCCGAACTGAATCGATCAGGCGAACCACTAAATTGGGTGTTGAGTGTATATGACCTCTCCAGCCGGTTGTTGAGCCAGCAAACAGGGCAATGTACGAACTGCGATGCTGCGGTCGATGTGGGCTCCTGGAATGGTCGAACGGATGCAGGACAGGTAATGCCAAATGGATTATATATCGTTCGGCTCGAAATTCGGTCGGCAGTCGATGCGACAACGGCCATTGGTACTAATCGAATTGTATTAACTAAATGATTTAACGCACTTAAAATCACTCGTTTTTTCTAATCCAAGGATTCATTGTAATTTTGACCGCACAGCCCTGCCGGACTCACCACAACCAGTGGCTGTCGTTGACCAACACTCTTTGTATGAAGCGCACTTTTTTCCGTGTTATACTCGGCGTCTGTAGTTTTTTTCCGCTCGTCGTATCTGCTCAAAATAATCTTAACGGCCAACCTCTTAATGTCCCTACTTCATCTGTACCCTTTCTGAACTTTACGCCCGATGCCCGTTCAGGCGCGTTAGGTGACGCAGGCGTTGCATTGGGCGACCCTGACGCTAGTTCAGTATTCTGGAATCCATCGAAGCTGGTTTTTGCTAAGGAGAGTAAGGGTTTAGCACTTTCCTATACGCCATGGTTGCGAAACCTGATTGGCGATATGTATTATACCTACTTGAGTGGCTACTCGAAAGTGGGTAAGAATACGGCTATATCGGGCTCATTGCTATACTTCGACCTCGGAACGGTTGATTTTACAACCGCCAACGGTGTGGCCGCCGGTACCTTTAATTCGCGGGAGTATGCCGTTACTGCTTCGGTTTCGCAGCGGCTATCCGAAACGTTTTCATTGGCTGCTAGTGTCAAATATTTGAATTCTAACCTGGCTGCCGGAAGTAGCAATCCTGGATTGAAACCCGGTTCTACAGCCGCTGCTGAAATCAGTGCTTACTATCATGATGAAGCGCGGGATAATGCAACCGGTAAAGGTATAGGCTGGGCCTTTGGCGGTATGATTTCAAACCTGGGTGGCCGACTTAATTATGGCGGTACGCAGAGCTATTTTATTCCAACCAATCTTCGGCTAGGAACCTGTGTGACCATTTTTGCCGACCAGTATAACAAATTCAACTTTGTTCTGGATGCCAACAAGCTGATGGTGCCTACCCCAAATTATCAGAATATTGGTGGTACGATGGTTAACGTGAATGCCAACAAAAATTATTTCGATTCTATTTTTGGGTCATTTGCCGATGCACCAGGTGGGTTCAGTGAAGAGTTAAAAGAAATTACCTTGTCGACAGGGGTAGAATATTGGTACAACGATCAGTTTGCCGCCCGAGTTGGTTACTTCAACGAATCAAATGAAAAAGGTGGTCGTAAATACGTTACCACCGGTATCGGCCTTCGGTTACAGCAACGCTTTGGTGTCGACTTCTCCTACCTGATTCCCGTGAAACAAGGCAGCCCACTTGCCGATACATTCCGTATCTCGCTGGTATTCAACTTTGCAAAAGGTAGTGGTATTGGTGGAGATGACGAAGCTTTAAACGACGAAAATTAAAGAGTGAAAAAGCGAAAGAGTGAAAGAGTGATTTGGCTGGATGGCTTTCACTCTTTCACTCTTTCGCTTTTTTACTCCGCTCCGGCGGCCCGGTTTCCTGTTATATGACTCTCGATAGAACTAAATCACCTGCCTTTCAGGCTATTAATGAAGTAAATTTACCGTCGGTTCAATCACATCGTCTGGATAATGGCATTCCGCTCCATGTTATTGCGGTAGCTCAGCAACCCGTACTTCGATTGGAATGCGTGTTTGATGCTGGTACCTGGTACGAGCAGGTTCCGGGTAGTGCCTTTTTTACCATTAAGATGTTGGCGGAAGGCACTGTGTCGCGCTCATCGGCCCAAATCAGTGAATACATTGATCGGTACGGCGCTTTTCTGGAGCTAAACAGTGGGCCAGATCGGGCTAGCATTGTTGTATACTGCCTGACAAAGTTTCTTCCGAACGTATTGCCCGTATTGAGTGAGATGCTCAGTGAGCCAACCTTTCCACAAAAAGAACTGGACGACTTACGCAACATTACCCTGCAAAATCTGCGGGTCAATTATGAAAAAAATGCGTATCTGGCTGGAGTCCTGTTTCGCGAAAAGATGTTTGGAGCCGATCATCCGTATGGACGTAGTCAGCGACCTGCCGCCATTGAGCAGTTAAATCGTCAACATGTCGTAGACTTCTATGAGCAAGTAATTCGTAGTCGGCCATTCCAGATTATATTGGCTGGACAAGCTACAGAAAACGAAGTGCTACTAATAAATCGGGTATTGGGCCAGTCAGTCATTCGAACGGATAGTTTGCCCGCTTTTTCAGATAAGCCATTAGAGGCAACAGAACAGGTTGTGCTCGCTGAAAAACCTGATAGTATTCAGTCGTCCATTCGCGTAGGGCGTCGATTGTTTACGAGGTCGCACCCCGATTTTTTCCGAATGCTCGTCACAAATGAAGTGTTGGGTGGATATTTTGGCTCAAGGCTGATGAAGAATATCCGGGAAGAAAAAGGCTTTACGTATGGTATCTCATCCAATATGCCGTCGTTCCGGCACGATGGATATTTTATGATTGGTACGGATGTTAATAAGGAAAATACACAACAGACCTTAGATGAGATCCAGAAAGAAATTTATACGTTGCAGACCAAACCGGTTTCGGACGAGGAACTCGAAATTGTAAAAAATTATATGGCGGGCGAATTCGTCGGCTCACTCAATACACCCTTCGAGATTGCCGACCGCTATAAGATTATTTTACTGGATGGAATAGCTGTTGATTTCCTGACAACCTATATTCAGAAAATTCGTGCTGTTACTCCTGAGGAAATTATGGAAACTGCAAATCAATATTTAAAAGTAAATAGCCTGAAAGAGATAGTTGTTGGTGGCAAATAGCACGGCTTTATAACCAAATGGCCAAATGAACCTAGTTTGCCAGCGAAAAAGATTGGCCATTTAGTAACAATCCCTTAATTTTGGGGTTACATTATTTTTACAGAACCTGCTGTTTTTAGCGGACAGTTTCTTTATCCAATAAGTACGTACTTTATTTGAATTGATGAACGTTCTGTTAATTTGCATCACCACAGTAATCGCTTACTTGTTAGGTTCAATCCCAACCGCAGTCTGGTACGGTCAGGGATTTTTTGGAATTGATATTCGAAAGTTCGGAAGTGGTAATGCTGGTGCGACAAATACCTTTCGCGTATTAGGAAAACGTGCAGGAACCATCGTTATGCTGGTGGATGTCCTGAAAGGGTACACAGCCGCCATTTTGTCCACTCTACTTTGGTACGCAGATGTCATTACGGAAACCGAAATTCTGACGTTCAAAATTGTTTTTGGCCTGGTTGCTGTGATTGGGCATCTTTATCCCGTTTTTGCCAATTTTAAAGGGGGAAAAGGAGTGGCTACGCTGTTGGGTATGATGCTGGCCACACACCCCGAAATGGCACTGGTGTGCATCGGAATTTTCCTGTTGGTAGTGATTGCCTCTCAGTACGTATCACTTGGCTCCATCATGGCAGCGTTGGCTTTTCCGGTACTGCTGTTACTCCAGATTTTTGGCCAGAAAGAGAACCCACTCCTGATTGTGTTCGGCTTTGTGATTTTTCTGCTGGTTGTGTTTACCCATCAAAAAAACATTGGACGCTTATTGCGCGGTGAAGAAAATCGGACCGTTCTGATTCGTTTTCGCAAAAAACACTAAGAACTTTTCTATACACTCAGTTTAGCCCCGGCGTTGCGCGAAAAGTCCGTAACTTCGGGGCAAACTTTTTGGATGTATGATATATGATATAGGAAGTTTGATGTATTAATGGCTAAGCTATATCATACATCATACATCATACATCCATTATGAATACCTATCTCGAAGCCAACAAACAGCGGTTCCTGGACGAATTGTTCGATTTACTCCGTATTCCCTCGGTTTCAGCCGATTCGGCTTTCAAAGCTGATGTTCGTAGAGCGGCTGAATTTGTGAAAGATAAATTAACCGCTGCCGGACTCGATAAGGCTACGTTGTATGAAACGCCAGGCCATCCGATTGTATATGCCGAAAAAATAGTTGATCCAGCTAAGCCAACTGTGTTGGTATATGGCCATTACGACGTACAGCCTGCCGATCCTTATGAACTTTGGCTATCTCCTCCGTTTGAGCCGACAATCCGTAACGAGCGGATTTATGCACGGGGTGCCTGCGATGATAAGGGTCAGTTTTACATGCATATTAAAGCCATCGAAGCTATGGTAGCAACTGATGGTTTGCCCTGCAACGTAAAGGTGATGATTGAAGGCGAAGAGGAAGTAGGCTCCGACCATCTGGGCATGTTTGTGACTGACAATAAAGACCTGCTCAAAGCCGACGTCATTCTGATTTCGGATACCAGTATTATTTCGAACGAGACACCTTCGGTGGAGATCGGCTTACGCGGTTTATCCTACGTAGAGGTTCAGGTTACGGGCGCCAATCGCGACCTGCACTCAGGTGTATATGGGGGCGCTGTGGCCAATCCCATCAATGTACTGGCCAACATGATTGCGTCGCTGCATGATGAAAATGGCCGGATCACGATTCCCGGTTTCTACGATAAGGTGGAGGACCTGAGCGATGACGAACGCGCTGAATTGGCCAAAGCCCCATTCGATCTGGAGGAGTATAAGCGTGATCTGGGCATTAATGATGTAATGGGAGAAACAGGCTACTCGACGAACGAACGGACGTCGATTCGCCCTACGCTGGATGCAAACGGTATCTGGGGGGGCTATATTGGTGAAGGAGCGAAAACGGTGCTTCCTTCCAAAGCCTCAGCCAAGATCAGTATGCGTTTGGTTCCCAATCAAACGCCTGATGAAATTACAGACTTGTTTACAAAGCATTTTCTGTCAATAGCTCCTCCGGGCGTGACCGTTACGGTAACTCCTCATCACGGTGGTATGCCCTACGTTACCCCTGTGGATTCCGTCGAGTTTGAGGCTGCCAGCAAGGCTTTTGAAGATGCCTGGGGTAAAAAGCCAATTCCAACGCGGGGCGGAGGTAGTATTCCCATCACGGCTTTGTTTGAACAGGAGCTAGGCATCAAGTCTATTCTAATGGGCTTCGGTCTGGATGCCGATGCCCTACACTCGCCTAATGAAAGTTACGGCCTGTTCAATTTTTACAAAGGCATCGAAACAATTCCCTATTTCTACAAGAATTACGCAGCCCTTAAGCAGTAATCGTTTGTACATCGCAAAACCATTCAAGACTAACCCTGCCTTGTCCTGTATGAAAAAAACGCTGTTGGCTCTTTTAGTAAGTTTTATTGCCATCAATTGGGCTTCGGCTCAGCAAGCCCCCGCGTCGCAGCCGACTCGTGTACTAACTCCTGCCGAACAAAAGCAGAAAGAAAAAATAGAGCGCGAAATTCAGCGGGAACGGCAGATTCGGGCAGAGTGGTTACAGAAACAGCGTGAGTACGAAGCCAAACAGGCCGAGAAAGAACGGCAGAAACAGGCCAAAAAAGCCGCTAAAGAGAATCCATCGCAGGAAACAGTCAAAACGGCTCCAACTGTTGTAACACCACCGGCTGCTACATCGGTTGCTCCGCCTGCTGTTAGCCAGCCTGTTGAAACGGCTCCTACAGTGGCTGAACCTTCACAAAAAGAGTTACGGGAAAAACGTAAACAGGAAGAACGGGAAGCCAAAGCGGCTAAAGCTGCCCAGGATAAAGCCGACCGGGAAGCAAAAGCTGCAAGAGCGGCTCAGGAAAAAGCTGATCGAGAAGCTAAAGCGGCTCAGGAAAAAATTGAGCGTGAGGCTAAAAAAGCTGCTGATGTATCGAGTCCAGTCACCCCTCGCTCCTTTTCAACATCTAGCCCGGTAACTACCCCTGCTGCTGAACCGACAACAGTTCCTCAGCCCGAAAAGGCTCAGCGGGTAAGGCGTGAACGGAAAACGGTTACGGCTAAGCCTGACTCAATAGCTGCGGCACCGGCCAGTTCTACTGAGCCCTCCGTCGTTCGGGCTACTAAGGAGTTTTTGCCCAAAGGTCATTTGTTTGAGCCAATTTTGTTGGACCCCCTGGAAGCCCAAACGTACGGTAGCGTTTTCCCGGCTTACTGGACCGAAGGTGAAAAGTATAAAGGAAGTATCGTACCATTTGCGTTTGGTTTTGCCAAGCCCTTCTACCGGCATACAAGCGCACCCGATCGGGCCGAAGAGTGGGTACTGGACCTGGCGTCGTTTACCCAGTTCGAAGCCTTTCATGATCCAATTGCCAACAAAGCGCGTCGGCGGATCATGAACACGGATTACAAAATCAGCATCATTTATAATATTCGACGGGCCGAAAACAATTATCGAATTCGGGTGTATCACCTTTCTTCACATTTGGGCGACGATTATATCTTTCGGAATCAAATAACGGCCCCATCACCCAACGCCGTGAATTACGAATTGCTGGATTTCACCTATAGCCGCACAGTAAACAATTGGCGATTGTATGGTGGTGCTGGTATTGTGCTTCGTAAAACCGAAGAACGGAAGCCATTGAGTGCGCAGTTTGGGGCATTCTACAAAAAGCCTTCGACGCATGCAGCGCGATTAGTGGGTGGTGTAGATGTGAAATTCTGGCAGCAGACGAACTTCCGGCCGGGGATACATGGAGGCATTGGTATCGAACTGGGCCGTACACAAAACAATTTAACGTTCCTTCTGGAAGGCTATTCCGGGTTCCGACCCTATAGCCAGTATGAAGATCAGCAAACAGCCTGGATTGGCCTCGGACTATACCTGAACCCGTTTTGATATAAGATGTATAATGTATGGTATATGATGTAAAACAAACCAGCTAGCATCATACACTATACATTATGCATCATACATTATACATCCGTTTATGAGTTTATCTGCATTAATAGCCATTTCGCCGGTCGATGGTCGGTATCGGTCTCAGGTTGAGGCACTGGCACCCTACTTTTCAGAATTTGGCCTGATTCATTACCGGGTACGGATCGAGATCGAATATTTTATTGCGCTGTGTGAGTGGCCAATTCCGCAATTGTCGGGCGTGGAACCTGCTCAGTTTCCAGTTTTACGGGCCTTGTATGAGAACTTCTCGGAGGCCGACGCCCTGCAGATTAAGGAAATTGAAAAAACGACCAATCACGACGTAAAGGCTGTTGAATATTTTATCAAAGAGAAACTGAAAGATTCGCCAGTAGAGCCGTATCTGGAGTTTGTCCACTTC
This sequence comes from Spirosoma gilvum, assembly GCF_054776815.1. Classification (NCBI taxonomy): domain Bacteria; kingdom Pseudomonadati; phylum Bacteroidota; class Cytophagia; order Cytophagales; family Cytophagaceae; genus Spirosoma; species Spirosoma gilvum. The sequence continues at coordinate 197,592 of NZ_BAAHBH010000004.1, read as the reverse complement.
GGATTAACCTCGCAGGATATAAACAATACGGCTATTCCGCTGTCGTTGAGTGAAGCGTGTGAAACCGAAGTAAAACCGCTCTATCAACAGATTTTCGTCCGGTTGCAGGAGTTAGCTGAGCAATGGAAAGACGTTCCTATGCTGGCCCGTACCCACGGACAACCGGCGTCGCCAACCCGGCTTGGTAAGGAGATACAAGTCTTTATTGAACGCATTGAAAAACAGCTCCATTTATTATCCGACATTCCTGTGGCGGCCAAATTTGGTGGAGCAACGGGCAATTTCAACGCTCATTTTGTCGCTTATCCAAATGAAGACTGGAAGAAATTTGGCGATAAGTTTGTAGAAAGTCTGGGTATGGTGCGTAGCCAGTTTACAACTCAGATTGAGCATTACGACATGCTGGCGGCTACACTTGACGGGTACAAGCGCCTGAATACGATCCTGATCGATCTGGACCGCGACATCTGGACGTATGTGTCCATGAATTACTTCAAACAGAAATTGAAGGCAGGCGAAGTTGGTTCATCGGCTATGCCCCATAAGGTAAATCCGATTGATTTTGAAAACTCAGAAGGTAATCTGGGCATTGCCAATGCGTTGTTTGAGCATCTGTCGGCCAAATTGCCCATTTCCCGACTTCAACGCGACCTGACCGACTCGACGGTTTTGCGGAGTATCGGCGTTCCGTTTGCGCATTCGGTAATTGCCCTGAAATCCTTGCTGAAAGGCTTGAATAAGCTTGAATTAAATCAGGCTGCCATTCATGCTGATCTGGAAGATAACTGGGCCGTTGTGGCAGAGGGCATCCAAACCATTCTTCGACGCGAAGGCTATCCGCAACCGTACGAAGCCTTGAAAGCGCTAACGCGTACAAACGAGAAAATTACGGAGCAGACAATTCAGCAGTTTATTGACGAGTTGAATGTATCTGATGCCATCAAAGCTGAATTACGTGCCATTACACCCTTTAGTTATACAGGGCTGTAACGCGGACATCTTGTCCGCAGTGTGGGCAAAAATCTCATATTTCACGTTATCATATAACTGCGGACAAGATGCGGAAGCGTCCGTCCGACCGCGTTACTAGCCTTTCGATAATTCTGTAGCCCGGACCTGGGCGGCTTTGATACCAGCGACTAAGGTATCGGCCAGGGCCCCGCCTTCAAACGTTCGAAGAGCAGCTTCGGTAGTTCCGCCTTTGGAAGCTACAGCTTTGATCAGATCGTCCAGCGATTTGTCGGCGTTATTGATCAGGTGATAAGCACCGAGCATGGTTTGCTTGACGAGTAAGGCCGAAACGGCATCGTCGAAACCCATCTGTTTCCCGGCATCGATCATTGCTTTCACCACATAGTAGAAATAAGCCGGGCCGCTACCACTCAAGGCCGTAACGGCATCGAGCATGGCTTCGTCTTCGAGAAAAATGGATCGGCCAGTAGCATTGATCAGGTTTTCAACCCGGCGAAGATTAGCCAGATCAACTTCTTTGGCGGCTGTGAAACCGGTAATACCCATGCCCAACATAGCTGGTGTGTTCGGCATGGCGCGTACCACCAGCGGATGGCCTAGCTTTTCCTGAATCTGCGCAATTGGAATACCGGCCATAATCGACAGAATCATCTGATTCGGCTGAATGATAGCCCGAAGTGATTCGCGAACGCTGTTGAAATCCTGGGGTTTTACCGACAAAATAATCAAATCGGTTTCGCCGACATGCGGCCCAATAGTTTCAACGACTACCCCCGCTTTCTCGGCTTTCAACGCTTCCGAGCGATCGGCGCTTTTTTCGATTAAGAGTAAGTTTTCTTTTTTTACCAGATCGTACTGTAAAAACGATTTGGCAAACGCCATACCCATGTTGCCGCAACCAACAATAGCAATTTTCATAGTGAAGGGAGTGAAGGGAGAAAGTAGGAAAGGGACGAAGGGAGTAAGATAGCCTTTCTCCCCTTCGTCCCTTTCCTACTTTCTCCCTTATATTTATTTAACTTGTAACACTTCTTCTAGTTTTTGTTCCAGTGCCTCACCTCGTAAGTTTTTGGCGATGATCTTGCCTTCTTTGTCAAGCAGGAAGGTAGCCGGAATGGCCTGAACGCCGTACTGCTGGGCGGCTGCCGATTGCCAGAATTTTAGGTCCGAAACGTGTGTCCAGGTCAGGTTGTCGTTGCGAATAGCTTTCACCCACTTGTCTTTCGTCTGGTCGAGCGACACGCTGTAGATGGCAAACCCGCGATCCTTGAACTTATTATACATTCGGACCACATTCGGATTTTCGGCACGGCAGGGACCACACCAGGAAGCCCAGAAATCGATAAGAACATATTTTCCTCGCAATGATGAGAGGGCAACCGGCGCTCCAGTGGTGTCGCTCAGAGCAATTTCAGGGGCAGAGGCACCAATGGAAACGCCCTTGATCCGGGCTACCCGACCAATCAGTGACTTTGCGTGTGGGCTATTCGGATTCTCTTTCTCAAACTTTTGGGCCAGTTGATCGTAAAGAGCGAAATCGGTATCAATATTGATGAAATTCAGGGCGAACAACGATACCAGCGATGTTCCCATTTCGGGTAGCATGGCTTTGACTTTATTTACCACATCCTGCTCAGCAGTTTGGTATTCCTGCTCGATCTGAGCAATTTTTTTGTTGTCTTTCTTTTCCGTAGCAGCCGCAACCTGTTTGTTCCACATTTGCACTTTGGCTTCCATGTCGGTACGGAGCGTGTTCAGTTTCTCGTAGTACTCCATGTTTTTAGAGCCCATCACCGTCGATTTACCCATCTGACCGGTTTTCTGATCCATTCGGAAGCCGTCGGCTGTTACTTTCAGCGTTTCGCCACCTTCAACTAGCAGGGCCATTTTCTGTCCACCGCCTACATTGAGGATGAATACATCACCACCCTCGGCCACTTTACTGTTGAGCGTAAAGGTGTTATCAGCTCCAACTTTTGTGGAGTCGATTTTACGGGTAGGCTGGGAGTTGGCTTCCAGATAGACATAACTCCCTGGAGTTGCTTTTGCGATTTTGCCGGTTACTGTAAAAGGCTTTGTGATTTGTGCGTTGGTTGTCAGGCTAAGGGCCATTAGGCCAGCCAGGCAGCATACTAAGTGTTTCATTTTTTTTGTAAGGTCTTCGCTAACAACTCATTCACCAATTTGGGGTCGGCCGATCCTTTCGACTTTTTCATAACCTCACCGACAAACAGGCCCATCAAATTCTTTTTGCCTTTGTGAAACTGGTCTACTTTATCGGGCCAGGCTGCCAGTACTTCTTCTACCAACGTTTGTAATGCGTCGGTATTGCGATTCTGAATCAATCCATTGGCTCGGGCCAGTTCTTCAGGCGAAGCATCAGGCTGGTTGGTCATTAAACCAAATACCTGTTGCGCTGCCGTTTGACTGATCGTGCCATTCGCAACTAATTCAATTAAAGCCGCTAATTGGCTAGCCGAAACCGGAAATTGACGTTCGCGCAACGTTTTTTCCGTAAGCTGTCCTTTAACGGGACCCATTATCCAGTTCGATGCCGCTTTGTAATGGGACGTATGCTGACAAACAACTTCGAAATAGTCGGCTAGTTCTTTGGCATCCGTCAATAAAGCCGCATCGTACTCAGGCAATCCATAGGTAGTCGTAAACTTTTGGAACAAAGCTGTTGGGAGCATAGGCATTTGCGCCTGAATGTCGGCCAGCCACTCATCCGAAATAACCACGGGCGTGAGGTCGGGGTCGGGGAAGTAGCGATAATCATTCATCGTTTCTTTCTCCCGCATGGCATAGCTCAGGCCGGTTGCTGCATCGAATGTGCGGGTTTCCTGGGTAATCTTCCCGCCCGTTTCGATCAGTTCGACCTGCCGCCGGAATTCGCCATCGACTGCCCGCATTACGTTCCGTATGGAGTTCAGGTTTTTCACTTCAACCTTCGTGCCGAGATTGGTAGCACCTTTAGGACGAATCGAAACATTTACGTCGCAACGTAGCGAACCTTCCTCCATATTCCCGTCGCAGATGTCCAAATGCCGAACTAACCGGCGTACTTCGGTCAGGTATTGCCCGGCTTCGTCGGCTGTTCGGATGCAAGGCTCGGTAACCATTTCGATCAGTGGAGTACCTGCCCGGTTATAATCTAACTGAGTGGCCCATTCGTCACCATCATGGATGCTTTTTCCGGCATCTTCTTCGAGGTGAATATGGTGTAGTTGAATAGTCGTCTGGTAAGGCTGGCCGGTTACCGGGTCTTTTACTTTTACTAAAATGCCGCCACGTACACAGACTGGTCCTTTGTCCTGCGAAAGCTGATAGCCCTTTGGGAGATCAGGATAAAAATAATTTTTGCGGGCAAAGATATTTCGGCGTGTAATCTCACTTCCACAGGCCAGCCCCATCCGTACCGCATACTCAACCACTTTCCGGTTTAATTTGGGTAGAGTACCCGGATGTGCCAGCGTAATCACACTGATATTTGTATTGGGTTCCGCTCCAAACGAGTTGGCATCGGCCGCAAAGATTTTGCTCTCTGTAAGCAACTGACAGTGTACTTCCAGTCCGACAACTAGTTCGTATCGGGAAAGAACGTCTGGCGGTAGGGCTGCTTCGGCTACCATAGGTAGAAAATAATGATTTTACGCAAAGATAGCTAGAAATCAAACAGAGGGTGCAATGATTGGTAGAGTATCACGGAGTGTGTGGAACTACCGAACAGTAAATAGGTAAAAAAAGAGTTGTCCTCCTCCGTGAACGTAAAGTCTAAAGAGTAAATGACTACTGACCAACCCATAAGATGGATACCCAAACAGTTGAACTGGTTCGTGAAGGAGCCCTGGTTGTTGAAAAAAAATACAATTTGAGTTACGAAGAGTTTGCAGAAAAGCATCTTTTCGCGAATTATCCGGTCGTGATTGGCGATGCCTGTGCTTCCTGGTCGGCGAAGAATAAGTTTACTCCTGAGTTTTTTAAGAAACACTATAGTGATCGGGAGGTAGAAATTTCCGGGAAGAAATATACGCTAGGCGAATACATCGACTGGATGTTGACTGGTACGGAAGAGAATCCGGCTCCTTATCCCTGTACCCTTCAGATTGAGCGTGATTATCCAGAACTGTTGCCCGACGTTTTGCCTCGGTTCAAATACGCGCTGCCCGATCGAATCAATAGTAAGCTGTTACCCAAGCGGTTTTTGTCGGGCGCTAATACACTGGAAATATTTTTTGGCAGCCCTGGCGCTCAGTTTCCCTATGTGCATTACGATTACATGTGTTTGCATGCGTACATCACCCAACTTTATGGCGAAAAAGAATTTACGGTAATTCCACCCGATCAAACCCCTTATGTCTATCCACGGCCCGATAATCTTTGGGTGTCGCAGGTAGATGATATCTGGAATCCCGATCTGGAAAAATACCCCTTATTTGCGAAAACAACTCCGATAAAATTTGTCGTAGGCCCCGGTGAAACGCTGTTTATTCCCTGCGGATGGTGGCACACAGCAAAATCGTTGACTCCTACTATTTCAGTAGCGCTGGATTGTCTGAACGATTCCAACTGGAAAAATTTTATGAACGAGGTCGATATGAATATGCAGCAACGTCGGCCTAAATTGGCTAAAGCGGTTCAGGGTTATTTGGCCGTACTCGGTTCTGTGCTGGGGACTATGGAAAAAGTGGCTTGAAAAATGGTTGAATAAAACTGCCCGCCGAACTGTGGCACGGCTAATACAAGCGTCTGATTATCAACTATGGAATCAGCCGTGCCACAGTTTAAAATAGACTCTCGAGCAATTGAGTGGTTGAATTGTTCAATGGTTGGCTGTGATCGTATCTATCACCCAATCAATTGTTTTCAGATCACATTCAGGCGATGCATCAGGTATGTCTGTGCTAAGAGGGCCAGCTTTTGCGGATTTGGGACCCGAATTCGCTCATGTTGAATTCGGGAGGCAGGAAGCTGTTTGATTTTGTTGAATAACGTCTGGTAATATATGTAAGCCAGATAAACGCCCATTCGCGCCCCACGTGGAAGGTTCATGATGCCAATATACGCTTCGTCGAAGTCGCGTTGTATGTCGGTTTCAATACATTTTTTGACGTCGAGATCGAAGTTACTGAAATCGATGTCGGGAAAATAGGTACGGCCCCGCTCCACATAGTCGCTTTTCATATCTCGCAGGAAATTTACTTTCTGAAAGGCGGCTCCTAGTTTGCAGGCAGGTTCACGCAGACGGTTAAATTCGGACGGATTTCCCTCGCAAAAAACCCGCAAACACATCAGTCCGACAACTTCTGCCGATCCATAAATGTATTCCTGATAACCTTCCATGGTGTAGTTCTGATGGTACAGGTCCATTTCCATGCTTTTCAGGAAAGACTCTATCAACTCCTGCTCGATTTGGTATTGCCTGACAACCAGCTGAAAGGATTGTAAGACTGGATTCAGGCTGATTCCTTCTTCAATGGCCTGATACGTATCGAATTTGAAACGGTCCAGCAACGTCTTTTTGTCGTATTCGTGGAAGGTATCCACAATTTCGTCGGCATACCGGACAAATCCATAGATGGCGTAGATCGGAAAGTGAAATTTACGATCGAGTGTTTTAATGCCAAGTGTAAACGATGTACTGTATCGTTCCGTGATCAGTTTACTACATTCTAGTGCAGTTTTATTGAACAACGCCATCATAGAGTTTTAGCAGGAAGGGTTAATGAGTAAACGCGCAAAAAGATACGAATCCTAACTGTAAAGGCTATACATTCTTAGTAAATTCGATTTTATGCTATTTTGTTTAGTTATTTGGCACATAAAGTTAAACAAATTCTTTTGTAACTTCACTAGCTACTACTAACCCTGAGATCAGAGAAGGCGGTACACCTGGTCCCGGAACGGTGAGCTGACCGGTGTAGAACAGGTTGTCTACCTGTTTGTTCTTTAACGATGGTTTTAAAATGGCCGTTTGCCTGAGCGTATTGGCCAATCCGTATGCATTGCCTTTAAAGGCGTGGTAATCGCTTTTGAAATCGCTGTGGGCATAGCTTCGCTTAAACACAATATGATTACGGATGTCTTCGCCCACGTAGGCTTCCAGCCGATTCATAATTAGGTTAAAATAATGCTCACGGGTTTCGTCATTATCAGCAAGGTCAGGTGCTACAGGGATGAGTAGAAACAAATTTTCGCATCCATCAGGCGCTACGCCAGGATCGGTCTTTGACGGCGCTGAGGCATAAAATAACGGTTTGCTCGGCCAGCGTGGCGTTTCATAGATTTCCTGTGCGTGCAGCTTGAAATCCTCGTCAAAAAAGAGATTATGATGTTGTAGGCGTGGAATTCGCTTATTCACGCCAAGATAAAATAGCAGGGACGACGGAGCCATGACGCGTTTCTGCCAATAAGCATCATCGTAATTTCGGTATTGTGGATCAACGAGTTGTGTTTCAACATGGTTGTAATCGGCCCCGGCTATAACCACATCTGCTTCAAAAATTCCATTTTCTGTAATGACCCGCCTGGCTTTCCTGTTGGTAATCTCAATCGATTTAACCGTCTGATTCAGTAATAATTTAACGCCTTTCTCTTCGGCCAGGCTAACCATTGCCTTAACGATTTCATACATGCCGCCCATCGGATACCACGTTCCCAGTGCCATTTCGGCATAATTCATCAGGCTATACATGGCCGGCGTATTTTCGGGCGTAGCACCCAGGAAGAGAATGGGAAATTCGATGATTTCCAGTAAGCGTGGGTTTTGGAAGAATTTACGGGCGTGGGTAGCAAAGGATTGGAAAACATCTAGCCGCGTTACATCATACAACAGTTTCAGGCTCAGGAACTCGCTGATGGACCGGCTGGGTTTCCAGACAAACTTATTCATGCCGACCTCATACTTATAGGAAGCCTGTTTCAGAAACTGCTGAAGTTTTGCCCCACTTCCCGGCTCAATATGATTGAAGAGCTTTTCCAGATTTTCGACACCGGCAGGAAGATCGACGACTTCAGTAGAACTAAAAATTACCGAATAGGAAGGGTCGAGCCGAACAAGATTATAGTAATCAGAAGGTTTTTTGCCGAATTGGGCGAAATACGTTTCAAAAACATCGGGCATCCAATACCAGCTTGGTCCCATATCGAACGTGAATCCTTTTTCCTGAAAAACTCGCGCCCGTCCACCTGGCATGGTATTCTTCTCAAGAATTGTGACATCATAACCTTTATCGGCAAGGCTGGTTGCTGCAGCCAAACCGGCAAATCCGGCGCCAATGACAAGAACGCGTTGGGGCATTAGTCAAAAAAATATTGATTGAGTAATAGAAATTTGCCTGGAGAAGGCTAATTTTTTTGTGAACCTACTTGAAAATTGATCAAAAAGTAGTCGGAACAACGTCAAATATTGACGATTAATGTAAGCAGATCAGAGAGATAGTAAGCTTACCTAAACTTGTGGGGAGTATTATTACGGAGTAATTTTATTTATATGTGGTTGTTTTTCAGTATATTACAACAAAAAAAGTTGGGCGGACACCACCCAACTTTTTCGAACCTTCCTCTTTTTTAACCAAAAACTACTCAATCAATATCTCTTAGACGGAGGGTCACTAAAAAAGTATCGCATTAAGAATTAAAATATGCGTAAACTTTTAGCTGATCCTTCAGTTCTTTCCGGGCAATGTGGATCCGGTTCTTCACCGTGCCAATAGGAATATTGAGTTTTGCTGCTATTTCGTGGTACTTAAATCCACGGAAATGCATCATAAATGGGGTTTTGTATGTGTCGTCGAGGCCATTCACCGCCCGGTTAATATCATCTTGTGCGAAAGATGAGTAAGCCAGATTATCGGTGCTGCTCTCTATTGAATTAATGTAATGCAAATTATCGGTTGTATCAATAAATGTATTCTTACGCACCATGCGCTGGTAGTTTGTAATGAATGTGTTTTTCATGATCGTATACAACCAGGCTTTCAGATTGGTCCCATCCGTATATTTATCACGATTGGTAAACGCTTTCAGCAGGGTGTCTTGCAGCAGATCGTTCGCATCTTCAACATCTTTCGTTAAACGTAGCGCGAATGGGCGTAAAGATTTAGACACTTTGCCAATATGGTTAGTAAATTCGAGAGCTGTCATGGCTGTTTAGTTTTTCTGTTGAATCACATCTGCTCTCTCTAAGACAAAAAAACAACCAGTCTGGTCAGGAACGCGGCAAAGTTGAATAGATTTAATAATAATTTGCTGATTATCAATATATTAATTTTTGCCAAATTTGTTCAGTATAAACAAGCGGCCAATAGATAATCCTTGTAGAGTGTGGAATATTTCCCCCATTGTGTGGAATCTAAAGTGTGGATTTTGTTTAAAGTTTGTGGAAAAGGCTTGAACAAGGTTTGGCTTGATAACACAATTATACCAGCCCTTCCTTCAATAAATCGTGCAGATGCACAAAGCCAACTACCTGACCAGCCTCAGCAACAATGAGTTGTGTAATGTCTCGTTCCTGCATCAGTTGTAAAGCAGCTACAGCATATTCATCGGGAGTTACGCAAACGGGTTGTTTCGTCATCACATCCTGCGCACAGAGTTGCCAGAATGAGGTATGGTCATAAGCCGTTCGTCGGATATCGCCATCCGTCACGATTCCAGTCAGTGATCCTGTTTCATCGACAACGGCAGTAGCACCCAGCCGATTTGCCGAAATCGTAAAGATGACTTCGCGGACAGGTGTATCGAGCAATACTTTCGGACACTGATTATGTGGAAAAATATCCGCTACTTTCAAATATAACTTCTTCCCCAACGAACCACCTGGATGGTAACGGGCAAAATCCTGACGGGTAAAGCCGCGTAATTCTAACAGGCTCACAGCGAGGGCATCACCTAACGCCAGGGCAACAGTTGTACTGGTTGTGGGAGCCAGATTGAGTGGGTCGGCCTCATGTTCGGTATACCCGTGAAGTACATAATGAGCATGGCGAGCCAGATAGGAGTCCCGATCGCTAACCAGCGCAATAAGTCGAACGTCTGTCCGCTTCAATAAAGGGATTAACACTTTGATTTCGGCAGTATTACCGCTTTTCGAAATAATCAGGACCGCATCGTTATCCTGAATCATACCCAGGTCACCATGAATCGCATCGGCCGCGTGCATAAATAAGGCGGGTGTGCCGGTCGAATTCAGAGTCGCTACAATTTTCTGCCCAATCAGAGCGCTTTTACCTACACCCGTTACCACCAGCCGACCGGTGACAGTAAGCAACATATTAACAATAGCATCGAATTGATCGTCAAGTAAATCAACGACCTTGCGGATCGCTTCGGCTTCGGCCAGAAGTACCGAACGAGCAATCGTATTAGGATTTTTTATTACTTTCAATGTCAGATTTAACAATCAGGAACCGTTTGCTGCGTATATTCGCTAACTTTATAAAACAAAGATACGGCAAGCAAAGAGAGTAAAGTAACTTTTGTACGATTTGTAGAATGATGCAGGTTGATGAGTCGATTCATACGACGCTAAAAGAACGACTAAAAGAAATATTCGGGTATAGTCAATTTCGGGGAGAACAAGAAGCTATAATCTACAGTATCCTGTCGGGACGTAACACGTTTGTTATTATGCCTACAGGTGCCGGTAAATCACTGTGTTATCAGCTTCCCGCAATTGTTAACGATGGGACTGCGGTGGTCATTTCGCCACTTATCGCTCTGATGAAAAATCAGGTCGACCAGCTCAATGCCTTTGGAATCAACGCGCAATTTCTGAATTCGACGCTATCAAAAGCGGAGATGAACAAGGTCAAAAAGGATACGCTGAATGGTTCTCTTAAGCTGCTCTACATTGCGCCCGAGTCTCTGACAAAAGAAGAGAATTTGGACTTTTTAAAGAAGGCCAACATTTCCTTCGTGGCTATCGACGAAGCACACTGTATTTCGGAATGGGGACATGATTTCCGGCCTGAATACCGCAAAATTCGTGGCATCGTCGATAATATTGGCAATTTGCCCGTCATTGCGCTGACGGCAACCGCTACCCCTAAAGTACAGCAGGATATTCAGAAAAACCTCCAGATGGAGGATGCTCACCTTTATAAAACATCCTTCAATCGAAAGAATCTATACTACGAAATCCGCCCAAAAGTTGATGCTAAAAAGCAGCTCATCAAATACATTAAGCAGAATAAAGGCAAATCTGGTATTGTGTATTGCCTAAGCCGTAAAACTGTTGAGGAAATAGCTGAGCTGCTAAATGTCAACGACATAAAAGCGCTACCATACCATGCCGGGCTGGACCCTCAGACCCGGATGAATAACCAGGATGCGTTTCTGAACGAAGATGTAGATGTCGTTTGTGCTACTATTGCGTTCGGGATGGGTATCGACAAGCCCGATGTGCGGTTTGTTATTCACTACGATGCCCCTAAATCGCTTGAAGGCTATTACCAGGAAACAGGCCGGGCCGGCCGCGACGGACTGGAAGGCAACTGCCTGATGTTCTACAGCTACGACGACATTGTTAAACTGGAGAAGTTTAATAAAGATAAGCCGGTTACAGAACGAGATAACGCCAAGCATCTGCTCACCGAAATGGTGTCGTATTCAAACCTGGGCGTATGCCGTCGTCGTCAACTGCTGGGCTATTTCGGAGAATTTCTGGACAAAGACTGTGGCTTCTGCGATAACTGCATGAAGTCCACCGAGAAGTTTAAAGTTCAGCATGAAGTGGTGTTGGCGTTGCAAACAGTGCTGCAAACTGATCAGCGGTTCGATGTAGCGCACCTGGCCGATGTACTTACCGCAACCAGCAACCAATATGTGACCAGCTATGAGCACGATAAGCTGGCGGTCTATGGTAAAGGTCGTGATTTTAATGACGACTGTAACTTCTGGTGTTCACTCATCAAACAGATAACGATTTATGGGTATCTGGAAAAAGATGTCGATAACTACGGAGTTCTGAAACTAACCCAGAAAGGGCTGAACTATATCGAGGATCCGTATCCAATAACGCTGGCTAAAGATCATGATTATGAGCAGGCTGCCAACGAGACGAAAGACGACGACGATCGGGATTCGACGCCAGCCGGTGGTGGCGCTGCCTATGATGAAGAATTGCTTGGCTTGCTAAAAGCCCTTCGGAAAAAAATTGCCAAAGAAAAGAACCTGCCTCCGTATGTTATCTTTCAGGAAACATCGATGGAGGAAATGGCAACGACCTACCCCACCACGCGCGAAGAAATGGCGCAGATCAATGGTGTTGGGATGGGTAAAGTGCAAAAATTCGGTCGACCGTTTATCGATCTGATTGCAAAATACGTTGAAGAAAATGAGATTGAGACCGCAAAAGATGTAGTCGTTAAGTCAACAGTTAACAAATCGAAAGTTAAAATCTTTATCATTCAGCAGATTGATCGAAAGATTGATTTGGATGAGATCGCTGAATCCAAATCCATATCAATGGAAGATCTGATGGAAGAAATTGAGCATATCTGTTATTCAGGTACACGGCTCAATCTCGATTATTATATCAATCAAGTAATGGATGAAGACCGGCAGGACGAAATCTACGACTACTTTATGACCGCAGAGAGCGACAACATCGCGATTGCCATGCGTGAATTTGGTGGCGATGATTTCACTGAGCAAGATCTACGCCTGATGCGTATCAAATTCCTGTCGGAAGTAGCCAATTAAAATAGGAGTTAGGAGTTAGGAGTGAGAATACTGGCGCAAGCTAAATGCCGCCGGAGGGATTCTCACTCCTCGCTCCTAACTACTCAACTACGAATGAATATACTTATACTAGGGTCGGGAGGACGCGAGCATGCTTTTGCCTGGAAATTGGCGCAAAGTCCCTTATGTGATAAATTGTTTGTAGCGCCCGGTAATGCCGGAACCACTCAGATCGCTACGAATATACCAATTAGCTATAATGACTTCACGGCTGTTGCCAATACAGTTCGGGAGGAAAAAATCGATCTGTTGATTGTAGGGCCAGAAGAGCCGCTCGTAAAAGGAATTGTCGATTTTCTGCGGCAACAACCTGATTTGACGGATCTGCGCATTGTGGGTCCCGATGCAAAAGGGGCGCAACTGGAAGGGAGTAAGGATTTCTCGAAGCAATTTATGGTACGGCACGGAATTCCTACGGCCGCTTCAAAATCCTTTACTGCTGAAACTCTTGAAGATGGCCTGGCTTACCTGGAAAATCATTCCTTGCCCATTGTTTTAAAAGCCGACGGCCTGGCTGCCGGAAAGGGCGTGATTATTGCAGAAACCTTAGCCGAAGCTCAGGCTACGCTAACAGATATGCTTGGTGGGCAGAAATTTGGTGCTGCGGGTAGCAAAGTCGTAGTCGAGCAATTTTTGCGGGGCATAGAACTGTCGGTGTTTGTATTGACCGATGGCGAAAACTATAAAATCCTGCCTGAAGCAAAAGATTATAAGCGGATTGGCGAAGAGGATACTGGGCCAAACACAGGTGGAATGGGCGCTGTTTCGCCAGTCGTATTTGCGAACCAGACCTTCCTGAAAAAGGTTGAAGATAAAGTAGTTAAGCCCACATTGTTGGGTCTGCAAAAAGAGAGTATCCGCTATCAGGGATTTATTTTTGTGGGCCTGATGAAAGTAAATGGAGAGCCTTTCGTGATCGAATATAATGCTCGCATGGGCGATCCTGAAACGGAAGTGGTGTTACCGCGCATTCAAAGTGATTTTGTTCAGTTGATGGCGGCTACTGCCGATGGTGAACTGGATAAAGTATCGGTGCAGGTATCGCCACAAACGGCTGTTACTACAGTATTGGTATCAGGTGGCTACCCCGGTGATTATGAGACGGGGAAAGCTATTTCGGAATTAGAGCGTTTGGAGGACGTAACGGCCTTTCATGCCGGAACAATGGCAAAAAATGGGCAGGTACTGACCAATGGCGGGCGCGTACTGGCTATTACAGCACAGGCAAACTCGCTCGAAAATGCTGTCCGTAAGTCGCAGGAAGCGGCCCGGATGGTGCAATTTGATGGAAAACAGTATCGGAAAGATATCGGGCTCGACCTACTCCGGTACGCGGATTAACTGAGTTGTAAAGTTATAGGGTTATCAAGTTGTCCAGTTTCAACAGGAAAACTCAACTTATAGCGCTACAACTCAACAACTTTATAACTTTAAACATATGTCTTGTAAGTCCTGTGCAACCGGCGGGTGTGGAACCCAGCGTGGTGCATCCGATGGGGAGAAAACAGCCACCAAAGGATGCGGCAGCGGAGGGTGTAGCACTGCAGGCTGCAATAAATTAAATTCGTTCGACTGGCTGAGCGACGTAGCCATGCCAGGAAAGAATCGATACGATGTTGTAGAAGTAAAATTTAAAGGTGGTCGGAAAGAGTACTATCGGAATGTCCACCAGCTCGATCTGACCACGGGCGATTATGTCGTGGCTGAAATGCAGTCGGGATTTCATATTGGTGCTGTTTCGCTGCAAGGCGAACTAGTCCGGTTACAGGTCAAAAAACGGGATATAAAAATTACCGACGACACCAAAGTTATTCACCGGATTGCCACGCCGAAAGATATGGAACGTCATGATCAGGCTATTCTGCGTGACCTTCCGGCCTTGTATCGTTCCCGTGAAATTATCCGGGAGCTGAAGCTCAATATGAAATTATCGGACGTTGAGTTTCAGTCCGATAATACAAAGGCAACGTTCTATTATTCGTCGGAAGAGCGGGTTGATTTCCGGGAGCTGATTAAAATGCTCGCGAGTGAGTTCAAGGTGCGTATCGAAATGCGGCAGATTAGTCTTCGTCAGGAAGCAGGTCGGCTTGGCGGTATCGGCTCCTGCGGGCGTGAACTCTGTTGTTCGACCTGGCTGACGGACTTTAAAAACATTGCTACCTCAGCGGCCCGGTATCAAAATCTATCCTTGAATCCGGCCAAGTTATCGGGTCAGTGTGGACGGCTGAAGTGTTGCCTGAATTATGAGCTGGATACCTATATGGATGCCTTGCGCGATATTCCGACGATTGAAAAACCACTGGAAACGCAGAAAGGCCGGGCTTTTTTGCAAAAGACCGATATTTTCCGGAAACTGATGTGGTTTGGATATAGTGCCGAAAGTACCTGGCATGCCCTGCCCATTGGCCGTGTGCTTGAAATCGTTGAACTGAATAAAAAGGGGATTATTCCCGAGTCGTTCGAGGTACTGACACCTATTACGGAGAAAGAGCCGGTTACGGCAGCCGCTCTCAATAGCGATCTGCAAAAGCTGGATGCCAAATACACATCCCGGCCTGGCAAAAAGAAAAAAAAGAAACCGAAAGGCGCTGAGAATCAAAAGCCATCAACAAACGGTAAAGCCTCCTAACATCAAGAAGCCGACTCATTGAGTCGGCTTCTTGCCATATATTGTTAAAAGTCTCCTGTATAAAATGGGCTGAAAACGTAATAGGTACTGTCGCGTTTGGCACGTTTTGGAGTAGTTTGAATATACATTGTGAATCGGTGCTGTCGATTAGGGCCATCTGCCCATTCTTCGAAGGAACGTTCTCGCGTATAGAGCTTGTCTACTTCTCTGACGTGTACTTCTTCAATTGCCGAGGGTTTTACTGACAATCCGTTTATATATAAATCGATATCAGCGGCAAATTCATCGTAAATCTTTAAATGTTCGTTTTTAGTTCTCGTTACAAACGCAAGTTTGTTGCTGAAGAAAGTGGCTTCCAGCAATTGGTTCATAGAGAAAGTGCTCGATTTACCAAGTGGGTAATCAGATACAGCATTGGCTACTAAAAATTGCTTCCATTTTAGCCTGCTCATATCCACAGTTGGTGTCTTGTGGGTTGTACTGATGAATACGCGATATAATTCTGGGTATTTATCTGCGCCGGGAGCATCTTCCAGCTTTTGGTAAATCAACATATCATTGATCTCTTCAAATGAAATAGCTGGTAAGGTTTGAAATTGTCGGCCATTTACAAAAACTTTTACTTGTTGGCTATTAATCGGTTTAAGGGCTAAATGACCGTCTCGTAAGCACAAAATGTCAGGATAATTAAATAAAGCAGATGACGTAATCCGTCGGCCATTAACAATCATACGTTGATCGGGTACCGACAATCCTGACTGTCGGAACCAGGGTAAGCCTTTCTCTTCAAGTTCGGCAGCTAATAAGCGAGTTGCGTTTGTTACGGGGAAGGGCGCTTTTAAGCCTTTGATAATATCGCCTTTATAGGTTTCGGTGTAGTCCTCCACCTTATGTTTACAGGCAAATCCCATTGCGCACATCAGTAACACCCAAATCCCATAACGCCACCATACAGCGGATTTTGAACGATGGCTATTCATCATAACCACTCGCTCTCGCAATGATGGGCCACTAAATCGGTTCGTAAAGGAATACATGGTTAGTGTTAATTACCTTCGTTGAAGTAAAAGAGTAAATAGCGCATTCCAGGGCGTTTGTCTGAATCTGACCCTTTTCCATACAGGACAACTAGCGTATAAAACTGCTTTATTTTCCACATTCGGATTGCTTGGGGAGCCACAGGTTCATTATTGATGAATACTTTAGCATAATCAGCGGTCTCGTCTACCGAAAGCGAACTATCAGGCTGAACGGTTAGATAACTATTACTTCCCGACTGGCTGATAATTTCTTCTTTACTAAACCGGCGGGGGCCTATGCCCAAATGGCCATATTTACGCTGGCCAGCTTGAACTAGCTTTTCCATTGCTTGATCCTTTATAAGCTCTATGACAAATTTTTCGTCTTCAGCAGCCTTTTTGCGAAGTTGTTCAGGAATCTCATAATCTTTATAGTAGCGAAGACCGCCTGTACCAGCAGTGTGAGATTTGGGGCCAATGCCTACAAATCCTGCAATGGATGGTATTGGTTTATTATCATTATTTAGCTCATCGCAACTCGTGCCACCTCCCGACGCTCGTTTGATCGATACCTGAAGCCGGGTAATATACGCATACAGCGGGTCGTATTTAATCTCGTTCAACTGCATAGTATGACCATGTTTGGCAAATTCCTGCTTCATAACCACCAGATCATCGAACGTAGTCTTTGGTGTTACAACCCAGAATAGCCAATTTCCCTGATACTGAATATAGCGAGATGGGCTGCTACGAACAGAGTCTTTGTCAGTAGGAACTTCCTCAGATTTAAGTATAAGTTCAGCTTGTTGTGAAGCAGGCTGAGACTGAGGTGTTGGCCCAGTATTAGGTTTAGATATTTCTGCCTGATGAACAACGGTGCCAGATACTTCTGTCGCTGAAGGTACGGTTTCTTTAGGCGTAGTTGCTATCGCAACGATTGACGCTGCAATGGGTCTAGGTAAGTAATGACTTAACACGTTAATATGCTGTGGACGAGCAAAGGCTGAGGCCACTGTCAGGGCAGCAATAAAAAAAACAGGGTACTTTAACCAGCTAGCCTTAGACGATTCTCGCTGATTAATCATCCGAATCCGCGATTTGAGCTGCGATTTGCTGAAGTGATTACTAATTCCCGATTGCCCTGAGGCCAAGCTCACTTTCAGTAAGTTATACTGATAGGCTTTTGCATCGACTCCTTCGGCCAGTACCGTTCGGTCAGCACTGAACTCAAGCGTTTGGTGAACAAGCTGACGGAACAAATAAGCCGCCGGATTGAACCAGAAAATGATGCAAACCAGTTCGGCGCCGATCATGTCGAGGCTATGACGTTCCCGAACATGTACCCGCTCATGCCGTAAAATCTGATCTAACTCGATGATGCTATGTTGCGACGGATTCAGGACAACCCAGTTGAAAAAGGAAAACGGTGAAGTTACCTGCTCATTCGTTACCAGCGTAAACTGGTCGTATGGCTCCTGAGTTGATCGGTTAATGAGTTTTCGAAGTGACAGTACTTGCAGACCGAACCGGATAGCCAGAAGCAGGACACCCAGCGCATACAGTAGGATTAGACCTAATTGCCAGGACCAGCTAAATGGCTTGGGTAGCTTCTGAAAAGCCTGATACGTTTTTTGATTCGGAAACGTAATGGTTACGTCTGGTTCTGTAGTTGGTGACTTTGGAAGAACCCTCGGAACAATGATCTGAGCTGTTCGATGCATCACGGTTCGTACCCGCTGTGGGCGCCAGTCGGGCAATTCGAGCAAAGGCAGAATCAGCGCACCGGCCAGACCAAGCCACAACGCCAGCCGATTGGCACCGAAAAACGTTTCGCGTCGAAGCAAAACGTAATAAGCAAGGCTCACTACGGCCAAAAGACCATTGGCTAAAACGACATAGCGAAGGGTTTCCATCTTGATACGAGTCAGAAATAGTCAAGGGTTGTCAAGCATGGTCAGGCAGTAGCCAAGGATTGTAAAGTATGGTCAGGAGCGCTAATTCTGACAATCCTTGGCTACTGCCTGACCACGCTTGACGATAGATTCACTATTGTTTTTCAATCATCGCCAGGATTTCACGCAACTCGTCGGCCGAAATTTTCTCATTCTTAGCAAAGTAGCTGACTAGATTTTTGTACGAATTATCGAAGTACTCATCCACTACTTTTGTCAGAACAAACCGATTCTGGTAGGCTTCCTTGCTAATAATTGGGTAGTATTCATGTGTATTACCGTAAGCCCTATGGCCCACATACCCCTTTTCTTCCAGGTTGCGGACAATCGTCGATACTGTATTGTAGTGTAGAGGAGGGTTCGTAAACTGCGGAACCATATCTTTTACATAGGCCTGCTCCATTTTCCAGAGCACTTGCATAACTTCTTCTTCTTTGGCTGTTAGCTTTTCCATAGAGCAAAGCTAAAACTATTTTTATCGTTTGCAAACTATCGAGATAGTTTTTTGCAATTTGAAAAGCCAGTCTGCCCGTCGTAGTTTTGTGTATTCTTTCTGTTACTATGAAGCAATTAGGTTTAGGACTGTTTCTGGTCTTGCTGGCCCTCGGCTGCGACACCAATGCAGTTTATAAGGAATACACCGACATCGACGAAGGGAAATGGTATATCAAAAATACGCCATCGTTCACGTTCGAAATCACCGACGCTACGGTGCCGTACAATATCTATTACAACCTGCGCAACAGCTTATCGTATGGATATTATAACCTTTACCTGACTCGCTATCTGCGCGATGCCAATGGGAAGGAAATTGAATCGCGGCTCGATGAATTGATTCTGATGGACCCTAAAACGGGTAAGCCAAACGGCGATGGGTTGGGTGATCTGTTCGATCATAAATTCCTGATGAAACGCAACTACCACTTTCCGAAACCCGGAAAATATACCATGCAGATTCGGCAGTATATGCGACAGGACCCGTTGCTTAACATTCTGAGCGTTGGTATTACCGTTGAAAAAGCGACTCCGGCTACACACTGAGCCTTCTTTGAAAAAGTTTCTGGCCGAATCATGCCAACAAAATAGTACCGAATGCTACTTGATCTAATCCGTAAAAACTGGCTCTTTTTTCTACCCTATGCGATCCTACTGGTTGTTGTGGGTTTGCTGCAACTGATGTATTCGCAGGAGCAGCTTATGCAATGGGTCAATACACGTAATAGTCTGTTGGCTGACCAACTATTTCCTTACATTACTTACCTGGGCGATGGGGCAACCTATGTTGTTGTGTGTCTGCTGTTGGCTATTTTCAACTGGCGTATTGGCTTGATGGAGTTGGCTAGCTTTGCGCTTTCTTCACTTACATCGGAATTTTTGAAGAAAGTGGTATTTAACGGATCGCCCCGGCCGCTGAAATATTTTGAACATTCCACCTTTCAATACCACATTATTGAAGGACTCGACATTCACAGTTATAATAGTTTTCCATCGGGTCATACCATCTCAGCTTTTGCGATGTTTAGTCTGATGGCTTTCCTGTATGTGCGCAAGGAGGTAGGCTGGATTTTCCTCTTTTTAGCTGTTCTGACCGGCTTTTCACGCGTTTATCTGTTTCAGCATTTTGTCGAAGATGTGTATGCCGGATCAGTCATTGGGACGGTTTCATCGGTTATAATTTATTTACTAATGCGCCGATGGGGAATGAAAGGGTTAAAATTTAACAGCAATTAGATACGCTTTTGTCTACCTTTGTTGAGTACTCCGCCGAACCATTGTGTAAGCGGAGCCGTTACTGCTTTAGTACTTCATTACTGACGAGAACCAACGTGCTTCGACACTCTCTCTCATGAGCGACGCCATCAAACATGAGTGCGGTATTGCCCTGATTCGGCTCCGCAAACCCTATCAATATTACATCGACAAGTACGGAACCCCTCTGTACGCAGCTAACAAGCTCTATCTGTTGATGGAAAAGCAGGTAAACCGCGGCCAGGACGGAGCTGGGATTGCCAACATCAAACTCGACGTTCCTGCCGGTCACCGGTACATTAGCCGATACCGCTCCGTCGATCAGCGACCCGTGACGGATATCTTCGAGAAGGTCAACAAGAAATTCCGGAAGGCGATCAAAGGCAACAAACACAAGGTTAAAGATGCCAAATGGCTCCAGGAGAATGTTGCCTTCACGGGTGAGGTCTGGATGGGTCATCTGCGTTATGGTACTCACGGTGCCAACGAAATTGAAAACTGCCATCCTATGCTGCGTCAAAACAACTGGCGGAGTCGTAATCTGGTGGTCGCGGGCAATTTCAATATGACCAATGTGGATGAGCTATTCACTAAACTCGTTTCATTAGGCCAGCATCCGAAAGAAAAGGTCGATACCGTCACGGTGATGGAAAAAATCGGGCACTTTCTGGACGAAGAAAACCAGCGGGTGTTTGATCGGTTTAAGGGCATTTACGAAAACCCTGACCTTTCCGACATTATCGAGGATAATATGGATCTCCAGCGCGTGTTGCACCGCTCATGCCGTGATTTCGATGGTGGCTACGCCATGGTTGGTATGACTGGCTACGGAGCGGCTTTTGTGGCGCGTGACCCGGCTGGTATTCGTCCAGCCTATTATTATGCCGATGACGAAATTGTGGTGGTGGCTTCGGAAAAACCAGCCATCAAAGCGGCTTTCAACGCTGAATATAGTGCCATCAGGGAAGTACAGCCTGGTCATGCGCTCATCATCGATAAATACGGTGAGTACGCCGAGCAACAGTTTGTACAACCCGTCGAGAAGAAATCATGTAGTTTCGAGCGGATTTATTTCTCACGGGCTACTGACCCCGATATTTATAATGAGCGGAAATCGCTGGGTAAACTCCTGATTCCGCAAATTCTGAAAGAAGTAGATTACGACCTCGAAAACACTGTTTTCTCCTACATTCCGAATACGGCCGAAACGGCATTCTTTGGTATGGTAGAAGGGCTGGAAGAGTACCTCTATAAGCAACGCAAAAAAGCGATTATGGAAGGTATTCTGTTTGAAGAGGAATTGGATAGGGTGCTGTCGTTCCGTCCACGGATCGAGAAGTTGGTCGCCAAGGATGTTAAGCTCCGGACGTTCATCGCCGACGATTCGCAGCGCGACGATATGGTGTCGCATGTGTACGACACGACCTTTGAAGTCATCAAAAAAGGGAAAGATAATGTCGTCGTGGTCGATGACTCGATCGTTCGGGGTACTACACTCGAAAAGAGTATTCTTCGCATGCTGGACCGACTAGGCCCGAAGAAAATTATTATTGTTTCGTCAGCTCCGCAGATTCGCTTCCCCGATTGCTATGGCATCGATATGTCGAAGTTCAGGGAATTTGTGGCTTTCCGGGCTGCACTGGAACTGCTTCGTGAACATGGGCAGGATTATATACTCGATGAAGTGTACGCACAGTGCGTAGCGGCTATTGAATCGGGAAATGCAAGCCAGCAAAATTACGTAAAGGCCATTTTTGAGCCGTTTACACACGAACAGATCTCGAAGAAAGTATCGGAGATCGTTACCCCTAACGATTTAAAAGCCGAGGTAGCAGTGGTGTATCAAACCGTTGAAAACCTGCATAAAGCCTGCCCTAATCATTCGGGCGACTGGTATTTCACCGGCGATTATCCAACTCCTGGCGGGAATAATGTGGTTAACAAAGCCTTCGTTAACTTTATGGAAGGTAAACTAGTAAGAGCCTATTAGAATAGGGCGAAAAGGGGAAGGGAAGAAAGGAAAAAAGGAATGCAACCGCAAGTCCCTTCTCCTTTCTTCCCTTCTCCTTTTCGCCTTGTTTTACTTCTCCCACGCCAGCGCATTCACATTGGCGCCAATCTTTTTGCCTTCGGTTAAGCCGGTTTCGTTATCCTGACGGGTGTGAATATTGCCATAGAAGCGAGAATCAGCCGATTCCTGAGCAGCTTGTGCAAATGAGTTGAACGAACGGGCTTTAAATTCAACATTACGCTGAGCATCTTTCCCTCGTCCTACGTGCGAATTATCCGTAAATGCAAAGTTTTCTCCATAAAGGGCCGTCAGCACGGTAGCCGAAGCAGACGATTGAGTTGCGTGTCCAGAAGGATAACCCGGAAAAGGTGGTGCTGGCCAGAAGGGCACCCATTTAGGGTCAATGGTGAGCCTGACGTAAGTATATGGGCGTAAGTTATTGTAGACGAATTTGCAGCGCCAGCATAAGATAAAAGCATCGGCTACCGAGATACCCGTGCGGGCAAATGTTTCGGCCGCTTTGGCGAGATTTGCTTTGGCGGTTGTCACGGCAATGAGCGCGATGCTGTACGAATGGCCAGGTGGAGTAAACGTTTCGGCTGGATTATCGGCCCACCACACCGCTATTTCTTTTTCGGTCTGGGTTAAATTCTGCGATTTGTTGTATACATCGAAGTACTGCCCAAAGATTGCCGACTTGATGTCGGTAGAATAAGCAAGTGGTTTCGGCATTGGCATATCATTGTTTGCCTTCAAAAATGTTCGAACCTGTCCCCAATAAGGTTGCATTGGGATTTTCTGCCCGTTTTCGGTGGGTTGCCACAAACCGGGACCCGTAGGCACAACATAACTGGCCGGGAAGTTTCGGGTGTAGCCTTCATGACCACCATCTGTTTTTGACCATTCGAAAATAGCGTCGGCGATTTTCTTTCCAAACTCAATAGATCGCTGATTCACAGTTTCGTCTGTGTCTAGATTCGCATTGAGGTTGACGGTTTCCAGCGAGTCAATTAAGGCTTTGTTTGCGGCATTAGTAGTTGGGTATAGACTTCGTAGAATAGCAGCTTCAGCAGCATTTGCACTTAACGCCCAGTTGTAGGTCTTACCCGATTCAACCTGAGGAAGCGTCGTCAGTCCTTGCAGTTGACCTGCTAAGGATTTGCGGTTAGCAATACCAGGTACAATAGCTTCATACATGGTCAGGCCGACGTACCCATAGGCACGCGCAGCAACCGGAGGGGTGAAGCCAGCAGTCGTTTTGGTTAGCTTCAGTTGTAAAGCGGCCCAGGTAGCAGCCACGTTGCTGTTGTACTCAGTAGCCGGTTTGCCACCACCAATTGTCGTGGGTTGTACATCGTCGGTAGGTTGTTTTCGGCAAGCCTGAAATAATGCGATGAGCAGAACAATCGTCAGAAGCCCATGATGGCGGCTCTGACGCTTCAATGATTGAATTGAACGTTTGGGGAATACAGAAGGGAAACGTGTATTCATGCGATTTTACGGAGTAAAGGTGGTCCTCACATCAGGTAGAAATCTGAGTATCAATTAGCCTTACAAAAATGTTGCCAGACTCACGCATGACTCACCGTAGTATTTGCTGTTCGGCGAGTCGGACAAACTCTCTTTTTCGCCGTACATTTGATAAGCTGAACCAACAAAGCTTACTCAATGCGTATTCCTGAAGAGACTGTAGAACGAATCCGGCAGTCTGCCGATATTCTGGAAGTTATTAACGACTTTGTTTCACTCAAGAAACGCGGGAGCAATTACATTGCCTGTTGCCCTTTTCACAATGAGAAAACACCATCATTTAATGTAAATCCTGTCCGACAGATTTATAAGTGTTTTGGCTGTGGTAAAGCAGGTGATGCGGTTCGCTTTGTAATGGACATTGAGAATATTGGTTATGGGGAAGCCCTGCGATACCTGGCGAAGAAATATGGCATCGAAATCGAGGAGCAGGAGCAAACGCCGGAAGATCTGCTCCGCCAGAATGAACGCGAAAGTCTGCTGATCGTTCTCAACTTTGCCAAGACATTCTTTCAGGAAACCCTGCTTAACTCGGATGAAGGAAAGAGCATCGGGCTCAGTTACTTTCGGGAGCGAGGTTTTTCTAACCCAACCATTGAAGCCTTCGAACTAGGCTATACGCTCGATCAGTGGGATGCGCTTTTGCAGGAAGGGCAGCGACGAGGCTACAGTCTGGAGTTGCTGGAAAAGGCCGGGCTGATATTGAGTAAAGAAGGTACTTCGGGTAAAGATCGAAAGATATTCGACCGGTTTCGTGGACGGGTCATGTTTCCGATCCATAACGTTTCGGGCCGGGTAATTGCGTTTGGAGCCCGTATCCTGAAAACCGATAAGAATCAGCCTAAATACCTGAACTCGCCCGAAACAGCGGTTTACCATAAAAGTCAGGTGTTGTATGGCATCTATCAGGCAAAACAGGCGATTCGACAGGAAGATGTCTGTTTCCTTACCGAAGGCTATACCGACGTAATCTCGCTCCATCAGGCTGGCATTAAGAACGTGGTGGCTTCGTCGGGAACCTCGCTTACAACTGAACAGATTCGATTAATTGCCCGGTTTACGCCAAACGTAACGATTCTGTATGACGGAGACGCTGCTGGTATCAAAGCGGCTCTGCGTGGGCTCGATATGGTGCTGGAGGAAGGTCTAAATCTACGACTACTCTTATTGCCTGATGGCGAAGACCCCGACAGTTATGTACATAAAGTCGGAGCCGATGCTTTTAAGTCCTATATCCAAACTCATTCACAGGATTTTATAGATTTCAAAGCCAGTCGTTGGTTAACTGAGGCCGGTGATAATCCGCTCAAGCGAGCCGAAGGAATTTCGGATGTTTGTGCAAGTATTACCCGAATTCCTGATCCGCTCAAGCGTCAGACGCTCTCGCAACGGGTAGCTCAGGTTTTCCATGTTAGCGAACAGTCTGTTATTTCCGAAATAAACAGGCTTCTCCGAAAACAGCAGGAGCAACATGCAAAAGATTACGAGCGTCAACAACGTAGTGCTGGTGGTAATAAACCCAATCCTAATTCAAGTAATACTTTAACTTCAGAGCCCTCACTCGACGACATAAACGCCTTACTGGATGGATTTAGTGAAGGAGGGCCTGACATTACCGATTTTACTGAGCAGGCCCCCAAAGTATCGACTGCGCCAGTATCCTCCCAAAAGGCCGTCAGAACGCCAATATCGTATCAGGAGGAAGAATGTATTCGGCTACTAATGAATTACGGCGCTCGTGAGCTGGAGCCAGGTATTTCACTTTGCCAGTATATACTTGATGAGTTGCATGAAATTGAGTTTCAAACAACTCCCTATGATTTAATGCTCACCTTATTTCGAGAGGCCTACAGCCGTGGCGAGATTTTAAGCGCCAATGACTTTCTAAATCGGCAGGAAGGACATGAAACGGATTTGCAAAACAGAACCATTCACTTGACCACACCCCGTTATGAAATCAGTGAAGGCTGGCTAAAACACGAGATTTTTGTTCCCTCAGAGGAAGAGATCAGCATTTTGGCGGATGCCGCCTATCGAAACATCCTTCGGATTAAGAAAATGCTGGCCGAAAAACGAATGGCAGAACTACAGCAATTAATGCGGGAATCGGGCAAAAAAACGCCTGAAGAAGCCGATCAGATCCTGCTTGAGTTTATGCATTTTAAGCGCATTGAAATGCAGATCTCAGGGCTTCTGGGCACTGTGATTTCTGGTTAGAGAACGTCAATCAACAAAAAGCCCTGGCTATGAAGTCATAACCAGGGCTAACCTTTATCATTAGGAGAGGGTGAACGCTACGCCTGGGCTACCGTAGTGGAGCCAATTACGCCGATTAATTCAGCGTCGATTTTACGATTTAATTCGCGCAATAAAATTGCATGTGAATGAAGCTGACCAGGTTTCGATGGCAATGCCGAACGGCCAGACTTTGAATTGGGTGACATGTCAAGAAACAGAGTCATCAGTACATCGCTCATTTGCTCACGCAGGTCGATGAGGTTCCGTAAGCGGGTTCGGCTTACAGACGATTGGCGAGAGAATGAAGCTTGCAACGAGTTGATAACCTGATTCAGTTTGGCATAGCGACGGTGAAACGCATCAGTTGCGCTTGCCCATTCCATAACCAGTTTCTGAATTTCTTCAGCCGACGCTTCGTAGCCGAAAAATTTTGTTGTTTCCTCTTGATTCATCACCCTTGCTTGAGAATTTCTGTTTGTGCGATTGACTGAATCAAAAGTATGACGTCCCTATTGCTGAAAGCAAATAGGGATGCGCGAAATCACCCATTTCTGGTCTGAAATCACCCAAAAAGTCTGAAATCAACCTAGAATTTGCGTGAAATAACAGGTGAAGCCGCCGAAACCAATCCACTCAATGTATGAAATCACCTCAAAAAATTGAACCTTGCCCGACGCTTCAGTCAGAAAATTGACGATTTCATTTATATAGTGTTACCAAAATTGGAGATTTGGTGTTACCTTCATGCACCCATATATGTAATCAATCATGAATCAATCTACTGGTGTCCAGGAGGGCACTAAAAACTTTGCTATTCGCAGGCGAGACTTTTCGATTCTCGTCGCCCAGTCAGAGCTGTTCAACTGCGAAGTATTAAGTCAGCTTCTACGGGAACAAGGGTATAACGTCGTCGGCCGTGCGGTCGAGATGGAGGATACTTTGCAACAGATTCGAGTTAAACGCCCAAAGTGCGTCATTGTCGAATCGGAAATCTCAGGTCAGGGCAGCCTGGATATTGTGGAGCAAACCCGAAGCGCCAATCAGCAAACCCGCTTTATTTTATACACCCGGAAGCCCGATCTGCGTACCATCGCCTATGCTATGCAAAAGGGGTTTTTTGGCTTCCTTTACGCTTCGGACGGGCTGGATGAACTCTATCGTTGCTTCCAGACGGTCAGCAATGGTGGTTGCTACTACAGCAATGGATTTATGGACCTCCTGCGGAATTTCGGAGTCAATGTCATCTCCGATGATACGCGTGATGAACTAAATCGACTGACCGAACGGGAACGGGAAGTCCTTCGGATGATAGCCAGTGGTGATACCTGCACCGATATTGCTGAGCGATTAAATATCAGCTATCGAACGGCGGTAAACCACAAGGCACATATCGCCCGTAAACTGAACTTGAAGAGCTGTCGGGAGCTTCCTCGTTACGGTATTACCGTAAAAAACTATCTATAGGCGAGGTAGATTAGCTTACTTCAAGTAATTCTTTATTATCTTTTTGCAACCACTCACGAAGTTCCTGCATCCTCGTGCGTGGGATTACTATGTCCTGACCTTTTGGTGTGTTAAGCCGAACAGTGTACTTGCCATTTTCCCAATGGGAATAGCTTAATATAGCCTGCCATTTGACAATGTAACCCCGCTTGATAAGGAAAAACTGTCTCGGATCAAATTCTGCTTCCGGTTCATAATGATTTTACTGTCGACGTTTTTGTTGAACCGCCCAACTCTACATTGGTGCCACTGATAGGCACTAAGATAGTGTGCAATTGATCATTCTTTCAAGAGGCAGTAGCCGGAAAACTATAGCTATAACCCGGACTACATGCATCCTGTAAGCCTAATTTCTGTGAAACCTGTACCCGCTGGTTCTTTACAGTATGTGGGCTAACAAACAGTTGTCCGGCTATTTGGTGTGTAGTTAATCCACTGGCAATTAAATGTAATACATCAAGCTCCCGATTACTGAGCGTTCTAAACGCTGTTAAAAGTGCAGTTTATAGTTATCTTCTCATTCGTTTCTGAAGCTTGTAGCGTAGCGTGTACCAGCGAAACCAATTGAGGCAATGCCGGTTTGGTCGTGAGGCATCAGTACACGTATGAATCGAAAGTGGAGCAAGAATGCAGAATCCGTACTTGATTGGCTGCAAGTAGGCTATTATGCATAGGCAAGTCAACTTGTCTTGTCTGAAATCACCATTTCATCGGACGAAATCACTAAAAATTGACTCCATAAGCTAATCTGGCTTAGAGACAGGTTCCAGCCAATCAAATAACTAGTAGAGGAAGGAGATGACACACAGGGCTAGGCTAAGCTTTGGCTTGGCCATAAAGATTTAGTCCGTGGCCAAACTAGGTTTGGGCAGGGCAGGCCTATTTAGTTGATTTCGCGCATGAAATGAGTGATTTCAGGCAACGCGTATTTTCTTTATTAAACGGACAAATAATATTTGTTCAGGATATCCAAAACGGATGACAGCAAATAAACTAACCTTATAAAGTAGGTATAGCAGGAACGATTGGAGAGAGGGTACTTGCTGAGGAAAGTTGCCTTATAGGGCGTCTGCAGGTTCCGGTTTACCGGCTGGATCACGGCCTTGTAGCCACTCACGGAATTCCTGCATCCGTACACGCGGAACAATGATCTCGTGATGGTCCGGGTTATTGAGTGTAACGATGTATTTGCCGTTTTCCCAATAGGAATAATGCAGTACGGCTTGCCGGTTCACGATATAATCGCGTTTAATGCGGAAAAACTGAGCTGGGTCTAGTTCCGCTTCTAATTCATTAATGGTCTTACTGACCATATACCGTTCTTTGACCGTTTCGGCATAGTAAGCGCGATCTTCGACTGTGAAGTAATACGCTTCGTTAACTGGGAAATCAAATTCGCCCTGTTTGCCTTTCCCTTTTAAATAATTAAGGTAGTTGGTAGAAGCTACAGTAGGTTTTGGCGAGAATGTTTCAAATAATTCTAAATATTTCTGAGAAGCAATGGCAGCATCGGATTCTGCTTTTTCCTGAGCTTCCTTGCGCTGCTGTAGATAGTCTCTAAGCAGTGATATGTTTAAAGCTATGTATCCTATAAGAATTACCGGGGCTAAATATTTAAAATATGTAGACCAAGTATAAGTATATACTATATAATCTTGCCAATACTTCGTCAAGGAATAGCTGGGATATTGTTCAAAAAAATAACGAACTGTTTGGGTGAAGGGGTTAAATACCCAAAAAGATATTAGTAACACAGGTAGGCAACGTAGCTCGTAATGACCAACAGAACGCCAAGAGTTCTCTACTCTATTGATGCCTCGGAAATGATGGTAGATATTCATAAGAGCTATGACAATTAATAGCGTGCATAGCTCAGGTAAAAAGAGTTGACTAATGAGTACACCAATATAGTGAAGGCCTCCGCCGGCTTTAGCGACTTTACTAATTTTTGCAGGAGATGCAACAGACCACCCTACAGCTTCAACTAGTGCTACAATACTTAGTAGTACCAGGACACTGTTAAACGGCTTCTTTAAAAAAGCGCGGGTAATTTGAATCTCCTTCATGCAGGCCTCGTAAACAAAAGTCGGACTAATATACTGGTAATTTTTAACTAATTGCAACCAATAATCATGACTTTTTTGCCATTGAAGGGCCTTTGGCGAGCCAGTAGCTTTGTATCATCAAATCAAGTAAAAGCTAAATCAATTATACAAGCTACAAATAGTCATGAAAAAGCAATTTGTCATCAAGTCAGCTCAGGCAGTTAAAAACGTAATCAAGCCTGTATCTAAGTCTGAATCAAACAGTTTGTTAAAGTTTATGGCAGCAGATTCTCCTTGCTGTCAAGGATTTGATGTTGGCTTCGTTGGGGTAGCTAATAAGTCTGTTTTCTCGCTCTAATTTCTTACTAGTATGCGTACCACACGACAACTTTACAAGGAGGAGTTGGAGCGTTGTCGCGCCCACTTCGAGCAAATCGACCTGGAGAAAGAGCGAGGGTATTTGATGAAATACACCACGTTTTCGGCCAACGTCGAGAACCTGCTGCCTGCTATTCCCCGTCAGGAACATGATATGCTCTTTCGGGAGCTGCTGTTGCAGCAGATGTTCACCACCTTCGATCAGCAGTGTCTTACAGCTGGTGATCTGGTAAAGTTGCGTGGAGCAGATCATCTGCTCGAAAAAGAGTATAGTCCCCGAATTTACTGCACCTATCACCTCGGTTCGTACCGAATGCTGACCAGTGTGCTGTTTCGCAAAGGCGTCGATTGTGTGCTACTGGTTGGTAGCAACATGAATCGCAATCAAGGGGATGGAATGGCCGAGCATATTGAGGGTTTACGGCAAAAACATGGCCTTACCAATGTGTTTCGGGTAGTTGAGGCCGGAAGTCCTACTGCGGGATTAACCGTGCTGCGGGAGTTGAAAGCTGGGCGGTCACTGATTGTGTACGTCGATGGGAGTCCCGAAACGGGTCCTAAACCCGGCGAAGAATCCCAATTTCTTTCTGTTCGTTTTGGGCATCGTCGGATGCTCACCCGGAAAGGAGTTGGTTACCTCTCGCATGCTGCGGGCGTACCCATCGTCCCGGTGGTCAGCTATCGTCGGTCCGATATGGTTAATGTGCTACATTGCCTGAAATCGATTAAACCGATTCCACAAAGTGATCGGGAGTTGTATTGCCAGGAGGCTATGCAGCAATTATATGATGGGTTCTGGCCGTTTCTGAAGCAGTATCCAGGTCAGTGGGATGGCTGGAATTACCTTCACCTGTTTTTAGAGCCGGAAAAAACGAACAAAACGTATACGGGTTACCGTAAGCAAATTGCTTTCAATGAAAACCGGTATACATTGTGCGATTTGGAAGATGCCCCTATTCTATTCGATCGCCGGTTGTACCAGACCTATGAGATTACGGAAGATTTACGGGATTTGCTCCTTAATCTTCATGAGGTAGAGTCAGTTGAGGAACTCTTAGGTCAGGAAATGCTTAGTGAATTAATGGAGATGGAAGTGCTGTTGTAAGCTACTTTCAACTCCTAACATAAACGCCGAGGGATTACCAGCTACTGTGGTAATCCCTCGGCGTTATTTTGTCAAAACGTAGTAAAATTTTACTACGTTTTTAAGCATTATTACTGAGTTCGATTTCTTCCCCCTGTCTGTTAAAAAACTTAAAGTTAACAATTCCTAACGAACTGTCCTTAATTAGTTTAACCCAGGTCTTATATTTCATATACCACTGCATTTGTCTAGAGTAAATACCCTTAGTGTAGTAGGCATATAAAAGCGGGTTCATAGAGATCGAAATACCCCGTTCATTTTGCTTTGTCAGAATGTAATCGAGGTTGTTTTCGATCACATCCGTTACTAATACGCTGGCCTGAATGGTGCCTGTGCCACCACAGGTTGGGCAGACCTCCCGGGTCACGATATTCATTTCGGGCCGAACACGCTGACGGGTAATCTGCATCAGCCCAAATTTGGTAAGCGGCAGAATCGTAAACTTCGAACGCTCGGGTTTCATCTCATCGCGCATGATGTCTTGCAGAAGCTTTTTGTTTTCTGCCTTCTTCATGTCGATGAAGTCGATCACGATAATACCACCCATATCGCGTAAGCGAAGCTGCCGGGCAATTTCTTTAGCAGCTTCCCGATTCACACTAATAGCGGTTGCTTCCTGATCTTCTTCAGAATTCGATTTATTCCCACTATTAACATCAATAACGTGAAGCGCTTCGGTATGCTCAATAATCAGATAGCCCCCACCTGGCAGGCTTACCGATCGGCCAAACAGTGATTTAAGCTGTTTCTCGAGGCCTAATGCTTCAAAAACTTTCGTTTTGCCCGTGTAGAGCTTAACGATTTTTTCTTTCTCGGGCGCTATCGTATGAATATAGTCCCTGATCTCATCGTACGATTCACGCGTATCGACGGTAATGCTTTCGAACGACTCGTTGAGCATATCGCGCAGGATCGACGAAGCCCGGTTCATTTCGCCCAAAACCCGATCTCGGGGTTTCGCTTCGGACAGCGATTTAAGGGCCTGGTCCCACTTAGCTAACGAGTTTTGCAGGTCGCGGTCGAGTTCCTCTACATCTTTGTCCTGAGCAACTGTCCGAACAATAACACCGAAATGCTGCGGTTTTAATGACGACATGAGCCGCATCAGCCGCGACCGTTCGGCACGGTCGGTAATTTTTTTGGAAAGGTTTACGCCATCTGAGAATGGCACCAGCACTAAATAGCGGCCGGCAATCGAAATATCGCAGGAAAGGCGTGGACCTTTGGTTGAGATAGGCTCTTTGACTACCTGAACCAGGATGGGAGCGTTTTTCGTCAGTACCTTATCGATTTTCCCAATCTTTTCGATAGGTGGCTCCAGCTTCATACCACTGAGCCGCCCGGACGTGACGCGCTTGGCGATTACATCTTTAACCAGTTTATTGAGCGAATTAACATTCGGCCCCAGATCCTGATAATGCAGGAAACCATCTTTTTCGTGCCCAACGTCGACAAAAGCAGCGTTGAGGCCAGTGGATAATTTCTTGACTGTTCCTAAGTAAAGATCGCCAACGGTGAAGCTGCTGTCTAACTCTTCTTCGTGATACTCCAGCAGTCTCTTGTTTTGCAAGAGCGCAATCCGATCACCTTTCTGAGTTGAACTGATAACTAATTCATTACTCACAAGATGAATATACGGTTAGAAAATGGCTGAGTAAAAAAATAGAAGCCACGTTCGGACTTTACAGGCCGGCCGAGGCTTCTACAAAATGAGTTTTAAGTTTACGGTTTACAGTTTATAGTTGACTGACGCATTAATTTGTTCGTGTGTCAGTCAACTATAAACTGTAAACCATAAACCGTAAACTATTTTTTCTTATGCCGATTTTTTCTGAGCCGCTTCTTCCGTTTGTGAGTAGCAATCTTGTGCCGTTTCCGTTTCTTACCGCAAGGCATAATCAATAAATGTTTTTAATGGTTTAAAATTCGTGTCGGCCAAACAACCTAGTTTAGCCCTTATAATTAATGTATAATGAAAAATGAATAATGTATAATGAGTGGATCAGAGCCTGCTTCATTTTACATTGCCCATCGTACATTCGTCATTTGAGCCGTTCTTCATATTCCTGAACGGCTGCTAGAATTTGCGGGTCTTTCTCCTGCTTTTTCACTTGAGCCAGCACTTGCCGGGCTTCAGCTTTCTGACCCGCTTCGGCTAAACTTACGCCTAAGTAAAACTGAGCTTTCCGGCTGGTCGGATTATTAACCAGAATTTGCCGGAATCGTTCGATAGCCCGTTCATACTGATTCGACCGCATGGCCAGTAAACCTAAATTAAACAGAGCCAGTTCATTCGTCGGGTCCTGTTTGATCACCTCCCGCAGCAGCATAATGCCCTGCATCGGTGAGTCGGTATTCACATAGGTCATTGCCATATTGGCTTTGGCTGACAGCAGATTTGGATTTTTGGCCAAAGCCTGCCCGTAGTAATCCCGGGTTTTCTGACCTAGTAAGGCCGATTTTTTTTCATCAACAGC
The DNA here is from genome assembly GCF_054776815.1 of Spirosoma gilvum. Taxonomy (NCBI): domain Bacteria; kingdom Pseudomonadati; phylum Bacteroidota; class Cytophagia; order Cytophagales; family Cytophagaceae; genus Spirosoma; species Spirosoma gilvum. The sequence goes on along the minus strand of NZ_BAAHBH010000004.1, from coordinate 164,200 downwards.
AAACCCATAGGCTTCAAAAAAGGCATCGCCAGCTCGTAGCAAATTGCGCTCGCTCGGAACCGATTTAACCAACTCTTCTGCATAATAAGCCGCACTATCGTAACGGGTTATCTCGTGCAGAAGCGTAATCAGTTTTTCGCCGATGGCTTCTTTCTGAGCAGAACTAGCCTTGGTAAACTCAGTCTCCAGCGCGGTCAGCCGTTTTTGTTGGTCGGCCGATAAGGGCTTTTCATGTACGGATGCGCCGGAGCCGCTGGTAGCTTCGCTGGGTGATTCTACACCTGGCTGATTGGGGCTGGAGGCCTGCATGGAGCGACCACCAAGCTGCTTGTTATCATTTCGTACGACTACCTTTGGTAAAGAGTATAACCCCACCGTCAGGGCCGAAGCCAATACGATAACAAGCAGCACGGATTTATTCATCATGGATGGTCGTCACGGGCAAAGCCTGGCCTGAATGGCTCAGCTTAAGCCGTCATAGCAAGGTTGCTTACTCAGCAGTTACTTTTGCCTTTTCGCTGGTTTTTACCTGTTCAACAAAAACCTTGGCGGGTTTGAAGCTCGGAATGAAGTGCTCGTCAATTACCATAGCGGTGTTTTTCGAGATATTCCGGGCTACCTTCTTAGCGCGCTTCTTATTGATAAAGCTGCCGAACCCTCTCACATAAATGTTCTCTCCCTCGGCCAATGAGTCCTTAACTACTGAAAAGAAGGTTTCCAATGTGTTTGTTACTTCTGCCTTATCAATGCCAGTCTTATCGGCGATCTCGGCAATTACATCTGCTTTCGTCACGACTTCTTAAACTTTAACGTTTTCTGTGTTGTTGAAAATTCGGGTCTCAAAATGGGAGCACAAAGGTAGGGCTTTCCTATAAATTTAAAAAGTCCGGTCTTCCATTTTTCCTGCTAACGTTCTATTTTTTTGTTTTATTTTGAATTGGCAATCAGACCTTAACAAAATTGAAGTCACCTTCGCGCCTATTTTGGAGAGGTGGTACGAAGCGCATAAACGTGATCTTCCCTGGCGCCATACCCGCGATCCATATCGCATTTGGTTATCGGAAATTATCCTTCAGCAAACCCGCGTAGCACAGGGAAAACCGTATTACGAACGGTTCCTGGCTGCCTATCCAACCATTGACGATATGGCTCGCGCCGATGAGCGTGAACTACTTCGACTTTGGCAGGGATTGGGTTATTATTCCCGTGCTCGGAATCTGCATCAGACAGCCCGTTATGTAACTCTACAGTTAGGCGGCAAGTTCCCGTCTACGTATCATGATCTGCTGAAAATGAAGGGTATAGGCGCTTATACGGCTGCTGCTGTGGCTTCCTTTGCTTTCGGCGAGCGGGTGCCGGTAGTAGATGGGAATGTGTACCGTGTACTGGCCCGGGTATTTGGGATTACTGAGGACATTACGACCACATCGGCAAAGAAAACCTTTGCCACGTTAGCCAATCGGCTAATCCAGTCGGCTGGCGACCCGGCTACATACAATCAGGCCATCATGGAATTTGGAGCAATTCATTGCACACCCGTAGGGCCGGATTGTCTGTTGTGTCCGTTGCAGGAGGCTTGTGTAGCGTACCAAACAGGGCGACAGCATCTGTTGCCAGTCAAGGCGAAGAAAGCAGCTGTTCGAGAGAGATATTTTACGTACCTGGTTTTTCGACATAATGGAAAACTGGCTATGCACGAACGAACCGCCCGTGATGTTTGGCAGAATTTGTTTGATTTTTACTTACTCGAAACCACGGAATTTGCATCAGGAAGCATTTTAGAGCATCAAATGGAATCTTTCTGGCGTCAATTGTCGTTACCTGAACCAATCCTTGAAACGGTAACACAGGGTACGTTGGCCGATCAGCCGATTGAGGCCATGCAGTTACTTTCGCATCAGCGGATACGTGCCCGATTTTATCTGATTGATTTACCAGAAGAAGCTATTTCCCGTTTGTCCAGCGACTTGCACTGGTTTGATGAAGAAGCCCTAAGTCAACTTCCTAAGCCCGTATTGATTACAAACTATTTGAAGGATCTGCTTGGATAAATCGGTATAATTCGGTATCTTTATTCTTCTTAAACGCCACATAATTAATTCATAACCAACAGAACAAAGAGCATGGCAAGTCTTAATAAGATGATAATAATCGGTAACCTGGGTGCCGATCCTGAGGTACGATACCTGGATGGCGGAGCTGTAGTAGCTACCTTCAACGTCGCCACTACCGAGAAATTTACTAACCGAAATAACGAGAAAGTAGAGCAGACAGAGTGGTTTCGGATTGAGTTATGGAATGAACAGGCCAAAGTGGCTGAAAAATACTTGAAGAAAGGTAATTCGGTTTATGTGGAAGGCCGGTTGCGGACAGAAATCTGGACGGATAAGGAAGGTAAAGAACGAACATCGCTACGCGTTCGGGCCAATACGATGCAATTGTTGGGTAGCCCGAACAGTGATCGGGCAGATGAGCCTTCGTATGAAGCTCCTCGCCAGCAGGCGGCCCCTGCCCAGCCCGTAAGTGCTCCCCGCCAGCAAGCTGCTCCGGCTCCTCGGCAACAGCCAGCCGGAACGCCGGACCGCCGTAAAGAGCCGGAACCTGTGCCTTTCGAGAGCAATAGTGGTGATGATGACCTCCCATTCTAATCGCTACCCCGACGCTCTATTGTTGAACGAGAACTGATATACATGGATCCTGGTGACCCACTTCCTCGACAGGTGCTCCCAGCCGTAGATGGCTGGAGCACCTATTTTGATTTATACGCCCCTTATACGGCTTTAATTTTACTGCTACTGACGCTAGCCGGTCTGGTATCGGCGTCCGAAGCAGCTTTCTTCTCCCTTTCTCCCGATGATCGCGCACAGTGTCGGGAGAGCTCTAAAGTGCCTGACCAACGTATAGCCCAGCTTCTGGAAAGACCGAAGCGATTGCTGGCTTCGCTGGTAATTTTCAATAATCTACTCAACATCGCTATTGTCGTTATTGTCACTTACCTGACCTGGGAGTTCTCGCAAGGGTCGGGTGGTTCCAATTGGCTATTGATTGGGGTGGCGCTGGCAACGACAGTAGCCATTGTCTTGTTTGGTGAAATTGTACCGAAAGTGTATGCCAGTCAGAATAACCTGACGGTGGCTCGCCAGACGGCAGCGTTAGCGCAGATAGGGCTGATGGTTTTCCGACCGTTGGCCATGATGCTCGTAAATCTGAGTAATCAGGTTGATAAACGCATTCAGCGACGGGGATACAAATTGTCAGTCGAAGAATTGAGTCAGGCTGTGGAGCTGACTGGTGTGAATGCAACAGTTGAGGAAAAAGAGATTCTGAAAGGAATAGTCAACTTTAGCAATCTGACGGCCCGTCAGGTGATGCGTGCCCGACTCGATATTTCAGCCGTCAGAGATCAGCTACCATTTAGTGAATTGCTGGCTCAGATCAATGCATCGGGTTATTCTCGGGTGCCTGTGTATGGCGAGTCGCTGGATGAAATAGAAGGTATTTTGTATATTAAAGATTTACTGCCGCATATTCATGAATCGGATAGCTTCCGTTGGCAATCGCTGCTGCGACCGGTCTACTTTATTCCAGAAAACAAAAAAGTAGATGATTTACTTCAGGACTTTCAGAAGCGACGAGTTCATATTGCTATTGTCGTCGATGAGTACGGAGGAACCCGTGGTCTGGTCACGCTAGAGGATGTTATCGAGGAAATCTTTGGAGACATCAACGACGAATTTGATGAAGAAACGCCTGTCGGCTATCGGCGCGAAGATTCTCAAACCGTTGTGTTTGAAGGCAAGATGCCTTTGACAGATGTTTGCCGAATTATGAATGTCGATGCTACCACCTTTGAAGAGGTGCAGGGTGATAGTGAATCTTTGGGAGGGCTACTGCTCGAATTGTTTCATCGGCTTCCAAAAACAGGTGACGAAACAAAGTACGACGGGTTTGTTTTTCAGGTGCTATCAGCCGATGATAAACGGATTAATGAGGTTCGCGTCCGAAAAAATGATGTGGTAGAACAGGAATAACCTAACCTGAATAGATAAACCTGCCAGCACATCCGCTAGATTCGACGGGCCTTTTATGTATAGCCTTTTATCCGTCAGACCCACAGACCCCGCCCCTGATTATAATCGGTGCTCATTTGCTGGATTTCTTTGACCGAATAACTCATAAAACCGCTTTTACGAAGTTGACGGATGCGGCCTTTTTCAGCCCGCGACAAATGGCCATCAATCAGCGCCCCGAATACAATCAACCGTTCCAGACTATGATGTACTGCACTCGGTATTTTTTGTATTTGCTCAGTAAATTGGTTTGAAACACCCATATCATTCGTAAGCTCAAACCGATCTTTCACCGTTTCGGTCAGCAGAAAGTGGGCATAATTATAGGGGCGGTCCAGCACAAATATAAACTGGAGGGCTTCCATAATCAGTGGGCGAAATTGGTCGTTTTTGCCCCATTCTTCGAAAAGTTCATGGACAAACTCCCGGATCGTTGTGGGAGCCATCACCCGTATCTGTGTTTCGTGCAAGACCTGCCAGGATGCCCAAGCATTCCAAAGTGCATAAACAGGCAGGCCAATCAAGTCGAGAGCATACGAGCCAATAAATGGTTGCAGAATCAGCCGTAAGCCCAGTGCAGTTAGAGAAGCTTTAACAACGTTCAACAGGAAAAACAGGGTCAAGCCCCAGCGTGGCATGGTCAGATAGGGGTCGATGCCAAAACGGAGAAAGCCCGGTTGCGATTTTTCAAACGCAGCCTTTTCAAGTGCCTGTAAATGCCGTTCGTACTGAGCATCATGTGCTCGTGGAAACTGACAAATTTCCATAATCGTTTTAACGCCCCATCTGTTTATGGCCAACAACAGGTTGATTTCCAGATAAACCAGAAGAATGCTGTATAAAGCAGTAATCAGCGGTAATTCGTACGAATTACCAAACAACCACACCGTCGTTGTGCTGAACAGATCGGGCCAGGTATATTGGGGCACATAAAGTAATAATCCCCCAAAAATGCCTAGCAGAGTAGCCATAACAAGGGTCGCCAGTTTGGCCCGCCGAATAACCCGTTGTTCAATAGGATTGAATACAAAAGGCTCATCGCTCGGATGCGACATATCCAGTGCCTGCCGCAGATAGCGCAAGGACAGGTGGTCGAGTGGACCCGTGCTGTTGTTCGGAGGCCGGGTAGACATGTTTGTAGTTTGTGACAGTGAGTTATGCGTTTAACAAGGAAAATACTCGGGTTGTTGGAAAACAATTGGATATAATTAACCGACTTCGGCAGAACGGTAAATCTTAGGACTCTAATCAATAGGTAAATGCAGCCCGTAAGCCTCTTTACAGTTTGTTGGATAAATGCCCTTCTCCTATGAAACACATATTTTTTCTCGTTGGCTGCCTCTTGGTTGGTCAGTTACAAGTATTGGGCCAGATTGCCCCTTCACCCAGTACACTGCCTGTTCAACAGCGCACCAAAGACGAGATGACTAATGCTGCCAGAACATATCTGGCGTCTCTTACGCCTGAGCAGAAGCAAAAAGCGATTTTCGCGTTTGGCGATGAAGAACGATTCAACTGGCACTTCGTACCCAGAACCCGTAAAGGTCTGCCGCTGAAAGAAATGACGGCCGAACAACGAAAGGCCGCCATGGATTTAGTTAAAACCGGGCTAAGTGTGCAGGGGTATGAGAAAGTGACCTCCATTATCGATATGGAAAACGTCCTCCGGGTGATTGATAATCGCCCGCCGAACGATACGTATCGCGATCCAGAAAATTACTCAATCACTATCTTTGGTGATCCGTCGAGCAAAGATCCCTGGGGCTGGCGTATTGAAGGGCACCATCTATCGCTGAACTTTTCAAGTGCCGATGGAAAAGCCCTGGCCTATTCGCCCACCTTTTTTGGCAGCAACCCCGGTGTGTTGCGGTATGATACCCAGATGGCCGACAAGCGCATGTCGGACCCGCGTGTAAATGATCTGCCCCAAAAAGGCCGGGAAATTCTGAAGCAGGAAACCGAACGAGCATTTGCCTTACTGAAAACATTCACCGATGAGCAACGGAAACAGGTGGTACTCGATCCGGTGGCATATCCGGAAATTGTGACCAGCAACAAACGGAAAGCCTCGCTGGAAAAAATGGACGGGCTAAAGTATGCCGATATGAATGCCTCGCAGAAGAAACTGTTCAAGGATTTATTACAGGCGTATCTGGCTGTCTACCGAATTACGCTGGCCAAGCAGCAGATGGACAAGCTCGAAAAAGCCGGACTGGATAATCTTCGCTTTGCCTGGGCCGGTGACCTAACTCCTGAACTGGGCGCGGGTAAAGGCTGGTATTACCGGATTCATGGCCCAACCATCCTGATCGAATACGATAATACCCAAACCAACGCTAATCACATTCATACCGTGGTTCGGGATTTGACCAACGATTGGGGCGAAGACGTGCTGGGTGAACACTATCAGAACACCAGCCATAAGTAACCAGTGAAACCCCAACGAACGTTAAAAGCTTATGATTTTATAAGCCATTTAACAACTTTTAAGCCTTTTTATCGGTCATTTCTTCGTAATTTGTGAAGATTATTTGTTATCAATTCATGAAGAAACTCCTTATCAGTGCGTCGGCCTGTCTGTTTTCGATGGCAGCGCTGGCGCAACAAACGCAGTGGTATCTGCAAGATAAAACCGATAATACGGCTGGAATTAGCGTAGAGCGTACCTATCGCGAACTCCTGAAAGATCGTAAGCCAACTCCTGTCATTGTAGCCGTTATTGATGGTGGAATTGATACTACCCACGAAGATCTACGACGGATATTGTGGGTCAATCCGAAAGAGATAGCCGGTAATGGGAAAGACGATGACAAAAATGGCTATGTAGACGACGTTCATGGCTGGAACTTCATTGGTGGTAAAGACGGGAAAAATGTTAGCTACGAAACGGCTGAAGTGACCCGGCTATATGTGCAGCTAAAGCCTAAGTATGAGGGAAAGGACCGGAAAAGTCTGAAGCCCGACGAACAGAAAGAGTATGATCAGTATGTAAAAGCAAAGGCTGAGGTCGAGAAAAATCAATCCAAGTATAAAGCAGAGTATCAGGGGATCAGTCAGTTTTATAGCCAGTACTCATCGGCGGTTGATAACCTCAAAAAAGTATTACACGTAACAACGCTGGATACGCTGACGCTTCGTAAGGCGGCCGATACACTGAGTGATGTAGCCCTGAAGCGCCCGGTTTTGGGAGTATTGCGGTTGCTGAAGCAGCAGAATGCTCCTGATGCCGATGTAGTGCTGGGTGAACTGGAGAAGTATAACGAGCAACTGAAATCCCGTGCCGAGTACAACTACAATCCCGATTTCGACGCACGCTCGATTGTTGGCGACAACCCAAATGATCTGAATCAGCGCGACTATGGGAACGCCGATATTGCAGGCCCACGGCCCGACCACGGTACCCACGTAGCGGGTATCATTGCGGGCGACCGCACGAACAATCTGGGCATTATGGGTGTAGCCGACGCGGTACGGATTATGGGTGTGCGGGCTGTTCCCGATGGTGATGAACGTGATAAAGACGTAGCTAATGCCATTCGGTACGCCGTCGATAATGGGGCTCAGATTATCAACATGAGCTTTGGGAAGGATTACTCTCCCCAGCGTAAAGCCGTTGAAGATGCGGAGCGGTATGCCCTTTCGAAAGGTGTTCTTATGATTCATGCTGCCGGAAATGATGGCAAAGACATCGATACGGCCGCGAATTATCCGGCTCCTCGCTTCATAGATGGAACCGCCATCCCGAATGTAATTACGGTAGGTGCCAGCGCCGAGCCTAATAACGCTGAACTGATTGCCAGTTTCTCCAACTATGGCAAACAAAACGTAGACGTATTTGCGCCAGGAAAGGATATTTATTCGACCGTACCGGGCAGTAAATATGAAAACAATAGTGGTACTAGTATGGCCTCGCCGGTAGTAGCCGGAGTAGCCGCTGTTCTGAAAGCGTATTTTCCCAAGCTAACCTACGCCGATATTAAACGCATTATTCTGCAATCGGCAACACCCTATACGACTAAGGTAACCCGGCCCGAATCGAATGATTTAGTCGCCTTCAATACCTTATCAAAAACCGGTGGTATTGTCAACCTGTACGAGGCTGTAAAAATGGCACTTGCTCAGGATGGGGCTTCAGGGAAAGGAAAGTAAACTGACAAGTTTCCAGAAAAGCCAATGGCCACATAGCGGTCATTGGCTTTTTGCATTTGCAGTGTTCTACAAAGCGTTGATCATACTATTTCTTGACAAACCGCCCAGTCTGTGAACTGAGTCCATCGGTGAGTTGAAGAATATATGAGCCGGGGGCCAAATCACGAACCGATATAGATCCTTCAAATTGCCCGTTGGGCGCAGATAAAGAAAGGGGTTGTTGCTGTAAAACACCATGTAGGTCAAATATACCAATTTGCACCTGGCGGGAGGCTGGATTGACATAACGGATTGACAAGGTCGTTTCTGCCGGGTTAGGGTAAAACATAAGCTGGTTAGTTGGGTCAAGGGTAGTAGCTGTGAGAAGGGCTGTTGTCCGTACCGAACGCTCAGTCGACCAGCCGATGCACGTTTGTTGAGTAACCTGCACTTTATAAACACCAGCCTGAGCAACAATTAGACTATATTGGCGGGCATTGGCAATCGCCTGGTTGTTTCGATACCATTGATACTGATAGTCTGTGTCGACTGGGGCTTTCAACGTAACGGTGGCGCCCTGTGGCAGGTATAAATCGGTTTCTTCGGGTACCAGCGAAAGATTACCGACGGTAGAGGACTGTAGTACGGTTTCATTGGACAATGTCTGGCAACCATTCTGGCTCACTCGTACTTGATAACGACCCGCCTGGCTGGCATTGAATGTACTGGTGTGGGCGCTGACAATGACTGAGCCATCCAGTAACCAGTCGAACGTAGCCGTATTAAGGTTGGCGCTTTTTGCTGCTATCGCTGTCAACCGTAGGGGATTATCAATACCACAAAGCAATTGATTGCCCGATGGTGTCAGTATGATTTCGGGTGTTCGGCTAGTTACCTGCATTGGCAGAGAGGTAGCTGAGCAACCATTCTCAGCAGTAACACGAAGTTTGTATGAACCCGTCTGGGTTATCAGGTAGCTGGACTTCGTAGCACCCGCCAGGAGCGTGTCGTTCCGAAACCACTTGTATTGCAGACCCGACGAAATCGTGTCAGACTGTACTAGCAAGGTTGCACCAGGACAAAGGGTGGTATCCCGACCAGATAGAATGTTGGCCGTTAATGTGCAATTCACTCGGTAAAGCCCACTCACAATGACGGAATAGGGTTGACTGGAGTACGTCATTTTACCCTTGTATGAAACCGTAATTGTATACGTTTTTCCCGGAACTGGATTGGCAATGTATACCTGCTCCACATTGTCACGAATATTGTCGCCCCTGACAGCGGCCTGGGCTGGTTGAGCTGGGTTCAGGACGAATGGTAAGGTCGTCTGTTGCCCATCACTAATTCGCAGATCGAGGTCGTTGATAAGTTTAGGGTTACGACTGTTGACAGATGTAGGCGTGATACTGGTCGCTGCTGCTTCTGGATCAGTCCAGCAAATGGTTACGACGAGGGGTTCATTGCCCTGGGCAACAACTGATTTGGTGAATGTACTACCAGGGGTTAAGCTTTGCTCCAGAATAAGATGCGCCCGATTTTCATTCAGTAAAATACGGGCGGCTGCTTCGGTATTGAGAAGCCCCCAACCCTGACGGTAATCGGGCCCGGCTTCGGGATTAGGCCGATCGGCAGTATGAAGAACCAGTCCTTTTAAGGTAGCTGCCCGCATGAATTGCCCACCGGATAGAACACCGGCAGTCCGTTGCCGAGTGTATAATTCCTGTAACAGAAACAGGGAACCCGAGACATTGGCCGATGCCATCGACGTGCCGGTATAAGCTCCATAATCGGTTGTACTGCTACCCAACGATGATAGAACACTGGTCCCGACACCCAGCAAATCGGGTTTGATCCGGCCATCATCCGTAGGGCCCCAGCCACTGTATGAGGCTGATCCGACGAGTACGGGTTGATTTTGATTCGTATAACTTACATTGGCTGCACCAACCGTCAGCACATTTTTGGCTGTTGCATCGGCCGGAATCACGTCATAGGCCTCATTATGGCTCCGGGCTACCGTACTTTTTACATCGGTATTTTTCAGATAATAAGCCGTACCGTCGGGCGGACCCGTTTCTGCTCGTTTGTTGTCGGCCGACCGGACCATCAGAAAAAACGGATTATTGTACGCCAGCTTATCCAGATCCTGGGTTTTGGTAGAATAAAAGCCGAACAGATAATCTTCGGTCGCATTAATGGATGGATTACCCCACCATTCCCATTTCAGGTCTGGATTAGTACCTGGTCGTGACTCATTATAAATCCAGCCAGCCACGGGTCCGTAGGCATGATTGGAGATTAGGAGGTTAGGAGCTGCCGTTGTCAGTTCAGTAATGTCGTCGGTATAATCCCATACGGATAATTGAGCCCCAAAAGCCATCCCTTTTGCCCAGGAATTGACACCTTTGGCTACTAGTGTTCCGGCCAGATGGGTAGTATGGTCATTTACAGACGTGCCATTATCTTTCTGACTGATTTTGGCACTTCCGTAAGCAGTGCCTGTAAACTCCTGATGTGAACTAAGGACCCGACCGCCATCCCATAAGCCCAATCGCCCTGCCATAGCTGCCGAATTGCCCGATAGTGCAACCGGTAGCGAACCTCCTCCCTGTAATGCCTGAGTTCGGGTACCCTGAGCGGCTTCAACATTATGCAGGGAATAATAAACCGGCTGGCCTAACGGGTCGATTTCCTGAAGGGTAAGAACACGCTGATTGGAATAATTTTTGCGGATTGGTAAATGGTATCGACGAGCGAATTGACGTGTTTGTTTGCGGTTCTTTTCGTAACGCTTCAGTAAATCGGTCTGCCAGGTCGGTACCGCTTTCGATGGGAAATGCTGCGCCCAAACGGGGCTAGTCGTAGCTCCTGACAAAAAAGCCAAAACCAGGCTCATCAACAGAGGAAATCCCCTGAAATAGATAAACTGAGCCTGATAATGCGTACGTAACCTATACTGGTAGAGCCGTGCCAGATGTCGTTATAATTAGTGTTTGCGAATCCGTTTTACCTGAACGCTTTGCGTCCGGTCGTCTTCAACAACCACAAAAAACGTACCGTCGGGAAGGTCGCTTACATCAACTACCGTTGAATAACTTTTGCCATCTTTTTGTAACGTAGCCGTGCGAACAACCCGTCCCTGTAAATCGGTGAGTTGAACACCGGGGGACTTGGGTAGTGACGATACTGTCCAGGAAATGGTCAGTTCCTTATTAGCTGGGTTTGGGTATACATTCAACTCTTCTTCAGTACTGGCAGGCTCAGTGGCCAGAATAGTTATGACCACTTCGCTGGACGTGGCTACGCCACAGCCATTTACATTTCCCTGCACCGAATAGCGTCCTGATTTTACCGCCGTATAACTGGCCGATGTAGCACCGCTGATCGGAACCCCATCCAGTAGCCATTGAATGGTTGCAACGGCATTGGACGAAAGGGTGATGCCATTGGCCGTTACCGCCGGAGTTTGAGGTGTATTGACTGCTACAACGGTGGCCGATGAACTTATCGGCAGGCAGGTATTGGCTACTCGTACGGTGTAATTGCCCGCTGTGTTTGCCTGGAGTATATTGCTCGTAGCGCCAGAAATAAGCTGACCATTCCGGTACCATTGATAAGTCAACCCGGTCGCATTTGTTGTTTGTAAGGTTAAACTGGAACCCTGGCAAATGCTGGTTGAGCCCGATGGGCTGATCGACGCCGTCGGGTAGGCACCTGTGGAGATACCTACGGGCGTTCGTTGAGGATTTGGACAGTCGAGCGACCGAACCTTTAGATTATAGAAATAATACCAGGAGGTGGTCAAGGTATCGGTAGAGGTACCGCTGTTAAACAAGGCCCCTTTGAGGGTCACGATGGGTTGGCCGTTCTGTGATTTCAATTGATAAGGAAGCCCCGTAACCCCACTATTACTCCGAAAGATGGAAGCTCCACCCGAATAGGAAATCGTAATCTTATAATCGCCCGCTGCCGGGATGCGTAGATTGAGCGGATAAACGGCTCCCGGATCGTTGGGGTCATCCAGCAAGTTCCCATTGCTGGTCGTAGCCGTTAAACTCTGATCGCGGGTAGGGGTGACGTCCAGCGTGACACTGGAAACCGTTGTGTTATCATATTTAGTGACCGTAAATGTGATTTGACCCGCATCGCCGATATAAAGCCGCGCGCTTTCGATGACGAGCGGAACCGTCGTAGAAATAAGCGGAGCCGGCACATAAGCCCCGTAGTAGGTGCCACCACCAAATGCCGCTTTAGTAGCTGGACCGATTGTTGCTGAAAAATCATTCAGAGCCGCGTAGAACTGCCCGCCCGACGGTGCCCGTTGCGCAAATGTCTGATTACCGGCTGCCAGCAGCGTGCCACCCGTGGGTGTGTCGTACCAGTAAGCTGTACCACCACCTGTGTTTCGGAGTGAAATAACCGTATCGGAGCCGCAGCGGGTAGCTGTAAAGAGTCCGTTGGTTGGCGCGATGCCAGTGGTACGGGTTTCAATGATGGTATTGTTCGCGGTATTCTGATCGGTGCTTAATCCAGTCGTTATCGTAAACCGATAGGTTTGCCCGGCCAGCAAGGAAACACTGGCTGGTTTGTTCAGGGTTAAAATGCCGTCTCGGAAAGCGGCTAGTTTAGGCAATGTACCGGTCAGTGTCGTTAAGTCGGTATTGTTGGCATCCGTAATTTTTACCGTGACGGGCACATTGGCCTGATCGACTGAACCGTAATTGTGCAGACGAACCGTTACTGCCAGATCGGAAGTGGTCAGACCGCAGAAATTGGCATCGGGCGACACCAGTGCGGTTGCTCCAATATCGTTGAGAGTTTGAATGATATTCAGAGTGTAATCCTGTGTCTCGCCATTGCTATACGCTCCACAAGCCACCACGTTGGTTGGATTATCCGTTTCGGTTGCCACAATCCGTAAGCGAATCGACTGCCCGTTCTGAACACTACCTGGAATCGTTACTGTCGTCGAAAACTGATCCGAATTGGGTATTACGCCCGACGTAGCGATAGTTTCGCCCGCATCATCAAAACTGCCATTCTGATTCCAGTCGGCAAAAGCTTTGACAACGACGTTTTTGACGCTCCCGCACGTACCCAGCAATACAATTAGTGGAATGGGCTGGTTTGCCTGAACGGTTGTACTAACCTGCGAAAAATCCGTGTAAGCTGTGCACCCATCGGCACCCGCCTGATTGATCGTGCCAAACTGTACGCGGCTGATTTTGGTGTCGGCAGTCGATGTCGCTTTCGATTCGCAATACACGTTTCCGCCAATGCCACTCACTATCAGAGCGTAATCCTGCTTACTGCCGCTCAACGTGCCTTTATGGGAAATGATCAGTGTATAGGTTTTGCCCGGTACGGTATTAGTCAGCAAGATCTGCTCGATGTTGTCGCGAATGTTATCGCCATGCGTAGCCGTATTGGCCGGATTTTCGGGGTCTAAGATCCATGGTTGCCAGGTGGTACTGCCGTCACTCACGCGTACATCAAGGTCATTGACAAGTTTTGGGGTACGATTGTTCAGCGAGGCCGCGGTTGTACCGGCCGGGTCGTTCCAGCAGATAGTAGCCACAAGTTGTCCTTTTCCCGATGCTGTTACCTGAATCGTATCCCGCTGACCCTGATTGAGCGTTCGTTCACTGAGCAAATGACTCTGGTCGGTATTGCCAATGACTCGGGCAGCCTGCTCCATGTTCAAAAGCCCCCAACCAAATCGATAATCGGGACCGGGCGATGGGCCAGCTTCACTGGCCGTATGCAGTACCAGCCCCCGAAGGGTAGACGACCGCATGTACTTACCCGAATTAAGCTGATTGTAATATTCCTGAAGCAGTAATATCGATCCCGATACGTTGGGCGATGCCATTGATGTGCCGCTCAGACTCACATAGGCACTATCACTACTGGAGTTGGCCGACAGCACATTGACGCCAATCCCCACAATATCCGGCTTTATCCGCCCATCGTCGGTTGGTCCCCAGCTACTAAAGTCAGCGAGTTTCACATCCGACGGTTGATTATAGCCATAAGCCAGATCGTTTACGGCACCGACGGTCAGGATATTTTTCGCTACGCCGTTTGTCGAAATCTGGTCATAGCCCGTCTGTCGGTCGCGGGTTACAGTACTGAGTTTGTTGTTATGATTCACCAGGTAGTACGATTGCCCACCTCCAGGATAGCCATCAGCCCCGTGGTCGTTACCCGCCGATTTGACGATCAGGTAATAGGGAGCTGCGTTGGCAATCTGATCCCAACTCCGGGAGCGTGAATCATACAGCCCAAATTTATAGTCGTAGATCGGACTGACGGTTGTATCGCCATACCACTGCCATTGTGTCGATCCCGTCAGATCGGGGTTGTATTGATACCCAGCCAATGAGCCGTACGAGTGATTAGAGACCAGCAGATTCGGCGAAGCAGTCGTCATTTCCGACACATCGCTCGAATAATCCCAGGCCTGTAATTTGGCACCAAATGCCATACCTCGAGCCAGTGGATTCACCCCAGCACCGATCATGGTGGTGGCTACGTGGGTAGGGTGTTCTTCATCGGCAACGGTTGTACTGGCTTTATCATTCTGCGTAACGCGGCCTTTTAATTCGACGTGACTGCTCAATACAGCGCCCCCATCCCAGATACCCAGCTTGTTTTGCACCGACGCACTACTGCCCGACAAATTCAATCCTAAGCTCCCACCCGAATACAGCGACGAGGTTCGGGTACTAGTAGCCGCCTGTGCATTCCCTACGACGGTTGTACCCTGATACAGTAAATTCCCGAAATCATCGACACCGACTAGTTCCACAATTCGTCCGTTTGACCGTACTTCCCGCAACGGCCTTCCCAATTGCTTAGCCAGCGAAACGGCCCGGTTATAGCTGGCATCGTGGGCTTGCTGAATCAGTTGCCGAAGTTGCGTGATCTGTTGTCGTTGCGCCGACGAATAGGGTAAAGACTGAGCAGCTACAATGGATTGAATACCTGCCAGTACCAGAATACCAAAAAGTCTGTATTGAAAAGGCCGTAAAGCGTGAATCATAAGAGAATAAGGTCACCTACAGACCACCTATAAAAGTACATGTATAGATACGAGAAATGAGTGACTAATGTTGCGGCTAACCCTGAGCTGTGAGATTAATTTGCATTAATCTGATAATTGACAGGTTTCTAAAGTAAATCCCTCATGTGACAAAACGACTTGGAGAATTGTCTAATTGGCCTAAGCAATACTCTATAATGAGTTTCCCCGGAATTATAATAAAGCTGCTTACTGCCGTATTTTTTATCGGTTCCCTAACTGCCTGTCAAAGCCAATCCAGCCAACCGGTCTCTATTTCATTTGATAGAGAATCATTGGCGTTCCCTATCACCGTTGAGGAAGCTTTTAACCGATACAAACTCTCATTTAGGTCGCCAGGGTACTATTACCGTAAAGACGAAGGGCGTGAAATGTCAATTGATATCATAGTTCATAGTGGAGATTACTGGAATGAACACCAGCCGAAAGAAGCGCTATATGATCGAGATGTTGTTTCGTATGTGCTATTGTATGACGGGAAGAAAATAAGTTCTGACTCCGTCAGGCACAATGTAGAGCGGCTATGCCATTGTAAGCTGACATTCTCGACGGATTCGCTTTCAGATGCGCAAAAGAAAGAGCCGATAGCTCGATTGATGCCAGATGGCGGGCGTCATCATTATGGATTGGCAAAGCTAAGTGAGGACGTTACCGTTGGTTTTCGCAATAAGCCAAATTTCCGGGGTGCAAGCCTGCCCGAAGTGCGATTTTTTTACAAGCAATCGGCGACTGAAATTAAACGAGGAATGAGCCAGTACTAGCTAATGAATTCATGGAATAAACAACCCAGATACATTTCTTATGAAAGTAATATCAATCCTAAGATGGCTAGGTTTGCTTTTTTTTAGCTTGCCCCTATATTTTATTTGCCAATCGCCTACCGATAGGGATTATTTGGTATTTAAAGACCCGTCTAAATCCGTTCAGGATTCTATGTTGCTTTTACGAAAATTGTGTGAATCTGTAGAGCCTAAAGAATTCACAAATTGTTACATCAAAAAACTTGATAGCACGCTACTATTTAGGCGAAAAAATTTAGGGAAAATAGATTCGATATCCATCCTGAATGAGGGATTTAAGGGGATGGAATCTGCAGAGATAGCCAAATTGTTATCAACTTTAAAGTTTTTAAATCGAAATGGTATTTCAGGTATTTATCATGATACATCTATAGGGTTTTGGCTTTACATATATAAACAAGACTATAGATTCAATGATATACATTCTATCCGGAATATATATATATGGAATTCTCATAATGATACATTACGTTCGGCCTTTACTTATTATTTTAAAATACTGGATAGGAAAGAGCATATGGTTCTTGTAGGTGATAACGACGTTCGTTACAAGCAATTCTCAAAATAGAAAACAGGCACATTAGCTGTATACGAACCTAGTCCAAATGGCCTTGTCAAGAATATTATTAGGTATGCTAGTCCTTCTTAATGGTGGTGTTGAAATCCAGTCTCCTGCCAGCCAGACGCCCCTTTGTATTGCGGGCGAATTTCGGTTTGGGAATTTAAGCCTACCTTACCCAGCGACAGTGGGACAAATTGCCAATGCTTATCATATGCGTTTTGAAAGCGGGATATTTATAAAGGATACCAGTCTGTTTCAGCATAAGCCAAAAATTAGCCTGACGTTGAAAAATGAAGTACGCAAAGGTAGATTTGCTTTAGACAGTTATGAACGTCCAGAAGACATATATGAGCGCCCTGTTCTGGAATATCAATTTCATGTTTGGGAAAAAGTTTGCTCATTCGATAGCCTTCGTTCAATGATTGAAAAAGAGGCTGGAAAAACATTTCGTGCGTTCCCTGCCGCTTCCTATTCAAGCCCTTCTTCTCCCTGGCGACCATTTTTGAAGGGGCAAACTTTGTTTGTTTATACGTTGCGTATCAGTGAATGCATGGCTGTTAATTTAATGAATTTTCCTTCAACGATACCGGGGGCTAGACCTGATATTAAAACATACCCGTTTACTTCTGTCAATTTTATTCTTTATAAAACGGATAAGGAAATTGAGCAGATGTATGAGCCTTTCGAGGTTAGGAATAAGGATTTACTTAGGCGAAGTGACTCATTGATGAAGAACTGATAATTCGGCTTTCTAAATAAAACAGCCACGCCAACTAGGTGTGGCTGTTTTGTTTGTGACCATGGTGGCTACTGGTTAGTAGTTGACCATAAGCGTTTGTCCAAAGCAATGTCCTGCTCACCGGTTATCGTGATCGTTTGGTAAAGTGGGTGGCGGGGGTGCAGTAAGATATTGTACGACAAATCCATAACCGCCGAAGGAACGCCTAAGCCGAAGTCAACCGGATGTTGGAGCCACTCCATGAGTACTAGCTGGGTGATAGGCAATGCCGTTGGATGCGCCCACTCGGTTGGTAAAAAATCAGGATGAATCCAGCGGACTTCGCCATCGGGGATGTCGAGTGTAAAGAGCCGTAGGCGAGGCAGTTGGTCATAGCTTACTCGTGGAAAGTGAACCATTGTTTCCAGCAAAGCCAGCGCGGGCGATGTAGCCGTATATAAAATCCCAATGCCCGGTGGGTTCCAGCGTCCACCAGCAATCTCAGCCCCTATCACCGATAATGGGTCATGCCAGTAGGGCTCTTTTAAAATGCGATAAACCTTCACGTAGATTGATAGGCTGTCTTAACTAAACACACCCGCTTCGATACGAGTAAATACATTATCGACCAACTTACAGCCGGTAATTGTATCCAATAGTGATAATGGGGTTGGATAAGGACGGACTGCCGACGTTTCTGGCTGAGATGGGAGCAAAGACCGAACGGATCCCGGAGTCGATAAATCAGGAGGCCCCTGTTTCGTACCCATCTCGGCAATCGGTTTGGGTGTATATTGGCTTTGGGGCGGTGCGAATCCAACTTCGGGTGTGGCTAGTTCGGCCAGGGGGGTTCGTAGCCAGGTAGTAAACACGGCCTGTTGATGATCAAAGACAGCGAGCCCGTGCTCAAACAGCTTTTCTAACAACAACAGTCGTTCGGAAAGCTGGACAGATAGGTCGCCCTGATGCTGATTGTACAGATTCCGTTCAGTGATGCCTAAGACAACTGCTATCTCTTTCTTGGTTAAACCGCCCATAGCCGCAATCTGATCGATACGAGTACGCGGCAGACGTTGGCGAGCCTGTATAATAAGATCACTGGTAGAGAAGCCCCAGCCCGATAAGGAATGATGAGCAGCAGTTATAGCCATCGTATACGGAAGTTTTTCACTAATCTAACGGAAGTTTTTCAATTTTGATTCCTTAGGCTCTACTTGAACTTGAGTGAGGTCGGGTTCTTAAACCCGACCTGCGAGGTTTCGAGAAACCTAATGATGCACTCGATTTTGAGAAACCTCGATGTGTCAGATGTGAGCATCTGACACCACTGTAACATGATTTTTAATAACTTGATGTTAAACCTTTGGCTTTCTGAGTAATCCTATAGGCTCAACTGCTTCGCGGATGGATATATTCACAAAAAACGAACAGGATATTGCCCGGCTGCGCTACCTCTATAGCCGGGCTGGGTTTGGCGCTACGCCGACTGAGTTGTCGGAAGCATCGCGTAAATCATTGCGAAAGGCGGTCCGTCAATTGTTTAAGGATAGTGAGACCGTAACGGACCTACAGGTGGTGGAGCCGGATCAGAACGAAACCAAAAAACAACTGAAGGGGATGTTTCGGAATGGACAACTCGACCGCGATATGCTTAAAGAGCGGATTCGGGAGAATGCCGAAAAAGTGCGCGATCTGAATCTGCAATGGCTCGATCATATGGCCACGGGCAAAGCCGCCTTACGCGAGAAAATGGCGTTGTTCTGGCATGGCCATTTTGCCTGTCGCACACAGGGACGCAACCCGCTGTTTATGCAGCAGTATGCCAATGTCATCCGCCAGAATGCCCTTAGTAAGTTTGGCGATTTGCTGATGGCCGTTTCGAAATCACCGGCTATGCTTCAGTTTCTGAACAACCAGCAGAACCGGAAAAATGCCCCCAACGAAAACTTTGCCCGGGAGGTCATGGAGTTGTTTACGCTGGGTCGCGGTAACTATTCGGAACACGATATCAAAGAAGCGGCCAGGGCATTTACAGGCTGGCAGTTCACTCTCGACGGTCAGTTTATCTTCCGACAGCAAGTCCACGATGATGGGGAGAAAATAATCTTCGGGAAAACGGGTACCTTCAACGGCGACGATGTCATAGCAATGTTGCTGGAGAATAAGCAGACGGCCCGTTTTATTACGGCCAAACTGTACCGGTTCTTCGTCAACGAAACGGAAGATGCCAAACGAGTCGATGAGCTAGCTGACCACTTCTACAAAAGTGGTTACGACATTGCCGGACTGATGGAGACGATCTTCAACGCCGACTGGTTCTACGATCCTAAAAATATTGGCGCCCACATCAAATCGCCGGTCGAGTTACTGGCGGGACTACGTCACATGCTGGGTGTACAGTTTGAACAACCGCAGTCGCAGGTATTTGTGCAACGGACACTTGGGCAGATTTTGTTCTATCCACCTAACGTAGCCGGTTGGCCCGGTGGTAAAAACTGGATCGATTCGTCGAGCCTGCTGTTTCGGATGCAATTGCCCAGCTTCGTATTGAAGTCAGCTGAAGTGACTGTTCAGCCTAAAGATGAGGGCGATATAAATGCGCAGCAGTTAGCCCGAAAAGGAGGGAATCGTTTTCAAACCAAGATCGACTGGTCAAGTTTTGAAGCTGCCTTTGCCAAAACACCCGACGCCGACCTGACCGATGCCATTGCCAATGCCCTGCTGCCCTTTCCGCTTCGTTCCGAACAACGCACCACCATCGAAAAGCAAACCAAACCCGATCAGTCGCGTACTGAACGCATTCATACCCTCACCGCAGCGCTCATGAGCCTGCCTGAGTATCAGTTAACCTAATTTTGAATGAGTGAATGATAGAATGATTGAATAGGCTGACGCAAGCCTTCTTATTCAATCATTCTATCACTCACTCATTCAATCATTAAGATTATGAACCGTCGAAACTTCCTTAAACAATCGGCTTTTACGACAGCGGGAACGATGCTGATTCCGCATTTTCTGAAAGCTTACGAAGCGCAGATGCTGGGTCAGCGACTCGCATCGAACGGTAAAATTCTGGTGGTGGTGCAGCTTTCTGGTGGAAATGACGGCCTGAATATGGTGGTGCCTTACCGCAATGATATTTACTACCGCGAACGACCATCTATTGCTATCAGGCCCGAGAAAGTGCTTACACTGAACGATGAAATTGGGCTACACCCATCCATGACGCCCTTGAAAGCGCTGTACGACGAGGGACTGGTTACGGTGATCAACAACGTCGGCTATCCAAACCCGGATCGCTCCCATTTTCGGTCGATGGACATTTGGCAAACAGCTAGTGATTCCGACAAGTACTTACGGACGGGATGGGTAGGCCGGTATCTGGATGCGGCCTGTGCCGGTAAAGCTCAGCAGCCGTTCCGAACTATTGAAGTGGACGATACGCTGAGTCTGGCCATGAAAGGGACTGAGTTGAATGGACTGGCCGTTTTAGACCCGAAGAAACTCTACAACCAAACCCGTAGCGGTTTAGTGACCGGGCTCAACAACGGTCATAAGGCCGTAGGTCAGGAACCCGAATCGGTCGCTTATTTGTACAAGACACTAGCCGAAACGGTGTCGTCGGCAGAGTACGTATTCGATAAGGCGAAGGTTCATACGAATACGGCATCGTACCCAACAACTGAACTGGGCAATCGGCTCAAAATTGTATCGCAACTGATTCAGTCGGATGTAGCCACCAGCGTTTACTATGTGTCGATTAGCGGTTTCGATACGCACATCAACCAGCCGGGGCAACAGGAGCGTTTGTTAGGCCAATATGCTGAAGCGATGGGGGCTTTTATGACTGACTTGAAAACGGCTGGTCGGCAGAATGACGTGTTGGTTATGACGTTTTCGGAATTTGGTCGTCGGGTAAAACAAAACGCCAGTAATGGTACCGACCATGGTACGGCCAACAATGTATTCCTGATTGGGGGTGGGCTGCCTTCCAAACGCGTTCTGAACGAAGCCCCCAACCTGGCCAAACTGGATGAAGGTGATTTACGCTATTCGGTCGATTTTCGTCAAATCTACGCAACGCTTCTCCACGACTACCTCGGCGCCGATGATGTCGCCATTCTGGGCCGCAAATTTGATGGCGTCAAGATTGTCTGAAGAAATGCCATTAGGTGGTCATTAAATTGTCATTTGTAGTCATTAATCGTTAAGACTATTCACAATAAATGACAACGAATGACTACCTACTGACCAGTTTATGACAATTCAATGAAGTAGGTTTGGGCCTTTTTCGCATTTAATAGGCAGTGCTAAATCGCCTGAATGTATCGTTCATGACCCAGTCTGTTTCTCGTCGCCAAACCTTAGCCGCTCTGACTGCTACCGTTGGAGCCACCCTTGCGCCAAAATCATCCGAAGTAGTAGCTGCGCCAACGGCTCAGTCGCTGTTTACGCTATGCCTGAACATGAGTACCATCCGGGGCCATAAGCTCGGGTTTGTCAAAGAACTGGAAGTAGCTTCAAAGGCGGGCTTTCGTTCGGTCGAAATATGGATTGAAACCTTGCAGACTTATTTGAAAAGTGGTGCGACAGCAGCCGATGCCCGTAAAGTATTGAGCGATACCGGGATAAAAGTCGAAAATGCGATCGGGTTTGCGCCCTGGATTGTCGATAACGATGCTGACCGCGCCAAAGGCCTGGATCAGATGAAGCGTGAAATGGAGATGCTCGCTGAGGTCGGTTGTATGCGTGTAGCTACACCACCCATCGGGGCACAGACGCCCAACAGTCCCAAAATCGATCTATATAAAGCGGCCGAACGGTATCGCACCCTTCTCGAACTAAGCGATAAAACGAAGGTTATTCCACAACTCGAACTGTGGGGTTTTTCGCCAAACCTAAGTCGGCTGGGCGAAGTGATGTTTGTCGCCATTGAAAGTGGCCATCCATCAGCTCGCGTGCTGCTGGATATTTACCATCTCTACAAAGGCGGCTCAGGGAATACAATGCTGCCGTTGGTTGGGAAATCTGCCCTTGAGGTATTCCACGTCAACGACTATACCGCCGATTTTACGCGCGAAAAGATCACCGATGCTGACCGTGTATTCCCCGGCGATGGTGTAGCGCCAATTAAAGAAACGCTACGGTTAATCAAGCGTTCCGACAAGCCTATCGTGTTATCCTTAGAGGTCTTCAACAAAGCCTACTACGCACAGGAAGCTCAAACCGTAGCCAATACCGCCATGACGAAAATGAAAGCCATGGTGACAGGTGTGTGATTCACTGGTCATTAATTGGTCATTCGCTTCGCGTCATTCACTGTCATGCATCGTTAGGGTGCTTGCCATACATGACTACTGAATGACGATCAATGACGCGAAGCGAATGACCATCCAATGACATTCAATACGCCCACGCCATTAATCCGCCATCGACCGAAATGGTTTGGCCGGTTACGTAGCTGGATGCAGGCATCGTCAGAAACGAAACCACCGACGCGACTTCTTTGGGCTCACCAATTCGATTCATGGGCGTTCGCTTTAGAATGCCACTAAGCTTTTCGGCATTAGTCAGCACGGGTGTGGCTAACGGCGTTTTGATGTACCAGGGGGCTACGGCGTTGACCCGAATGCCATCGGGTGCCCATTCGACCGCTAAATTTCGGGTTAATTGCAACAGAGCCGCTTTGGTCATGCCGTAAAGCGAGCCACTGCTGGTGTGCGCCAATCCCGATACCGATGAAATAAAGACCACTTTCCCATTACCCGACGCCTTCAGGAGCGGATACGCGGCCTGAGTAAGTTCGTAAGCTGAGCGCAGGTTGGTATTCAGGATATGATCGTATTCGGCTGAGCTGTATTCAGCGGTGGGTTTCCGAATGTTAGTACCGGCATTATTAACCAGAATATCCAGGCTGCCCCACATGGCCTGGACTTTGTCTATGACCTGCGCAGCTATACTCGGCTGGCTAATATCAGCAGCTATGCCATCCACCGTATGACCCTGTTGCCGATAGTCGGTTAATTGTTGTTGAAGTAAGTCATTGTTGCGGGCGATGAGGAAGACCGAAGCACCGAGTTCCAGAAACTGCTGGACAATTGCTTCGCCAATACCCTTGGTGCCACCCGTAACGAGCGCACGCTGGCCTTTGAGTGACCAAAGAGATTGATTCATATACGTTCCAAGTTTATAGTTTCAGGTTTCAAGCTGGCGGATGTACAGTTTTTAGTATACGTTCGCCAACTTGAAACCTGAAACTACAAACTTGGAACTTCAACGGGTAAATTACAACCTTTCTTCGTGCTCGGGTACGGTTTGCCAGCGTTCCTGTTGCAGAAAATACAGCACCACTGCCACTGAAACGGCTCCCACGCCAACAATCCAGACCATACCCCAGGGGCTCCAGTACGACCAAGATTTCTGGCTAATCAGATGCAGCAACGCAATCATCATCAGACCCAGGCCTAAGGCACCACATAGGGCATAAATCAACGTTCGATTGTACGACTGTCGCATGGCATACGCTCCGTAGGATTTGTTCCGAAACTGGAACAGGATATCGTCCAGGCTGGCTTCGGCGAGTTGTGCGTCGTTAAAGGCTAATTCGCGCTGGTATACTTTACGAAGCTTTTGGACGGAGTCGGCATTGGCTTCCATCAGTGTTTTCTGCATGGCCGCTTCAAACGGGAGACCAATCCACATGTAGTGTTCAACTTCACAAACGAGGTGATCGAGTAGCTCAGTGAACAATTCGTCGGTCAGGCCACTTTGAAGTAGATAGGTGTAAAGGCGGTCGACTTGCTGGGGTGTAAGTTTTTCCATAAACGTAACGGGCTAAATCAATGGCCATAGGCAATTGACGGAGGGGTTTGAAATAGTTGCTGCATATAATCGACAAAACGTTCAAACTCAGATATTTTCTGAAGAGCTAATTCATTGCCACTGTCGGTCAGCGAATAATATTTACGCAATCGCCCTTCTACTTCTACCGATTCGGTGATCAGCAATCCCTCTTGTTCCAGCTTGTGTAATACGGGATACAGCGCACCAAAGGTTAAGGTAAGCTCCCCTTTGGTACGTTCCTTCACGGCCTGCGTAATCTGATAACCGTACATTTTATTCTGCTCTGAAAGCAGCTTTAAGACAATTGTCTTTAATGTTCCGCGTAAAAATTCACTACCAATGGGTTCCATGTTAATGAGCACAAATTGCCCCGTTTGTCGCTACGAATATATATAAGAAAATTAAATATACAAGTACTAGTTTGTATTTATTGATGATGCAGCCATCGGCTTGTTGGTTGGATTAAAAACGAAGACTAAATAGCAGCATACCGCTTAAACGACCCTGTTTGGCAATCCTCGGTTTCACTGTTATTTTTAACGTTTTCAAGCTAATTTTCTCATGAACAAACGAACCGGGCTGTTGGCTGGCCTAATACTGTCGACAAGTGTCGTGCTAGCCCAGAATAAGCCCAAACCGGAGGACGTTCAGACGTTCACGCTTAAGAATGGGATGAAATTCATGGTTCTGGAAGACCATTCGATTCCCAATGCCAACTTTTATACCTTCTGGCGAGTTGGTTCCCGCAACGAAGTGCATGGCATTACGGGCCTGTCGCACTTTTTCGAACACATGATGTTCAATGGAGCGAAGAAGTACGGCCCTAAGCAGTTTGACCGGGTAATGGAAGCCAACGGCGGCTCCAACAATGCCTACACAACCGAAAACACCACCGTTTATACGGACTGGTTTCAGAGCGGTGCCCTCGAAACGATTTTCGACCTTGAATCGGATCGGATTCGGGATTTGGCCATTGATCCCAAAATGGTAGAAAGTGAGCGGGGTGTTGTTCTGTCGGAACGGAGTACCGGGCTGGAAAATAGTAACTACCGGGTTATTAGTGAGTTGGTGCAGTCGGTGGCTTTTGTGGAGCATCCCTATATGTTTCCGGTGATCGGTTTTGAATCGGACATTAAAAAGTGGACGCAGGCCGATCTGGAAAAGTATTTCAAAACGTATTATTCGCCGAACAATGCGGTGGCTGTGGTCGTGGGTGATGTAACAGCAGCCCAGGTGAAAAAGCTGGCTGAGCAATATATTGAACCCATTCCCGCCCAGAAACTGCCCGATAGCCTTCGGACGGTAGAGCCTCCCCAGAATGGCGAACGTCGGGCCACTACGTACAAGGATGTTGCGACCCCTAATATTTTACTTGCCTATCATACGCCCGCTGCCCGACACCCCGACTATTATGCACTCGATCTGCTCAGTGGTGTATTGAGTTCGGGTAACTCGTCTCGTCTGGTGAAGTCGCTCGTGCTCGATTCAACCATTGCGTCGCGGGTATTTTCCAATATGGATCAATCGTTCGACCCAAGCCTGTTTTCGATTTATGCCATTGCTGCCAGTGGGATTTCGGCCGAGCAACTGGAGCGGTCCGTCTTGCATCAGATCGATAAGGTCGTCAACGAAGGAATTACCGACGTCGAGCTTCAAAAGCTTAAGAATCAGAAGTTGATGGAATTTTATCATACCATGGAAAGCATCAACGGGAAGGCTAATTCGCTGGGAACCTACGAACTGTTCTTCGGGGATTACAAAAAACTATATGAAGCGCCGTCGCTGTACGAGAAAGTGACCAAAGAAGACGTACAGCGTGTGGCCAAAACCTATCTCACCGCCCGGAATCGAACGGTTGGCTATTTACTGCCCGAGCCGAAAACGAATCCGTCGAAAAATAACTAACTACTAATGAGACAACTATCTTTTGTATTGCTTGCCCTTTTGGTGGCAGGTGCGTCGTGGGCGCAGACGTTCAAGGTGCCGCCTTATCAGAAATTCAAGCTGAAAAATGGCCTTACCGTTTACCTGATGGAGCAGCGCGAAGTGCCGCTGATCAACGTGTCGGCGGTGTTTGATGCCGGTGCTGTGCAGGATGGTAATCGGTATGGACTCTCCAACATGGCCGCCGAAGCACTGCTGTTTGGTAGCGCCAAATACACCAAAGCTCAGCTGGAAGAAAAAGCTGAATATGTTGGCGCTACTATCGATACCTATGCGGGAAAAGAGGTGGCTAAACTGTCGGCGTCGTTTGCCGTAAAAGACCAGGATTTACTGTTCGATATTATTCAGGATGTGATCACCAAACCAACCTTCGATCAGGCAGAATTCGATAAGTATAAACAGCGTCAACTGCTCCAGCTAACCCAACAGAAGGAAAGTCCGCGTGGAGTGGTCAACTCTTATTTCAATCGGTTTGTGTACGAAGGTCATCCCTACGCTAACCCGATAACGGGTACGCCAACGGCGGTTTCGGCCATTTCGGCAGCCGATGCCCGGCAATTTTACCTGAAAAATTATACGGCTGATCGGGCTGCCATTGCTGTAGTGGGCGATTTCGATACACCTTCCATGAAGAAACGCATTACTGATTTGTTCGGGAGCTGGAAAACGGCTGCGGCAACGTCGCCGAAGTTGACCGAGCCTACCGTTGCTTTCGATAAAAACCGGGTGTTATTGGTCAATAAAGACGATGCTCGCGAAACGACGTTTTTGATCGGTGGCAAAGGTGTTACGCAAAATAATCCCGATTTTATTCCGATTACGGTGGTCAATACCATTCTGGGCGGGCGGTTTACCTCCTGGCTGAATGATGCCCTACGGGTGAACTCGGGCCTGACCTACGGCGCAGGTAGTCGGTTTGCGACCTTTCGGAATAGCGGCACATTTGCCATTTCGACCTTTACCAAAGTCAGTACCACTACGCAGGCAATAGACATGGCGCTAATGGTACTCGACAGCCTGCACAAGACTGGAATCGACGAAAAAACGCTTACCTCGGCTAAAAACTACGTCAAAGCCGACTTCCCACCCCGCTATGAATCGGCCTCCGAACTGGCCAACCTGTTGACCGATATGTTTAGCCTGGGCTTCGATGAATCGTTTATCAATAATTTTCAAAAGAACGTCGATGGGTTAACCGTGGCCAAAACGCGCCAGATCATCGACCAGTATTTTCCGAAAAATAACCTGCAATTTGTGCTGATTGGCAAAGCCGACGCCATCCGCGACAAGGTGAAAAAGTACGGCGTCATTACCGAAAAAGAAATCAAAGCCGACGGGTTTTAATTGCGATTAAACACAGAGACACGGAGTGCACAGCGCTAGATTTCTTTGTGCACCCCGTGTCTCTGTGTTTAAATTCCTGTACCTTTGTCGTGAGTTTTCGGTGCCTGATGTCGTTTCGTGGCGACTTTCAAGGCTTAAAAGGGAAGTTGGTGAAACGCCAGCGCTGTCCCCGCAACTGTAAGTCTCTCAAAAAAGTCGATTCATACTACGTGACCACTGCGCTGGTAATCAGGGCGGGAAGGTTCGAATCGATGAGACGAGCCAGGAGACCTGCCGACGACCATCCGCTGTTCTGGTGTTCGGAGGAAACACCCTGGCCGCGTGCTGATGTTGCACACTTGTTATCGTTATTGTGAAAAGGCAAGCCCTTCGCTGGTGGGTATTGGGATGGTTTGTCGGCTTTATAGTCGGGCAACCGGTCGCTGCGCAATCCGATTCGGCCACAACGAGTCGATTGTCGGACGCGGTATCGCTGTCGGCGGTTACGGTGCGGGCCATTGCGCCTGAACGGTTCCTGGCTGGCCAGAAACTTCAACGTATCGACTCCACTACATTGCTTCAGTTTCGGTTCGCTTCCCTCACGGATTTGCTGGCACTGAACACCCCACTGGCTTTCAAAAGCTACGGCCCTGGCCAACTGGCAACGGTATCGTTTCGAGGTACATCGGCCAATCATACGGCCGTACTCTGGAATGGTATCAACATCAACCAGCCAAATCTGGGGCAAACCGATTTTTCGACGTTACCCGTTGCTGGGTTTGATCGATTGGCTGTCCAATATGGCTCTTCAGCCAGTGCCGTAGGGTCCGATGCCGTTGGGGGGAGTGTGTTGCTCGGTAATACGCCCGATTGGCAACCTGGATTGCGTCTGACGGTTGGCCAGCAGGTTGCTAGCTTTCGGAATAACCAGACACAGGTTGGCGTACAGTATACAACGGCCTTGGGAGCGAGCTGGAAATTGGCGGGTAAGACGCTGACTTATCTCTCAAAATTCAACAACAGGTATCCGTACACCGAACGACAAAACTACTTTCTGGAGCCATCGACAACCGGGCAGCGGGGACTTATTCAGGATTTATATTTTTTGCACAAGAGCGGTCGTCAAATTTCCATAAATGCCTGGTTAACAGATAACGACTTAATTCAGTCACCACAGGATACCATTGCCCGAGAGCGCACCCGAACCCAGTCGGCCCGCTTTTTGGCTACGTACGAGGCCGATAAAACAACCATTCGAGTTGGCTGGATTCGTGACGTACTGGATTATGCCAAAGGCAATATATATGATCCTGCCCATACGCAGACCGACCGATTCATTAGCCGGATAGAACGGGAGTTTTCTATCAAATCGACCCAAACCTACCAGCTTACGTTACGGACCGGTGGTGAATGGTCGCATTACCGAACCCGGACGGATGGCTATGGTGGGCAGTTGATCGAAGAAAATCGGGCCGATCTGTATGCGTTGTTCCGACTCCAGGCAACACGCTGGCTGGTATCGGCCAACGTTCGACAGGCATTTGTGGCCCGTTTCAATCCTCCACTTACTCCTTCAATCGGAGCAGAGTATCAGCTTGTGCAACATAAAAACTTCAGCCTTACGGCCAAAGGAGCCATTAGCCGAAGTTATCGCGTACCAACCTTAAATGAACGCTACTGGACTGATTTAGGAAACCCAAACCTCCTGCCCGAAAATGGCCTGAACCTGGAAGCCGGTTTAGCAACGGCAGGCGCGCTATCAGACAACCTAAACCTGACGGCGGAGCTGACAGCGTATCGAAACCGGGTCGATAACTGGACCTACTGGAATCCGACGACGAACTATCATGTCGAAAATCTGCAATTAGTTATGTCACGCGGCCTTGAATTGACGACCGGGCTAACCTACGCACAGGTTGGCTGGAAGGCGGGAGTACGGATGAGTTATGCTTTAACCCGCTCGTCGCAGGAGCGGGCGTACGATGCGTATTCGCAAGATATAATTGGCAAACAACTCATTTATGTGCCAATTCACACGGGTACGCTTAATGCCTATCTGCAGCAAGGTCAAACGCGCCTAAGTGTCCAACTTCAGGCCAATTCCCGTCGGTATACCACCTTCGATAATACCCAGTTTTTCAAAGGTACAGTGCTGGCAAATGTGCTATTGCAGCACTCGATCGTCTGGGAAACAGTTCCGATTCGGATACAGGGACAGGTGAATAATGTGTTCGATGCGCTTGTGCTGGGCGTAAAACGGAATGCATTACCGGGCCGAAACTGGGCCATTAATCTGATTATTAATTTTCCTTCTCATACACAATGAAAAAGCAATGGACCAAATCAATGGTAGTTGGGCTGGTGGCCCTGAGTGTCTGGAACTGTAAAACGTCGGACCCCGAACCAACTCCCTATGAATCAGGTGTATTTATTTTAAATGCAGGTAATTTCTTTGATAATAATGGTACGGTTTCATTTTTATCACGCAATAGCCAAACGGTAGCTACCAATATTTTCCAGGCCGCAAACCCATCATTAACGCTTAGTGGTGGGGTACAGGGATTTATCGAAGTGAATGGTAAAGGATTAATTCTGGTCGATAATAGCAACACAGGCCAGGACAAAGTAGAGATTGTTGAGTACGGAACCTTTCAGTCGCGGGCAACGCTGAAATCGCCCGACATTGAAAACCCCCGTCAGGTCATTCAGGTTGGGCCAAACAAGGCGTACATCAGTTGCTGGGATGTTTCGGGTTCAGGGTCCGATTTCTATAAAGATCCGGGTTATATTGCTGTAGTTGACCTGAATACCAATACGGTTACCAAAAAAATTCCGGCTGTGAAAGGAGTTGAGGGCATGGTGCTGTCAGGCACAGAAGTCTTTGTCGGGAGCAATACCTATAGTGGTGATAAAACGTTACTGGTCATCGACCTGGTCACGGATGCTGTCAAGCAGCGAATTGATTTTGGCGCTACGCCTGAGCCGGTTGCTCTTGATGCGGATGGGAAACTATGGCTCAAAGCGGGTAATGATCTGGTGCAACTTGACCCGGCTACTCGACTTGTGGCGAAACGTCTGACTTTCGCATCAGCGCCTGGTTCGCTTATTTTAGATGATACCAAACGAACCTTTTATTATACCTATAATGGTAAAACATACAGCTTAGCCACTAGCTCGTCAACTCCGGCCAGTAGCGTTGTGATTTCCCGGTCTTTCAGCGCACTTGGCTTTGATCCAACAACCAAACGTATCTATGCCAGCGTAATTCCATCCTACAAACAGGCCGGGTATATATTACGTTACGAAACATCTGGTGCTTTGGTCGATTCAGTTAAAGCTGAAATAGGCCCTTCAGGCTTTTATTTCCGATGAGCCGACAGCGGGCCATAATAAACTGGAGTGGAGGCAAAGATTCAGCCTTGGCGCTGTATCATAGTCTCCACTCCGGCCAGTGGGCGATTGAAGGATTGCTTACGTCGGTAAATGAGCTGCATAATCGGGTCAGTATGCACGGCATTCGGACAGAACTGCTACTGGCGCAGGCCGAACAGCTAAAGTTACCGTTACATACGCTGCAATTGCCCGGCGATGTGTCGATGGACATGTACAATACCCGAATGCGGGAAACACTGCAACCCTTGCGGGAACAGGGTGTCACACACTCCATTTTTGGCGATATTTTCCTGGGAGATTTACGTCGTTACCGCGAATCAGAGCTAACAAAGGTTAATCTAACCGGTGCCTTTCCACTCTGGAAACGTGACACAACAGAATTGATCCACGAGTTTGTGGAGTTAGGTTTCCGGGCAGTGTTGGTCTGTGTCAATGAAAAAGTACTGCCTGCCGAGTTTTTGGGTCGTGAACTAAATCTGGACTTACTGAAAGATTTACCCAGATCCGTTGACCCCTGTGGCGAAAATGGCGAGTACCATTCATTTGTATACGACGGTCCGATTTTTTCTAAGCCAATAGCCTTTCGTAAAGGCGAAGTGGTCCGGCGAACCTATACCTCATCGGGCGACACAAATACCGAGGAGAAAAAAGCTGATCAGAACTGGGACACAGGTTTCTGGTATCAGGACCTTTTATTGGTAAATCCGGCTCTGGCCGATGGGCTATTATAGGTATCTGGCAAGAAGGCCACCGGAAAAGGTATAGGTCAGACGAATTACTTCCGAACGTCGATGGTATTTTAGCCAGGATAGGATTTCTGGCAGAAGTGATAAATTCGTTCCCGGCTGCGTTTAAGCCGCATTTTAACAGCGCCGGGTTTTATTTTATAGAGTTGAGCAATTTCCTCAATTGTTCGGCCTTCCTCATATTTCATGCGCAAAATTTGCTGCTCATTCGTCGAGAGCGTCTCTAAAGCTTGTTTGACCAGATGAAGTGTTTCTTCCTGAAGCTGATTGTCTTTCGATTCGGTCATGCTTTGTTCATGCCCTTCGCTAATGGCCGTGGTGTTCATACGCTTCGATAGTCGTATTTGGTCGGCACAGTAGTTAAAAGCAATAGCATAGAGCCAGGTTGAAAATGTGGATCGCTCCTGGAAGGCATCTAGTTTGGAAAACGCTTTGAGGAAAATGTCATGCGTAAAATCTTCAGCCTGTTCGGAATGATTAGTCATCTGAAGACATTGCTGATAAACCTTGCCAACGTATCGATTGTATAGAGTCTCGAAGCAATGATCGGGTTGAGTGAAGAGGTGAGCCCGAATCATTTCTTCATCGGATAATGAACTTTTCATAAGGTAGGTATTAAGTCTAAGTTACATAGTAGACAATAAATTTATGAATAATCTTAGTTGAAGTTTCTTAATGGTTTGTATTGGTAAATTTATATTATAAAAATTTATTTATCGGTCTTAATTGCTGGTTAATAAGTTAATATATGTTGATATTGATTAGCGATTTGCACTATTTAAAGTTATTTGTCTGGCAATAAACTGCAAGCTTCTGGCCTGTTTATCGGGTGTTCGGGCATCGAAGGCAAGCTTTTCTATGGCTGGAAGTGGAAATGTCCAGCTTTGTATCTCGGCGTTCCATTCACTCGAACAGCGCATGATTTCTTCAAATTCAGTTTCAGTCCATTTCTCAAGAGAATATAATTCAGCTAATCGCTTTTTCTGACTGTGTAATATTTGGGTGATTTCTTTAGGGGTCGACAGTTTAGTTCTCATAGCGTTAATTAGACCTTCTCTCTAAAATAATAAGCAAATCCAACGCCAAACTGACAGGTGTCTGATTGGTAATTGTTTAGTACTTACGTGAAAAAGGCCGCTATTCAGTAAAAGCCCATTACCTGATTTTAATGAACAGGTTAGACTCTAGAAGCAGAAAAAGTAACATATAGAAGGAGCGACGAATGAGGTATAGGCCATTTATAGCGCTATATTCTCCACATGTAAAGCGAAACCAACCTGCTATAGGTTAGGGGAAGTCCAGTTTGTTGAGGTGTTTAAGTTTGCTTCGTCAAACACTGTTGTACAGGGGATTTAATAGGTCAACTAGACTATTGGTAAATCTGAAGTTGTGAAATAGAAGCTCGATTCACCTGTTATTAGCTGAATCCGGCCGATTATACATTTTGGGTAGTATGCTAAAGGCCATTAAATCAACTTAGATGCGTCAATACGCTAGCATTCGTTCAAATGGTATCAGAAAAAATAAATCGACTGGTTATTTCACTGCTTATTGTTGCCGGCTTTTTAATTGGGTTCATTGGCTACTGTGCCGCTTTAATTCATTGGATACAGACAATTTTGCATAGCCATTTGGCGAGCCAATCGTTTCAACTGATTGCTGAAACGGTCTTTTTAGTTATATATACAGCCTTGGGAGTGCGGTTCTGCCTACGAAAGATTAATATATTTTAATCGAACAGCTTAGGTGGGAAGGATGTACCACTTAATATATTTTTAGTATCCTATTGAGTCTGCCTTCGTCTTAGTGTCACTATTTACAAAGACCCATAGACTGAATGACACATAATTCTGGCAGCTTGAATAGGCTATTTTGTGATGAATACTTCACTAACAGACGAGGAAATGATTCGGCAGTACTTAAACAGCCACCCTCAGGAATGCTTTGAGACACTTTACAACCGCTATGTGAATAAAGTATATCGGCGTTGCTTATCCATGACGAAAAGCACCGAGCAGGCCGAAGATTTCACGCATGATATTTTCTTAAAAGCCTTTACAAAACTCAACGCCTTTCAGGAACGCTCGACGTTCTCAACCTGGCTTTACTCTATTGCGTTCAATTATTGTTCTGATCAGCTTCGGAGTGGAAAACGGCTTAGCTTTTCTTCAGTAGAAGAGGGATTACAACAGGACATTGCCGACGAAAAAGAATCACAGTTTCATGAAGAAACGATTCTGTTTGTTAAAAAAGCTATGGCCACCCTATCGGCTCACGAGCAAACGCTGTTGCAGCTCAAATACGAGCAGGATATGAGCATCGATGAAATCGCTCAACTCTATAATCTGAATCCCAGCGCCGTAAAGATGAGGCTGAAACGAAGCCGCGATAAAATTTATCAGCTCTATAAAAAGCATTTAGCTTGACGTTGCCTGCTCTTCCACTTGCTGCTGACGAACCTGCTGCCCAATGGGTACATACTCGACTTCGCAAGGATAGCCAAACAGACAGTTCGCTTTGATCTGTTCAGCCACCCGTTCGGGTACCATGGCTTCCCAGCCGTCTTCGCCCTGCTGAATCATTTCCAGCACATGGTCGGTGGAGATGTGCAGGTGCTGTTCCTTAAAATCGGTAATATCCTCAATCTTATCGTTGCGGACCAGGTATTGAAAAAGTGGCTCCAGCGTTGGAGGTAGTTTGAATTCGTTGCAGGTGTAAATGGCCCCTTCTTTCAGCGTTGGGTAAACAAAAAGCTTTACTTTCCGGCTGAACAGCGTAGCGAAGGATTCCAGAATACCACCCGGTAAAAATTCGTAGTGGCTTTCCTCAAAAATATATTCCAGGTTCGGAATGCCAATTACCAGACCAATTTTAAGGCGCGTCAGTCGGGCCAGGTACGCCACCAGTTTGTAATACTCCAGGTAATTGGAAATCATTACCGCCTGACCCATTGAGCATAGGATGTCGACCCGGTCCAGAAAATCTTTCTCGTCGATTCCCTGCTCGTTCGCTTTCAGGTTATGCAGGGTTAACTCAGCCAGCGATACAACCCGATTTCCGTCGACATCCGGTTCCTCTTTGAACTGCTTCAGCCCATTTTCTATCATATCCAACTGCACGTTCGTCAATGGACGGAGCCGCCCCCGCATCACAAGGATATGCTTCTTATAGAGTGCTTCCGAAGGTTGTAGTACCTGTCCGTCTGGTCCGAACAAGGCGGCATCGGTAAATCCGTTTTTCACCAGATGCAGGCTCATCAATCGGTTGTCGACTTCCAGAAAGTCGGGGCCGTTAAATCGAATCATATCAATCTGAATCCGTTCGGGGGCCAGATCGTCCATTAGCGACAGAACAAGTGTTTCGGGCGATTTCGCGTAGTAATAGCACCCATAGATGAGGTTTACGCCAATGACGCCCAGAGCCTGTTGTTGCAGGATGTTTTCGTTGTCGAGCATCCGGACGTGGATAATTACGTCGTTATAGCCTGCCTGTGGGTTTAGCTGAAATCGGCAGCCAATCCAGCCATGGGCTTCGTTGGTTTTCTGGTAATTAAGCGCAACAACCGTATTGGCAAAGGCAAAGAACGTAGTATCAGGCCCTCGTTTGTCGGCCAGTCGTTTTTCCAGTAAGCTGTATTCTTTACTCAACATTTTGACGAGTCGCGACTCCACCACATACCGACCACTTTCTTCCACGCCATAAATTGAGTCACTAAACGTCATGTCGTAGGCCGACATGGTTTTGGCGATGGTTCCCGACGAGCCACCAGCCTTAAAAAACATGGCCGCCGTTTCCTGACCGGCGCCAATCTCGGCAAACGACCCATAGATACGACGATCAAGATTTATTCGTAATGCTTTCTGCTTGGTACCTATATTCTTCTCGTACATGGTGTTGTAGCGGGTTGCCTGATGATAAAGTTACAGGATAAAACAGCAAAAGCAGCCCATTAAGCCGCTTCTGTTGTAAAATAATCCAATTTTAATGATTTTTGGCCAGAAGCTTTTTTCATAGGAAATTATGTCGATGATCTCCTGTATGACAATAACAAAATAACATCCTGCTATTGTACTATTGACCGTTTGGCAGACTCGTAATGAACATATTACCCCCTCCAGCTTTGCTGTCGATCGAAGAGCCAAGGCTGGGTACTTCGCTCTCGATTGATGCTGCCCGGCGAGCCATACGTGTACCGGTAATCTGGTAAATGGCTTCGCCCAGCAGTGGTTCCGTCAGGTCACCCAGCGCTTTCAGACTGTTTTTGCGAGGATCAGGATCGGTCACTTTTACGGTTGGGGTAAACCCACCAGCATAATCGGTGAATCCCTGCGCATTCGCCGACTTAAACGTAATCGGCTGTATCCCCCATTTGATCCGTCCCGTGTTATCGGAGATGGTAATCGAGCCAACGTTTTTACCAACTGTCGTCGTTCCAATGGTGCTGACAGTCATGAACGGTTTGAGGCCATTAATCACCAGCTCGCTGGCCGACGCTGTACTGCCGGTTGTCAGGATAAACACGCGACTCAGGTTAGCTCCAATAGCAGTTGACTTCGTCAGAAAATTCTGGTTATTCCAGCCTTTTCCGTATTTCTTGTCGTTCTCATCGGTGACAATGCTGTTCCATTTCTGGCTGTAATACACTTTTGAGGCATCAATATTTTTACCGATCAGACTCGCCAGGTTTGTAGATGAACTGACGTAGCCACCTCGATTGTAACGCAGATCGAGCACCAGCTCGTTGACGCCTTTTTGTTTGAATTTGCCAAAGATCGACTCCAGCTTTAGGTCGTATGTTTTATCCGTAGTACCATCGGTTTTGTAAACTCCGGGAACGAACTGATTATAAACGACATAGCCAATCGTTTTGCCGCCGATGCTGTACGTAGTGTCCAGCAGAACAGGGTCTGACTGAAACACAATGGCACTGACCTGTTTCGTCTGATCACTGTCGGTAAGCACGCCATTGGTCAGGGTAGCAAACCCAAATACATACGAATCGGCATTGCTGGACAGCAGGGTTTGGTAATTAGCCTTCGATAGTAATTCGCCGTTTACTTTTGAAATCACATCACCCCGTTTAATGCCCGCTTTTGCGGCTGGCGAACCCGGTTGTACGTAAATCACCACAGCAATAACCCCTGTATTCGACGCATCCCGATAGTAGAGACTGTATTCCATCCCGGTTGTTTTTGACTGACCGTTGAGCGACGCCTTCAATTCATCAGCACTCTGCTGAATCCAGGAAAACCGATCCCGATCAGTATTGGCTGTATTATAATAATCGTACAATAGGGTATAGAAGTACTTGTCGGGTGTTAATGACGTATCGGTCGTCGTGGGGAGTTTGTCATTCCAGAAGTAATAATGCTGCATATTCGACAGTACCCAACTGTTCACCTCGCCATTTACTGTAGAGGTGTTGTTAGTAGGAGTTACCGGCGTAACATCGGTGTTCTTTTTGCAGGAGGTCATCAAAAAGGCGCCAGCTACCAGCCAAAGGAGTGCCGCCCGCCCGATGGGAAATACGTTCATAACGTGTGTTGATGCATTGTTTAGGTCCTTATTACCTAACGAAAATTATGCCTAAATAATTTAGTGAAAGGCGGTTAGGGTCTTAATTTTCAGGAGAACGCGTCTTCAATATGTTTTACCTGCAATTGATTGCCCGAAACCGTAACGGCAACAATATCGAACCGAACATCATACTGCCAGTTGGTGGCGAAAATGTAGTGTTCGGCGGCTTTCATAACTAGTTTGGCCTTGGTGTACGAAACAAATTCTTCAGGATTGCCAAAGCTTACGTTGGTTCGGGTTTTTACTTCGACAAAGACCAGCAGTTTGCCTTTCTGCACAATCAGGTCTATTTCGGCATGCTGGTAACGATAATTCCAGGTAATGATTTCGTAGCCTTTTTCGCGTAAATAGTTGGCTGCTTCAGCTTCACCCTGCTTACCGGTTTCGTTATGTTGGGCCATTAGATGTCGTAATGTTCAGGTAAAAGCTATTAGACGATGCGAGCGCCTTTTAGATACCCTATAACGGTAGAGAATGTCGCTTGCAAAACCGGGTAAGGCTACAAAAGGGGCAGAATCGAACGAAACGGAGTGAGACGGTTGTTAGTTATTTGAGAGACAGTTTTTCTGTCTGAAATGGGATGAATAGTCGAATGAATAAACGAGTTGAGGTTCGGGATCTGGGATTAATGGAGTACAAAGCAGCCTGGGATGAACAGGAACGGCTGTTTGCCACCATTGTCGATCAGAAACTGGCTAACCGAACCTGTCCGGCCGATCAACAGCAATTGACTCCGAATTATCTGCTCTTTTGCGAACATCCACCCGTGTATACAATGGGTACAAGCAGTCAGGCCGAGCACCTGCTGCTGGATGAAGAGCAACTGGCCACCGAACTGGGCGCAACGTTGTTTAAAATCCGGCGAGGGGGCGACATTACCTTTCATGGGCCGGGGCAACTTGTTGGGTATCCGATTCTGGATCTCGACAATTTTTTCACCGATATTCATCACTACATGCGCCTGCTGGAAGAAAGCATCATCCAGACCCTGGCCGATTTTGGACTAAAAGCAGGGCGGATCGACGGGCTGACTGGAGTTTGGCTGGGCTGCGAAGCAACCGGAAATGAGAATGACGGGCCTGCCCGTAAAATTTGTGCCATGGGCGTAAAAGCCAGCCGTTGGGTAACAATGCACGGGTTTGCCTTAAATGTGAATACAGATTTGCGGTTTTTTAGCCATATTGTTCCCTGTGGTATTGCCGATAAGGCCGTAACCTCAATGGCGATTGAACTGGGTCATGACGTGCCGATGGACGAAGTTGTTGAACGTGTTCGGGAACATATGGCTACCTTATTTGAAATGGAATTGGTGATTGGGCATCCGGCCCATTAAATCCTGTTTTCTAGTAGCGGACAAGATGTCCGCGTTACGTTGAATGAAAAAAGACATAAATTTTTTGCCCGTTGAGGGTGTACAGGTTGTGATTGCCCGAAAAGAAGCCTTGGCTGGTGGTTACGATTGGCAGGTTTTTTTGATTAACCAAAACGACGTTCCCATTAAAACGGTGTTTGTGACATCGCGGGGGTACGGCAAGAAAGACGAAGAGGAGCAGAAAACATCAACATTGCGTCATTTCTTCGTTGAAATAAACCCCGGAGCCCATGAGGTAGTCGAAACCATTATGCCCGATGTGTTTCACCTGAACAACGAGTACTGGGTGAGCTACTTCATTGGTGATCAGATTTTCGATAAGAAGTTTATCTTCGTGCCTGATAGTATCGTGGAAGAAAATCTCATAACCATTCCAGCCTTGGGTTTGGAGGGAATTTTGCACGATTAAATAACGCGGCCGGGTTGATGAACCAGCATCCTGTCCGCCGTATAGCTAACATTGCGGACAGGATGTCCGCGCTACACTATGCCTCAGCCCGTCTCCTGGAAACGTCGTCTAAAAAATCTCCTGTTTATTGATCTGAAAACGGTAGCCGGTGAGCCGTCACTGCTGGCCGTTGACCCACGATTGCAACGGCAGTGGGAAGAAAAAAGCCGGTATTTTAAAACGGATGATGACCTGTCGGCGGCTGGCTGGTATGATCGCCGGGCGTCGTTTTTTGCGGAGTTCGGGAAGATTATCTGCATCAGCGTAGGCGGATTGTTTTTCGATGACGACGATAAGCCGCATCTAAAAGTCAAGCTCATCAGCAACGACGACGAGTTACTCATTTTGCAGGAGTTTCTGACGATCGTAAACCGCTACCCACCCGGCGAATTGACCCTGTGTGCGCATAATGGCAAAGAGTTCGACTTCCCATACCTGTGTCGTCGGCTAATGGTAAATGGTCTGCCACTGCCGCCCGCATTGCAAATTGCTGGAAAGAAACCCTGGGAAATCCCCCATCGGGATACAATGGAACAATGGCAGTTTGGCGATAAGCGGCATTTTGTTCCCCTCGATTTGCTGGCGGCTGTGCTGAACATTCCGACTCGCCCGCTGGAGTGGACCGGCGACCGCACCAGCGAAGTGTATTACCGCGAACACGACTGGGCCCGTATTGAGCAGTATGCCCGCGATTCGATGGTAATGCTCGTTCAGGTCTATTTAAAAATGGTAGGCGCTCCACTCGTAGCCGAGGAGCATATTGTATTGAGCGACTAGTATATGATTTAAACACAGAGACACAGAGCACACAAAGTTTTTTAACCATTCATCTCTGTGTACCCTGTGCCTCTGTATTTAAATCACTCACTATACATAAACATTTAAGCCTGCTTTTTGAGTTAGGCAAAGAAGTATGAGAAACGGAAAACCAAAACAAAATAAATATTCACAGTCTGGCTCCGGCTCGTCGTATACGGCGCGTCCGCGTGAAAAGGGCGTGGAAAAATCAAAGACGAGGCCAATTCATCAAGCCGATTCGTTTCTGGATGAATTGAAAAACGACCTGATGGCGTTTTTTCAAATAAACGACGACCGATCATTTACGCAGGATGAGCTATTGGAGCACTTTGGGGTGCATGACCGGCGTATGAAATTGATCATGCATGGGCTGATTGGTGAATTGACCGAAGAAGGGTCCATAGTTCGCCAGCCCAATGGCAGTTATCGTGCTGATGCTGATGCAAACCTGATTGAGGGTGTCGTAGATCATGTTAATTCCCGATTTGCTTTCGTTGTACCTGCTACGGCTGATGGTAGTCGGGGTGATCGGGACGATGACATCTGGGTATCGACCGACGATCTGGCCGGGGCCGTTGATGGCGACCGGGTGCGCGTTATCCGCTTTACGGATTCCCGTAATCGCGGGCGACGCATTGAAGGAAAGGTCGTTAGTGTTATCGAGCGGGGGCGAACCGAACTGGTTGGGCGCATTGAGGTGTGGCCGACTTATGGGTTTGTTACGCCCGATAGCAAAAAGATTTACGAAGATATTTTTATCCCGAAGGACAAACTGAGCGGGGCTAAAAAT
Organism: Spirosoma gilvum; assembly: GCF_054776815.1. Taxonomy (NCBI): domain Bacteria; kingdom Pseudomonadati; phylum Bacteroidota; class Cytophagia; order Cytophagales; family Cytophagaceae; genus Spirosoma; species Spirosoma gilvum. The sequence goes on along the minus strand of NZ_BAAHBH010000004.1, from coordinate 123,601 downwards.
GGCGAAAAGGTCATTGTCCGGCTGAAGAAATATCCCGACGCCGACAGCCATAAACAGCAGTTTGAAGGCGAAGTGATTACGGTGCTGGGGCTGGCTGGTCAGAACAATACCGAAATGCACGCCATTCTGGCTGAATTTGGTTTGCCCATTGTGTTCCCGGAAGAGGTAGAACAGGAGGCTGAGACTATTCCAACCCAGATTCTGGATGAAGAAATTGCCAAACGGCGCGATATGCGTGAGGTAACCACCTTCACCATTGACCCTGTCGATGCCAAAGATTTCGATGATGCGTTGTCAGTTCAACTGCTCGACAATGGTAACTACGAAATCGGTGTTCACATTGCCGATGTTACGCACTACGTTCGGCCTGGTTCGAAACTGGAAGCCGAAGCCTACAAACGGGCAACGTCAGTTTATCTGGTCGACCGCGTGGTGCCGATGCTTCCCGAAAAGCTTTCGAACGGATTGTGTTCACTTCGGCCTAATGAAGATAAGCTGACGTTTTCAGCCGTGTTTGAATTAACCCCTCATGCCAAAATCGTAAACGAATGGTTTGGCCGTACGGTAACGCACTCGAACCGCCGATTTGCCTACGAAGAAGCGCAGGAAATTCTGAACAACGACCGGGGCGACTTTCTGGAAGAACTGCGGCTGCTGAACGAGCTGGCCTATAAACTTCGCGACGAACGATTTAAAAACGGCGCGATCAATTTTGAGACCGTTGAGGTTCGATTCCGGCTGGATGAAAACGGCGTTCCGCTGGCGGTGTATCCTAAAATCCGGCAGGATACCAACAAGCTCATCGAAGAGTTTATGCTACTGGCCAACAAACGGGTAGCCGAGTACGTACATGCATTGTCGAAGCGGAATAAGCACGGCGAAGAGAACACCATGGTGTACCGGATTCACGAAGGACCGGATGAAGAGAAGTTGAAGATGTTCTCCGATTTCGCTCGTCGGCTGGGTTATAAACTGGCTGTCGATGAGGAGCATCTGTCGGCGTCGATGAATCGGTTTATGAGTAGCATTGAAGGACGGCCTGAAGCCGGAATGTTGCAGCAACTCGCCGTTCGAACCATGTCGAAAGCCCGGTATAGCACTGAAGACATTGGGCACTTCGGTCTGGCTTTTCGTCGGTATTCGCATTTTACGTCGCCCATTCGTCGGTATCCGGATATGATGGCGCATCGACTGCTTCAGCATTATCTGGACAAAGGCAAACCGGCTGATCGGGAGGAGTATGAGGAAAAATGTCGTCATTCGTCGGAACGTGAACGCATGGCCGCCGAAGCCGAACGGGCCAGTATCAAATACAAGCAGGTGGAGTTTATGAGCCGCATGGACCCCAACCAGGTATTTGAAGGTGTCATTTCGGGCGTTACGGAGTTTGGTATTTTCGTTGAGATCACCGAAAACAGTTGTGAAGGACTGGTTCGGATGCAGGACCTGAGTGATGACTACTACGAGTTCGACAAAGACAATTACCGGATCGTGGGAGTTCGGCATAAGAAGATATACACCTTTGGCGATCCGGTGGTTATTCGGGTGAAAGAAACGAATCTGGCGCGCCGGAGTATGGATTTTGCGCTGGTAGGCGATAAGTCGGATCGCATGACAGAGCCTAAAGGGCGTTTTGGAGCCGGAGAACGGGAAAGCGGCCGTTCATCGGGTTCGGGGCGTTCGCATAGTACGGCGAAACCAGTAACCAAATCGAAGCGGAAAGAAGGTACGGCGGCCAAAGGCCAGAACCGGCGGGGTGGCCGGGGCCGTCGATAAACCCCAAAATGCGTAAAGACTTCCAGAGGTGAACTTGCTTTTTAGCGATTCGATGTGCTATCTTTGCACTCCCAAACTGGAATGTCTGCTCCCGTAGTTCAATGGATAGAATTATGGTTTCCGGTACCATCGATAGGGGTTCGAATCCCTTCGGGAGCACTTAGAATAAATAAAAATGCCTTATAAGTCTCTGATTTATAAGGCATTTTTATTTCATTAACTCTCGCAGCGAATAAAAGCTACTCATCTGATTTACTACGATTTTGCTACATAAGATCTACCATCGTTAGAGGTTTTGTCCTTCCTGTGATCGCTTATTAAGAGGGTTAAATTGAAGGTAAGTCGTTGACTTGCAGTGACTAAACCTGTATCTTTCCCACTCACCTTTCACGCTTAATTGTATGAATTCACGCGTCTTTCTTGACCTATCAATCAGTAACTTCGGCCAGCCTCTTAAAGTAGTGATTGAGCTGTATGATGACATTGTCCCCCGAACGGCCGCTAACTTTCGGGCCCTGTGCACAGGTCAGAATGGATTTGGTTACAAAAAAAATGTGTTTCACCGGATTATTCCGACGTTCATGATGCAGGGCGGGGATATTACCAAGGGGAACGGGAGGTAAGTCCATCTACGGGGATAAATTTCAGGATGAGAATTTTCAGCTCAAACATAGTGGAATGGGCATTGTCAGCATGGCCAATAGAGGACCCAATACCAACAACCTCCGTAACTGCTTACTTACCTCAAGCAAGCTAATCGTTCCATCAAAGTAAGTTGTAGGTCTCGTTCCCCGTTATGATGGCCGTCACGTAGTGGATTGATTAATGACTTACCACCTTTTGTTCAGTCTAAAGGGAAACCCATAGAGTAAAATTTCCCACATGAACCAGTTTACAAGATGGCATTTTGAAACCGATCAGCACTATCCATTCATGCGTTACCGATTTATGGCGTGCCTGGTCTTTGGCCGCAAAGACCTCCGGTACGTCAAGGTCATTACGATCTGTTTAAATTAAGATCAAGCGCTGCTGAATTCTAAAGTATTTGCAAATGTGAATTGATTTGTTTTACCTTTGCAGTATGAACGCAATGACGCAATATCAACCCCAACCATGTAGCTGTCAGTATTGGCACGCTAGGGGTATGACTATTGAGTAAGTTCAACGACTTTTTCTATAGAAAGCCCCTACCGATGCAATACGGTAGGGGCTTTTTCATTTCCAGAGTAGTGGTGCAGCGGTAGCATACTTGGTTTGGGACCAAGGGGTCGTCAGTTCGAATCTGGCCTACTCTACAACATAGGAGTATCGTATAGCGGCAATTACGACTGACTGTAAATCAGTTGCTTCGGCTTCGCAGGTTCGAGTCCTGCTACTCCTACTAGGCCTAGTAACCCATGTGGCGTGGGAACTGTCTGCAAAACAGTCGGATTCGGTTCGATTCCGAAACTAGGCTCTATACATCTGTCGTCCAGTGGCTAGGATAGCGGTCCGCCGTTGTGGTTCGAATCAATCCAGATGTGCAACATTGGGGTATAGTACAGTGGCAGTACGTCTGATTTTGGTTCAGATCGCGGTGGTTCGATTCCATCTACCCCAACCAACGGGTCTCGTATAAGCGGGTTACCGCTCCGGCGTCCCGGTTCGTTTTGGGTACGCTCAGTCCCGTTTAGTTTGTTACCCCTTTTGTAGAGAGATGCCGGAGCAGTTCGAATCCCTGTCTCTCTGCCATTGTCCTGAAGCTCAACAGGTCTCAGACGGTCAGCCGTTGCCGTTCAAACCCTGGCAGGACATCGAGTATTTTATTGGGATATCGTCTAAGGGTAGGACAGAGGAACAGTATAGGTTTCAAAAGCGATAGTTCGAGTCTATCTATCCCAACTTAGTAGGTGAGTGGTAGGTTATCGGCCTGTATTGCCGTTGAACATCGTTTCCAATCTGACCTGATACCTGATATTTTGTGTTATGTATGCCCTTATAATTAAGCGGGATTAATAGTGTTTACCCAATGATTTGCACTACAGTGTACCCCATTCTTTGTACCACGAAGAAGTTATTAAGTGATTGTATCAGTTGTTTCTTCGCGTTTGTACAGTAGTTAATTCCTAGTCACTCTTCAGAATTTCTGTTGGATTACTCTTTGCCGCCTTCATCGTCTGCGACCCGATCATCATGAAGGCAATTAGCAATACCACCAACAGGCCGACAAACAACTCAGCGATCTGCACAGGCTTGTGATAGGGGAAACGGGTAAGCACAACGTTTTCGAAGAAAAGATACGTTACGGGCAGCGCGATGAGTGCCGATATTGACAATTGCAGGAGAAACCCCCGACTCAATAAGTAAACAAGATTGCCTGAGGTTGCACCCATTACCTTCCGAATACTGATTTCCTTCAACCTGGTTTCGGTAGTATACGCCACCATTCCGAATAACCCCATTGATGCAATCGAAATGGCAAGAAATGAAAGGAAGCCAATGATCTTGATCATCGTGGAAAACTCACTGTATGCCTCTTCTATGGCTTCATCATAGAATTCAGCCTGTAATGGATGAACACGATCAATCTTCTTCCAGGCCGACTCGATTTTGGCTCTGGTCGCCAGCAGGTCATTACTCTGTATTTTGGCATTAATGACTGCCCTGTCGCCGGGTGTCCAGAACATGAACGCAACCGGTTCGATGAGGTTGTCGACTTTACCATAGTGAAAGTCTTTTATTACACCAACAATGGTCATCCTGCGTGTTCCATGGAAATTGCTGAATGTGATTTCCTGTCCAATTGCTTTCTGTGGGTCTTTGTTAGCTATATTAAATCGTTTTAAGACCTGCTGATTAACAATCACTTCAGTGGCGGCTGCGGTTGTAGTGGGTCGAGCTCTGAAATTTTCTCCGGCAATGAGTTTGTATTCATGCAGCGCCAGGTAGTTTTCATCGACGTTGTTCGTTAAGACCAGGGCCGAATCGCGTGAATCTTTGTATTTCATAAAGCCGCCCCATGCATTCCCGACGCTGGTGATTATTAACGATCGCGATAGGGCAGTTACTTCAGGCATCTCGCTCAGTTCTTTAAGGAACGCATCCGGCTTATTACCCTGCATAGTAATGTTCAGGATATTTTCCGTCTTGTATCCCAGGTCGAATGCCAGTATGTTTTTATACTGCACATAGCCAATGGCGGTTGTTGTTATAAAGATTAGTGTAATCGTGTATTGAATCACCACCAGCGCACGTCTGAGTGACACGTAGTTGAATACGCTCCCCGCCCGGTAGGCTGGTGGTACGGCATTCTGGGTAGATACATTTCGAAGTGCATTGATCGCGCTAACTTTCGCGAAAAATAGGGCAGGCATGAAGCCGGCAACAATACCTACAGTGACCGAAAAGATGATGAAAGCTATGATCATCGGCAGCGTAAGTTCGAGCTTCACCAGGCGTTGCATCTCCGGAGCCAGGTTTATCAGCAGTGGTCGTAACACGAGGAAAATAACGCAGGAAAGAACAAAAGCGGCCAGGGAAATCATAATCGATTCCACCAGAAACTGTTTTCGCACCTGGCTCTTATCCGCGCCGATCGCTTTACGAAGACCTACTTCCTTAAAACGACGCATGGCTCGTGCCATCGAAAGATTAGTGTAGTTGAAACATGCTGACAAGATCACAACCAGTGCAAGCCCGCCGAGTATCCAAAGCAAAGTCGGCGAAAGGTGAGGACCCGTGTAGCCAGACCCTCCCTCGGAAGGCCGAAGATTTTCACCGACTACGATCTTGTATAATGGAAGAAGTTCGAGTTGAATTTTTGTATTGTCCTGGGTGTAATTTGCCTCCCTGGCAATGGCGTCCAGCTGCGATTGGATTGACGCCATATCGACATGTTCGGGGAGCAGTAGGTACACATAATTCGACGGCATATTTGCCCACTTTTCGGCGTTGTTCTTGTTGAGTTGCTCAGCCGTCGACAATGATACCAAGGCTTCGAAGTTAATGTGCGAAAAGAAAGGGACATCTTTCATAACACCGGTCACCTGATAATCGGTTGTATCAAACTTGATCGACTTGCCCAGTACATCCTGAGTTCCGAAAATTTTCCGGGCAGCAGTTTCCGTAAGAACGATCGAGTAAGGATCTTTCAGGGCCGTGTTGGGATTGCCTTCCAGCATCGGAAATGTAAATACCTTAAATAGTGACGGATCGGCCCAGAGCCCCTTGATCGATACAATGTTGTCGCCAACCTTCGCATCCTGCGAAAAGTCGTTGCGAAGAATAGCCACTTCCGCGCCGGTGTAGCGGTTAATGCCGGTCACTTTCTCCCGGATAAGCTTACCAATTTTTATTGATGTGGTTGCAAACTTGTCGCCAGACCGCGCTCGGCTCTGTTCACGATTTGCAGTCTGTATGCTGGTGATCCGGTAGATCCTATCCCCATTCGTGTGGAATTTGTCGTACGAATATAAGTCGAGTACAAAGGCGATCAGCAGTAAGCCGACAGACATGCTGATGGCAAGACCGACAATATTGATAGCCGAGAACAACTTATTACGCATTAAGTTACGTCTTGTTGTTTTGATGTAGCTTCCGATCATGATCCAGTCGATAAAAAGGTTTACACATGTTGGTCTTCGTACGGTATAAATTCTGAAGAGCCTATACGCGTCGATAAGGCAAATCAGCCCGAAGTATTCAGTTCGAATACACGGGTAATCTGCAGCCAAAATACTGGGCTAGTATAAGCAGAAGGAAAAAATGGGATGAATAGGGCTAAAAATGGGATGAAGGACTGATGGTAGTGCCCTATCTGTCAGATGAGATTATAACCGGCAATCAAGAATTTACAGCTTATTCGCCAGATAGGCCAGATTTCGGCAATACGCTCCCAACCATGGTGATCAGTTTGCCTGAGCGAACGTTTACATGGAACTGAACTAAGCCTTGAAAATGGGTTGTCACTACTCAGCAAAACTCCGTTTGCTGGTGGCAGTGGAGGTTGGAAAATCGCTGGGGATGGGAATGTCAACTTTGCCAGTGGCCGCCCATTGGGCTCCCCGCTGTAGGCAGGTAATGAATCCAACGCATTCGACGGAGTAATCGACATGCCCTAGTGGCGTATGAAAAATCCGGCCTTTTCCGTAGTTGATGGTCATCAGCATGGGTTCGTTTCGATCGGTACCTCTGTTTTCTTTCGGCGAAAAAGCCGTAGCTAGTACAGTCATGTTTTCGGCGGGTCCACGCAAACGGTCGTACATCTCGTCTTTTGTATGCATCCAGGTTAGTGGCATGCCTTTGGTAATAGGATGGCTGGCATCCCGAACCGTTATCAGGAATTCCTGCTGTGCTCCATGTGAGCCAGCGCGGCCGGGCTGTGGGTCTTTGGTTAACGTTCCTTCGTTGTTGTAATAAACATAAGGCCCGTCTTTTTCGGTGCGGTCGCCCCAGCCTCCCAGACCGATCATTTTATTATAGGCAGGCCATAAAGGAAACGAATTATCAGCCGCATGGACGACGACCAGGCCGCCCCCCTTTTTCATAAAGTTTTCAAAGTCGGCCTGCGTTTCGTCGGACCAGGGAGCGGCATTCCAGCCAAAATTGCAGATTACGAGATCGTACTTCGAAAAGTCGGGGTGAAAGCTTGAGTCTGCTTTAGCTTTAGGTAATGCTTTGGTGTTTTGAACGCCTGGGATTTTATATTTCTCGATCAAGTCACCTCCGTTCCAGGTGTAATAGGTTCGCTTTACATCGACCGAAAACTTACCCGTTTCTTCGAGGTATCGCTTCATCATAAAGGTGATTTTAGGCCATTGTTCATGATTGTTTTGTCCATCAACAATCAACGTCCGAATGACTTTAGCTTTTTCCTTTATCGGTGATTGAAGCTGAACCGTATGGCCAGAAAGGACCGTCAATACGATAAGCGCGTATAGGGATTGTATCATGCTTTGATTAAGGAGAATGGTCATGATTCCTGTATGCCCTAGCGAGTCTGCATAGAGGAGTCATAGTTTTCAAAACAACTAATGGATTTGAATCTACTTAAGCAGTATGATTTACCACGGCGTTATGCTCACTTCGTGGAGGGCAGTGGAGCCACTTGGCGTGGCCGTGAAGCTATCGGGTATGAATTAACAAGGATATTGGGCAACCTAACACTTGTCTGGTCTAATTTCGGCAACCTACATAGCCCTGAAAGGCCGTTGCCATAATCATTCCGGGAGAAATGGATGAGCTGTATTGCCAATATACTTCTTTGGCGCTGTTTCTGTACTGATCCCATTCGACAACACCTAACGGAGAAAGTTCATCTAAATCGGCACTTGTTTCCAGAAAATCAATGGCATCAGCAGTAGAATCGAACGCAACAACACCGGGCATTTCGTGCAGTTGAAAAACCGCCAGAAAGGTTTCCTGAGAATTTTCGTCTGAGAAGCTGGTTCCCATAGCTAAACGTAAACAAACTGGGTAAGGATCAACATATTCATGTATTCTACTGTATTTGACTGCGTTTTTTTACAATTGTCACTTTTATTTTTGCCTGATTCTTCAGCCAAATTCGGGGGCAGGCGGCCAAGAATTTTGACATCAGAAGGCTAGGTCGACAACATCTGGCAAACGGTTTCCAGCGATGTATTGTCTCCTACATTTCCCGGAAAAACAACATAAATGATGCCTGGAAATTTACTGGCTGTATTCATTTGCCAGACCGGTACACCAGGCAGAATGGGGCCAAGTACGAATGCTTTTTCGGCGGATAATCCTTTCGAAGCCAGATCGCTGGAGGTAATACCGCCCTTGGCGACAATGAACTTCGGTCGTGCGGTGAGCTGTTGCAGAATATTGACAAGGAAGCCAGATACTAAGGCATTAATTTTCAGACTGGCAGATGAATCATTTCCTGTTTCCTGCTGCCGGCTCGTGTAAATCACAACATTTGCACCGGTAGAAATCCAGTCGTCGGCTTGTTTACTGATTCGATTTATTTGGGCTGATGGATTGCTCATAGTCAGGAGGTCGCCAACGTGTACTTCGATCGTTTTGTACTTTCCCCGTTCGAGGAGCCAGGTAAGCTGCTCAGTTGTTTTGGGAACATGCGACCCTACAATGACCAAATAGCCAGTTGTTGACCTCGTGTCTGCTTTGGTAGGCATAAACGGTTTGCTGGATGCCAATCCGGCCCGAAGAGGAACAAACGTAGCCGATGTTCGATACAGAAATTTTTTGCCTGATTCTTCAGCCTGCAACAGCCCCATAACCACCACCTCCAGGTCGCGGTAACTGATTGCATTGATGATACAGACGCTGCCATCGCTACAACGTTGCAAGGTTTCACTTACTGCTTCAGGGCCACCCGTGCGTATGTCATCGAGACTAATAGAATGTACGTCCGATGCGCGTAAACGGCCCCTTGTTTTTTCTTCCACCCATTGTTTCAGATTAGCTTGTGTATACCCAAATACCACATCGTGGGCAAACGGCGTATCCGAAACAGGCACTAGCAGCTGATTTTCGACCAGGTAATGCACATCATCGATCGTATAGCGACCTCCTTCAATAAAGGCTGGAATCAGAACCGTTATGGCTTTATTCAATCCTAATACATGCGCGATGGCATCTACTTCGGCTGGGAAATGGCCCCGTAAGGTAGAATCACTTCGGCTGATCACAACGATATCCCGGCCACTTTGCCGAACCGCTTCGTTCAGATTCTGACCAATTTCCTGGGCAAGTTCAATCGCTTCGTTTTCCGGTAAGCTACGCGAGTTGGTTAGGATGTATAAAATGGACGGTTGCTTCCGTAATTCTTCCGTAATTAAATCAACACGCCAGGCGGTAAGTACCGTTACATCATAACAGGTTTGGGTGCCGGTGGGGTCATCATCGAGTACAACAATCGTTTGGCTGCGTTTGTCAAAAGCTTCGCGAATAGCCGGTAGTAGTTCAACTGGGTAGTCGGGTGGCAATTGCTCTATTTTCTGATTAACAGATTGATACATATTGGTAAGTAGTGCTACCTGATTGAGTGCTGAAAGGCTCGTATACTATACGCTCTTACGTAACTATCAGGAGTTTCTATGGAAATTTGGCTTTACATAGGTCAAAAGGATATAGCGTTATGCAACTAATTATTACGGGTGGAGCCGGTTTTCTTGGACAGCGACTGGCAAAAGCCCTGCTGAGCAGTTCAGTACCGTTCGATGAACTATTGCTGGTTGATGTTGTGATGCCACCGAAGCCTGTAGAAAACGATCGAATTCGTTGCCAACAGCTAGACTTGTCGGCAGAAGGGGCTGCAGCGATGATTATCTCAGCCAGAACTCAGATGGTGTTTCACCTGGCGGCCGTTGTAAGTAGTCATGCGGAGAAGGACTTTGATCTGGGCTGGAAAATCAATCTGGATATTACCCGTAATCTGCTGGAAGCCTGTCGCCATCAACAGGCATCGATTCGATTTGTCTTTTCCAGCTCGCTGGCTGTATACGGAGGGACATTACCCGCTATTGTCGACGACACAGTAGCCGTCAGGCCGCAATCGTCATACGGAGCCCAAAAAGCTATTGGTGAACTACTGGTGAATGATTACACCCGAAAAGGCTATATAGATGGCCGTGTACTTCGGTTACCCACTATTTGTGTTCGGCCTGGTCGGCCTAATCTGGCAGCTTCTTCCTTTGTGAGCAGCATTATCCGCGAACCCATTCAGGGGGAGCAGGCTATATGCCCGGTAGAGCCTGATTTGTCGCTGTGGTTATCGAGCCCGGATACCGTTATTCAAAATATCCTGAACGGAGCTTTGCTGGATGGAACAGATTTTGGCGATTGGCGTACGGTCAATTTACCTGGAATTAGTGTTACTGTACAGCAAATGCTGGATTCGCTTGAGCGGATTGCCGGTAAAGAAGCGCTTGAGCGGGTTCTGTTTAAACCTGATCCAGCCATCAATGCCATTGTCAGTAGCTGGCCCGGCCGGGTCGATAACGCAAGGGCATTACAGTTGGGATTTAAGGCAGATCAGAATTTTGATGAATTTATTAAGCAGTTTATGGCCACGAACAATCTGTAAATGCAAGTTTTGTCAGCGCGAAACAGGTTCTTGAGTTGCAGAAAAAAGGCAGGTAAGTAACAATCTTAAAGACTTATTGGCGATAGCCGGTCAATTTTGTTTCTTGCATACCTAAATTCATCAGTATATCCGAATGTGGTTAGATTCTAAAAAGATTGTAGTAGTTGGTGGCACTACAGGTATGGGCCTGTCAGCTGCACTGGCCTTTATACGCGAAGGAGCACAGGTTGTGGTGGTAGGGCGTAATCCAGAAAGCTGTACGGCTGCCGAAAGACAATTGGATGGAAACGGGCTGGCGATGTCGGGCGATGCATCTGATCCGCAAACAGCGCCGAAAGCCATTGCGCTTTGCCAGCAGATTTTTGGTGGATTCGATGGGCTCTATCATGTGGCCGGGGGCAGCGGTCGGCGGTTCGGCGATGGGCCGCTGCATGACCTTACCCTCGATGGCTGGAATTATACCGTTAATCTGAACCTCACCTCGCTCATGCTTTCCAATCAGGCTGCCGTACGGGCGTTTCGGGCTCAGGGTGGCGGGGGAGTGATTCTTAATATGGGTTCTGTACTTGGGTCGCGCCCTTCGCCGGCTTATTTTGCCACCCATGCGTATGCGGCCATGAAATCGGCTGTGATTGGCTTTACAAAATCAGTGGCCGCTTACTACGCCAACGATAATATTCGGGTCAATGTGCTGGCCCCCGCCTTGGTCGAAACGCCGATGGCGCAACGGGCTGTACAGGACGACACAATACTAGCCTTTACCAGAACCAAGCAGCCTCTGGATGGCGGTCGGATTGGCCAGCCCGATGATCTGGATGGAGCGGCTGTTTACTTCATGTCCGATTATTCCGCATTTACGACTGGGCAAGTGCTGACCGTTGACGGTGGCTGGAGCGTGAGTGAAGGACAAGTATGATACCTAAATCTGAACTGAAAAAAATTGCAACGGCCCGTTTAGCGGATGCTGAGCTTTTATTAAAGGCTAAACGCTTTGATGGAGCTAGTTATCTGAGTGGTTATGCCGTTGAGATCGGTTTAAAACTGCGCATATGTAAGACATTGAAGTGGCGTGGCTTTCCTGAAACAAACGGTGAATTTCAGGGACTAAGTAGTTTTAAAACACATGATTTTGATATTCTGCTTCGATTGTCGGGAGTTGAAGATACAGTTAAAACCCTTTATTTAGCTGAGTGGTCTGACTTGAAACTGTGGAAACCGGAGTTGCGTTATGCGATAACAGGTACTGCAACAACCTTGTCTGCCGCCAGAATGATCAGTGCCGCAAAAACGTTACTTAGAATTTTATGAAAGCACTTGCTAATAAAATTGGTCAGTTGCGCAAAGCTATAGAAGAGCAGAAAGGGCCATTTGCCTTATATGCTTTAGTATTACCTGAGGATGCTATTGCCTGGGATATGTTAGTGGCGGCAACATGGATTGATAAAGATCAACCGGGTGCTTTAAAGTATTTGGTTAAACAGGTACAAGGCGTTTTAACAAAACAAGAACTTTTGAATCTATCGGGTATTTTATTATTTGATAGCAACAAGCTGGCCGAATATGGTGTATCTGTCGATAGTGAAGCTGGCTGGGAGGAAAATAATATAGAGTTCTATGGAAGACTAGTTCAGAAGGCATATATTTTTGTTGGGCCTCTGGTTGGTTTTAACTTAGAAAAGTATAAGGTAAATGATTGAAACTCAGCGCCTGACTCTAGTCCCACTTACGCTTAAGCAGTTGTATCTGTATACAGCCGACACGCATCAGCTAGAGGAGGAAATGGGCCTAAAAACGGGCTGTCGGGAACTGGTCGAACCTGTATTAAGCATTGTCATTCATTTTACGATTCCCCGATTAAAAGATCCCACCAACGATCCGTTGTACCATACGCTGTGGATGGCCATCGACCGCGAAAAACAGCAATTTGTAGCCGAAGCAAAATTTAAAGGCGAACCCGATGAAACCGGTACTATAGAAGTTGGCTACGGTACATACTCCGCTGTACATCGACAGGGGTATATGACCGAAATGGTTTGCGGACTGGTAAAGTGGGCGAGTGAGCAGCCTGAAGTTCGTCGGGTAGTAGCCGATACGCAGGCTAAGAATGTGGCCTCTCAGAAAGTACTGGAAAAAAGTGGGTTTCGACTATTCGATCAGATTGAGGATATGCTTTGGTGGGAATACCCAATTCGATAGAAAAGGAGTCGGTACTTTTTATTGATAAAATGGTATATTTCGGCTTCCTGCAACTGAACCCTACCTATGCATTCACGTCGTAAATTCCTCCGTCGGCTTGGAGGTACGTCGGCTTTGCTGGCCGGTGGATCTACCCTGGCTGGTGTAGACGCCCTGGCTTCCTCAACGACAGATTACCGCGAACATCTGATCGAAATCATCCAACCTCGCTCCGCAGCCGATACAATCAATATTGGTCTGATTGGCGCTGGAATCATTGGCCACTACGATCTCGATTGCGCCCTTAAGGTGCCGGGTACGAAAGTAGTAGCCGTAGCTGATTTATACGGTCCACGTCTGGTCAGGGCAAAAGAAGTCTGGGGGCCAGATCTGTTCACTACTCGCGATTATCGGGAAGTGCTGGCCCGTAAAGATGTTGATGCTGTTCTGATCTGTGTACCCGATCACTGGCACGATCATATCTCGATCGCTGCGCTGAAAGCCGGAAAACATGTGTACTGTGAAAAGCCGATGGTGCACCACATCGAAGAGGGACAGGCCGTTATTGCAGCACATAAAAAATCAGGTAAAGTGTTTCAGGTAGGCAGTCAGCGGGCAAGTGCGTCGGCGGTCCTCGAAGCAAAACGACGGTATGAAGCAGGCCACATTGGTGAGCTGACGTCTGTAGAAACGTTTCTGGATCGGACGGATGCGTTAGGGGCCTGGCAGTATACAATGCCTCCTAATCTAGACCCTAAAGAATTAGACTGGGATCGTTACGTAGGCGATGCGCCCAAACATCCTTTTCAGGCCGAGCGATTTTTCCGCTGGCGGAACTATAAAGATTATGGTACGGGCGTAGCGGGCGACTTGTTTGTTCACCTGGTCACGGGTGTTCATACCATTACGGGCTCGCTCGGCCCAACCCGAATTTTCGCTCTTGGGGATCTGAATTACTGGAAAGATGGGCGCGATGCCTACGATCTGGTGACGGCCATGATGGACTATCCCAAAACGGATAAGCATCCATCTTTCCAATTTACGACCCGAGTCAATCTGGCTACAGGTGCGGGTGGCGACATTCATACCCGATTAGTCGGAACGGAAGGTGTTATCGACATTGGCTGGAATTCGTTTGTGATGAACCGGCTTAAACGGCCCAATGCGCCTATGTATAGCCGAGGGTACGACGCGCTTTTCACGTACCCACAGGCTATGCAGGACGAGTTTATCCGGCAGTATGAGCAGAAATATCCAGCTAGTCAGTTTACCCGGACTGTACAGAATGAACCTGTCGTTACCTATACGGCTCCCGATGGATACGACGATCGGCTCGACCATATGATTGTGTTCTTCAATGCAATCCGAGAAAACAATCCATCGCTGGTTCGGGAAGATGCCGAGTTTGGGCTACGTGCCGCAGCTCCATCGCTGGCGGCCAATCTGAGCGCAGCCCAGCGTAAGGTCATCAATTGGGACCCGGTTGCTATAAAAATTCCTAAAGCCACCTGATCTGTTGGTATTCGTCGTGCTGAAAACTAAGCAGTTAACCGTTATAAGCTAACAACAAACCCTAAACTCAACTCATTCTGTGCAGCCTGTTCCTATTAAAACAACCGTTGTTGGTTCTATGCCTTTTCCGGGTTGGCTTGAATTTTCCAGCCAGCACCTGACTCAGTTCGGCCCGGCCGATATTAATGAACTAATTGAAGATGCGGTGATTGCTTCGGTCCACGATCAGGTTTCGGCTGGATTGGATGTGATAACCGACGGTGAACAAACCCGATTCGATTTCAATCTTTCGTTCTATGGCTACATCAACGGGATACAGAATAACGAAACTGAATTGCGTCGATTCGGGCCGCCAGCACACGATCAGCGCGGGAAGCATAACATTATGGAACCACTTACAGCCCCAAATGGATTGGGAGTGGTTGAAGAATATCTGCGCCTAAAACGACTGGCACCCGAAGGGCAGGGGATTAAAGTGTCAATTCCAGGGCCATATACCTTGAGTGGACGGTTACTTCCCGGAAATCTTTACAAAGATCGCTGGGACGTGACGGAAGCCCTGCTGCCACTGGTTAGTCAGGAAATTGCCCGGCTGGTTGAATTGGGCGTACCCGAAATTTGCGTCGATGAGCCTTCCATGTCGTGTTATGCGTACCGCGAAGATACCAAACGATTCGTCGATATTTTTAACAGGACGGTGGCGCCGGGAGTCGGAAAGACTCGCTTATCAATGCACCTGTGTTTTGGAAATTACAAAGGCCGGTCTGTTGGTAAGAAAACCATTGCACCGATGTTACCCGACTTCCTGGATATGCATGTCGATGAACTGCATACGGAAATGACCGTGCTGAATTTTTCGGAGGTAAACCTGCTCGAACGGTTTGCCGAAAAGTTCGATGTCGCTGTGGGCGTTATCGATGTAAAAAGCTATTACATCGAAACACCCGATGATGTCGCTGAACGTATCCGAAAATGCCTGCCTTATGTTCCGGCAGAAAAACTGGCCGTAGCCCCTGATTGTGGCCTTAGTCAAACAGCCCGCTGGGCTGCTAAACAGAAACTTGCCAACATGGTGGCCGGTGCAAAGCTAGTGCGGGGTGAAATCTGAACCGGGATTTATGTGATTAAACTGATTTGGCTGATTTTGTGAAATTTGTTTTCAAAGTAATTCAGAGCCAATTGCGATTACATAGAGAGACTGTTTAAACTTTTGAAAATAAGCGCTTGAAATAAGCGTTTTTGTCATCCCGACGAAGGAGGGATCTCAATGTAGCCTTAGTAATTGATTAGGGAGCCTTGAGATCCCTCCTTCGTCGGGATGACAAAAACTCAGCCTTAATTCATACTAGAATAAACAAAATCAAGCCAATCAGTTTAATCACATAAATCCCGGTTCAGACTATCTGTAAGCTGGCAGCGTTCATGTTGCAGCTTGTCAAGGCTTTCATTCAGCAGCATACGGGTTCGGGCATTGTCAAAATGTTCGCTATAAGATGCGCGCAACTCCTTTCGTTTCATAGCTTCCAGAAACCGCCTGACATCGTCCGTTGTTTCGAGCAAAAGAGGAGGCACTTCAGTAGGCTGTTCAGCTTCATTTTTAGCAACCATTGTAAAATAACTGGTGTTCGTATGCTTCACTGAACCCAAACGTACATTTTCGGCTACCACTTTTATGCCGACGACCAGCGACGTACGACCTACGTAATTGACTGAGGCCATCAGCGAAACCAACTCCCCCACTTCAACAGGCTGGCGGAAATTGACCCCATCGACCGATACCGTTACGCAGTATTGACCGGCATGTTTGGCAGCACAGGCATAGGCCACTTTATCCATCAGTGATAAGAGAATACCTCCGTGAACACGTCCGCCAAAATTGGCATAAGACGGAATCATTAATTCGGTAAGTGTCGTACGAGAATGGCTAACTGGTTTGGCAGTCATATGAATGGATAAGGAACTTGGCGAAATGAAGAGCTATTTGAAGTTCAAACATAAAAAAATGCCAGCGCAAATTGTGCTGGCATTTTTCATTAACCTAACCTATGAGAAAATGTCGTTGCTGACGAGGCATCAGCTACAGTACAAAGGTAAGGGTACCCATACACTCATTTGAGCGCAAAATCCCCGATTTTGATTGGCCTGATTGAATCAGGCAAAAATCCGTAATTTGATACGTAGAACTACGTATTAGGTTTTTATATTAAAAGACTTAATGCTTTGAAATTGAGTCTATTATATGTCTTAAGTAGACTTTAGGTTGATTTGTTATACAATTCTGCTTCTTGTAATTTCGGGTAGCTTTCCGACTATATCCACCTAATACAACCAGTACTTCCTATTTTACTCCGTACGTTTTAATCATGACTGATTCCGTGTTTAATGAACAGGTAGGACGCTTTCTAAATCCAAAAGAAAGCGTTCCGATGAAGGATGCTTACCGCAGCGCCAAGCTGGCCTGTGGACTAAAAGAAGATGAGTATACCCGCTCCGAATTTTTTGGCGCTGCTAAAATTAACCAATTGCTGAAGCAAAAAGGATGCGTCGGAATCAGGGTTCATTATGCCAAGCGATGGGAGGATGAGGATGGAAAACCAACCGAAGCCGGTAAAGGCCAGCTTAAGCCACGAATTCTGCTTACGGGTGTCGATGAACGCGGGCACGACTTACCGATACCTGTAAGTCAGAGCGGTCTGAAAGACGACGGCGGTGACGATGGAGAGATGGTAGTAGGCGATGGAAGACCCTGCCCGCAATTTTGTGGTCAATAGTAGAGAATGGAGCATTTGTTTACCTCATTTGAGGAATATCCTGTCGCTTTTATTGCTGAAATAATAACCCTTTTACCAATTCTAATGGGGTTATTATTTCTAAAGTATACGAAGTACGAAAACAAGCTGCTCGTTGCTTTCTTCGTACTTATTTTTTTAAGAGATATTAGTTCTAATATACTAGCTGATAGCCGAACGAATAATTTATTCATTTATAATTTTTTTTCATTTATTGAACTAGGCTTTTTAAGCCTTCTCTTTTACAGTAACTGCCGAATTTCCTCAAAAACGTACAGAAAAGCGATTATTTGGGGTGGTTCATTAGCCTTTCTACTGAACTGCTTTTTTTATTCGGCACATGATTTTTCTATTGGAAATTTCTCTACAGTCCGCGTTTACGGATTAATTCTAATCTTGTTTTTTTTTGAGCGCGTGCTGTCCGAAATGAACATAAAAAATATTATACTATATTCCATGTTCTGGATAAGTAGTGGGTTGTTACTATACTTTTGTGGCACGTTTTTTATATTCCTCTTAAGCGATAAAGTTCTGTCGAAGGACGCTAGGCCCGAAGTATTTCGCCAGTACTGGTATACCAACCTGATCTTCTATATCCTTTTCTGTGTATTGTCGAGTGTGGGCATCTGGTTAAGTCGATACGATGAAGAGAATCAAATTTAGCCTCATATTTTCACACGATAAAAAGTAGAAAGTAACTTTCGGTTACTTAATAACTATAAACTCTTTGCCGCTCGCTCAATCGAGGCCTTAATTCGTTGACTTTCAGAGGTAGATTGATCAATTTTGTGTTGTTTAGATCGCGGTAGAATAAAGGTATGTCGATGGATTCTGGTTTTGTAATTGCTGTAGGTACGGCCGTGCTTTTGATGATGGCGGTGTTCATCATCATTTTCGTGGCCTATTACCAGCAAAAACAGGCCAAACAACAGTTAGCGTTTAAAGAGTTACAGGCGCAGCATCGTCGCGAGCTGATGGAAGCCACCTTTCGCGGGCAGGAAGAAGAACGCCGACGGCTGGCCGAAGATATGCACGATGGTATCGGGACCATGCTGTCGATCACGAAAATGAGCCTGAACCAGCTGGAGCAGCAACTAGGGGGTGAACTACAGGTTGGGTTTCAGTTTCAGAAAACCCGCTCCATGATTGACGAAACTATGACCAATGTTCGGCGAATCAGCCGAAATCTGGTGCCAACCACCCTTGAGCGTTTTGGTCTGCTGGCCGCTTTGGAAGAACTGGCCGATCGGGCAACTGATAATGAAATTGAGGTTGAGTTAATTTATCCTGAGCCAGAACTTGGATTTCTGCCGGCACTTGAACTAATGCTTTACCGTATTGCCCAGGAACTGCTCAACAACGCCATCCGACACGCCCGGGCCCGGCACGTTACCATCCATCTGATTCGTTTCGAAAATGAAGTTCGCCTGTCGGTCGTTGATGATGGCGTAGGCTTTGATTTTGATGCAGTTATGGAAAACCGGAAAACAGGTCTGGGGCTTCGCAACATTGAAAGCCGTCTGAATGTAGTGAATGGCCACGTTACGTTTGATGTTGCCCCTGGTCGTGGTTCAAGGATTCATGTGCAGGTTCAACTCCATGATGCACAGCCTGTCGATTTATTGAGTTAATTTGTTTACCGAATGGCCGACTTTACGACTCATACGGTATATCCTTTAACTCTACCCTCCTCTATGCGAAAAATTAAGCTGGCCCTCTGCGACGATCATACTCTATTCCGCGTCGGGATGGCAACTATTCTTGGCCAGATTCATGATTTTGAGTTGATTCTGGAAGCAGGGAATGGTCAGGAACTGATTGAGAAAATTGCTCGGAAAATGCCTGACGTCGTTCTTCTGGATCTACAGATGCCGGTTATGGATGGTACGGCAACTGCCGACTACCTACGCGAAAATCACCCGCTTATAAAAATTGTTGTGCTCACCATGCACGATGAAGACCGGATGGTTCTGCACTTATTGGAGAAAGGAGTTAGTGGATACCTGTTGAAAGATGCGGAAGCTGGCGAGGTCGAAAAAGCCGTTCGGAAAGTAATGGACGAAGGTGTGTATCTGAACGAATTCGTTTCGAAGGCGATGTTACGCAAGATGACCAACAAACCAACGGTCAACAAACCCGTCAATGCATTTTATAATAGCAAAATCTTACTTTCTGAACGCGAAAAAGAGGTGTTAATGCTGATTTGTGAAGGCTTGTCGACCAATGAAATCAGTGAGAAAATTTTCCTGAGTCCCCGAACCGTCGAAGGTCATCGATTACGTATTCTCGAAAAGACCGGCACTAAAAATACTGCAGGTATGGTAGCGTATGCGTTTAAGAATAATCTTGTTTGAGTTATACAGTTGCAGGGTTATAGCGTTGTAAAGTTGATATTTGACTCCAGAAACTTTACAACACTATAACCCTGCAACTGTATAACTTTTCTACAAGCTTCCCGTCTTCCCACCATCGACCGGCACATTAATGCCATTGATCGATGCCGCTGCGGGTGTACATAGGAAGGCTACGGCTGCGGCTACTTCTTCTGGAGTAGCAAACCGACCAATCGGAATCTCCTGAGCCAACTGGGCTGCAATTTCTTCTTCTGATTTACCGGACGTTTTCGCACGCAAAGCTAGTGTGGATTCCAGTCGTGCCGTTTGTGTGTAGCCAGGAAGGACATTGTTTACAGTTATGCCAAAACGGCCAATTTCGAGCGACAACGTCTTTGCCCATTGCGCTACTGCCCCCCGAATCGTATTAGAAACCCCCAGGCCAACAATCGGCTGTTTGACTGACGTAGAGATAATATTCACGATTCGGCCATAACCCAGTCGCTTCATGGATGGGACAATAGCCTGCACCAATATGTGATTGTTCAGCAAGTGGTTGTGAAATGTCTGGATAAACTCTTCAGGTTTGGCGTCAATCAAAGGGCCTCCCGGCGGGCCACCGGTGTTATTGACCAGAATATGTACGTCAGGAAACTGAGCCAGATGTTTCGTAATGGCTGTAAGCACAGCATCTGGCTGGCTAAAGTCGGCCACTAGGTATCGGTGAATCTGACCTTTTGACGTATCGAGTTCCGTTAATACGGATTGCATCTTTGGCTCATTACGAGCCATCAAAATAACATTAGCGCCCAGCAAGGCTAATTCTACAGCACTGGCATGGCCAATCCCCTGTGTACTACCCCCAACCAAGGCCGTTTTACCACTTAAATCAAGATTCATAAATACTGTATGTTTCTGGCCAATAACTCTATCGATCAACCTAAGCGTATGAATTAAACAGCTAAAATGAGTTGATGGCTACCAATTATCCATACAAATGTGGGACAAAGATGAGAAAAACACCGTTGGCGTAGTTTTACGTAGACAAATTTGTAGTTTTGGACAACTTTGAATCCAAGTCATAACCTTTGCATTTCAGGAAACCATGTCAAAATCGTTAATTGTTGTCATAGTGATTGCCCTTATTCTGGGTATGTACGGTTGTAGCTCCTACAACGGTCTGGTTCAGAATGATACGAATGTTCAGGAAAAGTGGGCCCAGGTCCAAACTCAATACCAACGCCGTTCGGATCTGATTCCTAACCTGGTACGGACTGTACAGGGGGCGGCTAATTTTGAAAAAAGTACGTTGACCGCTGTGATTCAGGCGCGTGCCAACGCGACGGGTATAAAATTAAATGCTGACCAGTTGACGCCCGAGAATATTCAGAAATTCCAGGCGGCTCAGGATCAGTTGAGCGGTTCACTGTCGCGCTTACTGGCTGTTGCTGAGAGCTATCCGCAACTGAAAGCCACTCAGAACTTTTCAGAGTTGCAGGCACAATTGGAAGGAACAGAAAACCGCATTTCGGTAGCGCGAAATGATTTCAACGGGGCCGTTCGGGTCTATAACCAGTCGGTACGCTCATTCCCGAACAATATCTTCGCCGGTATATTCGGTTTCCCTGTAAAAGGCTTCTTCGAGGCTTCGCAGGCAGCTCAAAGCGCTCCAACGGTTCAGTTTTAATAGCAGGGGGCATGGAGCAAGGTGCATGGGGTAAGGATAAAAGAAATTAACCTTATTCCCTGCTCCTTGCACCCTGCACCCTGCACCCTGCACCATGCAAACCAACCCTTTCTCTACCGACGAGCAACAGCGCATTGTCGAGTCTATCCGACAGGCCGAAAAGGCCACATCGGGCGAAATACGCGTGCATGTCGAAGCGCATTGCCCCAAGGCCGATCCGGTGCAGCGGGCTATTGATGTATTTGCTCAATTAGGCATGCACCAGACTAAAGATCAGAATGGAGTGCTCTTCTATCTCGCTCATGCCGATCGGAAATTTGCTATAATTGGCGATAAAGGAATTGATGCCAAAGTGCCGGTAAATTTCTGGGAAAGCACGAAAGACCTGATGCGTAGCTATTTTGTAAATGGCGCTTATGCCGAAGGATTAAGCCGGGGAATTGAACGTGCTGGTGAACAGTTAAAGCATTATTTCCCTTACACCAGCGACGACACCAACGAACTCTCCGACGATATTTCGTTTGACTGATACTACCGTGAATGTACACCTCTTTGTAAATTTCCTAGCTCGAATACTTCGTCCCGGGTTTGTAGCGCTCCTGTTGATTGCCTCCATTAATGCTTGGGCGCAGGATACGGCAACGGATAATGTCATCCCTGACAAACCGAATCCTCCCCGGCTGGTCAATGATTTTGTTGGGATTTTGAGCAGTAACGAACGGGCGCAATTGGAGCAAAAGCTTCGGGCTTATAACGACTCAACCTCTACGCAGATTACGATTGTCATTGTCAGAACCACCGAACCCTACCCGATCGGTGATTTTGCGTTTCAGGTGGGCCGAAAGTGGGGGGTGGGACAACAGGGAAAGAACAATGGACTACTTCTTGCCTGGGCTACTCAAACCCGTAAGATCTACATTGCTACGGGTTATGGCGTAGAAGGTGCTATTCCTGATGCTATTGCCAAGCGAATCATCAGTAATACAATAGCACCGGCTTTCAAACAGGAGCAGTGGTATCAGGGCCTCG
Organism: Spirosoma gilvum; assembly: GCF_054776815.1. Taxonomy (NCBI): domain Bacteria; kingdom Pseudomonadati; phylum Bacteroidota; class Cytophagia; order Cytophagales; family Cytophagaceae; genus Spirosoma; species Spirosoma gilvum. Next base: position 101,248 of record NZ_BAAHBH010000004.1, on the reverse strand, counting down.
ATGCAGGTACTACCGAAATTATCCAACGACTTCAGGGTGAATACAAGGCTGAGCCTAAGTCTAATTCTGATGATGAAGGAGCTGGAACCTTCTTCATTGTACTGATCATCTTTCTGATCATCATCTTTATCATTTCCCGCCGAAATCGCGGAGGAGGTAGCAACCGAAATCGCGGTGGTGGTTGGGGTGGCCCCGTTTTCTTACCAACTCCGGGCTGGGGCTCGGGTTGGGGAAGCTCAGGCGGTGGTGGCGGCTGGAGCGGTGGCGGAGATAGTGGAGGAAGCTTCGGCGGCTTTGGTGGCGGCAGCTTCGGTGGTGGTGGCGCCGGTGGAGATTATTAGTTGATTGGTTAGTTAAGTGGTTAATTGGTCCTTGGTATATTCAACCACTTAACCACTTAACTAACCAACCAATCAACCAATAATCTGTTTCTCAATCAGCAGAATAAAGAGGTGGATCACCTTGATGTGAATCTCCTGAATACGGTCGGCGTAACCAAAATGAGGAACCCGAATTTCGACGTCAGCCTGATTGGCCAATTTGCCTCCATCTTTTCCCGTTAACAGAATCACTTTCATGCCTTTTTGACGGGCGGCTTCTACGGCTTTGATAATATTGCCCGAGTTGCCACTGGTACTTAATCCAAGTAAAACATCGTCCTCGTTGCCCAGTCCTTCGATAAACCGCGAAAACACGTATTCATACCCGAAGTCGTTGCTGACGCAGGACAAGTGGCTCACGTCTGAAATAGCAATCGCTGCCAGCGAACGACGGTTATCCCGGTAACGGCCAGACAGCTCTTCGGCAAAGTGCATGGCATCGCAGTGGGAGCCACCATTGCCACAGGAAATGATCTTATGGCCTGTTTTCAACGCATCGGCCATGAGTGTAGCCGCTTGCTCAATAGCTTCCAGGTGGGCGGGGTTAGCCAGGAAATTATCCAAAACCGATTGGGCCTCAGTTAACTCCTGACGAATGAGATCAATCATTGAGTCTGTTATAAAGTTTTATCGTCTGTAAAGTTGTAAAGTTGGGCGTTACCGGCCAACACCTGATACAGATTTTATAGGTTCAATTAATTCTATGGTCTAATGATCAGCCTGTTAAGTAATCAAGCGAAACTAGTTTAGCGTAGGCGGCTAGGACGTTTCTGTCATCCCGAGGAACGACCGGGCCGCCGGAGCGGGGATCTTCGGAGATTACCTTTTATGCCGTCTCCGAAGATCCCTCCTGCGTCGGGATGACAGAAAATAACATAATATATTTTCACAAGTTTACTTATATACAGATAATGATGAGTTGATGGAGCAATGCCTAAAATACCCAGTTTCGGTAGGGGAGGTTCCAGCGCAGGGCAAAGCTTGCCATTTGTTCACTATAGCTGTTGGTCCGTAACTGGCTATCCTGATAGCGATAGAGAAAACGTCCCTCCAGAAATATGTTATGCCGGATCATGTACGAAGCCCGCACATCGGCATAGGTGATGATGTTTTTACGTCCCTGGCCAATAAAATTGCTTTCATCCCGGAAGCGAGTAGTGTAGTCTTTTAATATATTACCGCCATAGTTAATATCCGGAGCGGTATCGGCTCCGTACATCATGACGCCAGCTATACCATTGAACGACCATTTTTTCTGCTGATACCGAACAATGCCTAGCCCTTCTACAAAATTAGCGCCCAGTGGATGGGCCATCGGCTGGCTAAAATGTGCATAATTGGTTTGTCCGGCACTAACTCCCACCCCCGATTCATGCGAGTAAGTATAGGGTCGTGCCAGGTTCATCTCAAGCTGCACGTCTAGATTAGGTACCGCAAAAGCGTCGATGTATTTACCACCCACCTGAATGGCAAACTTGTTGGTCCAGTCACCCTGACCAGCTAGAAGGGGTTTCAATCGGAACTCGTCCAGCAAAATTTGTGAATAAACCAGAAAATGCGACAGAAAATTGGCCTTTAAATCAATACCAATAAAGGCATTATCTTTACTACCCAGGCTAGACTCTACATACCGATATAGAATAACTGGGTTCAAGTAGCTCAAATCCAGTCGGTCGCGGCTAAAGACTTCGGCCTCAAATATACCCAGATTGAGAAAGTCAGTCAGGTTAATGCTTAGATGGTGAATCGCGGCAAACTTTGGGGGAATCAGCTTTTCCTCCTTGGCTACCACAGCCTGGGTATTTTGGAGTGAGGTAAACAGATTTGTGTATTGAATTCGGCTACCCAGTCGGGTCGATAATTTCAGGAATAAATAGGCCGGACTGTTGTCGGATAGAAACAACGACCGAAAGCCATTTCCAAAGAAATTTCGGTCGTGACCAAATTGAACATTGATAACTTTCAGCGCATTAAACGTGATATAACCGCGTGCTGATAGAAAATCGACGCCTTTAGTGCCAAAATCTTTTATAAAGCTTTCACCGGGCGCTGTGCGCTGTAGTGTACCTGATCTACTATACTCAAGCCCCTGTCCATAAGTTTGGCCATATTGTTGGATGTATTCAGGATAAATAGCCTGATTGTCTGAAAAATAGGTGTAAAAGCCAAGTTTACGGCCGATGGTTCCCCGCACCTCCAGCCCCCGCGTATTCACAAAAAGAAGCTGCTGGTCTGTAGGCGGTACATCGGAATTGTACGAGGTTCGATCAAGGCCGGGGCCGATATAAAAGACCGGATTCACATGTAGATCGACGTCGGGAGTTTGTAAGTTGTAGAAGTCGGCCTTCTTTTTATAAAAATGAGTTAATAGCGGTTTGCGACTATCACCAACCGTTTTAGGGGATTTCAGATGCCGGGTAAATGGATCTTTACTAACCGTATCGTAGGCAGTAGCCCATTCCCAACTGTCATCGCGGAGGTACCCAATCGTAAAGTAATCGGTGTCTGACAGGTTACGCGTAGGATGTGCGGCTACACTGTCGACGAGCTGGATAACACTCTGACGGTTATAGGGTTTAAGCGTACTATGAAACCCTTCAGCCCAATGCCCCTGACGAATTTCGAGCCGGTCTATAAGGTGATAATAGTCAGCGTTGAGCGGTACAAACGGGCTTTGTGCCCGCACACATAACGAAAAGAAAAAGAAACAGATAACGTAACCGTTGTGGCGCATGTACTGTACTAACATTGGCCCTATCGGGCTTCTTAAGAACTGGGTTGAACCGTATGAGCCGCTTAAATTAGGCAATTGGTTTGGATATACGCCAACCTTAGGGCTAATTTACAGGCAAAGAAGCCTACAAACCATGTTTGTTTTTGCCCAGCAACCTTCCATAGCGAACCAATTTATCGCCGAACTTCGAGATGTTTCTATTCAGCAGGATCGGCTGCGATTCCGTCGTAATCTTGAACGACTTGGTGAATTAATGGCGTATGAAATCTCAAAAAAATTACCCTATCAATCCGTCAAAGTACAAACACCTCTTGGCGTATCAAACACACAAGTGCTTCGACAACAGCCCGTTCTGGCTACGATTCTCCGTGCCGGGCTACCTTTTCATCAGGGATTTGCCAATTATTTCGACCAGGCTGAGAATGCGTTTGCCGGAGCTTATCGGGGGTATTCATCAGCCGATCATGATGACTTCGAGATCGCGATGGACTACATTGTCAGCCCTGATCTGAGCGGGAAACCACTCATCCTTTGCGACCCGATGCTTGCCACGGGCCGTTCGCTCGAAAAAGTATATCATGCCTTACTTCGATACGGAATTCCTTCGCAAACGCATATTGCCGCTGTTATTGCCAGCCCTGAAGGCGTCCGCCATGTGCAGCAGCAACTTCCGCAGTGCCATCTTTGGTTAGGGGCAATTGACGACCACCTGAACGAGCATTTTTACATCGTTCCAGGCATTGGCGATTCCGGCGACCTGGCATTTGGGGAGAAAGTGTAGGGATGGACAATGAATAATGTATAATGGACAATGTATGATGTGGCTAACAAGAAAGTATACGTTGCTCATTATACATTATTCATTGTCCATTATACTTACCGTAAGTCAACCACTTCGACACCTGGGTATTTCGCTTTGTCGAAAACGAAATACGAATCGGGGACGTTTACGTTGGGTGTAAACTTGGTAATGTTATAGGTTGTACGCTTGCCGTCTTTATTAGTGATCAGCCAGTTACGGACCGATTTGTCGGCTTTGTCGACCGAAATCTGTATAGTGGCGATAGGGCTTTTGGGGCGATTGGGCGTCAGTTCAATGACTTCAAGCGTCCGGCTACCTTCTTTTTGCTCTTTCAAAAACCTGTAATCGAAGCCACGCTTATAAATCGTATAAATCTGCGTCGGGTTTAGTTCGCCACCACCGCTCGCATCGTAGTCCTGAACGTTTACTTCATTGGTCTCCTTGATGTAGGTCGACATGGTTTTACCATCGGTAAATACTTCCTGTCCGCCCAGAATCAAGTGAAACTTTTCGTTTTTTACCGTCAGATCACCTTTATACGACTCTTTTGCACCTCCTCCGGCACTTGTGTATGTAAATGTGGCCTGGTATGATTTCAGAGATTTATACTGCTTGCTCATGGCATCCAGAATGCTCTGGGCCCGTTTATCTTTCTGAGCGAAAGCTACTGATACGGTCAGTAAAGCTACGCTTAGCACCCATGCAATTTTCTTCATTTCTATAATTATTACTCAGTAATACAGGTTTTAGCCCGTGTATAGTTCTTAGACGGGAAAGTGAATGGAAAAGTTTAATTGTTTTAAGAAGAAGTGATTGAAGTTTCAGGTTTCAAGTTACTGACGCGAAGGTTATTGATGCGTCAGCAATTGGAAACCTGAAACTCTAAACTTGAAACAACCTAGTTATTCGCCTTTCAGCCGCTTAAGTATGTCTTCCAGCATTTGTAAATCCTGGACAAGAACATCCCTCGCTTTGCTGCCTTCAAACGGCCCGACAATTTTAGCGGCTTCTAACTGATCGATTAATCGGCCTGCCCGGTTATAGCCCAGTTTGAGCTTACGCTGGATCAGGGAGGTGCTTCCCTGCTGGTGAATAACGATCAAGCGAGCGGCTTCATCGAACATTGGGTCGCGGTTACCCAGATCGACATCTTTATCATCGTTTTGCCCACCATCATCACCGACAAACTCAGGAAGGGCGTAGGCATCGTCGTAGCCGCGCTGGTTGCCAACATATTCGCAGAGTTCTTCAATTTCATTGGTATCCACAAACGGACATTGCAGACGGATGATCTCAGAATTTGAGGATAGCAGCATATCACCCATACCAACGAGCTGCTCGGCCCCGCCCGTGTCCAGAATCGTCCGGGAGTCGATTTTTGACGTTACCTTGAACGATAACCGGGCCGGGAAGTTGGCCTTAATCAATCCCGTAATCACGTTTACCGACGGACGTTGCGTAGCCACTACCAGGTGAATGCCAATAGCACGCGCCAACTGAGCCAGTCGGGCAATGGGTTGCTCGACTTCTTTACCCGCCGTCATCATCAGATCGGCCAATTCGTCGATAATCAGAACGATGTAGGGCAGGAAGCGATGGCCTTTTTCGGGATTCAGCCGCCGTTTCACAAACTTGGCGTTGTATTCTTTCAGGTTTCGGCAACCGGCATCTTTCAGCAGGTTGTAGCGGGCGTCCATCTCGATACAAAGCGAGTTAAGCGTATTCACCACTTTTTTGGTATCGGTAATGATCGGCTCGTCGGAGTCGGGTAGCTTAGCCAGGAAATGCCGTTCCAGCTTGTTAAAGAGCGTCAGTTCTACCTTTTTGGGATCGACCAGGACCAGTTTTAACTGCGAAGGGTGCTTCTTATAAATCAGTGAGGTAAGTAGTACGTTCAACCCGACCGATTTTCCCTGACCAGTTGCCCCGGCCATCAGTAAGTGCGGCATTTTGGCCAGATCGGCTACATAAATTTCGTTTGATATGGTTTTTCCCAGCACAACCGGTAAATCATACTTCGAATTCGAAAAGGCCTCGCTGGTGATCATCGACCGCATCGAAACCATTTCGCGGTTTTTGTTCGGCACCTCAATACCGATTGTCCCCATCCCCGGCATGGGCGCTATGATACGAATACCCAGCGCCGACAGGCTTAATGCAATGTCGTCTTCCAGGCTCTTAATTTTGGAAATACGTACCCCTTTCGCCGGTACAATTTCATACAACGTAACCGTTGGGCCGATAGATGCCTGAATGGAGTCAATCTCGATACCGAAGTTGCGAAGTGTGGTTTCGATTCGCTCTTTGTTGGCCGTCAGTTCATCGTCCGAAACCTGCGCTTTCCGGTTGTTTTGATAGTCCGTCAGCAGGTCGTTGGTTGGATACTGGTACTGGGGCAGATCGAGCGTAGAGTCGTATAACCCGTGGATCGACGCCAGATCGTTATCTTCAAACGGATCGGGTTCAATGAGTGAGGATGGCACACTATCCAGTTCTTTTTCATCCGACGGTTCGTCGACAACAGCATCCCGATTTTTGATTGTCAGCGTAACGCCAGTTGTTTTGGCAATTGCATCGGCTGGTGGAGTCGCTTCCTCTTGTACGTTTTCCGTATAGGTATCTACCCGGTCGTTTTTAACGAAGGTGTTTGCAGGAGGTGGAGTCGTAGACGGATTGGCTTCTTCGGCAAAATCTCTAAGATTAAAGTCGTCTTCCTCGTCTGGCTCGGCCTCACTCTCTTCATAGGTCTGTAGTGGATTGTCTGATCGATTTCTAGTCTTCGGGCGGGCCGGGCGCGAGAAATCGGGCATTTTTATATGCTGTACATCGAAGAAATAGACCACAAAGAAAAAGAGCATGAATCCGATGAACGCCAGATTTCCCCAGCCAAACAGGCCATACAGCAATACGTTCAGTTCATAACCGATACCCCCACACCATACGCTGGATGTGGCTGCCGAATCGGTGACGAGGACAATATAGCCCAACATCAGGCTACACCATACAGCCGCAAACAGTAAGGCCGTTGTGGTGCGGCTGAGGGGTAACAGTTCGGAACCAAAGGTTAGTTTATAACCAGCCAGGAATACAATGACAGGGATAGCCAGTGCCCCTACACCGAACCAGCGAAAGACAAACACATGGGCAATATAGGCACCCACCAGACCTACCCAGTTCCGGGTTTCGTTGCCGGTTTCGGCTAAGGGCTCTGTGAATGCAGCGCCAACAACGCTCTGATCGGCAGGACCGTTAAGCAAATAGGAGATAAACGCTACCAGTAGGCCAATGGCCAGACCCATGAGCAGAACGCCAAGGGTCAGTACAGAACGTTGATCAGTAAACCAGCGATCCAGTGCCGCTCCCCAGTTGAAGGAGGGACCCTTTGAGCGACCATTGGATTTGTTGTTTGGCAAGCGGGGACGTGGCTCGTTCCGTTCGTCTGGACGTCGGAGCGTATTCTGGCGTGGAGACGTGGTTGGTTGTGCCATAAACTTGGGGTTAGGGCGATAGCAGTAGGTAAATTTCCCACTTTTTACCGAAAAACTGTGTAGTACTGCAAAATATTACAACATCTTACCAACCGGGTCTAAAAAGGCCGATAAGGCATTGATTCCATCAATACGGAGACGCTAGGTAGCTAGTGCAGTCACACGCAAATTAAAATTGCTGATTCACAACGTCTGCAAAAGCTGTTGATTGATGCGTTTGGCCAAGGCAGGGCCTTCATATATGAAGCTTGTGTACACTTGCACCAAACTGGCTCCGGCCCTGAGTTTTTCTTGCGCATCGTCGGCTGTCGTGATCCCGCCAACACCAATGATTGGGAAACTTCCCCCTGAATTTTGATGCAGATAGCTAATCACCTCCGTAGACCGATTCCGTAGAGGGCGTCCACTGACACCACCCGCACCGATCTGGTCAACAACGGCTGGTTCGGTGCGTAAGTTCTCACGGCTGATGGTCGTATTGGTGGCAATAACGCCCGCGATTTTGGTGTCGCTTACAATGGCGATGATGTCGTCCAGCTGCCCATTGGTGAGGTCAGGAGCAATTTTTAGTAAAATAGGTTTAGGGGCAGGACGCTGATTGTTTTCCTGCTGCAACGCCGTCAATAGCTTCGTGAGTGGCTCTCGTTCCTGAAGGTCGCGGAGGCCAGGGGTATTAGGCGAACTCACGTTTACTACAAAGTAATCTACGGCATCGAACAACTCGCGGAAACTGATCAGGTAATCGTCCAGCGCCTTTTCGTTGGGCGTATCCTTGTTTTTGCCAATATTACCACCAATAATCACCGGATTACCGTTGCGGTTCCGGGCAAAGTGCCGAAGCCGTGCGGCCGCTGGGGCTACGCCTTTATTATTGAAGCCCATTCGGTTGATAAGCCCTCCATCAGCTTTCAGACGAAACAGTCGAGGGCGGGGATTACCGGGTTGTGGTCGGGGGGTAACAGTGCCAATTTCAACAAAGCCAAAACCAAGATCGCTCAACTCGCTGACCAGTTCGGCGTTTTTGTCGAAACCAGCCGCCATGCCAACTGGATTGGGGAACGTGAGGCCAAAAACGGTACGGGCTAAACGCTGGTCTTCGAGGACATACAGTTTTCGGCAGAGGAATGAAGCTCCGGGAATCGACAGGGCCAGTTTAAGCAGTGTAGTGACAGTATGGTGAATCGTTTCGGCATCGAAACGAAACAGCAATGGTAGGATAATACGCTTGTACATGCTGCAAAAATACGCCCATAAACCTAAAAGGCTTTTGAAAACCTGTAAGGTTTATCCAAATAAGTCGGACGACAGATACCGGTCACCCCGGTCGCAGATGATGCAGACAATAACGCCACTTTCCAGCTCCTTCGCCAGTTGAACGGCTGCATAAACAGCTCCACCACTACTCATGCCTGCAAAAACACCTTCAGCACTCGCCAGTTGGCGCGTCATTTGGGTGGCATCTTCGGCCGAAATTTCGATGACGCGATCAACCCGTTTGGGGTCAAAAATTTTAGGGAGATACTCGATAGGCCACTTGCGAATGCCCGGTATCGACGACCCATCGGTAGGCTGGCAACCAACGATCTGCACATCCGAATTTTGCTCTTTCAGATAGCGTGAAGTACCCATGATGGTGCCTGTAGTGCCCATCGACGACACAAAATGGGTGATTTTCCCGGCTGTATCGCGCCAGATTTCAGGGCCCGTTGTTCGGTAATGAGCCAGGTAATTATCAGGATTGGCAAACTGGTTGAGCATCAGATAGCCGCCCTTTTGCATTTGTTCTTCCGCATAGTCACGGGCACTTTCCATGGTTTCGGTCAGAATCACCTTCGCCCCGAACGCTTCCATGGTCAGAACCCGCTCACGGGTCGATGTTTCGGGCATGACCAGCTCGATATCGATATTGTAGAGTCGGGCAATCATGGCCAGTGCAATGCCGGTGTTTCCGCTGGTAGCTTCAATCAGCTTCATACCTGGCTTAAGATCGCCACGGCCTAGCGCGCCCTGGATCATACTGGCTGCCGCCCGGTCTTTGACGCTGCCGCCCGGATTATTGCCTTCGAGTTTACCGTAAATCGTAACGTTGGGATTGGGATTGAGCCGGTTCAGTTCAACTAAAGGGGTATTACCGACTAAATCGAGCAGGGTTGCCATGCTGATTTGAATGAGACTTGTTCTTAGGTGGAACAAGGTTAAAGCGATTCAATTAGTTCGCAAAAGCGTGTTCTAATTTAGCATTACAGTGGCTATTTGTGAATTATTGACTTTTATTTAGCTTATATTGAAATAATTTATGATTAGCTAATTGCTTGATAATGAATTTTGTTTAAACTTGCTAAAGCAAAAATTAACGTTTTGTTTATTCACACCCTTTTAATGTCTCCACAAAATGAAAAAGGCTCTATTGACCAAACCTCTATCAAATGTACATGTTGAGCAAATTGCCGGTCAGTTTGCTATGCCCGATCTAACACTTCCGTTTTGGGGGTGCCGTAAAAAAATGCCCATGCACCGTATAGTGCGGCTGGAAGGCGAAGGAAACTACACCTTATTTCATTTTGCGGATGGTAGCCAGTTGATGGTATCGCTTACGCTGAAGAAAATGGAAACCCGCCTATCGCCCAGAGTATTTGTTCGGCCGCACAAAAAAAACATTATCAACTTATTGTATCTGGAGGCCGTACACCCTGATCGCCAGCAGCTAAGCGTCAGTCTGGTGAATGGCGATCGTATTGAAGTGTCGCGCCGGAAAGCCAGCCGCTTTATGAAGCAGGTTAAAGGCTTTCAGCAGGAAGTAATGGCGATGGATGCGTAAAATGTTTAACGTTTCAGGCTTCAGGTTGGTGGACGTACAATTACTTCCGTACAGTCAGCCAACTTGAAACCTGAAACGTTAAACTTGAACAAGTCTTACTTTTTCAATTTCGCTAATTCTTCATCCCGTAAAGGGCGACGCAGAATTTTGCCGACGTTCGATTTGGGTAATTCGTTCCGGAATTCGATAACACGAGGGACTTTGTAGGGCGTCAGGTTCTCACGGCAGAACTCCTTGATGGCGTCAACTGTTAGATTAGGGTCTTTTTTGACGACGAAAATTTTAACCACTTCCGTCGATTTTTCATCCGGAATACCGATGCAGGCTACTTCCGACACGCCTGGACATTGGCCCACAACATCCTCAATTTCGTTGGGATAAACATTAAAGCCCGAGACCAGGATCATATCTTTTTTGCGGTCAACGATTTTGAAGAACCCATCTTCATTCATCACGGCCACGTCGCCCGTTTTAAACCAGTCGCCCATCATTGACTTGGCGGTTTCGTCGGGTCGGTTATAATACCCTTTGAACACCTGTGGCCCTCGGGCAACGATTTCGCCAGGCTCGCCAATGGGGGCGTCGGTACCATCTTCCCGGATAACTTTCATTTCGGTGCTAGGCCAGGGGATACCAATTGTTCCCACCCGAACAGTGCCATCAATCGGGTTTGAGCATAAAACGGGCGAGGTTTCGGTCAGTCCATAGCCTTCGCAGGGCGTATTGCCGGTCAGCTTGGCCCAGCGTTCGGCTACGGCTGTCTGAAGCGCCATACCACCTGCCGAAGTAACCTTCAGATGACTGAAATCAACTTCGTTGATACGAGGGTGATTCAAGAGCCCATTGTAAAGCGTATTGACGCCGGTGAAGGCCGTAATCTTGTATTTCTTCAAGTCGTCGATAAATGCATTCAGATCTCGGGGGTTGGTAATCAGCAGGTTCATAGCCCCGCTTTTCAAGGCTGCCAACGCGTTTGTTGTCAATGCGTAAACGTGGTAAAGCGGGAGGGCGGCAACGATGATTCCTTCGCCATCAGGGATATGGCCTGGTTTCATCCAATAATGCTGGCCTTCCACGTTCGAGATAATGTTTCGATGGCTGAGCATAGCTCCTTTCGAAACCCCAGTGGTGCCCCCGGTGTATTGCACAAACGCCAGATCCGTATTTTGAATATCGACGGATTTGAACGGTTGCTGACGCCCCCGACTCAACGCATCGCTGAACGAAATGGCATCGGGTAACTTATACGCTGGAACCAGCTTTTTGACGTACTTGACCACTGCGTTAACGATCTGCTTTTTCGGGAAGCCGAGTAAATCGCCAAGTTGCGTAACGATAACGTGCTGAATGTCGGTACGATCGATGATTTTCTCCAGATTGCTGGCAAAGTTGGCCAGGATGACCACTGCTTTGGCACCCGAGTCTTTAAACTGGTGCTGCATCTCGCGGGGAGTATACAGCGGATTTGTGTTGACAACCACGAGCCCTGCCTTTAAGGCGCCAAACATGGCAACCGGATATTGCAGTGTGTTCGGCATCTGGATTGCCAGACGATCCCCTTTTTGCAGATGAAGTTCATTCTGCAAAAAGGAAGCAAACTGTGTGGCTAATGTATTCAATTCACCAAACGTAATCTGTTTGCCCATGCAGGCATAGGCCGAGTGATTGGCGAACCGTTGACAACCTTCCTCAAATAAAGCCACCAAGGAAGGGTAAGCGTCAGGGTTAATTTCGTAGGGGACTTCTTTCGGATAGAAACGTCTCCAGGGGTATAGGTCAATGGCTGATTGCGTATTCATGTAGAAATGACAGGTTTGAAAGCAAAGGTATTTGCTTTGTTAGTTCAGGTAGAGTGGTAATTTGTAAATGGCTGCTTTATGAATACAATCCGTTGAGTTGAACCGATAATTCTCACAATACGTGTTGCCTGCAACAGGGACGTATACCCTTAACTATTAAACATAAAAGCTAGTCAATAAATCACTGTTACGTACACAAATCTAAAGAAATTGTTCTATTTCACTCGTTTTGTTACGAATTATTCAAACCAAAAACGCCGGTACCCTAAGGACCGGCGTTTTTGGCTGACCGTTTGTACATTTATTTGACCACTCGTAAAACTGTGGTGTTATAATGCAACATCAGTCAGGAAAATGCGTCATTCAATTGACGCCCCATAAGCGTTTAAGTTAAGAAAAGAATGCCGAAACGCCGGAACGCACATGAGTCCGGCGTTTTTATTTTTGTGCATCCCTTGCAAGATAATTAATTATTTTAAAATATTATGATTTTCAGAAATTTATGTCACCACTGAGTCACAAATGCCGTGGTTTATTCTTTCTTCGCTAATTTGAGCAACCTGCTGTAAGTCTTAGTTTCTCAGGAGCATAATGTTGGTCATGCTTAGGAGCTACACGACATCCCGCTCGATGATTTTGCCGCTGGCTTTTTCTTTCAGAATCAGCTTGTTTCGGCCGTCGTGGGTCATTTCCTGTTTGATCAGATAATGGTCGGCATCGTATTCGATCAGGGTTGATTCGGGTTTTAGGCCTTCCTGGCCGCGCCATACCGGAAGATTTACCCTTTCCCACTGGCCGGTTTCGGCTGATTTATAAGCTGCATCCAGCACTGCATTGACAATATAGCCATCGTAAAAGGTTTCGGCAGGGTCACGTCCATCTTCCTGCGCGGAGAACATATCCGTAAACATGTGGTTGTAACCCAGGTCATTCACCTCATCACCCACCGGGAAGAGCCAGCCCGTGTTCGATTCGGCTTTTTCGGCCACATAATCGGCTCCCTTGCCGGTCGAAAACATCTCAAAGCCCGTACGTAGGAAATTGTTGATCCAGATCGTGCCTTCGGTGCCCATCACTTCGTCGCGCAGGTCCATACCACCCCGGAAGGTCCAGCTTACTTCAAACTGGCCGATAGCACCGTTTTCGTATTTGACCAGCGCAATGGCATGGTCTTCAGCTTCGATGGGTTTCACCTGCGTGGCGGCCCAGCACATAACCTCAACAGGCTTAACATCTTTGCCAATGAAATTCCGGGAAATTTCGACACAATGGCAGCCGAGGTCGAGCATACAACCGCCACCAGCCTGCTCTTTGTCCCAGAACCAGTCGGAGTGAGGGCCAGGATGTGTTTCGCGCGATTTCGCCCAGAGAATACGGCCCAAAGCGCCATTTTTTACGCTGTCCAGTGCTTTCAAAAATTTGGGCGTATAGCAAAGGTCTTCCAGATAACCCGCGAAAATGCCCGCTTCTTCTACCGTTTTCATCATACGCAAGGCTTCTTCGCCCGTGCGACCGAGGGGTTTAGTGCAGACAACCGATTTTTTATGCTTAGCACAGAGATTGACGGCCGTTTCGTGGATGTTGTTAGGTAGTGCGATGCAGACCATATCCACATCGGGATGCGCAATGATCTCTTCCATATCGGTCGAGGCAAAGCTGCAGCCATAATCGGCCTTGAATTTATCGGCGGTTTCCTGACGGCGGGCGTAGATCGCCACCACCTTATCGCGGCTGCGCTGACCATGAATCGAATCGGCGTAGAAGCGGCCAATAAAGCCGCCCCCAAGCATGGCAATACGTTGCATAGGTAAGAGTTTGGGTAAATGGTTAATGCGTACTTTCGCAGCGTTAAAGATCAAAAGTTCCCCTTGATTACTGGATACATGCCCAATTTTTTTGACATTGAATCTATTTTCTTTACCGTGTGGGACTATCCCATGAGTTATCTGGAATTCTTTGGCGCCACTACTGGAGCGGTAGCCGTATGGCTTTCGGCACGGGCGCATGTCTGGAGCTGGCCAATTGGCGCAGTGAGTGTATTGCTGTTTTTCTTTCTGTTTTACCAGATACAACTCTATCCCGATATGTTTTTGCAGGTGTTTTTCTTTATCACCAACATTCAGGGATGGTGGCGATGGACGCACCCAAAGCAATTTGAAGCCAATCAGCATCAGGAACTCCGTATCAGCCGTATACCGACCCGTCAGCTTATAATCTGGACCATTTCGGGCGTAATCGCCACGGTGGTGCTGGGAACATTTGCGAGCAATCTGCACGAGTGGTTTCCAGTGCTGTTCAGTAAACCCAGTGCGTTCCCCTATCTCGATTCATTCACAACAGTCATGAGTATTGTGGCTACGTTTCTGATGATTGAAAAGCGTGTTGAATGTTGGTATGTCTGGTTGGCGGTCGATACCATTCTGACCTATATGTATTTTGTGAAGGGGGTGAAATTCGTTGGCGCTGAGTATTTTGTCTTCTGTTTCGTCGCGGCTATGGGTGCCTGGACCTGGACTCGTGAATACCGAAGTTATGGCGCAGTCGTTCGATAATTTTTTATGGTAACAGGACTGGTGTTTGGCAAATTTATGCCCGTGCATAAAGGGCATCTGGCCCTGATCGAGTTTGCCCGTCGGCAATGCGACCAACTTATTGTGTCAATGACCGTCACGCCCGACGATGTGATTCCGCCCGAACTGCGACTCCGTTGGCTAACCGAACTACTGGTTCCATACCCAACCATTCAGGTCGTGGCTGAATCCGACGATTTTCATGACCCTGCCTTGCCACTTTGGGAAGCTACCAAGTTGTGGGCCGCGTTCATCAAACGTCGATTTCCGACTGTGAGCGTATTTTTTTCGTCGGAAGCCTATGCGATTCCGCTGGCGCATCATTCTGGATTGATTCATATTGCGTTTGATCCACCCCGGCAGCAGGTGCCCATTTCGGCGACGCTAATTCGACAACAACCGACAAAATACTGGGACTACATACCTGACATAGTTCGCCCCTATTTCGTTAAAAAAGTTTGTCTATATGGTCCGGAAAGCGTGGGGAAAACAACACTGGCGCATCGGCTGGCAACGGCTTATCAGACGACGTTTGTGCCGGAAATGGCTCGTCAGTTTCTTACATCCAACAATTTTACAGTACACGATATTATTCGGATAGGGAAGGCCCAAACCGAAGCCGTTAAGGCTGCCGAGCAAGTGGCTAATCGGATTTTATTCTGTGATACCGATTTGATTACTACCCAGATCTATTCTGAAATTTATTTCCAGCATGTACCACCCATCTTGTATGAACTGGAGCATCAGGTACTTTATGACCAGTATATTTTGCTCGATATTGATGTTCCCTGGGTGGCCGACGACCTACGCGACCAGGGGAACCGCCGACCCGAAATGCTGGCTCGTTTTCGGGATGTGCTGGAGCACCGTAAATTACCTTACGTACTTGTTGGAGGGAATTATGAGAAACGATTTGCTTCAATTCAAAAAATTGTCGATTCGCTGCTTACAGATAGGTAAGGGAGATTATTTTTTGTGACAATGTAATAAATGTAAAGTATCATAAAATTAATCTTTATGACTTTGTATATAATTTAATTTTACTCAGTTGCCTATAGTTTGAATTCGAGTTTTTTAGTCCTTATTAACCGTTTCGCTTTTAGTATCTAGTACGGTATTTATAATTCCCTGTTTTAATAGATTTTTTGCAGGTTACAGGCAATATTAAGGGGAAATCAGAAGCTTTATGGGAGCCAGATGTATGGAAATTTTATGATTAGTAAGTATTTACGAGGTTGTCCGCCTTTGGTGTGAAGAAATAATTCGGCCAACTGCCAGAGTTAAATTCTAATTTATTTTGTCGAATAGAAGGCTTTAAAAACGGAAAAGAATACGCTGCAAACGGGTAAATACACTTTATTTAGACACAAAAAAAATTGTACGTTTCTTAGATTAGTATTTATGAAACAGGCTACATAAAATAGGGTTATTTAAAGAATTTTCGTCTATAACGCGCTGATAATTATGATATTGCTTATTTTGTATTATAATTTTGCGTTGAAACCAAATAGTGTACCTCTATGGCAGTTGCCAAACAATTTCTGAAAAGCAAACCTATTGCAAAAGTAACGTTTGAATTGTCGGCTGAGGCCGTCAATGGTGCGAAAACGGTCGCCCTGGCCGGAGAGTTTAATGGGTGGGATGTTAATGCCCAGGCTCTGAAAAAGCAAAAGGACGGTTCATATAAAACAACCGTTGAGTTACCTGTTGGTAGCGAATACCAATTCCGCTACGTGTTAGATGGTACGACATGGATGAACGATTGGGCTGCTGATAAATATGTAGCCAGTGGTGTATCGGGTGAAGAGAACTCAGTGATTGTTCTCTAAGAAGACATTTACGTGCGAAAAACGGGTAATCAGGATTTATAATTGACCTGATTACCCGTTTGCTTTTACAATTTTTGTCATTCCGACCGGGACGCGTCCCGGTCGGAATGACAAAAAAGCTTACACCGTAAAGCTATCTGACTCCACGTATGCTTTGATGACGGCCATTTCTCCTTCTTTACCGGGCTGCGAATTGCCGTGTTCCATACCGAAGATGAATTCTTTGTTTTCGGCTTTCTGCTTCTGGTAAATGTGCTTGAATATGTTCTTGTAATTGATTTCGCCCGTTGTTGGCTCTTTTCGGCCGGGGTTATCGCCCATCTGAAAATAACCAATTTCACTCCAGCACCAGTTGATGTGCGGAATAATATGCCCTTCGTTTTTCTGCATGTGATAAATATCAAACAGAATCTTACAGGCAGGACTATTCACAGCCCGGCAAATTTCGTACGTCTGGTCGGAGGTGCGCAGGAATAGGTTGGGCGTATCACTGAGGGGTTCCAGTACCATCGTTAAGCCCGCTGGGGCCAGAATATCGGCACCCCGGCGTAGCGCGTCGATTACATGGCCGGTTTGAATGCCGATAGGCAAGTTGCGTTCGAAATCGCCGGGAACGACAGTCGTGAATTTCGCATTGACGCGTTTGGCGGTTTCAACAGCTTTCCAGCAACCATTCAGGAAAATCTCGATGTATTCGGGTTTGCCAGCGGCTAGCGTGTTCTGGCCATTTCCGCCTTTATCAAGTACAAACACGCCCATGGTCATGCCCAGGCGGGTCATCTCTTTAGCAATCTTTTCCTGTAAAGCCGCATCACGACCCATCATACCGTTGTCTTCCAGCGCTGTGAAACCCATGTCGGCCATAAATTTGAGCTGGTCGATGGGGTCTTTGCCTGCGCTGTTTTCGAACATGCCGAAGTGAGGGGCATATTTCAGCTTGAAGGTATTCTTGGCCAGAAAAGCAGGCTGCGAGTGCCAGTTGTCGGCGACTGATTCGGCTGCGGCAGTCAGGCCCAGGCCCGCTGCGCCCAACGTTGATTTTACGAAATTGCGTCGTTGCATAATTGGTCTGAACCGGGATTGAACTGATTAATGGATAAAAACAGATTTTGTTTTTTGCTTCTTCGAAGCTCTTCAGTGAAAGCAAATCAACAAAATCAGATTAATCCCTAAATCCGTTAAATCCCGGTTACTTTTTCTTCAAACTGGTTAGATATTCTACTAAATCGACTAATTCCTGTGTACTCATGGCCTCCTGAAGGCCCGATGGCATCATGGATGAATCAATTTGCTTCATCGAGATAACATCGGCCATTTTGTAGTTCTGGACGACACCGCCGGGGAATTTCATTTGCAGATCCGTTTCGGTTTTGCTGGAGACAATGCCCGTCATGGAGCTACCATCTTTGAACTTCACTTCCCAGCCTTCGAAACCAAAACTAATTCCGGCATCGGGGTGTAAGATAGCCAGGTATTGTCCTTCTCTTGGCAATTTAGAGCCAATTTCGGAGAGCTTTGGCCCGAAATCCATGCCTTCGCCATTGACCTGGTGGCAAATAGAACAATTATTTTTAAAGACACTAACCCCTCTGGCGGCATCGCCTTTCATCGTCAGTAG
The DNA here is from genome assembly GCF_054776815.1 of Spirosoma gilvum. Classification (NCBI taxonomy): domain Bacteria; kingdom Pseudomonadati; phylum Bacteroidota; class Cytophagia; order Cytophagales; family Cytophagaceae; genus Spirosoma; species Spirosoma gilvum. Next base: position 83,210 of record NZ_BAAHBH010000004.1, on the reverse strand, counting down.
TTCATTGATGCCAGGCAGTTTTTTACCTTCGGCACTTTGACCACCGTCGAGGTAACTGGCGGCCTGCTGGCGGATGTTTTTGCGCCAGTCGTTGCTGACACCCTGCACAGCCGCTTTCTTGTAATCGCCCGTAATATCACCGGACTTTAATAATTCGACCACCAGATCAGCACCTTCAGAACTTCCCCCGAGTGAACGGGTGGCTTCCCGGCGAATGGCAGCCGGACGCTTGGAATCCAAGGCCACCATTTTCAGGATATTGATGGATTCCTTGTTACCTATCCGCCGTAAAGCAACCAGCATGTTGGTTGCGGCTTCTGCATCTGACCCATTGATAACTTCCCAGGCTAGTGGCCCTCCGCCTTGTTTGAGCAACTGCCGAGCGGCATCCCGTCCCATACCCTCCATCGGCTTGGCCAGCGCCAGTTGTTTCAGGTGATTATTTTCCGAAACGGGTTCAAAGCGTGTGACCAGCTCGATGTATTCAGGAGTTCCGTACACATCGTTGATCAACTTGGCAAGGGCATTGGTCGCTACGGGCGAATCGCGTACGAAAGCGGGGTCCAGATGGCGCAGGGCTAGTTTGGTAACATCCGTAGAGCCATTATTGGCCTGTAAAATACTCAGCAACGCATTGGATTTTTCGGTAGCGCCAGGGTTGAAGTCGAATGCGCGGAAATAACGCAACCGTTGGGCCACTGCAACCGATGGATCGCCAGCCAGTTTAGCCAATAAGGGAACAGATTCTTTGGTACGGGCTCGCCAGACAATATCGCGCCCGGCTGCATTAGCGATCGGGTCGCCTTTCACCTGCTTTAACCAGGCCGTGTAATAGCTATCCCAGTTGCCATCGGCGCCAATTCCCAGTGCTTCCAGATACCACCGGTCGTTGCCATCGTATTGACTGGCGAGCTGTGCCCATAGAGCCGGTGCATCAGGCGAAGTACTGCGACGAAGCGCGAGGATGCACTCCCGACGTACCTGCGCGTCTGGATCGTTTGCTAACTGTTTTACATAAGGAATGAAATCCATTTTCCGTTCACGAGCGGCTCGAAGACCGGTAATTCGTAAATCGGGATTAGGACTTTTCAGGGCTGTTTCAATATATTTTTTGCCGTTCTCCAACTGGCTCAGCAGCCATAACGCCCGTGCCTGCATGCGTGGCCGTCCGGGGTCCCGGTTATCTGACGATTTGTACAGTTTTGCCAGAGCCTTTTCAGCTTTAGCGCCCATGCCGTGGAGCTTTTGCCAACCTGCGTACCGAATAGCCATATTGGGACTCTGTAGGGCTTCAATAGCGCCATCTGTGGTCGATACATCAACTTTGGGCATCGTGTAGGGCGAGTTGGGGGGCGCTACCCGGTAAACCCGGCCCCGATTCTGATCACCCGCCTGGTGACCACCCACACCTGGATCGTACCAATCAGCAATGATCAGCGAGCCATCAGGAGCAACGCAGACATCGGCAGGACGGAACCACTGATCGCGGGCACCTTCCAATACGTTAACAATCTGGGCTTTATACCCCGCCCCCTCTTTTTGCACCGGATACGAGCGCACTACGTTTGGACCGGCATCGCAGTGAATAACCTGATTCCGAAAGACTTCAGGAAGCAGGTTGCCTTCATAGACAATAATCCCCGTAGGCGAACCAGCTCCGGTCTGAAGCAGGTTGGGAACCACACCCGGATCATTCAGGTGCCAGTGGCGACGTGGAATTTCGGGCTCAAGGTTATCGCGGTTGGCTTGCCAGCCAGCGCCGGTCATTTCGTCGGTATAGCCGTAGTTGCCATACTCCATCACGTAGTTGATTCGAACGCTTTTGTTGCCATCGTCGTCGTTGTCCGATTGCCAGAGCGTGCCATATGAATCGACGGCGATCTCGTAGTTGTTGCGGAAATTCTGAGCCAGTACCTCCACATTCTTGCCATCGGGATCACAGCGGAACACCATGCCCTGTTTGAAATTCTGCTTATTGATGGTTTTGCCCGTGGCAATGTCCACAATGGCGTTACCATCTTTATCCAGCAGTTGTTCGCCCGAATTGCCGAAGTTGAAATACCACTTACCATCAGGCCCAAACACAAAGGTGTGCATGCCGTGGTCGTGTTGCTCTCCACCAATACCGGTAAACAGTAGTTCTTTTTTGTCAGCTTTGTCGTCGCCGTTTTCGTCGGTGAGTACCCATACGTTCGGGCTATCGGAGACGATCACTTTATTGCCCTGCACCCAGATGCCCAGTGGAGATTCGATACTAGGATCCTGGTAAAAGACTTTCGTGAGATCGGCTTTGCCATCGCCATTGGTATCTTCCAGAATCACAATGCGGTCGCCTTCCTTGCGGGTGGGATTGCCGTTGATGGCGGGCCGATAGTTATAGGCTTCGCATACCCATACGCGCCCACGGGCATCGACATCGATGTTGGTGGGGTTGGTGAGCATAGGTTCAGCGGCAAAGAGGGTTGCTTCGAGCCCAGGAGCTACGTTCAGACTACCCACTGCATATTTTGGGTCATGTTTGTCGTCGTCACTCAGTTGAGTAAACAAACGGTTCAGGTACGACCCTGAAGCCCTGTTGAGGTTGCGATTCTGAAAAGCGCCTACAAACGTACCGCCAACAATAAGGCTTGCAGCAGCAATACGCATGGCTCGTTGAGAAAGCAGGAGGGGATTTCCCGAAGAAGACCGATTCATGTGTTTATACTAAGAAGAGATTGTCTTTTAGCTAATTTAAAGAGTCGTTTTTATGGTAATTATACCCATTAAAGCTGTGACTATCGTGCATTTAATTTGTCTATAGTAGCATTATGGTAGCTTTTGAGTACACTTGTATTGCCTAATGGCATCTCACCTAATCTCTTAAACGTATGGGTTTTTTGTATTCTATTCTGATTGGCGGCATAGCGGGCTATATTGCCAGTCGCATCATGGAAAGTCATAATCCATGGTACATTAATGTTATTCTTGGTATTGTTGGTGGATTTCTTGGCGGCTTTATTGCCCGGAAGCTTGGTAACGACCCTGACAACGACGGCCTGATTATGAATCTGCTGATTGCCGTTGGTGGTGCCATTGTGCTCATTTTCCTGGGCCGTTTGCTTTGAGTTCGTTTATATCTTTCTGGCCCCTCCTCTTAGTCCAAGGGGAGGGGCTTTTCTGTTATTATATCGATCCCCTTCTATAGGAAATCGGCGTATTAGCGTACCTCGAAAAACACTTCTTTAAATGGTTGATCGGTATTAGCCTGCGATTTACGGGTTATGTCCCGATCAAACGGACGGTTGAGGTTATTACCCGCTAAATCTTCCAGCCTGGATTCAATTCGGACTGTATAGCGCCCTTCTTGCCATGGGCTATCCGGCTTAAATGAACTCTGCTTTTCATTGGTTCCAATTTGCCAGACACCCGATAGGGGCTTGCCATTCTGCTGGAACACGTGGAACGTTTCGGTTAACAAACTATAATCAAGTCCTTTACCAAATGCTATCGTGAGTGGTTGTGTGCTCCCAGACGAAGGTGAATGAATGGCCCATGTAGCAGGGTTTGGCGGCTGGCCGTCCCGAAGCTTTGTAACAAACGTTTTGATGGTCGGTTTCGATAAGCTAGCACCTTGCTGGTCGAGCCAGTTGGGCGATACAACCAGTTGATAGCGTTGATTCGCATCCAGTGGAGCGCCTAACAGTTTGTTGGGTTGTAGGTCGCGTTTGATACGGCCTGGGTCCAGCCAAAGGGTAAGCATGGTTCGGTCGGTATTCCAAAGTTCGGGTTGGAGGTTCAGGAAGGCTCCCTTTACCGTATCCCGGTTATTTTTAATCAGGGCAACGTACTTTTCTGATTGGCCTTCGCGCATCGGCCGTGAAAAACGGAGATAGATTTTTAACAGATTTTCGGGGACGGTATCCTGTGTTGGATAAATGGCCAGTAAATCAGGATGATCGTCGGCTGATAATGATGGGATGCTTATCTCACGGACAGGCTTATCGCGCAGCCAGACGGCATAACGCAACCCACGGGTAAAAGGTATGAGTGGCTCAAAGAGGATGTCGTCACCAATGTCTTGGTATTGCCCGGCAATGGCTGTTTCCTCATTGAGCAGATGTACGGTGAGAAGTTGTGCTACCGAATCGGCGGGAACGGACGAGACTAAACGTTTGGGAATAAGCAGGCTCTTTGCGCGCTTGTCGTTCCAGCGAATGGTGAGATCGGTAGTTTCGCCGGACTGGCAAGCGAGTATCAGAAATGCACTAAAAAAAATCAGGCTACACATTGCGCATAGCCTGATCGTTGGTTGTGTTGTTGATTTACAGTAACCAATCATTGGAAGTCCAAAGATCAAGATTGCCGTTTGAGCGACGTTGTAATAGAATCATCCGGCCATCGTCGAGTTTGTCGATTTGCAGTACGTTGGTCAATGGCAGCGATACAAAGTTCACCCCAGCCGTAGCGAAGTTTTCGGTAACAGGTGTTGTCAGCGAACCCTGAAAATCTTCCAGATTTTTATAACGCACCTTGAATACCGGCCGGTTTGAGTTGGCCATTAGCAGGAACGATTCGCCCCCTTTTTTCAGCATGACCATATCCAGCGGTTGGTTACCACTCCCCATTTCGGCCACCGTCCGACCTTTTACATGCGTTCCGGGCTTCAGTTCGTCCATCGGGAACAGAACCAGTGGGGTGCAGGTATAACTCGCCAGCAGGTATTTTTTGCCCTTTATCTCAGTCGTGGTAAAGGTTTTGATGGGTGCCATGGTCTCGTACTTGGCGTGAGCGGCATGGTAGATTTCGAGCGAGGTTTGATCCTGTGCGTTGGTAAACGGGAACGGGATGCTGCGGAACGTAGAGCCAAATTCCTGATTCGACAGGCCACTCACCAGCACTTTCCCATCCGAAAAGCCCATATCGGAAATGGAGGCAATTCGAAGGGATTCTCCCCGCCGGTCTTTAGCGTCTTCGGCAGGGGCATTGGTTAAGGTTACGGTTGAATACGGAATCTCTTTCAGCGAAACGGCAGCTACTTTATCTCCTTCTACTTTCAGCAAAACGGGGGTTCCATCGCTGTGCTGTACAGCGCAATACACATTCTTCGACGTCGGATTGACGGCAATATCCTGAATGGTGATGTTTTTTACATCGGTGCCCAGCAAAGCCGCAATTTTCTGGTCAATGTTTTTGACGTCGACCGGATTTGGCTTTTCAACCGGCGTAATATCCTTCGTATCAACGGCAAAAACGGCAGCACTTCGTCCGTCACCAATGAACAGGATTCCATCAGGCCCAAATGCCAGCGCATTGATGGACTTGATCGTAGGCGTACCCGTTACCATTCCGTACTGATGACGAACCGGTCGGGTGGTAGTTGACAGCAGTAAAAGCCCGGCTATACCCAGAGCAAGAACTGCACCTAGTTTTTTCATAGTTAGTAGAGGCTGGTTTAAAGAATGCGTTGATAATCAAGTCGAATGTAAGCAGCAATGCGCCTATTTCAAAACGAGTCGTTGAGCGTATTCGGTAAATGCTTGTCGATACTCTGCTTTCTGCGTAGCTTATCCGTTTACTGTTCAAAAAACCTATCTACTGGTCTGTAATAGGTATGACCCCGATGCGGTCAAATGTTTATAGAAAAGCATGCTAGCTATAAACATCTGACACCATCGGGGTCATACCTGTACTGGCTAATTATCGACTGATTACGACTGCTTGGTGAACTCACCGGTAGCCCGTAATTCAACTTCTTCGCTCACCGGCATAGCACCAGCTCCGCCTACACCGAAATCGGTACGCTTAATTTGGCCGGTCATTTTAAAACCTACTTTCTCCGGGCCAGGCTTGCCATCACGGCCGGGCATTTGCTTAGGGCCTACCATCGTCGCGTCGAGGGTAACAGGTTTGGTAACACCATGCATGGTCAGGTCGCCAGCTACTTTGTACTTATTATCGGCCACTTTCTTGAACGAGGTGCTCTTGAACGACATGGTCGGGTATTTGGCTGCATCGAACCAGCGATCGCCTTTCAAATCGCCATCACGACGTTCGTTACCCGTATCGATGCTATTGATGTCGGTTGAGAATTCGAAAACGGCATCCGAAAGATCCGGCTTGGCAGCATTAATTTTTGCCTCGAATGTTTTGAAATAGCCATCGACTTCCGACAGCATCAGGTGGGTAACCGTAAAGCCAACTTTAGCATGTGCTTTATCCAGCGCCCAGGTTTGCGCGTATGTAGTTGAAAAAGCAAACAGAGCAGCGGCTGTAAGTACTAAAGATTTCAATTGGTTTTTCATTGATTGTAAAATTGGATTTAAGGTGAACGGGAACTACAAGCTAAAGTAAATTGACATTGGTTTGATTGATAATACGGCCTTCCAGAACTAAGGGTTGCTTACATAGTCGCAAACAACCCGTGAATCTACTGAATCTGGTTATATTCTGACGTACTGAGTAAGTAGATTTAACAGGTAATTTACCGAGGACGTCCTCCGCCCGATTGACCTCCGGCTGGGGCTGCCTGTTGCTGTTGCCCACCACCATCGTTTCCACCTTCCCCGCCTTTCACGTCATCGTTATTCACCGAACGAACTTTCCGACGAGGTTGCTCAAACGTCATTTTACCAATCCGATACGTAAACGTGACTTTTAAGTTAGAATTGTATAGGTGTGTAACATTGTCTTGCGAAAGTAGTGGCGAATTCAACGTAGTACGCATGGTTACACCACCTCCTACGAAGTTCTCAGCTGCCAGACCGATACTGCCCCGCTTGCTGGCCAGATCTTTCCGAACACCCAGCGAGTACATGTAGAAACTACCCATTGTACCTTGCAACTGAGGATTAGGTCCCCGGAAGAAACTGAATACCTGAGCACTCCAGCCTTTATCGAGCTGTAACTGGCTCATCAAACGACCGCCGATACTAACGCCCGAATTGCTGATGGTGATCGACTTGCCATCGGCGCCGGGTGTTAAACCCTGCATGTACATGTAGTAACCGTCCAGGCCACCGTTTAAACTCCATTTTGGCGTCAGGTTAGCGTTGAAGAACACATTGGCTCCCATTGTGCGTTGCACACCGATATTCTGGAAGGTCGTAATGATACCGCCTGGCAGCGAATCCGATGGGATGCGTATCTGTGTAATGGCGTTATTCGTTAACCGGCCAAAGACGGCTGCGTTCAGATAGACTTTCTTGATGGTTGAGCTTAAGCTCAGCTCTACGTTGTCGGTCAGTTCAGGGCTCAGCGTTGGATTACCGACCTGAATCATTTGCGGGTTAGCGGCATTCGGGTTAGGGTTCAGCTGTTGCAGACCGGGCCGTTGAATCCGACGGTTATAAGCTGCCTTTACTGTAGTTCCGCCTTTCAGGCTTTTCGATACGTTGATGCTGGGTACCAGGTTGCTGTAATTCGGAATAGCCAGTGTGGTACTTTCATTTGCCTTGGCCGAAATACTGGTGTACTCGTAACGGGTGCCGATCTTGAAGGTGTACTTGCTGGGCGTGACGTAGGTGTACGAGATATAACCCGCACCAATGTTCTGATTATAGGCCAGTGAGCCCGACTGGTTGGATGGGTCGATGGTGAGTTCACCCGTGCTACCACCAATCAGGTATCTAAAGTGGCTGTCCACTGTTCGCATGATGGCTTTTGCCCCAAATTCCAACAACTGATTCTTTTTGACGGGCGTCTGATAATCCGTCTGAAGAGTCATTTCCTGGTTGGTATTGTTGTTGATATTCTGCTGACGGCGTGTCAGGACGTTGGCGTCGTTCATAATATCCGCAAAGAAATTATTCGTTAATCCCGTGCGGCTATACTGTGTTGAAATAGACCATTCCTGTTGCGGTTTAAACGTGCGAATGTAATCGAGGTTCATATCGACGGAGTTCGACAGGTCTTTCCGGTTTACATCCCGATTGGTTAAGCTCAGGAGTGAATCACCAATAGACGAATTGGTCAACTGGGTTTGTTGCTGAATGAAATTACGGGTACCGAACCGGACATTCGCCGACAGCGACTGATTTTTAGCCAGATCGTAATCGAAGCCGAGATTGTACTGGCCGAAAATAGGTTTGTCGAAAGCAGTACCTTCCTGATGGGTTTTCTGGTATTGCGTACCGACCAGGGTTGTTTGATCGAGAGTCGATGAAGCGCGGTTGTACATAGCCCGGCCGAAACCACCCAGCGTGATTCCTAACTTGCCTTGGCGATATGAGCCATTCAACCCGAGGTTAGAAGCGCGTAAACCCGCACCGGCATCGACGTTCAGGGTCAGGCCGTGCAAGGTATTCTTTTTGGTAACGATGTTGATAATCCCGGCAGCACCTTCAGCATCGTATTTGGCCGATGGACTGGTAATTACCTCAACCGACTTGATCATGTCGGCAGGTAGTTGCTTCAAGGCATCGGCTACACTGGCCGCGACAATTGTAGATGGTTTGTTGTTGATCAACACCCGGATATTCTGGCTACCGCGCAGGCTGACATTCCCGTCCAGATCGACCGATAGCATGGGTACTCGTTTCAAAACGTCCGACGCATCACCGCCCTTGGTGGCAATATCTTTATCGGCATTGAATACCAGCCGGTCCACTTTTTCCTCGATCAGTGCTGCCTGACCCGTTACCACTACCTCACTTAAGGTGCGAATGTCAGCAGTAAGGCGTACTGAACCCATGTTGATCTCGGTACCTTTGGCAATCGTAAATGGTTTGGAGTCCAGGTTTTTATAACCGATAAAGGAGTACTGAAGTCGGTAATCGCCCGGAGCCAGTTTGGTCATCGAGAAAACTCCTTTGGCATCCGATGTAGTACCGTCGACTGGCTTGTTGGTTTTTACGCTAATGAGGGCGATGGTGGCAAACTCAACGGGTTTACCGGAGGTGGAATCGACCAGCAGACCGTTTATTTTTCCGTTTCCTTTGGGTGCATCGTCGGCTACGCCCGTAAATTCAGTTTTCTGACGACGGTTGTCCTGATTAAATCCACCAGGACCGCCACCCGGAGGGCCAAACTGTGCATATAGTGTTTGCGTGAAACCGCAACCAAGTCCAAGAGTTAATAAGAGACGTAAGAATCGCTTTTGCATCGTTGTGAAGAACCATCATTGACGCAGCAAAGCAACATGCATTGTTTTAATCCAAAAAATACAATAGACCGTAGCGATGAAAACGTCGGCAGAAAGGCCATTTTCGCCGATGAACGGCTGCTTGCATGGCTACCGCCAGAAAGTAGGCCATTCGTCGGTTAAAATGGCCGGACTATCGGGAAAGTCTGTAAATGTGACGATTAGCCAGACGATTATTCAGTTTTTCCGCTAAACTTGTAACACTCTTGAACGGTGCTTAATCTATCGTTTCTGTTGTTTTTAAACAGACAGTTGTAGAGTAGAGAAACCCGGAATCTACAGAAACTACAAATTATGGGTGCAGCGTTGTTTTCTCGTCGATACGTCCCTTTGCTGAGCCATGTTTTAGGCTGGGGACTGATGGGCTATCTGCTTTTCTTTCAGTCGTTCACGTCCGAGATTCATTTTCCGGATCTATTCTGGATTCGGCAGAGTATCTTTTTCGTGCTGATGGTTGGTGTGTTCTATCTGAACGCCAACGTATTTGTACCCCGGTACCTGTTACCCGGCCAGACAAGCCGCTATTTGCTTTCGCTGTTTGGCGTCATTGTGCTGGTCATGTTGATTCTGGCTTTTATTGAATGGAGCTTTAATTTGCCGATTTTAGTGCATCGGGCTTTCCATCCAGACGGGACCGGCAAGGTTAAATACTACGGCTGGATTCAACCGAATCTGTTTACTATTCTGCTGATCCTGGGCATTAGCACCAGCATGGCGTTGTTGCAGAAGTGGCAAATGGATGCTAACCTCCGGCTGGCTCTGGAGCAGGCCAAAACTACCTCGGAACTGTCGTTTTTAAAGGCACAGATTAACCCGCATTTCTTTTTCAATACGCTCAACAACATTTATGCGCTGACCCTGATCGATGTCGAAACGGCCCGCGAAGCCCTGCACCGGCTCTCACGCATGATGCGTTACGTGCTATACGAAACTCAATCGGGAACAACGATGCTTAGTAAGGAGATTAATTTTTTGAGTGATTACATTCAACTGATGCAACTCCGATTGACGGATAAGGTGACCGTTACGCTCGATACACCTTCGCCCTTGCGCGATCAGTCGATTGCCCCAATGTTGTTTCTGCCGTTTGTGGAAAATGCGTTTAAACATGGTGTTAGTACGCTGGAACCAAGCTGGATTCGGATCAGTGTACAGCAGCAGAATAACCAGTTGCAGATGGATGTGCAGAATACGTTATTTACCCAGAAATCGTCCTCGCTCGAAACGGGTAACGGCATTGGTCTGGTCAATACCCGTCGTCGGCTCGATCTGTTGTACCCAGGTCAGTATACGCTGTATATCAACGAGCATACGATGGCTGGTGAATACCACGTGCAACTAACTTTGAATCTGGCATGACGCTTTCCTGCATTGCTGTCGATGATGAACCGCTGGCGCTTGGATTGGTCTGTGCGTTTATCGAAAAAACGCCCTTTCTGGAGTTGTCAGGCCGTTTTAGTAGTGCCGTTCAGGCCTTGCAATATATCTTGCAGCACCCGGTCGATGTTATTTTTCTGGATATACAGATGCCCGACCTGACCGGGCTTGAACTGGCCCGTGTGCTGGAACGAAACAATCGGGGAGCGCAGACCACCCGGATTATTTTTACCACGGCATTCGATCAGTTTGCCCTTGATGGCTTTCGGGTCGATGCGCTGGATTATTTGCTTAAACCGTTCAATTACGAAGAATTTCTGCGAGCTGCGAGTAAAGCCCGCAACTATTTCGAACTCGTACAACGGCCCGATAACAAGCCCATTGTGATATCGTCTGCTGCGCCTGCTGTTGCCGAATCGAGTGATGACTATCTCTTTTTGAAGGTTGAATATCAGTTGGTTCGCGTGTCGTATAGCGATATTCTGTATATCGAAGGGCTGAAGGATTATGTGAAAGTTTATCGGCAGAGCGAACCCGATAAACCTTTATTGTCGTTGACCAGCCTGAAATCGCTGGAAGAGAAGCTGCCTCCCCGACAGTTCATGCGCATACACCGCTCGTTTATCGTGGCTCTTGATCGTATCCATGCAGTAACCCGAAATTCGGTCCAGATCGGTTCGACGACCATCCCGGTGAGCGATCAGTACAAAGACACGTTTGGCGAATTTATCAGCCGGTGGTTGTAAGACTCTGCTCGCTCGTCCGCGATGCAACCGCGGACGAGCAACTATATCGTGCCTACTAACTGATAATTTGTTACTTACTAGCTGGGTTCACGTCTCAATGATAACTTCTCCAGACTAACCCATAAGTGGTATATACAAAGCCCGGCACACCAACAGTATGCCGGGCTTTTCGTTGGCCCCAGAATTGTTAAGTGTAACTTATAAGTTCTTGATTCAGATTGAATTATGTTAGCTCATTCTCTATAAACCTTATTGGTTAGATAAGGGTTATTCATGACGGATATTATTACCCGACTATCGTTTGAAAAGAGTCACCCCGATTTTTCAGATTTTGAAAAGCGCTCTGGCGCACTTGCAGGCCAACGACCCGATCCGAATGGCCGGAGCTACGGCGTTCTTCTCTTTTTTCGCGCTTCCTCCTATCGTCATAATTCTGAGTACGCTATTAGATCCTCTGTTTGTTGTGCAATCGGAGGGCGTGAGTGGGCATCTTTTTGATGAACTGGCTGATTTATTTGGACCAAAAGGTGCTCGTCAACTGGAAGTAATTTCGCATCGTTTGCGGCAACCTAAGCCGAGTAATTCGCTAGCCGTACTTAGTATTTTTTTAGTGTTACTGGCGTCAACCACCTTGTTTGCAATTGTCAAAAATTCACTGGATCAGCTTTGGAATGTAAGAAGCCGATCAAAGCATCCATTGGTTTATTTTCTGCGAAACAAGCTGGTTGCACTCACCATCATTATTGGTTCGGGCGTTCTTTTTGCCTTATCCGTTACGCTGGAGCAGTTTTTAGGCAGACTCAGCACCGACTGGATGCTTTCGGCACTGAGCTATTATCAGATCATGGCCGATTTAGGACATCTGGTTGCCTCTGTCCTGATTCGTATGATTTGGTTTGCTATTCTGTTTAGGTTTCTGCCCGATGTACGAATTACCTGGAGGGCGGTCTGGCTAGGGGCGGCTTTTACCAGTGTCCTGTTTAAGATTGGGGAGAGTATATTAAGCCGACTGCTAATTAATAGTCAGGTTGGCTCATTGTATGGGCATTCGGGGGCTATTATCCTGGTGCTCCTGTTTATCTTTTACTCTTCACTTATATTTTATTACGGTGCTTCGTTTACCCGTCAATATAGCGAATGGATGCACTTAATGGCTGAGCCTGGCCCGCAGGCTGTAGCCTATACGTTGAAGGAGATTGAACCCGCTAAAATGAAGGGTAAATGAGCAGTAGTTGGTTGATTATGACTACAATTAAGAACTGAATATAGTGTAGTCGTACTATGGAAATCGGCTGATTTATTTACAAATAGATATCAACGCAGTAAGGTGATGAATCTCTTACGCAACAGGGCTAATCATTCGTTTGTCAGGATTAGCCTATCTTTTTCGGTACTAATCGCCCTTAATAGGTCAACTCAAGCATATCATCTTCGATAGCCGCTTCCCGGTCTCCCAATCGGTCTAAAACCAGTTTGGCAAAGGCTACTTTATCCGATTTCCGGTACTGACTGGGCATCAGCCGACCCGAGGGAGCAACAAAATCTTTACTGACTTGCTGACACATTTCCCACAATCTCGGATTCATGCGAGCACGGTACTGACGGATTGGTGTATCTTCTGCAAACCAAAGGTCGATTACATTCTTTATGGATAGTTTTACTACAGCACCCATAGCTTATTTTATTGGTGATTTTCGTAAAAAGAACAAATATTTAACTATTTAATGATAAAATTGTCTAATTAATGAAGATATAATCTATAATTATGCCAAATTGTACTTATACAGCTCATATGAGGGGTTTTTAAGCAAAAACTTTTTTTACGTCCAATAGAAGTAACGATAGTATACTGACAAAATTTTCTTCTGTACCGTCCAGATGTGTACTTCGTTGCCAATTGTTATATCTACCTAAAGACGATAAAAGCCTAAGAAGGTTTCGGAAATTTATTTTGTGACAGTAGGGAAGATCGGTATCTGAAGATTTGGGTGGTCATTGCGAAACGGTACCGAGCCAGTTAAAACAGAAGAGGCTTCAACTTCCTATCAATGTCCACCACCAAATGGACTGGAAGATGAAGCCTCGAAAATCTACTTTGCTACTCGCCAAATCGGCTATTGCACTGGCTGACCGTTTCGGAAGGTTCCGGCAACCTGATCACCGTCGGCAAAATGGTAGGTACCTTTTCCGTTGGGCATGTTATTCTTAAACCAGCCGACGAACTTATCGCCGTTTCGGTAGAAGTAGACGCCGTAATCGCAACGCAGGTTATCGCGAAAACCACCTTTGTATTTGACCTTCCCATCGGCGTAGTATTCAGTGCCTTCGCCGTGTTTATCACCTTCTTCAAATTCGCCCGCATAACGTTCGCCCGTAGGGTAAACGAATACACCTGTTCCATCTTTACAATCGCCCGAAACGCAACCAACGGTTGCTCGGGCGGGAGTTTTAGGCGCTACAACTGGTCGGGCGGTAGAAGCAGGGCTGTTTGTTGCAATCGGTTTTGGAGCCATCGCTGTCGGTGTTTTTACCATCACCCGGCTTTTGGGGTACATAGCCTCTGCTTCCAGCCAGCCTTTGCGAATCGCTTCGATGCGCTCGGGTTTGGCCGGGTGCGTCGGAGTAGCCCGTTCGTTGCCTAATTTCCGAACAGCCACCAGCGATTCGTCAAGCGACGCCCCCAACTGATGCAGCACAAAGCCCGAAAACTTATCGGCCTCGATTTCTTTCAGGGGCTGACCACCCCGACCATCGATGGTATGGCCCTGCAAATGGTGGCCAATTTCGTGCGCCATGATACTAATGGCCGACCAGTCGGTCTCGGTTTCTTCCTCAATTTCCTGCATGAACGCTCCATCGTACACGATGAATCGCTGACCTTTCAGAACGGTCGCAAAACAGTTGGAGGTATTGGAACACTCGATGACCTTGAAATTCCGCATCAGGCCAATCGGTTTCAGAATCCGATCGACCACGCGTTCGGCATGCACATTCGAGTTGGTAGTGGGTGAACAAACAACTTCTGAATTGACTTTGCCACCTGTGTAGCTGCAAATGAATGACCCCGAGGAAGGAATTTGGGCCAGTAAAGAGCCCGACAGGGCTGTACTTAAAATTAACGTGGGTAGGGAGAAAACCGCTCTCACAAGCATAACCGGATTGGGTTAATCGTTCAACACGGCTGAATAACGAAGAAACGATTGGCTGTAGTTTATAAAGGTTTTAAGTTTACAGGCTAAGCACAAAAATCGAAGGTGAGTAGAGACCGTCGCTTACCCGAATAAACCGCCTTTAGGGCATAAGTCAATTATTTTTAACTTGCGGTTTCTAAAATGCAGTTTATTCGTCATGCAACCGCTTATTGATATTGCCAACCAGGTACATGCACTCGAAAAAAAGGCCGCTAAAGAGGGTCAGTCGGGTAGTGGGTATCTGCGTCCTATACAGCGTATCCGACAGGCACTGGCCGAACTAGGCACCACATTTCATAGTCCCGAAGGCGAACGCTACACCGAAACCCGAACCGATGTTGAGGCCAGTGTAACCGGTAACTCAATGGAGAATTTGACCATTACGCAGGTGATTAAGCCGATTGTCAGCCAGCATGGACAGATTGTGCAGGCCGGTATCGTTATAGTCGAGAGCGTATAAATCATCTATCCATGCAGACCATCAATTTTGGCATCGATTTAGGGACAACCAACTCCCTGATTGCCCGGTTTACCGGAGCTCAGGCGGAGGTATTCAAAAATCCCATTGGCCTGAAAGAAACATTGCCCAGTTGTGTGGCTTTCCGAAAAGAACGGGTGTTAGTAGGCGATAAAGCGCGGGAGTGGCTCCTGAAAGACCCGCTCAACGTATTTTCGAGCTTCAAGCGAAAAATGGGCACCAGCGAAACCTATTCGATCCCATCGCGACAGGAGACCATCATGCCCATTGAGCTATCGGCGCTGGTATTGAAAGAACTCAAAAATTTCATCCATACGGGCGATATTCCCGAAAGTGTGGTCATTACCATACCCGCCAGCTTCGATACCGTTCAGAGCAATGCGACCAAACAGGCAGGGTTAGAGGCAGGTTTTCGGGAGGTAGTTTTGCTACAGGAGCCGATTGCGGCTTCACTGGCTTACTTTAACAAGCATACGACAGAGAAAGAGTCGGGCAAATGGCTGGTGTATGATCTCGGTGGCGGTACGTTCGATGTGGCGCTGATTGGCATCGAAAACAACGAAATGCGGGTGCTGGACCATCAGGGTAATAATTACCTGGGCGGGGTCGATTTCGATCATTCGCTGGTCATGGATGTACTCGTTCCCGAAATTATCCGGCAAACGGGCCAGACAGACCTCGCGAGTCAATTGCTTACGCATAATGCCCGCTATGAAAAACTGTATTATGTGCTACTGCTGAAAGCGGAAGAAGCCAAAAAAGAACTAACTACCCAACTCTCAACGGAATTTGAAGTAACGTTTGAAACTGCAGAGGGCGATGAGCTTGATCTGCTGATACCCGTTGGCCGTGAGCAGTTGAATGCGGTTATCCATGACCGGATCGACGATACGATCACTATGCTGGAAACGATCATGTCGCGGAACAATCTGCATACCGACGATATTTCTGAAATCGTCCTGATTGGCGGTAGTACCTATATTCCCTACGTTCGGACCACGCTGGCAGAGCGAACCGGCTTGCCAGTGAATACCGATGCTGACCCGACAACGGCTGTGGCCGTAGGAGCCGCTTATTTTGCCGGTAATACGCCCGCCCGGCAGAAAACCCGAACAAAGGTTGAGTCAACGGATTTATTACCAGCTATTCAGATACAAACGGGGTACAACAAAACCACAAAAGACCTGGAAGAGTACATTTCGGCCAGTGCAACGGTTGCGTCCGAAGGACTGTTTTATCGCATTATCCGTACCGATGGTGGTTTTGATACGTCACTTCGACCACTTACGGCCCGCTTTGGGGAATTTGTCGGACTATTGCCGAATCGGGTCAATACGTTTACGATTAGCGTGTATGACAGTTACAATAATCCTGTTCCGGTTCAGGTCGAGCCGGTTACGATTACGCATGGATTGTTTAGTCTGTATGGCCAGCCGCTGCCTGAAGATATCTGCATTGAAGTTGATGATCTGCTCAATAATGCGACGCGCTGTGAGCTAATTTTTAGTCGAAACAGCGTGTTACCACTCACCAAAACGATTTACCGGGAAATCAGCCGGACTATTCGGAAAGGGTCGGACGAAAGCCTGATTATCAATCTGCTCGAAGGCGATGCAACCCAGCATCCCAGTACTAACAAGAATATAGGTGTCATTGAAGTGCGGGCTACTGATTTGCCCGCCGATCTGATAAAAGGTTCGGATGTCGAACTTAAAATCGACATGAGCGAGTCGCGGGATGTGTCGGTGAGCCTGCATTTGAGTATGACCGATCAACAGATTGATGAGGTATTCAGCCCGACGCAGCGCTATGTTAGCCTGGTCAAACTGCGCGACGAGATTCAGGAACTACGGGGCCAGCTTGACTTTGACTTGCAGAAAGCCCTGCAAAATGAGGAATACGAAACAGCCGCCCAACTTCAGGAATTGGTCGACCGAGCCCGCAAACTGCATGAACAGGCCCGACAGGTACAGCCCGATACGCTGACCGATGAGAAGTATCAGCTTGATGAGGCTAAGCGTAAACTAGCCCGGCAGTTGTATACCAGTGGCCCGGTTAGCAATCGGGTGATCCGAACCAAAGAAAGGTATTATGATCTGATGGGGTCGCTCCAAAACTGGGCCGATACCTTGCAGGACTTATCGCCGAAGCAGCGCGACGAGATTCAGCAATTGAAAGCCAATGAGTCGGAAGCCATGCGAGGGAACAATTACTTTCGGGTTGAAGGGCAGTACGCACGTTGCCGTCGGGTATACCATAACACGGTTTTATATACGCCCACGTTGTTGGTATCGTTCTTTCACATTTATGCAGGTCTATCCCTGCACGAATTTACGGATTACCAGCGGGCGCAGGCTGAAATCAAGCGGGGGGAAAAAGCACTGGATCGGCAGAATTATGATGAGCTTAGAGGAGTTTTTCTGAATTTGCTGGGGCTGACTAAAAACAGCGAGGTGGTCGAAACGAAAATTAAAGGCACTGGCCTGGGCTGATTTTACGACTATGGCTTATCAATCGCCTTTACACCTGTTGGACGGACTGAAACTGTTGCCCAGCGGGCTGACCCCGGCATCGCTGGTCCAGTTACGGAAAAAACTACTGGCCGAATTTAACCTGACGCCCGACTATACCATTGCCATTGGTGACAGGCAGTACACAAAAGATGAAGCGCTCAAAGCCATCGACCGATTGAAAGACGTGTCGAATCTGAGCGAACATGTTCTTATTTTTCAGGATAAAGCATTGCTGGCCTGGCTCGAACATCCAACCGAGGAGGTTTTTCCGTCGAAAGCCGTCAGCGAGAAACGATGGGGTAGTGAGCCGAGTGTTTTCTGGAATCAAACCCTGGCCAATGCCTTGCAGGAACACTGTTCGTGGCTGTTAAAAAATCGGCTGTTCAGTCAGGCGAAAGAGCCTCTGGCGGTTGCTTTTGCCTTGCCGGTTCAGTATCAGGATGGCATTCTGGGTATGATCTACGAACAAATACACGACGTTGTTTCAGCCCTCGAAGTCGCTATCGAACGGCCCAGCTCCGCACGTGATTCGGCTGCGTTTGGTTTCATCGTATACGACGACTGGGCCGATTTTCTGAATAGCTTACCGGAATATACATTTTGGGGGATCGTCAATAGTTTTTGCGTAAATGCGGTCAATTATACCGTTACGGTGCAACATACCCAGCGCCATTTTGTGTATGAAATCACACACCAGCTTGTTCGGATCAAGTGCGACGAAAACCTTAAAAAAACAATCAAGAGTAATTATGCAATTTACCGGGAAAATTATCACCTCAGTCCCGGCGCCCCTCGTACCAATTCAAAAAACGATAAAAGAAATTATTGGTGGATTTTCTGGGTGCTGTTCATGTTAGGTAAAGCTATGGCATTCTGTCAGCACTGATAACGTTTGGGAAAATCTAAAAAGCATATCAAATTGGTCATCTATCAAAATGACCGTTTGACAAACTCATAGATATTCCTGAAAATGGAACTTTGATTTGTGAGATAACAATTTGAGACTGCGCTTAGATATAATTGATGTGATTAATTGAAACTCGCCGGACGTCACATGAAAACGGGCGTCTGAAGCGACAGCATCGATATCATTTCTGATTCTCGTTCCTATTAAAGTCCGTGATGGTCGTTCCATCATAACGATGTACCCCGTTCAGTGATCCAAACCAAATACTGCCATCAGTAGCCTGTAGTATGCCAAAAAGCATGCCTTCATTGGCCCTTATTACCGTGGGTACCCTGGTAGTAGATAAGGAATGTTCATTAAATCGGGAAAGCAACCAGCCTTTTGGGCTGATAATGCTTTGTACACCAAGCCCGAAAGCCCCTTGTTTATCGCTATCTGAACTCGTCCAGATAGCCCCTTTTTTATCCTCGTAAACATAGCCCGTAAAAGCCAATATAAAGTTGGTCAACGAACGGCCGTCATAGCGCCAAAGGCCATCGCTGCCAGCCAGCCAGATAGCCCCTTTTCTATCTTCGATTAGGGTACGAACATTTGTAAAGGGTTTACTGTCCCTTTTTCTGAATACCGTAAATGTGTTTCCATCATAGACGAAGGTATTACTTCTGGTAGCAAACCAAAGTTTACCGGTTTTGTCTTCCAAGATAGAAGTTACTTCATAAGGGGGTCTTTGCAGAAAAGTCTTCCCTGTCCGGTCTTCAACCATTGAATCTCCATCGATGATATAGTTCCGAAAAGATTTTCCATCGTACCGACTGGCTCCGCCAAAAACACCAAACCAGATGGCCCCTTTTTTATCTTCATACATACTACCCACATCATTATTAAGAAGCCCATCCTTTATAGTAAACTGTTGAAAGGATTGGCCATCATATCGAAAAACTCCTGAGCCTATAGAGCCGAACCACAAGACCCCTTTTCTATCTTCCAACAGGGAGAAGAAACGAACTGAACTCACGTTGCTGGTTATATTGGTAAACGATTTTCCATCATACCGAAAAATACCATCAAATGCCGCTATCCAAATGTTGCCTTTTCGATCCTGAATGATATTTCGCGTTATCGTTTTAGGCCCGTGGGAGGTAATTACCTGGTTGTTGTCCGCCTTACTAGTTTCTTTTGAGCTATCAGCTTTCCCTTGCCCTTTAGAGGCAGTACAAAAAACTGCCAGCAACAACAATACATATATAGGTACATATTTCATCTTTTTTCTTTTTTTTGATGCTATTGATTTTCAGCAACTTACAAGTCTTTATGTTGATGTCTAGCTCAAGTCTTGCAAAAGAATGTTAACAAAATGTAAAAGTTGTTTTTAGTGAAGACTGTGGACTTTACCCTTAAGTAGTTGGGCATGGTGTTCAAATGTCTATACAACTGTCTCAACAATCGCTCCACAGGAATTCAATCGAATAGTTGAAATACAAGGCTTTATGAAACCAATCCCGCTAAATTGCGTCACAAACGTAGGAGCCTTTGTCTACTCGTCAGACCAGCTATCCCGGTAGTTATTTACCCGACCACTCCTATTGTTGATTCGGGCTGGGCCCTCCACTCGCCCCCTGTTAGCTTTGTGGTGTTCAGACTAATGAACAAGCTATGTTTTCTTATCAATCACAAAACAACAACAATGAACACTTTTGTAAAAAGTACGCTTGCCCTATTGGGAGTCGCTCTGTCTATGAGCGTAGTTTCTTGTACCAAAGATAGGCTGATGGAGTCGGTGCAGCCCACTTCAGACAATGATCCTGGCCCATTTAACAGCCGTCCCCTGCTCCCCGTCAACTTGCCCAATCCATCCGGCGATGTCACAGTAAATGTTTTAAAAAAATACACGTTGGTCAAGTTCGGCAATGTGCAGCTAGCCTATGATGCCAACGGCGATATTGTCAAGGAAATCTCTTTAGCTAGTCCGAATAGTTATTCGGAGTACATTCGGGCTTCTAACGGATCAGGCATGACCATCATGCGCTATGGCAACAATAAGGTATTTGGCAAAACACTGATTCTTTTCGATGCCCAAAAACGGGCTAAGATGACAGTCGTTAATGACTATGACCAGACTGGCAAGCAAGTAAACCAGGTTGAGTATGATTACCAGTACAATGCCGCCGGAAACCTGCAATCGATTGTCAGCAACAAAAATCAACAGTACACCTTCAGCTACGATGGCAGCGGCAATGTGACGAAAGTCGACATTTCGGATAATGGCAAAAAACAGGTGATGCAGTGCCAATTTAATGGCGCAATGGACAAAACTCATCTGAACCCATACTGGATTATGATGAATGACCAGATTAATCGGTATCTGCCCATTTATGGTAAGTTTTCGAACAAGCTCCTAACTTCGTACAAGGTTATCGATCTGCCTTCGAATAGCGTCTTCGAAGACGTAACCTACAATTACGATCTCAACAGCGATGGTATGCCGATCTCCACGGGAATGCTTCGTAAGATATGGGGAACCACAACGAACAATTCGTTCGCTATGGAGTACGATGTAACAGTACTAAAACCGTAGCGACTCGTCAGTTGTCATAAGTTCACTCCCTGCTCGGTCGGGGAGTTTTTTGTCTGCCCACAGCCAGATTCACTCATTAGCTTATTGCTTCTAAAAGCGCCAAACAATCCTATCCAACAGGTCGTTAGACGGGTTAAATCACGAATTTATTCAACCCAAATTAACTCACGTTATGATCACTCAATCCCTTCGATTAGGAATGGTAATGACCCTGCTGACAACGGCTACTGGATTTGCCCAGCAGAATAGTGCCAATATGAATAGCGCGACCACGACCATGGTTGGCAAAGAAACCAAAGCTGAATTTGACAGCCAGAATCAAAAAGGGGCTGCAGCTGTCAGTGCCGTAGCGGCAACCCCAGCTAAGCTGTCCAGCGCCGATCAGAATCTGATGATGGACGTAGCCAAAGGGGGCATGATGCAGTTAGAAATGAGCAAAGTGGCGGTTCAAAAAGCCAGTAGTTCCGAAGTTCGTCAATACGCCCAGGCCGAAGTCGATGAGCAAACCGGTTTATCGGCCAAACTACAGGAGATTGCTAGTGCCAAAGGCGTTACGTTGCCATCTGCCCCCGATTCAGATACGCAGGCAATGGTTGCTAAATTACAGGGTATGTCGGGGGCATCGCTGGACAAGATGTACATGGATGAAACGGGAGTGAAAGGCCATGAAAAGCTGGATAAAGTGATGGCAACGGTAGAATCAACGGCATCGGATGCGAGCCTGAAAGGGGTTGGCAAAGCCGCTCATCCCTTGGTGAAAACGCACTTGAAAGTGGCAAAACAGATTGATGGTAAGCTGTAAACGTAATTGACTACTCTGTTGCAAACGCAGGCTCTTGTTAGAATAGCCTGCGTTTTGTTTTCTCCAGGGCAATGTATTCTCCTTCAGGTTGGCAATTTTGCCTTCTACCAACGACTAGCTCAGGTAATCTAGTAAGCCCTGCAAAGAATGAATTAGTACTCACACCAATGGAAGTTTATTTGGTTTAGAGCTTATAGGTATTCTCCTTCGTCAGTCAGCTAATGCTCTTAAATCGCTCATTTTAATCGTCAATAGTGGCAAGAAAACGACCACAATAGCCCTCCAGAAAATCAAAATAGATTTTAAACGATACCTGGTTTACTTACTCCTCAGCTCACTTTTATTCCGGTAGATATACACTGAAGGTGGCTCCCTTACCTGGTTGACTTTGGGCGGTAATCCACCCACCATGATTGGTTACGACTTGCTGACAAATGGCCAATCCAATACCCGTACCGGCATACTCTTTGGGCGAATGGAGCCGTTGAAACACCGTGAAGATGCGGTCCAGATATTTCACATCGAAACCGATCCCGTTATCTGCTACATCGATCCGGTGATAGGCAAAGGCTGCCTGAACCGGATGGACTCCGGCAGGTAAGTCTTCAGCCAAGATCCGGGCAGCCAATACCCGAACCTGGTGCACGACCTGCTCACCAACCGCTGGTGTTAGATGGAATTTGAGGGCATTACTTAGTAAGTTTCGAAAAAGCAGGTTTAATTGAGCTTCATCTCCGCTAACGGTCGGCAAGTCGTCCACCGTCAGCTGAGTGCCTGTCTCCTGAATTGGTAGCTCGAAATCCTGAATCAGGCCCTCTAGTAGTGAGTTCAGACAAACGGCATGAGCCAGTTGAGGCTGAGTCCCAATGCGCGAGTACGCTAATAGGTCCTTGATTAGGCGGGACATCCGCGCTCCAGCTACCTGCATGCGCGACAAATAACTACTATCAGTGCCTAACTGGCTACCATACTTTTTCATCAGCAGGTCACCGAATTGCTGGATCTTTCGCAGGGGCTCCTGCAAATCATGACTGGCTACATAAGCAAACTGCTGCAAACGCTCATTAGAGCGCCGTAACTCCGTCAAGGACGATTCCAACTGCTGGGTTCGCTGAATAACCTGTTGTTCAAGTGCCAGTTGCCCCCGTCGTTGTTGGGTCACCTCCTGCACCATGCCACTGATCTTATAGGCTTGGCCCTGTGGGGTAAAATACGATTTCCCCAACGAATAAAATATCCGTTCAGCTTCCTGAGGGCCTAGGCGGATTCGGTATTCCACCTCATAATGGCCATCCGATCCGGGGGCGGTGGCCGCTTGCATCGATGCCCGTACACGCGGCCAATCGGCAGGATGCACAAACCGAAAGGCTTGCTCTGGGGTAATCAGCTGATCGGCTTCAATGCCGTGCCAGTTCCGAAGCCGTGGTGAATAATCAATCTGGCCAGTGGTCAAGTCATATTGCCAGGTTCCCAGTTGGGCCAGTTCAATAGCTCGTTGCAGATCTTCCTGCACTTGTTGAGTAAGTTGGCGTTCCATAACCGCCTGGGTAATATCCTGGGCGGTACCTGACAGGCGGATAGGCTGGCTCTGCTCATCAAAATAAGCTTGACCAATCGCCTGAAGCCAACGTAGCTGCCCATTGTCCCGGCGATGGATGCGGAACTCAATGGCATATTTGCCGCCAGATTGAGGGTTCAGCGCCCATTGCATGGCTTGCTCCAGGGCTAGCTGATCACCAGGGTGAACATAGCTTAGCAGGTCCTGGGGTTGGGTAATCGAACGGGTATGGGAACCGATTATTCCATAGAGCTCCTGGGTGCGTTGATCCCACCAAGCCAGCTGGGTATGTAGGTTGATATCCCACGTACCAATTCCGGCGGCTTGTAGCGCAAAGCGCAACCGTTCGTTTTCGGCATCGCCATTCTGAAGAGGGGGTGTTGAATATGAAGTCATATGTTGGTTCGAATACCCACTGCTAAACTAACCAAAAAGGTCAACAGTTAGCCACTACCCATCCGGATTCTTGAAGTCAACCCGTAGTGGCCAATTGTTAAGTGTCCTTCTAAAGTTAACCCTTTAAATCAGCTAGATCCCGCTTAAACGCGATACCAGTGCTTCAGTTCCATGGAAAAGGTCATTTAGCTTGAGAATAGTACTGAGCAAAATGAGCGGTTAACTAAAGTTGTTGACTCAACCAGGGCTTACCATTCAGACTTGGTCTGTTTAACCGACTTAGGTGGATGAGTAAGCCCATGTCTAGCCGACCATTCATTTATTATAAAGACGCTGGCCAATGTTTACCCTTGTCGGTATAAGTAAGTTGCTTTATTTACCCGGTTGACAGACACATGTTGACCGTTTGTCGATTCTTTTACAGGCCCTGCTTTCCGGCCCATATCTTCGTCTCGACTTAACCGAAACAGGGGTTTATTACCAGGCTCCACTAGTTAATTACTGGTTTATTGGTTTCATGTTTAGACGCTAAGACGATGTTGATTGTTTTGTACTTATCTCTTTGCTGGTTCTTGAGAAGCCTACTGATTGGCTCGTTGCTCCTGACTTGCAGTCAGGCAATAGGCCAACCATTCCCCGATGATCAACCGACAAACGCAGATTCAACTCAAGACTATTGGCGAGTTTACACGGACTATGCGACACGTATGACGCGCGTCAGCTTTTATACGAGTCGGCATGAATTACTCTATCAGGAAAATATCAAAGATCGCTATATCAAATTATCTAAACGTACCGTACGCCAATTTGACGATCTATTAACGCGGTTAGTAAATCACAACCTGGTGGGTAATCAGGTAAAATCATATGACTTACTGGCTGGTAATCAATGGGCAGCGATTTCTCATAGCGAAAAATTAATGTCAGATTCCGAAGCTAAGGTGCCTGGGCTGATCGGTTTGATTCGACCGATTGTCAATCTGAAGCTTGTTAATCCTAGCCAGCTCCTGCTTTCTTACCGAAATCCGGCCGGTGAACCACTGCTGATAACCATCGCCGATGATTCATTCCACTATATCTACAAAAAACAGTCGAAAGAAAAAGAGCACGCTGGTCTTATAAACATAAGCCACCTTGCCAGTGGAATCTATCGGGTGGGGGTTGATGGCCCGCATAAGAAAGCAATCTACCAGTTGAGCATTGACCAGGATGTTAAAAGCTTCAACCTGAGTACACTGTTGAATCAGTTTTAACCCGCTACCTAACGACTTCTTATTGAGCCAAGATGAAATTAACTGTTCCGTCGAAAAACAACGCGCGTTCCCCTAGGAGAAGGCTTTTCATCGGCTATGGCCTGTTAACACTGCTGTCACTTATCGGGGTGGGCATCGTCATCCGGCGAACCGTTGCCCTGTGGCCGACGCTGGTCAGTGTGGATCAAGTATCGGTGACTACGTCCAGGCCGGCTTCTCCATTCGGAGAATTGGACGCTATTTTCAACCAGTTTCCTCTGTTAACCCTGATTCACATCCTGCCCGCCCTACTTTTTATCGGATTGGGGCCCCTTCAGTTTAGCCGCGGCATTCGCCGTCGTCACCCGAATTGGCACCGATGGAGTGGTCGTATTTTTTTGGTCGCCAGTAGCTTGATCGGCATAACCGCGCTGTGGATGAGCTTCGTGGTGCCCCCCATTGGCGGGTTTAGTCAGGCAGCCGCCACCACGTTGTTCTCCCTCTTTTTTCTGGTGGCGCTCTATCAAGGATTTCGCTCTATTCGGCAGGGCAACGTGGTCGGGCATCGGGAGTGGATGATTCGGGTTTACGCCATTGGGCTGGCGGTGGCGACCATCCGGCTGGTTAACGCCCTGTTATTTGCTGCCCGTCTATGGACGGGCCTGGTACTGGCTGATTTTTTTGGTACCGGATTCTGGATTGGTTTTGTGATGCACTTAATCGGAGCCGAAGTTTGGATAAGCTACACCCGCAGTTCGCCCGAAAGGCCCAATTCGTTGCCCGACTTACCGAACGTTTCCACCGTCGTATCCCTCAAATGAACTCGATTCTACCATCCCGATTTATCTTCGTTGGATTTCATAGCTTGCTCTGGAGCACCTACCTGTTGCTCCCTTACATAGTCTCGACGGCTGCCAACGACTATAAAATAGGCGTAATGCCGGGTCTATTTTTCACCTTGACCGGGCTGATCCACTTAGCTATTTTCTATAGCAATGCTTATGTTCTGTATCCCCGCCTGTTGAACCGGCGTTACTGGTGGTTGTACCTGGTGGCTGGCGTTGGCCTTATTCTGCTCTCGTTTCGGCTTAAGTATCAGCTATTGGTGAGTTGGTTCCCCGCTGTTCAGGGTGAGGCCAATGCGGCTAAATTTATCTTTGGCCCTTCGGTGGCTTTTTTCTTTCTGAGCATGGTCTATCGTAGCCTCCTCAATCAGCGACTAGCCCAGCAACAGCAAACTAAGCAGCAGGCCGAGCAACTCAGGGCTGAGTTAACATTTCTTCGCTCGCAGGTCAGCCCCCATTTTTTGTTCAATGTCTTAACCAATCTAATTTCCTTAGCCCGCCAGCAATCAGACCAGCTCGAGCCTTCCCTGCTGATGCTCTCCGAGCTGATGCGCTACATGCTCTATAATGGGCAGGGTCGAAAAATCACGCTTGAACAGGAATTGGATTATCTCAACAGCTATATTAATTTACAGAAACTCCGATTTGGTCAGGACGTATTCATTACCAGTCAGATTGACGTCGATCGGACTGATCATTCCTGCCAAATTGAACCGATGCTGCTGATCCCCTTGGTCGAAAATGCCTTTAAGTACGGGGGGAGTGTGATCGAAAATGCCCAGATTCACCTGCATCTAATGGTTCGACAGGAGAAGTTAGTATTTAGCCTGCGGAACCGATTCGAAGCTGAGTCGGTGGCTCATACCGATCCAAATCGGGGCATCGGTCTGGCTAACCTGCGGGCGCGATTGGCCCTGCTTTACCCCACGACCCACACCTTACTCATTACCGATACGGATAACTGGTTTGACGTTACCTTAACTTTGTCTTTATGTTGATGCGTTGTCTGGTGATTGATGATGAAGCCCTGGTTCGTGAGCTGCTGGAAGACACGATCCGGCAGATTCCTTTTTTGGAATTGATAGCCAGCTGTAAACATGCGCTGGAAGCGACAACCCTGCTGCAAACCAATGCTATCGACCTGATCTTTCTAGACATTCAGATGCCACGCCTAAGTGGGCTTGAGTTTCTTCAATCGCTAAGTAAGCCCCCGTTGACCATTCTGGTAACGGCCTACGAACAGTATGCGCTGGAAGGGTATAGCTTACAGGTCGTCGATTACCTGGTCAAACCCTTCCGCTTCGAGCGTTTCCTGAGAGCCTGCAACCGGGCACATGAGTTGTTTGGCTTACAACAGGGCGTAATGCCTGCATTCACTGAAGAACTGGTGGATTTTTTTGTTCCTGTCGAATATAGCCAGGTAAAAATTGGGGTATCCGATATTACCTACATCGAGGGGTTAGGAGACTATATCAAGATTTATCTATCCTCTAGTCCTAAACCGGTGCTGACCCGCCTGTCCATCAAAGCGATGGAAGAAAAGTTATCGGCGTCGTCCTTTGTTCGTACCCATAAGTCGTATCTAGTATCTGTACGAAAAATTACGGCTGTCAGACGGGATTTGGTCTGTATTGGTGACAAAGAGATTCCTGTGGGCGAGGTCTACAAAGAAAACATCAACCGAATTCTTAGGGGTTCGGCTGGTCATTTCGAGTAGAATGGGCTGATCACAATCGTCAAAGTTAGGCGAGATAGGCGGTCCTGGTGGCTGCGGTGCACCAGTGAATAACCATGATCTGGTCACCAAACGTGCTTTTCTTACTACGGCTTCTTACCGGGCTGATGCTATGACTGCAACGACAGAGTAGAATTATCTCCATTTCGGTAAAAACACCACAAGTGACGAATTTGCCGGGCCGACGGAGCGACCGCCCGCGGCTGCGGTCCGTTTTTTAAATTATCCCATATGCTGAAGCTTTGCTTTTGCTAATGCAATGGGTTAGCTGTACTTCTCCGTCAACTAAATACTGATTTGTTTACGTATTGCGAGGCAGTAGCACACTGAAGGTGGCACCCTGCCCCTCTTGGCTTTCCGCATAGACAAAGCCACGATGGTTTTCAGCTACTTTTTTTACAATGGAAAGCCCGATACCGCTACCCGGATATTTTTCCTTACTGTGAAGGCGGGTAAATACCTGGAAGATCGTTTCGGCATACTCCTGCTTGAAGCCGATCCCATTGTCCTTTACCTGAAACAGGTAATAGTGGTCCGAATCAGCAATAAACGGTGCCGCTACCTTGTCTTTGGCTATTTCTTTTACGGTTATGGTTATGGCTGATGGTTGGCCGGGTTTACTATAGTTCAGGGCATTGCTGATTAAGTTCTGAAAGAGTTGCCCTAATTGCCTGCCGTAACCGTTGACCACTGGCAACTTCGCGACCTCAATGGTCGTGCCTTTTTCCTGGATCACTAGTTCCAGGTCCGACAGAACCTCCGCAACTTTTTCGTTTAAGTCAACCGCTTCCAACAGGTGAGTTGCATAACTCATATCCGCATAGGCGAGTAGGTCGTCTACCAGTAGCATCATTCGCCGGTTGGCTCCTTTTACTTTTTCCATCAAAGCAATTTCTTCTTCATTCATCTTGGCGGCCAACCGTTGGTGCAGCCGGTCGGTGAACAAGTGCACTTTGCGGAGAGGTTCTTTCAGGTCATGGGAAGCCGCTCGAGTAAAATTTTCAAGGGCCGCATTGGTTCGTTTGAGTTGGTCGATCAGCCGTTCTTTTTGTAGTTCAATCGCTTTTATGTCAGTAACATCGGTGAAGATGATAATCAGGTGATCCCGATCCATGCGGGAAAGTGAAATCTCGATCCAGCGTCCGGTCGACTCCAGTTGGTATTCGACCAGGGAAGGTTCACCGGTGTCCATGGTGTGGACAATTTTTTGAAAATAGGGGGTGTTTAAAATATTGGGCTCCAGTTCAACCGATGTTTTCGAAAAATAGAGCTCCTTTGGAATGCCCACTAGTTGGATGGCTGCCTCATTGGCCATGATCGGCTTACCATCAATGATCTGTCCTTCTTGATTGCGAATAACCTGACCAAACGAAATCCCATTCGATGAATGGGTGAAGATGTTGTCCAGAATGTAATTCTTGTTTTCAAGCTCCCTGGCTTTTGCCTTAAGCTCGGTAACATCCGCAAACGTTACCAGCAGCGAACGCTCCCCCAACTTGGCCACCACGCTGTCGTACCAGGCATCCGAACTCCCGGCCGTGTAGTGCGCTTGGCTTCGTTGAGCGATGCCTGTCTGATAGACCTGTTTGTATCGTTCAAAAGAACCGATATCCTTTGTGGCTGGAAACAGTGCTAAAAGACGTTTTCCGATCACTTGCTCCTGGGAAAGACCACTGACCTGTAAAAATACAGTATTCACTCGGGTGAACAGAAAGTCGATTACGTCTCGTTGCTCATTCAACACCGCATCCAGCACGTACCAGCCATTCAGGGAATTGGTAAGGATCAGATCTACTAACGCCTGTTGCTGCTGTTTTTCCAGGCGTTCCTTCATTTCGGCATTAACATTCTTGGTAATCGAGAGGATAGCCCCGTCTAGTTTGCGTCGGAGTACGTCAAAATGAATGTCAAGCTGTTCATTGTAATAGGTAGTGTGTAAATCGTTGCCCGAGGAATAGACCTGGCTTAATTGCTGAGTAAGCTGTTTTCTTCCTTCCTGGCTATAGCCAGATAGCTCACTCACTTTTTGCCCGTTCATCAGGGCATACGGCAGAGTAGCCTGCTGCCTGGCAGCGCCGTTGAAGTAGAGCAGGATGAAATCCACAATCGTATCCCCCGCTTCGGATTCGAACACGGGGGTATGCAATACGATCGGTTCGGGATGGTTATCGAGTACAGACCTCAGTAGCTTTTCATCGGGTGACATCAACATGGCCGACAAGTAGTAAAATGGAATTACGCTGTTTGCTAGGTTTGGCGCCCTGGCTCGATTGGATAACCAACTGCTTCATGGGCGCATATGATACTATATTTTGAATTGAGGTAAGATTCCTCGGGTGCGGAGTCGTTCATTCCTTACCCGTCAAAAGTACCGAAAAAAAGCTACCTACAATAGTGATCAACTAGCAGTTACTGCTTCTATGGAAAGGTTAACCAAGATGCTCTATGTCGTATGCTACTAACTGGAGTGTGGTGGCGTTATGATGTGAATCGACTTAACGACATTTATGCCCGCATTATTTCGGGCTTGTAATTGGTCTGGATGGGGGCAGGGAAAGAGTTTATTGAACCAAGTGGCCAAGCGTTACTCGTCTCAATAAATCCTCCCACATGAGACAAGGGGACGAATCTTTTGGTGAACGCTTTCGAGCAAGAGTCAGACTATTTCTGTCAGAAATACACGGAACTTAAGCTCTTAATAGCTTCAAACCTCGACTTTCGTAGAAAGGAAAATTACCATCGTGGCTAATGAGGATCAACCGCTCAGCAATGGCCTGACTAATCAGAATATGGTCGAAGGGATCATTGTGTACTGGTAATAGGGCTTCCAGCTTCGCTAAGTGGACAACCTTTGATGGCAGTAGTTTCACCCCTAGCGTTTGGCGTAACGCATTGGCAATGTCGGCAATGGTAACCCCATTTAATTGGAAATCGCCCGCTTTAGCTTAGCCTTAATGATAATTTCACGCAGGCTTTCATGGCTGACGTAGAATTCATTCGTACGGTTTTGAAGAATGGTTTTAATGGGGGCTGGTAAGTCGGACGAATCGGTTAGCCACCAGATCAGGATGTGGGTATCCAGTAAATATTTCTTCATTTTTTAATCGTCACCCGCAGATCGTGGTCCCATGCCGACGACTCACTGACGATTTTGTCCTTAAACAACCCTAGTCCTGCCTTCATATTTGACTTGGTGGCAAGCTGGCCACTGGCAGACGATTTCTTAACCGAGGTTTTAGGATCTTTTGAGTCTGTTGCCATCACTTTAAAGGTTGGTTCACAAATATAACGTTTTTGAGTCGAAGTTAAGTTTTGATAGAGCTGCACAAAGATCAGCGCTTTCTAGGCCCGCCCCTCCAGATGTCTGGATAGATCATTCCCGAAGTGAGACGAAAAAGTCTTCATGTATCTGCACCTTTATTCGGGCCTAAGAAGTGAGGAGAGGTTAAACAGATATAACTACACATGACACCCCACACTACTGCATCAATAAAATCACTCTGTCTTTAAATTTTTTACGGGGTTAGAGAGGGCAGCCTTTACGGTCTGGAAACTCACTGTTACTAATGCCAGCGCCACTGCAAGTCCTCCTGCCACTGCGAACATCCACCAGTTAATGGTAATTCGGTAAGGGAAATTGTCCAACCACTGGTTCATGAAGTACCACGCAACAGGAGAAGCAAGCAAAAGAGAAATCAGCATGAGCTTCACAAAATCTTTTGAGAGCAGCACGACAAGTCCCTCCACTGTAGCCCCCAGCACTTTTCGCACTCCAAGCTCTTTTCTTCTCTGCTCCGCAGCATTAGCGGCTAAACCCAGTAGACCAAGACAAGATACAAAAATAGTTATTGCTGTAAAAAGCGTAAGCAAGGTTTTAAGCTTGTCTTCTCCTTTATACATCTTACCAAAGCTTTCATCAAGGAAATTGTACTCAATAGGATAGTCGGGGCTGTAACGGCTCCATACATTGCTGATCTGGCCAATAGCTATTTCGATGTTTGCGCCAGTTATCTTGACTGCCACTTTAGAATAGGCCTGCGGGTAGATTTGAAGCACAGTGGGTTCTATTTTTTCGTGCAGGCTTTTATAGTGGAAGTCTTTGACAACGCCAATCACCGGCCCAGTTTTTAATGAGTCCGGGTTTCTCCATGTAGGCCATGACAGCGTTTTCCCGATAGCTTTTGCAGGACTGCTTAATCCCAATTCACGAACAGCCGTCTCATTGATGATGTAGGCGCTTACGTCACCGGCAATATCTTTCGAAAAATCCCTGCCTGAAAGTAGATGTAGCCCCAGTGTTTTTATATAATCTTCATCAACCATCACCAGTGTGGCTTTTGTTGGCTTTACTTCAGGATTTTCTTTTACGGTCAAAAAGCCATCGCCGAAAGCATCACCGGGGAAGCCATAGCCAATAGATACCGACGCTATTGCCGGGTAGCGCATCAATTCATGTTTAAAGCTTGCATACTTCTTTTGAAGGTTCTCACCTTTCATTGGAAAGAACAGAACCTGATCCTTTCTGAAACCTAAATCTTTATTGTGCATATAACGCACCTGGCTAATGACCACAATGGCACTAATGATCAGCAGCACTGATAATGAAAACTGTATTACCACCAGTCCATTTCTCAGCCATGTTGCACCTGCGAGCGCCGTATCAGATACGGCACTCCCTTTTAAAACTTTCACAGGCCGAAAAGCGGATAGTACCCCTGCAGGATAGAAGCCTGCAAGGATACCTACTATCAATGTAAGCGCCCCTAATGTGAGTCCAACCATGGGGTTGCTGATCAGGTCAAAAACCATGCTCTTTTCCGTAAAACGATTAAGGGAAGGCAGCAGCACACATGTGGCTGCAATAGCAACAACCATACTCATAGCGGCTAACAGTATTGTTTCACCAACAAACTGTAACATTAGCTCTTTTCTGCCCGCACCAACCGCTTTTCTCACTCCTACTTCCTTCGCTCTTTTTATCGACCTCGAGGTAGCGAGGTTTACGAAGTTAAAGCAGGCGATGAGTAATATGAAAATGGCGATAACAGAAAGGGCTTTCACATACGTGATGTTACCCCTGATGGACATATCGTACTTAAAATCGGATGAATAGAGGTGTACCTGCATAAGTGGCTGGAAGTAGGGCACATTGATATCACCCTCGCCTTTCATGAAAGGCTTTGAAAAGCTTTGGAACTTTGCCTGGAGCGGAGCTGCGCTAGTGCCATTTCTTAGCTTCACATACGTGTTGAAAGGATACCATTGCCAGCTTTGCATCATGTCGGCAGGGATGCCTGCCGTGTTCAGCGAAATCAGATAATTAAGTGGTAAGTGGAACTTCTCGTTATTTTCCAGCACACCCAGCACACGCAGTACATCTTTAGAAAGCGTAAGTTTCTTGCCAACCGGATCCTCTTTGCCGAAATATTTTTCCGCCATAGCTGCAGAGATCACAATGGATTTTGGATCGCTGAAGACTCTGGGTGCTGATCCATATCGGAAACGGAGCGGAAACAGCTCAAAGAAATTGCTGTCCACAAGGAACCCGTTCTCTTCGTACAGCTTTTTATCGTTCGCTTCAACTAGTTGTTTTGACTTAAAAGCCATCACACGAACTGCATCCTCGACCTCTGGAAAGTTCTGCTTGAGTGCTACTGCAAATGTCGGAGGCACCGTGGCTATGCTATTGTTTACATCTCCTTTCGTCTGTTGATAAACGCGATAAACGTTTTCAGCTCCCGGAACAAACTTGTCGTACTGCTGCTCATCTCTTACAAATAAGCCAATAAGCAAACAAGCTGCCATACCTAATGACAGACCAGCAATGTTGATGACGGAATAGCTTTGGCGCTTAATCAGGTTGCGCCAAGCGATTTTAAGGTAGTTCTGTAGCATGACCGTATGGTTTGTGAGCTCTCAAACCCAAGATGCTTGAAAGGCTATGCAGGTTGCTTACTAGTATCAAAACCGAATACTATTTTGAGAGACTATCCCACTAAGGGGCCGGACATAGTCAGCAGCAAGGCCAGATCGGTCGCGAACCCCGCCCGCAGTTGGTGTATTTGGGCCGTAGCTACTAAAGATTACTCTGTTTTCGGGCCAGTTGCAAAGTGGCCGGATTCCGCGCATTTTTAAGCGAACAAAGTAGACAACAAAACCCTATGCCTACCTGCTACCGTATGCTACGGGTTAGCGTCGACAGCTATTAAAAATAAATCTGGTGATTTGACCAGTACACCCACGAACACGCAAAAGCCGCGCTCACAAGCAGTGGGCGCGGCTTTTACACGAGGTGATTATTTCAGCACAGCTTGCTATTTTTTAGAAACCTTATCAACTTTTCGGACACAAACGGTCTCACTCCGAACTACCTGCTGTACTGGTCGGAAATGTGATGATAGTGGCTAGCCACCTCTTTTTTGGATTTTGTCTACCAGTCTCACAAATCGCTCTAATCTTGCGACAGCTGTTGCCATAGTGTACTGTGTATTTCCACAGAATCGGTAAAACAAACTCAAGCAACGAATCTGCCGGTTCGCCGGAGCGGTCCCTTATTTCAGATTTACACCTGTCTATTTAAACACCTGCTTGCTTACTTTACCTTTAGCACCAACGGCATAGCAGGTGCCTTTTACACAGGCCATCGAATGAAAGCCTTCGGTATCAAGTTTTTGCCAGGTTTGTCCCTGATCGGCCGATAAGCTGGTACCTGATGGGCCAATTGTCAGCAACCGATCGCCGGGAAGTAGGGCAACGGCTTCTTTCAGCCCTGGAGGATTGGTTTGCGAGACATTCTGCCAGGTTTGCCCACCGTCGCGGCTTATGGCGACATTCGGGCCGGGCTGGCTTTCCTGTTTATAATTTCCGCCAACGACCACGCCAACTTTATCGCTAAAGAACCGCATACCGAACAGGCCCGTGGCTTCTCCACCCGGCAACGCTGTATTGCTGACAGTCCAGGTTTTGCCCCGGTTGCGGGAGTGAAAAACGCGTCCGGCTAACCCACCACCCGACGCAATCCACACGTTACGTTTTCCTTCCACAACGAGACTGGTGCCACTAGCGGCAAAAGCGGCTTCATTGGGTTGCATAAGTGGTAAGGCCGACGGCGGAATGGGTTGCCAGGTTTTACCCCCATCGTCAGTCGTGAGGATAACCCACCGCCCGTCGATCGGATCGCTGAAGACGATGCCGTGCTGGCTATCCCAGAAATCGATACCATCGAAGAAGATGCCTTTTTGCTCCGTTTTATAGAGTAATGCCCAGGTTTGTCCGGCATCGGTTGTTTTGTAAATACGGGCCTGTCCATTTTCGGCGGGCCCGGCACTCATGAAGTAAGCCGTTTGGGAATCCACAGCGTGTACATCCCGGAAATCACACGTTTGCGCATCCGGAACGGTACCCGTTTGCCAGGTACTGCCCCCGTCGGCTGTTCGGACAAAAGTGCCTTTGGTTCCGCCAATCCAGACCACCTCAGCGTTAGCCACACTGACCGCCCGAAAACTGGCATCAGTGCTCACCGATTGGGGTTGCCATTGGGCTAAACTTCGCAGGGAAATCAGCCATGATACAGACAACAGGGTTATGACAAGATACTTTCTATTCATGGGTTATATAATACTGTTGAATACTTTCGGTGAGTACCTGATACATTTCCAAAAGTCTGGGTTGCGATTGAAGGTACGTCAGATGCCTGTCGAGGGTACTCAGATCTGCCCGACGAGCGGGACCGGTCTGCGCATCGGCTGGATTCCCAACGGCCAGACCCTTCCGAAACGTTTCGGAAATGAGGGGCTTGAGCAGATCGAATTCCAGCCCTTTCTGCACCGTTAAATCGTGGGCCAGCGCCATCAGGTGATTAGTGAAATTGCACGCAAAAACCGCTGAAACGTGCAGGGTTAGCCGTTCGTCGGAAGAAACGATGTACACAATATCGCTAATATCCTGTCCAAGCTGAACCAGCGAGTCTTCTGTGGCCGGGTCAGACGCTTCGATACACAGCGGAATCCCTTCAAAAGCCATGAACGACCGTCCTCTGGTAAATGTTTGAAGCGGGTAAAAAACACCCGTCCGTACCGGAACATCGCTGTATATAGCCATCCAGTGTTCCAGTGCTTGAAGCGACTGACCGCCCGACGTATGAACCAGGATGGCATTTTCGGGAAGAACGAGCTGCGAACAGACCGTTTCAATGGCCTGATCCGAAACAGCCAGGATAAATAACTGCGAAGGGCTGTCCGCAAAATTCAGATCGGAGTGGGTGCGGGCATCATACAGATTACTCACCAGTTGTCGGGCATGCTGAAGCTGCCGACTATAGACTTCATTGATATGGTGCCCTGCGTTTTCAAGGGCTGGAGCAAGATGCCAGGCCAGATTTCCTGCGCCGATTAACGAAATTTCCATGTTCAAGTATAGGCATTTTGCCTGAATCACAGTGCCTGTCCAGTACTTCTCTACGTACAAACGATCTATAAACAAGGTAGAGAGATTATGGCGCGGTAATTGTAAGGCATTTGATGTTCTATAGTAATTAATCGATAATCGCAGACAAACTATTCGTATGACATCGCCTTAATGCTTAATTTTGGGGCTTATCTTTAGCGAATCAAAGTATAGCCTATTAAAAAATCTATTAATCTGTTAGACGAATAGGCCGTTTTTGGCCGTTTGATAAAAGAACATTCCATACGCTACTAATTCTGAACCTGAAAGTACCCTCAATGGTGAACCCTTACTTTGTTCACATTCCTGTTATCCATCATATTTTTCCCGTCGTTAGTCGATTCTCGTTTTTACCAAATGGGTGGCTTACGCTGGGATGCTGGGTATTGCTTGGACTGGGTGTAACATTCGGTCAGAATCAACCCACACCTGCCCGCCGTGGGGCCGCTGCTCGACGGCAACAGGCGGCTAATGACTCGGCAAGAGCCGAAGCGCGTCGGAAAGCTATTATGCGGGCCGATTCAGTTAAACAGGCTATTCAGGACCGGACCGACAGTATTCGGGCGGCACGTAGCGCCAACCGTCGACCAACTGTAAACTGGCCCGACCGCCGGGCCACTCGTTTCTCGGATCGCCCTTCCCGTTCTCCCTTTATTCTACGCGATCCAAAAGGCGTTTCGACCGATTTCCGGCTTTCGCCCGATGGCGGTATTGGTGTAACGGAACGTGTGCGATCGGGTGTGTCGCTTTCGGGTGCTCCTCCGGCCAATAATACACCGGGACGTAATGAGCCTATTACTCCAGCTACCTCAACAACAACAGCGCCTGGGCAGCCGATTCCAGGATTAGCATTACCGCCATCGCAGTTTGGGTTACCTTATCGTCCGGCCGAAACCATTCCGTACTCGACGTATAATCAGATTCAGAACCAGACTCTCGAACAGAATCTTTGGCGGGAATATAGTGCTAAACGCGATGGTCAGAGCGCCATCAGTGGACGTGGCTTAATACCCAAACTGGAACTTCCTCCCGTTATTGATCGGCTTTTTGGTGGCAGTCAGGTCGATTTCAAGCCAAACGGATTTGTAACCCTCGACTTTGGTTATCTCTATCAGTTCAACGATAACCCCGCATACCCGGTTCGTCAACGCCGGACGGGAAATTTCCTGTTCAATGAACAGATTAGTATCAACTTCAATGGTAAAATTGGTGAAAAGCTGGGCGTACTGGCTAACTTCGATACAAAGGCCAGCTTTAATTTTGAGAATGCGCTGAAGCTTAACTACCGTCCAGGTGGCGGGTTGCCTGCGTTCGGTACAGGGCAGGGAATGCCGAGTCTACCTGGTTTGCCGAATGCGCCAAACCTGCCCAATGTTCCCGGAATGAACGGGTCTGCACCCGGCATGCCAGGATTTACCCCTCAAAATGAAAGCATCATTCAGGGGCTGGAAGTCGGTAATATCAGTTGGGCCGTCAACAGTCAGCTCATTCCGGGGGTGCAAAATCTGTTCGGGATCAAGACGCAGTTACGGTTCGGTAAACTGAATGCCACCCTGGTCGCTTCACAGCAGCGCTCCCGCAAGAATGAGATCGTTCTGCGCGGAGGTACCTCGAACCGACCATTTGAAATTCGAGCCGACAATTACGACGAGAACCAGCACTTTTTCCTATCGCAGTTTTTCCGGGCCAACTATGAAGCCTCGTTAAAAACACTGCCGCAGGTTACTTCGGGGGTGAACGTAACGCGGGTGGAAGTTTACGTGACCAACCGGACCAATACCACCGAAACCCTCCGCAACATTGTCGGCTTTCAGGATTTGGGAGAGGGCAATCCGTACAACCAAGGCAATGGGAATTTGTCGCCTTTTTCCCGAAACAACCGTACGCCAACCGATAACTCGTCTAATGGCTTATTTACGAAGCTGACTGCTCAGCCGAACCAGCCTTTCCGGCAAATCGATCAGACGAGCGATCAGTTGACCGGCACCTTCCAACTCGCCAAAGGAACAGACTATGACTTGCTTCGGGGTGCTAAACGATTGACTGATAAAGAGTTCAGGCTGCAAGCCGATTTAGGGTATATTTCGCTGGTTACCCCGCTTCGGAACGATGAGATTCTGGCCGTTGCTTATGAATACACCTATCAGGGGCGTAGGTATAAAGTTGGGGAGTTGACCGAAGATTATCAGTCGCGGAGAGCAGATGAAGTGCTGGTGCTGAAGCTGCTGAAGTCGTCAACGCTGCGCAATAATCTTCAGTTGCCGATGTGGAACCTGATGATGAAAAACATCTATCCACTCAGTACATCTCAAATTACGCGTCAAGGCTTCCAGTTGCGGGTTATTTATAAAGATGACCTGACGGGTATCGACAACCCGAACCTACAGGAAGGTCGCCGGACTCAAAACCGCCCATTGGTGCAGCTTTTTGGCATGGACCGGTTGAATCAGCAGCTAGACGCTCAGCCCGATGGCAATTTCGACTACGTTGAAAACTATACGATCGACAGTCGGTATGGCAAAATCATCTTTCCGGTATTAGAGCCGTTTGGGGCCTATCTGGAGAAGCAGTTCGATGCCGATGAAGATGCCTTGAAGGCTAAATACGTTTTCAAACAGCTCTATACGACGACAAAAGCCGATGCGGCCCAACTTGCCGACCGGAATAAATTTTTCCTGAAAGGCTCGTTTCAGTCGGGCAACGGAGCCGATGTGCAGTTGCCTTATGGTGTTAATGAGCAGTCAGTATCGGTAACAGCCGGTGGTGTTCCCTTGACACCGGGCCAGGATTATGTACTGGAAGCTCAGTCGGGTCGGTTACGGATCATCAACGAAAGCGTAACCAATTCCGGACGTGAAATCAGGATCAGTTACGAACAACCCGATCTGTTCCAGAACCAGATTCGTACACTGATCGGAACCCGACTGGATTATGCCATTAACCGCGACATTAGCATCGGCCTGACAGCCATGCACATGAAAGAGACGCCTGCTGGCTTTCTGACTCGGGTGGCACTTGGTAACGAACCGGTCAATAATACGATTGTCGGTCTGAATGCCAACATTCGGAAAGATTCACCTGGACTGACGCGTTTGCTCGATGCCCTGCCCGGTG
Organism: Spirosoma gilvum; assembly: GCF_054776815.1. Classification (NCBI taxonomy): domain Bacteria; kingdom Pseudomonadati; phylum Bacteroidota; class Cytophagia; order Cytophagales; family Cytophagaceae; genus Spirosoma; species Spirosoma gilvum. The sequence continues at coordinate 44,178 of NZ_BAAHBH010000004.1, read as the reverse complement.
TACAGACGAAAGAACTATCGACCGTTCAGTTTACGGGTGAGGTTGCGCAACTCTTTCCGGGTACGAACCCAAGAGCCCGAAACGAAAGCTATCTGGATGATTTTGAAGCTGCTCGTACCATTTATGACCTGACTCGACAGCCGACCCGCTGGCGGTTGGGGGCTACGCCACAGCAGTTTCCGCAAGGCTCCTTTGCCGATCCGTTACCCTATGCCTACAATCGGGCGCTGATATCGGTCTATACGGTTGATCCTAGTATTTTCGGGGCAACGGGCGTGCTGGGCGTATCGTCCAATATTGATGTAGACGACGCCAATTCGCACGTGTACGAACGGCCATTTCTACCCCAGGAATTATTCCCCGGTCGGTCGGCGCGGCCGGTGCAGTTGCCCGAAAACATTCTGGACGTAGCCTATTTCCCCAGCGAGCGGGGTATGTACAATTATAACCCCAATCTCGACCAGAACGGACGCTTGTCTAACCCAAGGGGTAATTTTGGATCGGTTACCCGAGCCATTGCGTCAGACATTGACTTCGATAATGCCAATATCGAAAACATTACGTTCTGGCTGATGGACCCGTTTGTGCCGGGTCCATCGGGGGTGATTCGTGGGGGACCAAATGAGAATCAGTTTTTTGATAACAGTGGCCGCCTACGGGGTGGTAAACTGGTATTTAACCTGGGCGATATTTCGGAAGATGTTGTCAAAGACAGTCGCTATGAATTTGAAAACGGATTCCCGCTCGATTCAGCCATTAGTGCACGTAATCCTGGAACCGAAGCTACATTCTGGGGCCGTGCACCAACGCGGCAGTTTGTGACCAATGCGTTCCAGAGTGGTTCCCGTGAGCAGCAGGACATTGGGCTGGATGGACTGAGTAGTCAGCCTACCATTCCGGCTGGCGTAACAGCCGAGCGGGATTTTTTCAAAAATTACCTGAATACAGTTCTGCCCAAAATAACCAGCAATCCTGACGCCAGGGCTGAAATTGAAAATGACCCGTCGGGCGATGACTTTAAGTTTTATCTGGGCGAAGAAGCTGATCGGCAGAAATACATCATTGCTCGCTATAAGCGGTATATGGGTATGGAAAATAACTCCCCCGAAAATACCAGCGCCAACCAGTTTCTGACACCGGCTTCGTCGACTCTGCCCGATATCGAAGACCTGAATATCGACAACACCATCAACGACAACGAAGCCTATTATGAATACGAACTTGATCTGCAACCGGGGAAAATTGAAGTAGGCCAGAATAAATACATTGTCGATAAAGTATCCGTACCGACGAAAGGCGCACCCGGTGGCATCGTCAACTGGTATCAGTTCCGAATTCCAGTCCGGGAATATTTGCGGAAAGTAGGTAGCATCAACGGTTTTAAGTCTATCCGGTTCATGCGGATGTACTTGACCGATTTCGATAATCCGGTGGTACTTCGTTTTGCCGAATTACAGATGGAGGCTAATCAGTACCGTAAATATACCGGCGACCTGAACCAGCACGGTTTGCAGGAAGTGCCCGAGCCCTACGATGCGAACTTTACGGTATCGACTGTCAATATTGAAGAAAACAGTAGTACCCAGGTTACGGCGCAAGGTGGCGATAAGTACGTTTACTCTGTACCGCCGGGCTACGTCCGCGACCGCGATTACACCCAGCCAAACGTTGTTGAACTGAACGAACAGTCGATGCGTCTGAGCGTAACGAACCTGCGGGATGGTGATTCACGGGGAGCGTTCAAGAATACGAACTTCAATCTGTTGTTCCGGGAGCGGCTCAAAATGTTCGTACACATGCACAACCCCGACAACGAAAGCGGACAGGTATCGGCATTTGTACGGGTTGGAACAGATTATACCGACAACTACTACGAGATTGAAATTCCTCGTCTGGTAGCTACACTCCCCAGTGTGACCGATGCCGACGCCATCTGGCCAGCGGCTAACCAACTGGATATTGCCCTGGAGGAACTGATCAACTTGAAAGCAAACCGCAACCGCGAATTTGGCCGTCAGACTTCGTTGCCGTATACACAAACTTCCTCAAACGGTGTCTATCAGATCACCGTTGTCGGTAATCCCGATTTGAGTTCGGTACAGTCGATCATGATCGGGGTGCGTAACCCTAAAATTCTGGGTGATGGCGAGCGGCCGAAAACATTTACGGTCTGGGTGGATGAACTACGGGCCAATGGCTACGACCAACATGCCGGAACGGCGGCAGTGGCGGCTTTGAGCATGAAGCTGGCTGATTTGGGTACCCTGACGGCTTCCGGGCGCATTACGACCTTTGGGTTCGGCGGAGTACAAAGTCGAATAGGAGATCGGGCCCTTGAAACCACGACCGAGTTTGGCCTATCGTCGGCATTGGCGATCGATAAGTTTCTGCCAGCTACCTGGGGGTTGAAGATTCCATTCTATGTCAACTACGACCATCGGAATGTCGATCCACATTTTGATCCGCTCGACCCGGATATGCCGTTAGAGACGTCACTATCGACCAAATCGAATGAAGCGGAGAGGAATAGTTATCGACAACTGGTGCAGGACAATACTACCCGGCGCGGGTATAATTTTTCAAACGTCAGGAAGGTAAAGACGAACCCGAACGCCAAGTCGCATTTCTGGGATATTGAAAATTTTGCCTTTACGTATGCCTTCAATGACATGAAGCGCACGAATATTCTGACGCAGGAATACCTGCAACGACAGAATAAAGGCGGCATTTCGTATACCTATAGCGCCCAGCCACGACCATTTGAGCCGTTCAAAAATGTTCAGTCATTCGAGGCACCTTACCTGCGCTGGCTGAAGGATTTTAACGTTACGCTGGTGCCATCGCTGGTATCGATTCGAACCGACATGGACCGGAGTTATATCAAAACGCAGCTTCGCTCGTCGGATCTGACGACAAACGGCATTCTGCCGCAGTTTGAGAAATACTTCCTGTTCAATCGCTACTATGATCTGACCTGGAATCTGACGCGTAGTCTGGTGCTTACCTACCATGCACAAGCCAATGCAATTATCGACGAACCGGCGGGTGACATCAATACCCAGGCTAAGCGTGACTCAATTTGGAACAGTATTAAACACCTGGGCCGGATCAAGAACTTTGTGCAGGACATTCGGGCTACCTACCGACTGCCATTAGACAAAATTCCGCTACTCGACTGGATTGCGGCCGATGCTACCTATGGGATTGGGTATCAGTTTCAGGCAAACTCGTTCGGCATTGCCGATTCGCTGGGTGTTCCGTTTGGCAATATTATTCGTAACAACCGCGAGCGGGGCATAACTGGTCGGGTTGATTTGATCCGATTGTACAACAAGATTCGGTATCTGCGATTTGCCAATACGCCGGCTCCGGTTCGGAAAAACTTCGCCCGGAACCCCGGCGATATTGAAGAGATTGAGCGGGGAGATAGCAAAGTGCTGAAAAACTTTACACGGGCTTTACTAACTGTTCGCGGCATCAATTTCTCGTATAACCTACAGGAGTCGACTATTTTACCGGGTTTTCTGCCCTCGCCGAAATTGTTTGGTTTAAGTGCTGAAAATGCACCGGGGCTGGCCTTTGTGCTCGGTGGGCAGGATCGGAACATTGCCTACAAAGCAGCTCAGAAAGGCTGGCTGACGCCCAGTACGGTATTGAATACGCCTTTCCAGCAGAATATCACCAAGAAATTTACGGCCAGCACCACACTGGAGCCGTTCAAAGATTTCCGTATGCAGATAAACTGGCGTCTCGACCGGACGGATGCCTATCAGGAATACTTCCGGCCGGGTTCGCAGGGTGGGCCGTTTGAAACGCAGTCGCCGGTACGGAGTGGCCAATTCAGTATGTCGTTCTGGTCGTTCCGTACGGCGTTTAAAGGGCTTCGAAGCGATAATACATCGGTGCTGTTCGATAGCCTCGAGAGTTACCGTACTTATTTTGCGGGTAAACTCAATCAGCAGGCCAGAGAAGGTGGTCGTGCCGGAACGTATGACTTAAATGCGCAGGATGTTTTGATTCCCTCATTCTTTGCCGCTTACAGTGGACAGCAGAAAGAGAAGGCAAAGTTTTCACCTTTCTATAATTTCCCGCTGCCCAACTGGCAGGTTACGTACAACGGGCTTTCAGGCTTACGATTCATTCAGAAAGCATTCAGTTCGTTTACCATCAACCATAGTTATACATCGACCTACAGTGTCGGTAACTACATCTCCAATTTGGATTATGGAGCGGCCTACGTAAATCTGGCGGTGCAGGATTTTGGGGTGGGTACCCTGACAAATCAACTCGGTCAGTTTATGCCGATTGTGGCCATGAGTACCATTACCATGTCGGAGAAGTTTGCACCCATGATTGGGGTTCAGGTTCAGACGAAGAACCGGATTAGCGGACAACTGTCGTACAATCAGAGTCGGGATGTGGCCCTGAGTTTATCAAATGCTCAGGTGGCCGAACTTAGCAACAAAGATTTGACCGCTTCGCTGGGATTCACCCGACAAAACGTAAGGATTCCGTTCCGTATCAACGGGGCATATAAAAAACTGAAAAACGACCTGACCTTTTCCTGTGCGCTTACCTTCCGGGACACCCGCACCATCCAGCGAAAGCTCGATGCCGAGCAGACCGTTACAGCGGGTAACGTCAACTTCCAGTTGCGCCCACAAATCAGCTACATTGTCAGTCGTCGGTTGAATTTTAATCTCTATTTCGACCGGACCTTCAACGATCCGTTGGTGTCGAACTCCTTTAAGCGGGCCACTACCTCGGGTGGCGTACAACTGAAGTTCAATCTGGCTGAATAAACGAGTCAGTTCATCGTCTGAACCCATGTCGGCCTATTATTTGTTTACGTTACAGTAACCTGTATATTTGTATACTAAATAGTACGAACTATGGAAGCCCAAAAAGAACCGAAAGCTATCCGAGGAGAGGACTTGACGCCTGAGCAGCGGGAAAAATGGCTGGCATTTTACCGGAAGGTAATGCAGAGCAAGCGCGAAACACAGGCTGAGATGCGCGAGTATGCCAAAACGGAAGAATATAAGGAATCCATCAAACGATTAGACGAGCGAAATGCAGGACGAGGAACTCCGTTCGTATGATTTTGATTTTGTTGGTGGATTTGATAACAGATATAACTTTGTAACTACTAATCATATTTCATACAACGTTAGGTTTAAGCCAAGCGCTGATTATGTGCCTCTGGATAAAGTATGGCGGGATGAGTTTTATGAACTAGTTATTGAGATTACTGCCGCTCCCGACCTGGCTCATATCCCTGCAGATAGGTCAATTCTCCCTACGATTGTAGCGATTATCTCCAATTTCTTCACCGTTCACGAGCGAGTAATTCTGTATATCTGCGATGACTCTGATTCGCGAGAATTGGCGCGTAAACGAAAGTTTGATGGTTGGTATGCCCGGTTTGGTCAGCAGTTATTTGAGAAATATGATTTGCCTGCGGTGGCGAATGGAACGGAGCAGTATGTTGCCTCCGTTTTTTTTCTACGTGATAATCCCTATCGATTTGCTATCATCAATCTATTTGAAAATCTGGCCAGCGGGGAAAAATAATTTCTTAATCATCTGAGCTGGAAACATCCCCGTTTTCTTTACTGACATTGGCTGGAAGGACTGTGCCAGTTAAGTATAAATAGACCTGTGATAGGCTTTATCGACCGTGCCGGAAGCCAAGTTTCCGGATAAAAATAATCGAATCATTCGCTAGTCAACATGAAAAGCCCGACTAACAATTCGGTTGCTTAGAGGTTGGACAAATAAACCCAATTAACGTACAGATGAAATACAACCAGCTTGGAAATACCGGCGTATTAGTTTCCGAACTATGCCTGGGAACAATGACGTTTGGTGGAAATGGCTACTGGAAAGCCATGGGTGAACTTCAGCAGAATGCCGTTAACGACATTGTGAAAACAGCCGTAGACAACGGCATTAATTTTATTGATACGGCCAATGTGTATTCGTTCGGCGAGTCGGAACGGCTGCTGGGGCAAGCCATCAAGTCACTGGGCTTGTCGCGCGATGAACTGGTGATTGCGACCAAAGTACGCGGGCGTATGGGCGAAGGGAAAAATCAGGTTGGTTTAGGTCGGTTGCAGATCATGCAGCAGATCGACGGAAGCCTGAAACGCCTTCAGATGGATCATGTCGATCTGTACCAGATTCACGGGTTCGACCCAATTACCCCACTGGAAGAAACTATGCGTGGACTGGAAGATGTGGTACGGAGCGGTAAGGTTCGGTACATCGGCTGCTCCAATCTGGCAGCCTGGCAAATAATGAAAGCTAATGGAATTGCCGAAAAATATGGCTGGACGAAGTTTATCTCGACCCAGAATTATTACTCCATAGCTGGTCGTGATCTTGAAAACGAAATTGTACCGATGGTGCAGGACCAGAAGATGGCTATTCTGCCCTGGAGCCCACTAGCGGGGGGATTCTTATCTGGAAAATATACACGTGATAACAAACCCGAAGGCGATTCACGACGGCTGGAATTTAATTTCCCGCCCGTCAATCAGGAGCGGGCGTATGATATCATTGATGTCATGCAGACCATTGGTGAAGCGCATGGGGTTTCGGTCGCCCGCGTTGCGCTGGCCTGGGTACTGGCTCAACCGGCTGTTACGAGTGTAATCATCGGTGCTAAGAATACCGATCAGCTTCTGGACAACATCAAAGCCGTAGAAGTGAGCCTGACCAATGAGCAGCTCGAACAACTCGACCAGGTAAGTGGTAATCCGAAGACCTATCCACAATGGATGATTCAGCGCCAAAGTAGCGACCGATTGGGGGCCTATAATTTTACACCTCCGTCTATAGTAGTGAAATAGCCATGTTGGGAGCTGCGCATGATTCTTATCACCAATGGCTGGCTTTCTGATTCGGTTAGTAGTAGGTGGTTTGCAAATTCGGGATGGGCTACCGTATTTTGTAGGTGTCATAAGCTAATCACCCCTACAATGAATTTTCCTGCAGAACTGAGTTATACGGAGGATCACGAGTGGATTCGGATAGAAGAAGACGGCACGGCCGTTGTTGGTATTACGGATTTTGCGCAGCACGAACTGGGCGACATTATTTTCGTAGACATCAATACCGTTGGGCAAACCCTGGCCAAAGGTGATGTATTCGGGGCTGTAGAAGCTGTCAAAACGGTATCTGACCTGTTTTTGCCGATTGAAGGTGAAATCCTGGAATTGAATTCAGCTATTGAGAAAAAACCCGAATTGCTTAACACCGATCCATATGGCGAAGGCTGGATTGTTCGCCTAAAACCGACCGACGGTACCCAGAAAGATGATCTGTTGACGGCCGATGCGTACCAGAAACTGGTAGGTGCCTGATCGATAAAATACAGTAGTAAAAGGCTCCGAAGGGGCCTTTTTTTTAGATAATTACGTCACTTTTACCATCCCTCTTTGCAAAAAGCAGCGGAAGTTTTTTATGCAATTTATCCTCCGTTCTGCCCGTATAGTCGATGCTGCTTCGTCGTTCGACGGGCAGGTAGTTGATATTCTGGTTGACAACGGACTGATTCGTCAACTAGGCGAAAATCTGTCTGCCGATACAGATACTCCGGTTATTGAATCGGATAATCTCCATGTTTCGCCCGGCTGGGTCGATATGCGCGTACTGACGCAGGACCCCGGCTATGAACATAAAGAAGACCTGACCAGTGTATGCCGGGCTGCCGCTGCCGGTGGATTTACCGATATTGCCGTACTGCCCAATACCCAGCCGGTGGTGGATGATAAAGGAACGCTGGGCTACGTTCGGCGCATGGCCGAAGGCCAGCCGGTCAATGTACATGTGATTGCCGCTGTCACGAAAAAAGCGGCTGGTGAGGATTTTACCGAAATGCTCGATCTGCATCAGGCAGGGGCTGTAGCCTTTTCCGACGGAACGCACCCGCTTCAGAACCCAGACTTACTCCTCAAAACGCTGCAATATCTTCAGCCCATCAACGGGTTGCTGATGAATCGCCCGGAGGAGCAATTGCTGACACGGTTCGGACAGATGCACGAAGGAATTCAAAGTACCTTGTTGGGTTTGAAAGGGCTACCGGCTCTGGCCGAGGAGTTGATTATTGAGCGCGACTTGCGGCTGCTGGACTACGTGCTTGGGGCAGAGGGCAGAGGGCAGAGGGTTGGGGAGAGGAATACTGATGCTGCTACTACCCCAAGCCCTCTGCCCCAAGCCCTCTGCCCCCTGCCCCCTGCCATTCATTTCTCTACCATTTCTTCGGCTCGTTCGGTAGAGTTGATTCGGCAGGCAAAGGCGGCTGGTATGCCCGTTAGTTGCGACGTAGCGGTACACCAACTGGTTTTTGACGATGCTGCTTTGGCAGATTTCGATACCAATCTGAAGGTCAATCCACCATTTCGTTCGGCTGCCGATGTAGCAGCTCTTTGGGATGGCCTGGCCGACGGTACGATTGATGCCATCGTGTCGGACCATTCACCCCAGGATGCTGAAAGTAAAAATCTGGAGTTCGATCAGGCTGAATTTGGGATTATTGGGCTTGAAACAGTTTTTCCGGTACTTATGACCCATAACCGCAACCTGACACTGGCGCAATTGATTGACAAGCTTACGGTTCGACCTCGAGAAATCCTGCGGTTACCTTCACAGTCCATTGCCGAAGGACAATCGGCCAGCCTGACGCTTTTTGACCCAACACAAACCTGGGTTTATGAGCGGACCTACTCCAAATCAAAAAATTCGCCGTTTCTGGGGCAAACGTTCACAGGGCATGTGGTCGGTACTGTCCATCAGGGCCAATTGATTCGTATATCATGAAAAGCATTCTCAATTATTTCAGTCATCCGTTGTTGAAGATTCCGCTATTGGCGGGCCTGGTAACGGGTGTTTTGTGCTTTGTTTATTTTCTGGGCTTATACGCCCTGGATATTCCACCGCTTGGCAATATTCGGGTACTCGATTATGGCATTCATATTATCGTGATGGTAGGCTCGGTCTGGTACTATCGAAAATACATCGGTCATGGACGGTTGCATCTGTGGGAAGGGCTGACCATTGGATACGTGATAAACACTGTTGCTGCGCTGATAACGGGTTGGCTTATTTATTTTTTTGTGACCAAGGTCGACCCGGCTGTGTTTGCGGAGTATATAGCTAATTCGAAGAAACTTTTGCTGGATGGTAAAAAGCAGATTACGGATCAGTTTGGACCGGAAACATTTGCTGAACAATGGAAAAAAGCGAGTGCTATGGAGCCGTCGGTACTCCTGCCCGATGAGCTTACTAAAAAAACGGCATTGGCTGTGATACCCGTACTGATTATTTCACTAATATTCCGTAAGCAGGATTACAGTGTTCTGCAATAACAGTTTTACCTAAACTCCCTGTGGAATGGAAGAAAAAACATCGACAACCCGCGTTGCTCTGAAATGGGGGCTTATTTTAGCCGTAGTCTCCATTATTTATTCCATAATTCTGTTTGTTACCGATAGCATAGGAAACCGGGCGCTGGGTTTTGTCGCTTATGGATTGACTATTGCCGGTATCATTCTGGCCATGCGTGATTTCAGAACGCTCAATGGTGGATTTATGTCATATGGCGAAGGTGTCGGGCTAGGTACGCTGACGGCAGCTATCTCGGGTTTCATATCCAGCATGTTCTCGGTATTCTATATGACCTTCATCGATACCGGAATTATGACGCGTGCGGCCGATAAAGCCCGTGAGCAGATGGAAGCCCAGGGTATGTCGGATGAGCAGATCGATAGTGCCGTTGGGATTATGGAAAAGTTTCAGAGCCCCGGCATTTTGTTTGTGTTCGGTGTGATTGGTTCTATTCTGTTAGGACTAATTTTTTCATTGATTATTGCCGCGTTTATACGCAGGAATAAAAACAATCCGTTTGAATAAGGTAGTTGATTCGCTAATTACAACCAAAAGTGCTGGCCATTTTTCGTAAGGAAATCAATCAATTTTTTTCGTCGCCCATCGCCTATATCATTATGGGGGTGTTTCTGACGGCTATGGGGTTGCTCCTGTGGGTATTTCCGGATACGAGCCTGCTGGAAAACGGTTATGCCGATATGGGAACGTTTTTTAATCTGACCCCTTATCTGCTACTATTCCTGGTACCTGCCATTACAATGCGTTCTATTGCTGATGAGGTACGGCTAGGTACGCTGGAGTGGTTATTGACGAAACCCGTTAGTCGGTGGGGAATTATAGGCGGAAAATTTCTGGCTAGCTGGCTCCTAGTTATCATCGTCCTGCTCCCAACACTAATTTATTATAGTAGTCTTTACAAACTCGGTTCGCCTACAGGGAATATCGATTCGGCTGGTGTATTTGGCTCCTACATTGGGCTCATACTGCTGGCCGGCGTGTTTGTTGCTATAGGCTTATGGGCGTCTTCATTCAATGATAATCAGGTAGTTGCCTTTGTTTTGGGTGTATTTGTTTGTTTTCTGCTTTACGTGGGATTGAATGCGCTGGCTGGTGTATCGGTACTGGGTGGAATCTCGTATTATTTATCGTTATTAGCTCTGGATGAGCAGTATCGATCACTCGGTCGAGGAGTTATCGACAGTCGAAACGTCATTTATTTGCTTAGCCTGATCGTGTTTTTTCTTCTTTTGACAACCAATCGATTGCGATCAACTTTATGAAAATTTCGCCAATACTGTCCCGGTGGCTAGCCGTAATCTGGACCATCATTATGCTGGTTGGTTGTCTTACCCCTCATAAAGACATCCCGACTGGGTTAATCGCGTGGAATGATAAGCTTCTCCATGTACTTATTTTCGCACCATTCACACTTTTATGGCTATTAGCCGGTTTTCCGGCAGGAAGAGTCTTAATTGCCGGAATACTGTTTGGAGCACTTATCGAAGCGCTTCAATATAGTTTACCGATAAACCGAAGTGCCGACTGGATTGACCTGCTTGCCGATAGTATCGGAGCGGCTGTTGGAATAGGATTAGTTTGGTTGATTCCACAGAAGTATAAATTTCAAGTTTAGGTTTTAGGTTGTGTGAGTAGACAACCTAAAACCTAAACTTGAAACGGGCTTATAGTTTAGCTGCCGTAGCTCGTGGAGCAGTATTACATTTGGCACTGATGATCTTATAGGCAGTTGTGTATCCTAATTCGCCAGCCCGGCTCAAATCGATACAGGCATTCGTCTCGTCGCCCGAATCGTACCGAATAACACCCCGTAAATAATACGCTTCAGCATGGCGTGGGTTTAACTTAATGGTGCTGTTGCAATCGATGAGTGATCCGCGCTGGTCACCTAGGGAAGATCGGACCATACTCCGGATGAAATACGCTTCGGCGTTGGTTGGGCTCAGCTCAACGGCACGATTTAGATCCTGTAAGGCCAGTTTTCCATCGCCTGCCGCGTTTTTCAACATACCTCTCACCAGATAGGCGTCGGAACGGTCGTCGGAAAGTTCGACTACTTTATAGCGGTCCTGTACTACTGAGCCAAATAGCGGTAACGTACTGGTTGTGATAAAATCGCTATAGTATGCCTTATTCTGATTGCTTGTCGAGCCCATTTCAATGGCTTTATCCAGATCACTGATTGCCTGTTTCGTGGTACTCAGACGGCTCTTGGCAAATCCACGGCTAAAAAGGGCTCTGTAATGATTGGGGTTTAGCTGTACGGTTTTGTCGAAATCGGCCACCGCATTCTCAAACTCACCCAGTCTCGATTTTACTAACCCCCGTTGATAATACAAATCAGCTTCGTCTTTGCTAAGTTCGATGGCCCGGTTGAAATCGGCCATAGCGCCTTTGTAATCTTCCAGTTTAAAACGAGCATAGCCACGGCCACTCAACGCCTGCGTTTTGTTGGGCATTTTGTCTAAGGCTGAACCAAAATCGGCCAGTGCTCCTTTGTAATCAGCCAGTTGCATTTTGCAGTTTCCCCGAGCGGTCAGAATATTGGCATCCGTGGGAGAGAGCCCAGCAGCCTTGTTGAAATCAGCCAGGGCGCTATTGGTATAATTGATCTGAAGCCGACAGAGCCCTCGTTGATAATAGAGTATTGCATCGTTGGGATTAAGTTCAATAGCCCGGTTGAAATCCTGCATTGCGCCCCGAAAATCTTCCTGACGGGTTCGGTTCAAACCACGATACAGGTAGGCATTTGCATCGCCAGGGTTAAGGTCAATGGTTTGGTCGAGGTCAAGGTTAGCGCCCTGGATGTCATTCAGACTAATTTTTACCAGTGCCCGGTTGTAATAACTGGGGGCATTCTCCGGATTCAGAATTATGGCCGTTGAAAAAGCCTGTAAAGCACCGGGGTAATCTTTGGCGTTGCTTTTCTGAACGCCTTCGTTGAAGTAGTCAGCCGCAGTTTGCTGAGCAGCGGCCATCTGGCCCAATAGGCATAAGGTTAAAAATAAGATAGTTACGGATAACTTATTCATTTATATGTTGGATTAGGTTTATGAAAGAGTATTCAGACAAATGTATAAGATTATTATTACTTAAGCCGCTGATAGATAAAAAAATGTTAACTAAAAATTTAATTTAATTACTATTTATGTAATCTATATAGAGATAGTATGTTTATAGTGAAGATACTGTAAGCTTAGTGGTGAAAACTGGAGATAAAATCACTGTAATCGTGTCGTAAGTGACTCGTTTTATAAAGTATAAAATAACAATGTAACCCTCTTACTGCTTTTATAGTGAGAGGTAGAAGTGCTTTTAGTTAATGAATTGGGATCAGAAGGTTTCTTAACCGAATTCTAATCCGTTTCTGAACACGGAAAATGAAAAATTTACCAACTTGATTATCTAATCTTGGATAATTATGCATATTGGATTCATTGGTTTAGGTAAGATGGGGTTTAACCTTGTTAGCAACCTGGTGAGGCATGGGCACACCGTAGTTGGATATGATATTAATGCAGCACTGGTCGAGGCCGTTAAAACTGAAGGGGCGCAGGGAGCTAACTCCTTACAGGAAATGTATAACGCGCTTCCTCCGAACCGAGTACTATGGCTGATGATTCCTGCCGGTCCTTTAGTCGATAAGGTAATTGAACAATTACTGCCGTTTATGCAGGCTGGCGACGTGGTAATTGACGGAGGAAATTCGCACTATAAAGACTCGATGCGACGGCATGAATACCTGAAGCAAAAAGGAATCGGTTTCCTGGATTGCGGAACCAGTGGCGGTATGAGTGGTGCGTTGAATGGAGCGTGCACGATGGTTGGTGGCGATCCTGATGTTATTGAACCGCTACATGTTGTTTTTAAAGATATTTCGGTTGACGATGGTTATCTCTATACCGGCCCTTCGGGTAGTGGCCACTTTACCAAAATGGTACATAACGGTATTGAATATGGGATGATGCAGTCGATTGCCGAAGGATTTGAGGTATTATCCAAAAGTCAGTTCCCGCTCGATTTCCAGGCTATTGCAAAAATGTGGAACCACGGGTCGGTGATTCGTAGCTGGTTAATGGAATTGACGGAGGATGCATTCAGTAAAGATCCCAAACTTGATTCGATCAAAGGGAAGATGTTTTCGTCGGGTGAGGGGAGATGGACACTCGAGACGGCCCTTGACCTTGAGGTCCCAACCCCCGTTATTGCTCTATCGCTGTTAATGCGCTATCGGTCTTTGCAGGACGATACCTTTACCGGAAAAGTAGTAGCTGCGCTGCGGAATGAGTTCGGCGGACATGCGGTTGAAAAAAAATAAATTTCGCATAAACGGAAAAAAGTTCAATTCCGTTCGGTTTTTTTCGTTAGTATTACACGAAGGTTCGGGCAGTTTCGATTGTCGTCCATAGCGATATCGAAATCTTCTGAACCTTTTTTCTTTAGTCTTAACCACCGTAAAAGCTACTATGAAGCTTCTAGGCGCAATCAAGGACCCTACGTTTACAGAAAAAAACTATACTCAGGTTGATCGTTTTTTCCTTCAGTTTATCAAAGACGAACGCGATTTACCCTTTATTTACCTTACCCTTCGCATCACCTTTATTCTTATTCCGTTAAGTATTCTGCTGTTTATGCCTTTTGTCACGGGCTGGGTCTGGTGGACAGTGGCGGCTACACATTTTTATGTAAGTAATTTTGTGTTTAAAGGGCCATTTGGGCTGATGCTGCATTGTACGAGCCACCGCCAGTTTTTTAAGAATGAATACGGCTGGATGAATAATTATCTGCCGTGGATTATTGCCCCATTTTTTGGACATACCCCCGAAACCTACTATAGCCATCATATCGGCATGCATCATCCTGAGAACAATCTGGAGGATGATGACAGCAGTACCATGACATTTCAACGAGACAGCTTCCGGAGTTTTCTGGCTTATTTTGGCCGTTTCTTTGTTATAGGCGTGCGTAATCTGCTGGCGTACCTCCGACGGAAAAACCGTTCGAAACTGGCTACCCGTGCGCTCACCGGTGAAATCATTTTTGGTGTTATAGCCTGTATTTTACTTTATGTGAATTGGGCGGCTACTGTGCTGGTATTCCTATTGCCATTGGTGGTGTATCGGCTTATAGCCATGATGGGTAACTGGACGCAGCATGCATTTGTCGATAGCGAAGAGCCAGGCAATGCCTATAAAAACAGCATTACCTGCATCAATGTGAAATACAATAAAAAGTGCTGGAATGACGGCTACCACATTAGTCACCATGTGCGGCCAGGCATGCACTGGACTGAGCATCCTACATTCTTTCTGAAAACAATCGATAAGTACGCTAAGAATCAGGCCATTATTTTTGATGGCCTGGATTTCCTGCAAATATTTTTCCTGCTGATGCGTGGTCGGTATGATGTACTGGTGAAAAATATGGTGAACGCGAATGGTGCATTTGCCAATGAGGAAGAAGCACTGGCTGTGTTGCGTCGGCGTACGCAGCGAATTACGGCTACTAGTCCCGTTTTGGAAGCCTCACAAGTTGCGGTTGCCTAGCTTTAGTCTACATCAAAAGTCCCTGAGAATTAAACGATTTCTCAGGGACTTTTAGCTTACTGTAGTTCTGCTCTAATTAGTCCCGCCATCAATTCGTGCTTCAATAATTTGTTGAATATCGGTGGGAACGTTTGAAATAAAGTCATAGCCTGTCAACGTTTCCAGCGCGTCGATACTGGTAATATACGCTCGCCAGGGTTTATCGGCTGCCGATTGGTCGTTGGGAATATTGACCGCAATAATGCGCGTGTTCTCGGTTAATTGAAAGGTATTATCGGAGCCCGCAGGAACAACAATCAGGATTTTCCAGAGCGTGGCTGGTACGGTTATTTTTCCGTTAGCAATCGAGGTTGCATACCCATTCTGACCCGTACCACCTGTGCCGCTTACACCAGCAATAATATAGACATCGTTACCGTTGCTCATCAGTTGTCGTTCGTAATCTTCTAAATTTTTCCAGACCTCACGGTTATGTCGCGGGGCTTGTGGCACGATGTTGGTTAGGAGAAACGTAGCCGCATTGTCTTCAGGGGTTGCATCGCGGTCGTCGGAAGGGCAAAGGTGGCCCCGGTCGAAACCGGTATTGGTATAATCGGTAGATCGGACAGCATACCAGCCTGCTGGCAGCGTAGGATCGGGTCGGAAATCGTTGGTCCGCTTACTATCGCCTTTTGAGGCAGATGTCAGCCGCCAGCTTACCCAGTTGGCAATGCCACGGCTACGATTGTACGAAAGGGTGTATTGCGGCTTTGCCAGCAAGTAATTGTCGGGATCGGTGCTGCTGGCAGCGCTGGGATTGCCCAGTGCAAGGTTATCGGCCCGGCTAAGCGTAGTTACCTTTGTACTCGTTCCGGGCAAGGTCGGGCGTACCGTCACGCAACCACTAACCAGGATGCTTACGCCAATAGCGAAAGCAAATGTTTTTAATTGATAATGTATCTGAATTGATTTTGCTAACATTCTTACGGAACTTTACAATCAATCCATAAATGTAGTAATTCTCTACTTAGTCTATTGCCAATTCAACCCAGAGAATTAATACGGCCAAAATAAGATGAGTACCTGCTATCATGGCTAAAAAGAAGCAATCCCCTGCCTACGAGAATACTCGCCCGGCAACACCCAAGCCTGCTCAAACCACCGCAACCACCTCGAACCGACCAAGTGCATCCCGTGCAAACGAGACTCCACAACGTCCGGTAACCCGTCCAACGGTTTCTAAAGCTACGACCGCAGAGCCGTCGTCTGATTTGCCAATTGAGAAACGGCCGGTTGTCTGGTGGCCGGTAGCTGCTCTGGCACTGTTAGCCTTTGCGCTATATATAAACACGTTCGGGCATCAATATGCACTCGACGATATTGCCGCTGTTGGGCAGAATTTATTCGTTAAAAAAGGGCTGGCTGGTATTCCTGATCTACTGCGTACGGAGTTTTGGCATTTCAGCAACATCTCGCTGGGGTATTATCGACCGCTGTCGCTGATCACTTTTGCGATGGAGCAGGAGTATTTCAAAGATAATCCAAATATCAGCCACATGATCAACGCCGGGTTGTATGCCCTGACCGGCCTGGCCATTGGGGCATTGCTTCAGAAATGGTTGCCGGGTCAAACGATCATCGCCTTCCTGATTGGGCTGGTGTTTATTGCGCATCCCATGCATACCGAGATTGTCGCCAATATCAAAGGACGTGACGAAATTCTGAGCTTCCTGTTTATCTCCCTGATGCTGTTGTCCTATTGGAAGCACCTGGAATCAGATTCACCGTTCTGGTACAAAGGGCCTGTAGTCGACTGGGCTTTTGGCGGGCTATTCGGGTTGTTTGCCATTGTCGGTGGCTGGGTAATCGGTAGTAGTTTGACAGGGAGTACATTTGGCGGTATTGTTGGCGTTCTGATCATGGGTTCGCTATCGGCAAGTTGGGTAGGATTGGCGTGTGTATCGCTGTATTTTGCCTTCCTGTCTAAAGAGTCGTCCATCGTGAGTCTGGCGCTGATCCCGGCTATGCAGTATTGGTTTGCCCGTCGAAATGTGTGGCAGTCGCTCATTAGCCTATGGCCGTTCCTGATTGTAGCCGCTTTGTTTTTCTTCCAGAAACAGAAGATGATCGGTACTTTAAGCGGTACTCCCCCGGTCGACTGGGCTAACTACCCGTATAAGATTTTACAGACTGAGAAATCAACGACCTTTAAGTTTTTGATGTATTACATCCGGTTGTTGGTCCTACCACACCCGCTGGTCTATGATTACTCCTACAATGTGATTCCATCGGGTAGTAAGGGTGATCTACTCACCTGGGCTGGCTTCCTATCCTTGCTTGGCTTGATCTGGTTAGGCTGGAAAGGGTTTATGAAGCGTACGCTCTGGGGCTTTGGGATTTTCTGGTTCTTTGTGACGATGGCTCCGGGACTGGGCTTTATCTGGATGCGCGGTGGTATCTTCGCCGAACGTTTCGCCTATGCCGCCGTGATGGGTTTTGCCTTTATCCTGATCTGGGCTTTGCAGAAGCTAATTGTTCGGGACAAATCAGAATCAGCAGATGCATCCACAGCCAAGCCGATGTTGGTTCGGTACGCACCGTTGCTGGGGCTAATGGCCGTTGTGGCTGGCTTGTACTCGTTCAAAACCGTTGAGCGTAACCGCGACTGGGAAAACAATTTTATTCTGTTTAATTCGGCCCTTCCTTATGCGCCCAATAGCTGTCAGGTGCAGCGACACGTAGCGAATGAGTGGATCGAAAAAGGGCTGAAAGACCGGGCTAAGGCCGATTCGATTGCCAATGCAACCAACGCCATCAAGCCAAAGCCGACCCCCGAACAGATCAAGAAGGCGCAGGCATTGATCGATACCAACATTGCTCATGCCAACAAACACGGTCGTTGGGCACTCGATCACCTGCAGGAGTCAACCCGGATCTATCCGAACTTTGGAGAATCCTATTTCTCGATGGCTTACGTGTTCCAGAAAATTACGCCGAACGTCGACTCTGCCAAGTATTATTACAAACAAACCATTCGGGCAGCCAACGCCTATGCACCGGCTTACAACAACCTGGGTGTAATTTATCAGGGCGAAGGGCAGACGCAGAACAACCGTCAGAAACTGGAACTGGCATCGTACTACTACAACCGATCCATGATTGTGAACCCCGCTTATGTGGATGGACAAAACAACCGGGCTAACTTGATGAAAGCCTACGGGATCGATGTGAAGGTGCTACCTGATTCGATTATTAATAAGTATTAGGATAATGGATAATGGATAATAGATAATAGAGTCATTGTACATTGTCCATTATCCATTATCCATTTTTTTATTCCTCCGCCAGCGTGCGGGAGATGTTCATCTGGTAAACGCCCAGGGCAGGAAGGGCAGCGGCTAAGATGCCAATAAGCAGCGCAATACCAAGTAGCGCCCATTCTTCGGGCAGGATGCCAAACGCGGCCAGATTATAGTGATACTCATCCGAAACGGTTCCGGAGAATAACCATAACCCAACTCGGCTCAGGACAATACCAAGTACAAAGCCAATCAAGGCCAGCACGATGCCTTCCAGCAGGAGCATCCCAAACAACTGGGCCCTTGTGGCTCCCATCGACAGCATAAGCGCCATTTCGTAGCGCCGTTCTTTCAATGAATTGTAAAGCGATACGAACACGCTAATCCCAGAAATCAGCATAATGGCAATAGCTAATCCGCGTAAGGTTTCAACGCCAATGCCAAGTAGTGAAAAAAGCCGGTTGATTTCGATGTTCGGCAAGGCTGCCTGAAGTTTGGAGTTGCTGTTGATGCCTCGGGCCAGCATCATACCCATCGGATTGCGGAACTTGATGAGCATACTGGTGATTTCGCGTGGCTCTTCCTCATGTTCTTCGCCGGTTTCGTGAGCTTCACCGGCTTCATGGTGCTCGTCGTGGTGCCCATGAATGGTCCATATGCTCGATACGGGCGTCAGAATGAGTTGGTCAGTGACCGTATTGGTTGGGTTTAGAATGCCGACAACCTTGTATTTGGAATCTCCGTGTTCTTCGCCATCTTTATCCAAACCATGTGAACTGGCAAACGTATCGCCAATTTTTAAGCCCGTTACCTCGGCTACACGAGGGCCGATAACCACTTCGAGATCATTCTGAAATAACTTCCCCTGACCAACGGTAGCGTCAAAATGATCGAGGTATTTTTTGTTCGTTCCCACTATGCGGAACGATCGATAATTGTCGCCCATAGCTAGTGGGATGGCCGTTTTGATCATCGGATTGCGCGAGAGCCGTTCGGCTTCATCGAGTGGGATATTGCCAACGGGCGAGTCGATCTGATAGATGCTGGACAGAATCAGTTGTAAAGGACTTCCTTTGGCTCCCAACACCATATCGATGCCCCGAATATTTTTCCGAAACTGGTCATCCAACTGTTTGTTAAGCAGCAACAGCAGCGAGATAATTGTAATGCCAAACGTCATCAACAGACCGCTTAGAAAGCTGCTCAGGGGTTTGTCCCGCAGATTACTCCAACTAATTCGGAAAAGATTCATTCTGAAGTAATTTAATGGATAGTGAACAATGGATAATGTAAAATGAACAACTGCCAGGCTAATTATGCATTATTCATTCTGCATTATTCATTAACCTAAAGGTCCAGTTTGAAATGATGGCTGACGATGTTAAACCGTTTGTTCAGATACAGCCGATGGGCGTCGTACCGGGCGGGATTTTGTCCCGAATCGAGCGATACACACTGACAACCGTTCTGGCGAGCCTGATCAACGATAAAGTCTACCAGCGCACTAGCGTAACCTTTGCCACGGGCTTCGGGCAAGGTAGACAGGTCGTCGATATAGAGGGTTTTGCCGCTATACAACAAATTCAAATACCGATAGCCCGTCACAGCCGGAACCGGCTCTTCCGGATTGCCTGTATCGACGTAAGCCAGTACAAAATCATCTGTTTGCTGTTGGGAGCGAATCCGCTCGAAAGCATCGGCTGGGGTTAGGTGCGAACGCAGGGCGAGCATAGCGGGTATACACCGCTCAATTTCGGCGTCGGTAGTCGCAATTTTAATGGTCATAGTTGTTGGCGGATTTGCTGTAATACTTCGTCGCCCCCTCGTTCCAGAATGGCTTCGGCCAGCGAATGACCTACTACGGCTGCTTCGGCTGGAGCACCAGTAAAGGTTTCGCGGAGCAGTCGGCTACCATCCAGGCTGACAAGCCCACCCGTAAGGCTAATGGTTTGCTCCGTTGTCCAGTGGGCCAGCGCAAACGAGGGTATGCTACAGCCACCTTCCAGCCGGGCCAGAAACGCACGCTCGGCGCGAAGGCACGCTGCTGTCGGCGCATGATTGACGATCCATGCAATAGCTTCGCTTATCGATGGGTCCAGCGTGGTGGCGGCTTCAATGGCAATAGTTCCCTGCCCTACAGCGGGTATAAATTCGGTAATAGGCAGGTATTCGGCAATCAAATCATCGTAACCCATACGGTGCGCACCGGCGTAAGCCAGCAGCAGCGCATCACATTGGCCTTCGTCGAGCTTACGGATACGCGTTTGCAGGTTTCCCCGCATCTCAACCGTAGTCAGGTGTGGGCAATAGTGTTTGAGCAGCGCTACCCGGCGCGTCGATGAGGTGCCGATACGGAAAGATTGTCCACTGCTGAGCGAAAGTGAGCTATCCCGACTGACAAGCACGTCGTTGGCCTGTTCGCGTTCGGTAAAGGCAATGATGGTCAGGTCGGCCGGTAGGCTAGATGGTAAATCTTTGGCACTGTGGACGGCAATATCGATACTGCCATCACGAAGCTGGTCTTCCAGTTCCTGCGTGAATACACCTTTGCTGCCAATCTTGGCCAGCGATCGGTCGAGTACCAGATCACCTTTAGTTTCTATATATACCAGTTCAGACGTTAATCCGCCCTGTTTAAGTAACGTCTGAATATGCTCGGCCTGCCAAACGGCTAAGCGGCTACTTCGGGTTCCAATTCGAATATGCATGATTCACAAAGATACAGCATGAACGAGAGCTTTCCGTCAATCAGGAGCGTGTATTGTGGTGTGGCTGACTTTCCACAGAAAGCCCAAAAATCGCAACAGTCTGTAGAAGCGTATGTATAGAGAAAAAATTGGCATATATGCCTTCAGTCGTGTCAAAAAGGCATTATTCGGCAAGATTTCCATGATTTTGTCTGTCATACTGGCCGAAAAAAGCTAAATAAACCTTTAGGCACGAGGTTTGTCTATAATACAGTAATTGAACAGTAAACAACACCACTATGAAAGCGATAGAAAACGTGTTTCAGGGAACAGGCGGGCAGATCGACTTGCTGAATACCCTTTATGGTGGATCTAGTCAGACCACTATGAACGTAGAGCGGGAAGATGAACGCTTAATTATCACCCTATCGGCACCTGGTGTCAAAGCCAACTCGTTTAATGTGCTGGTTGAGGGCAGTAAACTCGTTCTCTATACCTTACTAGTTGGCACAAGCGAACATCAGGAAGATGGTATCAGCCAACGATTGGCGGTACCAATGTTCCTTCGGGTGCTGGACATTCCGTCCTTTGTCGACGCTGATCATATCGAAGCTATTCATGAGCAGGGTCGGGTTATGGTCATGCTGCCTTTTAAAGATGAAGAGCAGATGCACCGCCGGATCGATATTAAGAACTTGTTTTAAACACCCCTCCGAACTTTCTTCCGGAGCCCAGAGATGGTTCTGTTGCCTATAGATGAGTTCAGCCGCTTCTACGGAAGCGGCTTTTGCTTTTTATATGCTTATGAGAATGAGAGACAACACCTGACTATTGTTGATAATATCTGACCTACGTATCAGACGATGCTAATTTCCCGTTCATCGTGGTACTGCCGCCGTCCATCTGACCATTCCAGATAAACTCGCCAAAGCCCCTTCGCAAGCTTCTCTGTTGATACCACATACCGGGATTTGCTGGTTGGCCGAACCGGTATATGGATATCTTCCTGAGCACCGTTTCGTTTGCTAAACGTTAAGTCGCATCGTAAAAACGACATTGGCAACACAAATGCCAGAATTTGGGAGGCAGGTTCGAACGTCATTGGCTAGAAAGAGTAGATGTCAAGATTATTAAATTCAAAAATAGGCTAATTTTTCGGCACTGTCCATGATATACGTCAGGAAATATATTGACTGGTTTCAATGTGTATACTGATCATTATCAGTTGGATATAAACTGATCGTGTGCAGTTTTGGGCTGTCATTACTACATGCTCCATATGCTGTACCGCCTGATTACCATATTAGTAAGCCTGCCTCTACTGACCTTTGCCCAGCAACCCGACGACTGGGCGAGATTACAGCAGTACGCTAGCGAAATTGGTGTAGAGCAGCCCTGTGCAGCGCCCGATACCACCTGCCTTCGGGCTTATTTTACCCACATCGTTTATGGTAAACCCCATGCAAGATTGGGCTACCAGGCGTTGAAGGAGCAAATTGATACGACCCGCATCAATCGGCTTACGAATCAATTTCTGGCTGGAGCCAACTGGTGCCCACTACTGGATTCGCTGGAGTCGCATGATCCTACTTATCGACAGCTAAAAGCTTACTGCATACGTTGCCTTGTCGATGATTATATGGCGGATTCACTGACAATTGAGCAGGTCAAATCTACGCTTAATTTTTACCGATGGCTTAATCGATTTCCAGCCGACAAACGCGTGGTAGTCAACATTCCGTCGGCTACGCTGCGGGTGATTAATCGGGATGGAACTACGCTGTTGGCCAGCCGGGTGATTGTTGGGAAAGCCAGTACACCAACCCCTCTGTTCAATGCGCAGATCACGGGCATCGTCACCTATCCCTACTGGAACGTGCCGCGCTCCATTGCGGTGAACGAATTGTTACCGAAAATCTGGAAAAATCCGGCTGGGATACTGGCCGAAATGAACCTGCAAATCATCGACAGCAAAGGGGCCATTGTTTCGCCTGAATCCATAAACTGGTCGGCATTCACGGTCAGAACGTTTCCGTATCGGCTGCGGCAATCGACTGGTTGCGATAATGCGCTGGGCGTGATGAAGTTCAACGTCAGCGATCCCTACGATATTTATCTGCACGACACCAATCAGCGTTCCCTGTTTGCCAATGAACGGCGAACGCTGAGCCACGGATGTATTCGGGTCGAAAAACCGGTCGAGCTGGCTAATCTGGCGCTGGGCAAACCACGCTTCGATTCCACTTTTCTGACAACCTGTTCCAAAAAGGCTACACCCAGGACAGTAGCCATTCCGCAACCAATTCCGGTAATCGTTACCTATAATTTGCTGGACATTGACGAGCAGGGGGCTATTGTGGTATATAAAGACGTATATGGCTGGTGGAAGCTGGACTCATAGGTGGCTGCATCACACTCGCTAATGCGCTGTTTTGTCAACAAGATTTTTATGTCGAACTAGTTAAATCAAGAATGCTATGCAATGGATTACAAAAGGAGCCGCTGTCATTACGTTAAGTACATTTCTGTTAGCCTGCTCTCCGAATGGGGCAAAAAATGAAACAGTAGAGAAAGCGTTTGCGAAAAAATTTGGTCAGGTGGACTCTGTAAAATGGAATCATAATTCAGATTATTCGTACGCCCATTTTGTGCAGGATGGAAAATCGGTAGTAGCCGTTTTTGGTAACGATGGCCAGTATATCGAAACGGATTTGGCTAAACCACTACCTGAATGAGGGCGTAAGCCACCTTTGTGAATCTTGGACCAACTAATTGCTTACTGCGATGAACATTGCTTTTTTCAGTGCCCTGCCCTTTGAGCAAACCTGGTTTGAGCGATACGCTGGCCATCATCAACTTACCTACATCACCAAGCCGCTCAATCTCCAAACAGCAGAATTGGCCAAAGGTCATCGGGCTGTGTGCGCGTTTGTGAACGACGACCTAAGCCGACCTGTGCTGCGACTGTTGAAACAAAACGGCATTTCTATCGTCGGTATGCGGTCGGTAGGATTGGACAATGTCGATCAGGAAGCTATAGCGGAGTTGAACATGACGCTCCTGCAAATGCCCGGTCATTCGCCGTATTCGGTAGCCGAACAGACCGTTACGCTGCTACTGGGGTTGATTCGTCACCTGCCCGAAGCCCATAATCGAGTTCAGGCAGGTGATTTTTCGATTGATGGCCTGGTGGGTAACGACCTGCATGGGAAAACCGTAGGCATAGTGGGTACCGGACGTATCGGAAAAGTAGTTGCCCGGATCATGCTGGCGTTTGGGTGCAACGTGCTGGCCTGCGACATCCGACCCGATCAAAAATTAATGGAAGCGGGCGTTCGGTATGTATTGTTGCCAAACGTATTGCAGCAGGCCGATATCATATCCCTGCATTGCCCACTTACCCCGCAGACCTATCAGCTTGTTAATGGGCAATCGCTAAGCCTGCTGAAACCGGACGCTATATTGGTAAATACGGCTCGTGGTCGGCTGGTCGATACCGAAGCGGTTCTAATCGCATTGGATGGCGGGCGACTGGCGGGCTACGCGGCTGATGTGTACGAAAACGAGCAGGCCTGGTTTCATTACGATTATTCTGGCCAACCGATTACGGATGAGCTGTTGAACCGACTGCGTACTAACCCGAAAGTACTCTTGACAGCGCACCAGGCATTCCTCACCCAGGAAGCCCTTCAGCAAACGGCTCGCAACCTGCTCAATCAGTTTAGCTTTTACGACAACCAGCAAACACGTCTGGTTACCAAAGCGTCGATGTGTTAAGGCCTGGTTTCATAAGTCATTCAAAGGACTTTTCAACTCTTCTCACCGTGGCACGTATCTTTTTTTCGTCCCTGCTCCTGATTCATGGACTCATTCATCTGCTCGGCTTTGCCAGTCAATGGCAGTTAGCAGTCATTCGTCAAATGACGGGTAAAACAGTTATTCCGGTTTCGGCTGATCTGTCGAAAGTGTTGGGTTTGTGCTGGTTGCTAGCCTGTATTGGTCTTGTTGCAGCCGCTATTGGGTACTGGTTGCAGACGAATTGGTGGATCGGGCTTGCCCTGGGGAGCGTTGTTCTCTCACAGGCGCTCATCATTGTGTACTGGCCTGATGCTAAAGCCGGAACAATAGCCAATCTGGTAATTTTGGTGGTTCTAGGGTTTGCCTATGCCAATCTGCGATTTGAGCGACAGGCCAATCAGGATGCTCAGCAACTTTTGAAACAGGCCGAGTCAGATTCAACCCTGATTACGACGGATATGCTGGCCGATTTACCCACGCCGGTAAAGCAGTGGTTAGAAAAGGCGGGCATAGTGGGTAAAGAGAAAATCCATACCGTTCGGCTTCGTCAGGAAGGACTAATGCGGACACGCCCGGATGGGAAATGGATGCCTGCCGAGGCTGAGCAATATTTTACCGTCGATCAGCCGGGATTTGTCTGGAAAGCCGAATCCGATTAGCAACTGCGCACCGCTATAGCGAGCCTGTCCGGGTTTACGTACCGACTTTGCGGCCATATCAAAACGATATAGCCAGAAGGCCAGCATGATCATACCTGCACCCATCCATTGTTGACCATTGCCGTGAAAGGGTTGTGCTATACCTGTCAGAAATATACTGACAGCTAGCCATAACAGACCTCGGCGCCAGAGCCTTACGGGTAAAAATCGACTGAGTTCCAGTCGTTCGGCTACAATCGTTAGCAATAGGAAGGCTATCCACCAGGGAACGGCAAGCGGATAAAATCCGGTTTTCAGCAAGAGTAAATTACCAATAGCAAGACACATGCTGCCACCCACCAGCAAATAATAATAACTGTGCCGATGCCGCAATAAAAACAGATAGGTCATTCCGACCATTCCCAGCGAACCAATGAATAATAAGCCTTGCGCTACTGTCGGATATCCTGCTACAAACGCCGGTAAGCTTAGCCCATTCAGCAAGGGAGCCAACAACGCCCAGCGTTGCGGAAACACGACGGCACGTTCGAGCAGAATCAGCGTACCCAGAAACGAGCCGACTATCAACGCGCCATGCTGACCAGCACTCTCGGTCATCGGAATCGACCAGCCAAGCCGAAGCAAACCCGTCACCAGCCCCAGCAGTAGCGATAGCCCGGCTAAGGGTAGGATATACCCAATTGTGCGATTGAGTGATTGTGCCATTGAGTGAACGGTCATCTGGTTAGTAGTGGTCTGTTGTATGGGCTTCATGGCTATAAATCTTTTCGGGCAAATACCCGTACCATTCCCCAGATAGGTAGCACAATCCATACCGCCATCACCGATAGTGCGTATACAGAACCCATCAGGCTACCGAAAAACTCCTGATACAATGCCCCGGTATAGCCCATCAGCGCCGATATGTCCATTTGCAGCATGATAAAAATCCGGGCCAGATCGACCGGGTTCAGGGTAGTCAACACCAGCATCGCCTTTTCGAGCGGATAATCACTGAACGTGAACAGGATCGTTAACACCAGCCCGTCGTAGAGCAGGGCGAAGTAAAACCAGATGAGTAAGGCCAGCCCAATGCCTTTGGCTTTGTCGCGGGTCCAGACCGAAGCCAGAAAGGCCAGGGCGACAAAAATCAGGGTGAGCAGAATACCCGCAGCTAGTAAAGCAGCTCCCGTTGGACCGGCTGCAAAAAACAGTACTGGACCGCCTACTCCGACCAGAAAAGCCGTTACCAGCGACGAAGCAACGCCCGCAAACTCGCTCAGCAACAGCTTGCTCCGGTGAATCGGCTGGGCCAGCATCAACTCGATAAATTCGTAGGAATTGTAAAAATGAATAGTCGTGAAAATCAGGCTGAGCAGCGGCACTACCATCAGCACGATGTTCAGCAGGCTCATCAGTCCCTTGCTGGGATTATCTTCCAGTCCAAACAGCGTTGCGGAAACCACCAGTAAAAACAGGGTGTAGGCAATCACAATGCGGTTCTGAAGAATGTCGAGCCAGACGTATTTGATGATCTTGTTCATGGCGAAAGAGAGAAAGAGTGAATGAGTGATTGAGAGAATGAGCGGGTTTACTTGTGTAAATCAGGCACTTGTATTGTAATTAACCACATCACTCAATCGCTCTTTCACTCCGGTTCGGCGTTCCGATTCGCTCTTTCGTTCTTTCATGACGGCGGCCACGGCCCGGCTCAGTTTCTGCTCGCCGGTAACGTCTTTAAGCCAGTCGACGCTGTTGAAGAATTGCAATCGTCCATCTTGTAAATACATGATTTCTGTGGTTAGCTCTTCCAGGTCGCTGAGGATGTGCGACGTAATCAGAATCAGCTTGCCGTTTTCTTTTTCACGGCGAATTTTATCTTTCAGAATTTCAGTGGCCAGTGGATCGAGTCCTGCTGTGGGTTCGTCCAGAATAAGCACCCCAGGGTTGAACATAAACGCCATACAGGCGCTCACTTTCTGTCGGGTGCCCCCCGATAGCGACCGCATGGGTTTATCCATATGCCTGTTCAGGGCAAAGGCATCGATCAGTTCTTCATCCAGTGGTATGTTGGC
Organism: Spirosoma gilvum; assembly: GCF_054776815.1. Classification (NCBI taxonomy): domain Bacteria; kingdom Pseudomonadati; phylum Bacteroidota; class Cytophagia; order Cytophagales; family Cytophagaceae; genus Spirosoma; species Spirosoma gilvum. The sequence goes on along the minus strand of NZ_BAAHBH010000004.1, from coordinate 16,748 downwards.
GACTTGTGGGGCGGTTGCCCGAAGCTCTTTCAGCATAGTAAATACCTGCCGGATGGTCATGTTGTCGGGGTAGCGGCCGATCTGAGGCATATAGCCAATGTGTTGCCGGTACTGCCAGCCGCCCAGAATCGATTGACCATGAAACCAAATATCCCCCGAATCGGGCACAACCAACCCCAGTATCGACTTGATCAGGGTGGTTTTCCCGGCTCCGTTCGGCCCAATCAACGACACGGCCTGGCCTGCCTGTAACTGCACCGACAGGGGATATAACACGGTTTGTCGTCCGTACGACTTCGTGAGATTGGAAATTGTAATCATGGTATTTTTAGTAAGGGTTTCGTGTCGACCAGCGCTTCAGGCGTCAGACTCGGGATCATCTTCTCAGCCTGATCGAGCAGGCTCACCATAAAACTGCGGAGCAATACAATACCGTGGGGCATTTGTTCCAGAATCACCGAGTACAGACTCACAGGATGGTAAGGCACATCGCCGGTACCGTCGTGGTTCAGGTCGTAGCCGTTGTACTTGTCCCAATAGTTCTGATCGAAGGTATTGAGCACAGTATTGCCGTTGGTGGCTACATCAAACGTGTTGGACAGAAAGGTGTTGTAACTAAAGGTATTATCGGCGCAACTGGCCTGAATTCGCATTCCCCAGCCGTTTTCGGTGAGCCGGTTATGCTGGCAGCTAATGCGGCTGGTGCCTTCCATCAGAATGCCCGTCGTGTTCTTTCGAAACGTGTTCTGCTCAATTCGGCTATCCGAAATGTCTTTTAACAGCAACCCATAAGCGGCACTGCCCCAGTTCTCTTCGAATGTATTCTGGCGCATGGTTACCTGTCGGGTGTACATGACCGCGACCCCAGCGCCATTCTGACGGAACGTGTTATGGAAGTAACTATCCTCATGCGAAAACATGAAGTGCAGGCCATACCGGATGTTATGGGTGCTAAGGTTCTGCTGAATGGTTGAATGCGTCACGAATTCGAAATAGATGCCATCCCGGTGGCCGCTGATCTGGTTCGATTCGATGCGTAAGTGGTCGCATTTCCAGGCATGAATACCGTTGCCAGTTGTCTGTTCAACCCGTGGCGTCCCAACAATCGTATTCTTGGTCACCAGGCAATTGCTGGCATTAGAAAGATATACGCCAAAATAAGCGTTGCGAATGCGATTGCCGATGAGCCGAACCTGCTGGGCCGAAAAAATCCCAATGGCCGCCCAGTCGACCGTACTGGTGCGCCCCACATTGCGAAGGTCGAGTCCGCTGATGGTTACATTACTGGCCGTCACCGAAATAAGCTCTCCTTTGTACTGACCATCTACCACCGGAAACCCCACTCCAAACACATACAGTGGTTTATCGACCAGTAGTCCGTGTTCGCGGTAGAGGCCGGGCCCTAGGCGAATGGTATCACCGGCTGCCGCAGCCACCAGTGCCTGACGGATCGTCTGAATGCGTTCCTGTTTTCCGACGCGGATGGTTCGGGCCGAAACCAGCCAGGGCAACAGGAGCGCAGGCAGCAGAAGAAGTCCGAAGATGGTCAGTCTGGGCTTGTTCATTCGTGTAGGTGGCTTAAGATCTGCTGCCAGTTCCGGGCAGTGGCTTTGTTCCACTCAGAACGATCGTCTGTTGGGGTAAAAGCGGCAGTGTTGCCTATCATCGGACTATGGATGGCGTCGCTCTGGACGAACACGGCCGTTCGGGCATCGATCAATGTTCCAGGTTTTGCGTACGCATTGACCAGCACCAGCGCGAGTTCATTGTCGGCCAGTTTGTTTTCCGCCAGATAATGAGCCAGACAGGCCACATCGTCGAACTTATAGGCTTTTCCTTTAGCGGTGACAAACTCAGCCGCAAACTTTTGATCGACAATCGTCATTTTGCAGTGATGGCACGCATCCTGACCATAGCGAATAGGGTCCGGTTCGATAGAGCAACCCTGCATTAGTACACCAAACAATAATAAGGCAACTGTTATAGGACTACCACCTACTTTCCGTTTCGGGTTAGTTGTCGACGGTTGTTTGCTAAAAAGCCACTCACTAGCCGTGGCGATCGCCACCAATATACCGGCTACGATAAAAATCCAACCGCCCAGATCGGGTATCGAGTAGGCCCCAAAATTGAGCAGAGCTTTGTAGCCCAATAAAGGCGGTTGATACGCCATGCCCGGTACCTGAATCGGCGCTTTGGGGTCCAGGTTATGTCCGTATTCGTAACCCCACTGCCAGAAATCGTATAGGGCAGCCACACCGGCCAACACAAACATACCGAAGTTGGCCAGCAGCATGTTTCGACTTTTCAGCAGGGCCGTTAAAACCCCGAACGCGATGAAAAAAGCCACCAGATACGGCATATAGCCAAATTCAGGAAACATCTCGGCTTTGATATGAGCCATACCGATGTAGTGATTCAGTCCATTGATCACCTCCACATCGCCCGACAGTTTGGAAAGCCAGATTTTCATGACCAGCCCCTCGGGATATTGCGGAGCCCAGAGGTCAATGCGCCAGAGAGGCAAAAAATACGTTCCGATCAACGACAGAGCCGCCAGCAGAACAGCCACACGTGAGTACGTTTTCATACGACTTGAGTTTGAAGAGCGAAAGAGCGAAAGAGTGAAAGAGTGAAAGAGCGAATCAGCGCTTGAAAATCAGAATTTTATATAGTAGGACAACAAATCACTCTCTCACTCTTTCGCTCTTTCACTCTTTCATCTGTTAGGTTATTTCCTGGCTACCGTCTTGTCATCCGGTGCAGGGGTTTTGCCGGTGCTGAAGCTGATTGGCAACTGACTATTGGCTGGTGAAACCCGCACGTATCCCTGCATTTCCTGGTGCAGCGCCGAGCAGAAATCTGTGCAATAGATGGGCACAACGCCAATCCGATCGGGTATCCACTTTAAGGTCTGGGTTTCGCCGGGCATAATCAGAATCTCGGCGTTATTGCTGGCTTTTACGGCAAACCCGTGAGGAACGTCCCAGTCCTGCTCCAGGTTGGTGACGTGGAAGTACACCTCATCGCCCAGTCGTATCCCTTCGATGTTGTCGGGCGTAAAGTGCGAACGTATGGCTGTCAGGTAAACGTGGACCTTTTTGCCGTCGCGCACTACTTTGGCTTCTTTCTCGCCTTTGGCAACATATGGGTGAGCGTTTTCCTCGATTTTGAAGATTTTCTTCGAGTTTTTCTCAATCAAACTGGCGGGGATGGCCTCGGCATAGTGAGGTTCGCCAACGGTGGGGAAGTCGAGCAGCAGTTTCATTTTATCGCCCGAGATGTCGTATAGCTGAGCCGATTGCGCCAGTTCGGGGCCGGTTGGCAGGTAACGATCTTTCGTGATTTTATTATAGGCGATCACGTACTTGCCGTGTGGCTTGCTGGTTGGTCCGCCCGGAATGCTGAGGTGACCGACGGAATAATAGGTAGGAACCCGGTCGAGCACTTTCAGGTCTTTGATGTTCCATTTCACCAGTTCCGACGAGACAAAGAACGAAGTAATGGCATTGCCTTGGCCGTCGAATTCGGTGTGTAATGGCCCCAGACCCGGTTTCTGCACTTCACCGTAGAGAACGCTTTCGTATTTCAAGACCGGAATACCGTCGAAATCACCATCGAAACTTTTATCGGCAATGGCTTTCTGAATTTTATCATAGGAAAAGACCGGAATAACAGCCGCCAGTTTACCCGAGCCGACAATAAATTCGCCCGTAGGGTCGACGTCGCAGCCGTGGGGCGATTTGGGGCAAGGCATAAAATATACCAGACCGGGGCAATCTTTCGGATCGAGCGTTACCACCTCGTTGATAATCGTTGAGGTTGCCGAATGATTCTTTTCGTTATACACATTATGCGCGTATTTAGCCGGTACGGTTTGGCCTTTCCCCGCTTTCAGGTATTCTTCAGCCTTTTTCCAGTTGACGGCCAGAATAAAATCTTTGTCTTTCTGCGAAGCGTTTACTTCCAGCAGCGTATTGGCCTGTTCGGTATTGTAGCAGGAGAAAAAGAACCAGCCATGCGACTTCCCTTTTCCGGCGCGGGCCAGGTCGAAGCTGATACCCGGCATTTTCAACTGAAACTTAATGCCCATATGGCCCGTCTTCGGGTCGACGCTGATAAAGCTGATGTAGCCTTTAAAATTTTTCTTGAACGAGCTAATCGGTACATCGCCCTGATTATCGACCGGAACGGAGAACCGCGTACCGGCTACCACATATTCGGTATTTTCAGTAATGAACGGCGAGGAGTGATTTCCGCCCGAGTTAGGCAATTCCAGGATTTCGTCGGTTCGGAAGGTCGATAGGTTAATACGGGCCACTCGGGGGGTATTGTTGGCATTACCGAACGCCCAACGGCCATCGTGTTCGCCTTTCGTCTGCGATAGCGAAATGTGGTGCAGGTCATCCCAGGGAATGAATCCGTGAGACGTATTCAGCATAGGTTTGGTTTCTTCGCTGTACCCCCAGCCATTTTCCGGAAAGGTAGAGAACACGGGCACAATCCGAAACAATCGCCCTGACGGTATCCCATATACGGACATCTGCCCGTTGAAGCCGCCGGATACGATATTATAAAATTCGTCGTGTTTGCCGGGGGCTACATATACTTTCTGGGCGGCATCACCCGAAACAGCCGAACCGGCATCTTTAGGCTTGCAACTGGTCAGATTCAGGCCCAGTGCCGCAACAGCCACAGAGGTTGAGAATAGTTTGGTAATCATACAAGTTAATGAATTGATGGTAGAAAGGTTCTCCATGTTATTTTACGCCATCGTTTGAGCGCATAAACTCCAGTACCGAACGGGCATCGGGTTCGGTCAAATTCTGGTTCGGCATACGGACCAGGCATTGTTCCAGCAACTTCTGGGCTTCGGGGTCTTTGTCGAGCATCATGTCTACGTTCAGAATCATGTTCAGAATCCACTCCGGTTTCCGTCGTTCTGTGACCCCTTTCCAGCCCGGTCCAACCAACTTGGTATTATCCAGTTTATGGCAGGAGCCGCATTTTAGGTCGTATATTCCTTTGCCTTTTGTGATCATAGCCGCATCGAGGGGGGTAGAAAGTGCTACCTCTTTCACCTCTGTGCCATGCACTTCCGTTTGCGCAATGGCTTCTCCCGGATCGGTAGGAGGGGCATCAGCCCGCTGTTTGGCTCCGTCGGTGGAGCAGCCGTACCCGGCGACAGCTACTGTTAGCAGAATCGCCATAACCTTTGTTTTCATGATTGTTTCCTTATTAAGGTTCGTCCTGATTAAATAAAAGATATAAGCATCCTTTATTTTTGAGCAAAGGAAACAGGATAAAATCGGTGGAAATATGACTAACATCAGCAGTCGACCTTATTAATGTCAAGTTTCAGAAAAAAAGACCCGAATATCTTTATCCCCGAATTGAGCACATCGTATTGTGCCAGAACCAAACTTGTTACTGTGCTATGAAGGCAACACTCGATAAGAATACGAATGCAATTACAGTGGGAGAGATCGTGGCCGACGATATCCGGGCGGCCGAAGTGTTTAAGCGGCTTGGCATCGATTTCTGCTGTAATGGAAAACAAACGCTGGCGGCCGCCTGCCAGAAAGCCGAAGTGTCCGTTGAGACCGTACTGGAAAAGCTAAATGAATTAGGGCAGGAGTCTAGCGCCAACCCGTTACACTATACGTACTGGAATCCTGATTTTCTAGCGGATTACATTGTCAATGTTCACCACGAGTATTTGTACAATAACCTCCCATTTATTGAAGAACTGGTCTGGAAGGTATCGACTAAGCATGGCCAACGGAATCCGACGCTTCTGGTGGTTCGGCAGCTATTCGACGAGTTAAAAGCTGAACTGCTGGCGCACCTGCAAAAAGAGGAACGGGCGTTGTTTCCATATATCAAACACCTTTGGGCTACTACCAACGAACCCCAGGAAAATACGAATCAGTCGATGTCGATTAAAAAACCGGTCGAGTGTATGGAGCATGAGCATGACGATGCGGGTAGACTGCTGTTTCAGCTTCGGGAATTTACCAATGACTATACACCCCCGGCGGATGCCTGCAACTCGCATCGTCTGATGCTGTCGAAACTGGCCGAACTGGAAGCCGATCTGATGCATCATATCCATCTGGAAAACAACATCCTGTTTCCGAAAGCGTTGGCGCTGGAAGGAAGATTTAATTGAACCGCGAGGAGGCTAAGGCGAAACGAACAGGTATTAATCTATAGTTTTTTTGTCCATCCGGGGAACGAAGAGTATCAACTCCGTTTTAAGAAAAGTTTGGTGCCCCTCCTGCCTCGGAAGGACAAAAATACTCAGTTAAACTTTACACCTTTGCGGTTTTACAGAAATGACAAGCTATGATTTCGAAAACAAGCGGTTATGCCATTCGGGGGCTGGTTTATCTGGCATCGAAAAGCTCAGAAACTCACAAGGTTGGCATTCATGAACTGGCCGACGAACTGGCCGTGCCGCAACCGTTTCTGGGTAAGATCATGCAGGGGCTGGTCAGGCGGGGCATTATTAACTCTACCAAAGGACCAAGTGGTGGCTTTTTTGTCAATGACCATACGCTAACGACACCCCTCATTGATGTGATCGACGCCATTGATGGACTGGGTATGTTTCGACGCTGTTTTCTGGGCCTTCCCGAATGCGATGGCACTAATCCCTGTCCACTGCATAATCGGGTAGTTGGCTTTCGGGATTCGCTGCGGCACACGCTGGAAACCCTTACCGTTCAGGAAATGGTGGCCGATGTCGAAGAAGGATTGTCGGTGCTGCACCGTTTTTCAAAAACGTAGAGCAGATGATGCTTCCGTATAAATTCGTGGGTATGAAACCAGTCATTCAGCCGCTTCAGCAAACGTTACCATCCGTTTTTGGGACGTCTCACTGGCGGGTTGCGCTCGGCTGGTGGGTGATTGCCGGCCTGCTCGGAGTAGGGTTGCGGTATATGCTGGCCTGGCCGACAGCCGAGTTGAACTATGCCTATTGGCTTCATGCCCATTCGCACGTTGTGTTACTGGGTTGGACGTTCAACGCGCTGTTTCTGGCCGTGGTAGCCAGCTTTGTGCCCCAGCCTCAGCAAAGCCGGTATAAATGGAGCTGGCTGGGTTTCCAGCTTTCCCTGCTGGGTATGCTGGTTTTTTTTCCCATACAGGGCTATGCCGCCGGATCGATTGTATTTTCTACGCTGCACGTATTCATATCCTATTATGTTGCCTGGCGATTATGGACTGATCTACGGGAAGGCAACCGGCTATCCATCAGTCTGTTGCGATGGGGGCTTTTGTTTCTGGTATTGTCAACGGCTGGGCCCTATGCGCTGGGGATACTAAAAGCCCGACACATGCAGGAAACGATCTGGTATAATCTGGCCATCTATTACTATCTGCACTTTCTGTATAACGGCTGGTTTGTGTTCGGTTGTCTGGCTTTGCTTTTCCGTTGGCTGGAAGATCGGGGACTAACACCCTCAACGTCAGCCGGAAGGCGATTTCTGGCGGCTATGGTGGTATCAGCAGCAGGAACGGTTACGCTTTCGGCCTTATGGACGCAACCGGCCGGTTGGGTTTGGCTGGTGGGTGGTGCCGCTGCTGTTGGGCAACTCATTGCTGGTGGCTGGCTCATTCACTGGCTTTGGCAACATCGGGACAAGCTTCGCCGGGAGTTGAGTGCCTCGGCTTATCTCGTTGCCCGGCTGGCGTTTGCCTGTTTTGGCATTAAACTTCTGCTTCAGGCATTGTCTGCTATGCCCTGGGCTGCCGAGTGGACATATGGGCAACGCCATCTGGTCATTGCTTACCTGCACCTGGTGTTTATTGGGTTTATCAGCTTCTTTTTACTAGCCTGGGCAGTCCAGCACCAGCTACTGTGATTTTCCCGGCTAGCCTTCCTATTAATCGTCTTCTTTTTTGCCCTTACCGAATCCGTTCTGGTCATCGAATCGGTGCTACAGCGGATAGGCTCTTTTCTGCCTGATTTTGGCCCGATCCTGTTCTGGGGCTCCGTAGGATTGTGGGGCGCGGTAGTGTGGCTGTGGGTTCAGAACCAGCCAGGGCTCAATCCAGCCAATGTCAATTATAGGAATAGGTGATGGTTGAGTACACAAGTTGACTGAATATGGCTTTTGGCCTTTAGTCACCTGTTTTGTTTCAGGAAGCATTTTCTGTCACCGGATATTAGGCTTATAAAAAAGCTAAATCTGCCTGATATTAGTCATTCTCAATTCCTTCAGTCTGAGCGAGATTTTTTTGATGTTTCTTCCGGCCTTTTGTATTCTTGTCTGATTGCTTTTTCTTGTCCGTAGCAATCCATTGACTAATCAAAGCGAAATCCTCGTTTGACAATTGTCGTCCTGACGTATAGAAATCAATAGTCTTTGGCTCTTTTATCATAGCAGTAAATTACGAGTTTTCTGGAAAATATTGATTGACAAGTTTGTGGGCGGCTTTCGTATCAATCGCCATTACGTTACCGAACAGTACGTGTGCCCCCAATGATTTCTGGTAGTGGTCCTTCAATTTTGTCTTGCTTTCAAAAGAAACGTAACCAGCATAGCCCTTGTCAAAAGAAAGCTTACAAGCGAAGGCAACAAGGTTTCCGGGTACGCCTAAATAAAGCTTTTTAGCACCACGGTTGAATTTGCTACTCTCGATAAGAGCCATAAAAATATGATCACCTCTGTCCTGAATGCTTATTAGTCCCTGAATAATATGTTAATTCCCCTCTATAACAAGTTTGTAAACGGTTTTGTCTGCTTGTTTAGCTTCATATTTCCAATTAAATAGCCAGTCGGTTTTCTTTACCCGTTTTAAGTCATCTGAAGTTAACTCAAGAATCTCTGTTTTAAAACTGTCGCCTGAAATAGCATTTTCAATCTAGCGAGTAAGCTTATCGATTTTAATATCAAATGTGCGCGGGTTTGTCATTTGACAAAATTAGCCTTTTTGCTTTAGGACACTGCCATTAACAAAGTCTAACCAACTGGGGCGTTTGGACTGTCGTAATTAAGCCAAAAATGGAACCCTTGGCTGTTTGGATCGCTCAATCCATGAGGACGTTAAAACACTAAACTACATACTACTGGTAATCAGGTATAAATTGGTCTAGTCGCTTTTCGATAGGGTACTTAACTCATTGGTTTGAAGGTTTTCTGATTAATTCCCCAAATCAACTAACTGATATAAGACAGACGCATGCATGAGGAACCTCATGTCGGAGAGGAGACTTTCGTGTCATTTTTGCGGAAAAAAAGACCTTTTTATCTTTTATATAATTTATACGTATATGAACTATCGACGACTTTGGTGGGGCTTTGCACTGGTCATGATCGGCTCCTTTGCCGTCCTGGGCTATATCGGCTCAGAAATTTACCGGCAGGCGCCCCCCATTCCCGAAAACGTAGTGACACCTGCCGGGCAGGTACTGTTTACCGGGCAGGACATTAAAGATGGTCAAAACGTCTGGCAATCCATTGGTGGTCATGCGGTGGGCTCTATCTGGGGACACGGTGCTTACGTGGCGCCCGACTGGACTGCCGACTGGCTTCACCGCGAAGCGACCTTCATTCTGAACTCCTGGACAAAAGCAACCGCCGACAAATCTTTTGCTGGCGCGAATGCCGAACAACAGGCGGCTTTAACGGTCAGGCTTCAGAAACTGTTGCGCAAAAACACGTACGACGAAGCAGCAAAAACGCTGACCGTTGCGCCCATTCGTGCCGAGGCTATTCAGGCAAATAGCCAATACTATGCGGGCTTGTTCATGAACGAGAAAGCGCTGGAAGCCGAGCGGACGGCGTATGCCATTCCGAAAAACAGCGTGAAAGATCCCGAACGGATGCGGAAGCTGAACGCCTTTTTCTTCTGGGCATCGTGGGCCTGCGTTACCGAGCGTCCGAACGAAGCCGTCAGCTACACCAATAACTGGCCCTCCGAAAAGCTGGTTGGAAATACACCCAGCACCGATCTTACTTTCTGGACCGGGTTCAGTGTGATTATTTTGCTGGCGGGGATTGGACTGCTGGTGTGGTACCATGCATCAACGCCCGAGGAAGAACTTGATCCAAAGTTGTTGCCTGCCAGCGATCCGTTTCGGGGTCTGGTGTCAACACCCTCCATGCGAGCCACCCAAAAATATTTCTGGATTGTTACGGCGTTGATGGTTGTACAGATCGGCCTGGGGGCTGTAACAGCCCACTTTGGGGTAGAAGGCCAGGGGTTCTTTGGCTTCCCGTTGGCCGAGTACCTTCCGTATTCTGTTTCGCGGAGTTGGCACGTTCAATTGGCTATTTTCTGGATTGCAACGTCCTGGCTCGCTACGGGCTTGTATATTGCTCCGGCGGTTTCGGGTGTTGAGCCTAAATTTCAACGGCTGGGTGTCAATTTTCTCTTCATCGCGTTACTGGTTATTGTGGTAGGTTCGCTGGCCGGTCAGTGGTTTGGCGTTATGCAGAAGTTGGGGCTGGTCGAAAACTTCTGGCTGGGGCATCAGGGCTACGAGTATGTAGATATTGGCCGTTTCTGGCAAATATTTCTGCTGGTGGGACTGATCCTGTGGTTGTTCCTGATGGGACGAGCCATCTACCCCGCCCTCAAACGCGACGCTTCGGGTCGACCCGCTCAAAGCCGACAATTGCTGATCCTGTTTCTGATTTCATCCATTGCCATTGCGGCTTTTTACGGGGCTGGCTTAATGTGGGGACGGCAAACCAATCTGGCCATAGCTGAGTACTGGCGGTGGTGGGTGGTTCATCTTTGGGTTGAAGGTTTCTTTGAAGTATTTGCTACGGTGGTCATTGCCTTCCTGTTTGTGCGGCTGGGACTGCTTCGGATTCAGCACGCAACCGGGCAGGTACTGTTTTCGACCATCATATTCCTGTTTGGCGGTATCATCGGTACCTGTCACCACCTGTACTTTAGCGGAACGCCAACCTCAGTTATGGCGCTGGGTGCCACCTTTAGTGCGCTGGAAGTAGTACCCCTCGTGCTGTTAGGTTTTGAAGCCTACAACAATCTGAAAATCAGTCGATCAACAACGTGGATTAGTGCCTATAAGTGGCCTATTTACTGCTTTGTGGCGGTGGCCTTCTGGAATCTGGTTGGAGCGGGTGTGTTCGGTTTTCTGATCAACCCACCGATTGCGCTGTACTACATGCAGGGGCTAAACACCACCCCGGTACACGGCCATACGGCGTTGTTTGGCGTGTATGGCATCCTGGGTATTGGCCTGATGCTCTTCTGCCTGCGAACTATGAACACCAGTGTTGTCTGGAAAGAGGGGGCCATCCGGTTTGCATTCTGGGCTATCAATAGTGGGTTAGGGCTGATGGTACTGCTCAGCGTGTTCCCAATCGGGTTGCTGCAAACCTGGGCAAGTATTGAACACGGACTCTGGTATGCCCGGTCGATGGAGTTCATGCAAACCGATCTGATGCAAACGCTACGTTGGCTGCGTGCCATTGGCGATACGGTCTTTGCTGCGGGCATTGTGGCGCTGGCCTGGTTTATTCTGGGCTTACAAACGGGCTGGTCAGTGAATACTGCTCCGAAACCTGTAAAAGAAGTAGAAGAATTAGTGGCTTAATCATAGTTGTCAGGCCGGGCGATTTACCCGGCCTGATTTATTGAAAGCGATGGACGTTGGTGCGCTAAATCAGCCAAATGGGTAACCAGCATCATTGGGTTATCGGAAAGAGCAGGGTTAGTTTGTCTTGATGCAAAATGTTCACGCTTTATGAAAAAGATTCTGCTTCCAACCGATTTTTCAGCCGCATCGAAAAATGCGATTCGGCACGCACTCCGTTACTTTTCCAAAACGCCCGTTGAATTTGTGCTGCTAAATGCCTGCGGAACTACACTGGGCGTATCGCCCGATGGATTGGCGTTGTATGCCGATCTGACCGAGCAGGTTGAGGCCAATTTACGTAAACTAGCCGATGGATTAGCCAGTGGGAGCGGTGATACAAACTGCCAGTTTCGAACCGTTGCGATGGCTGTTGAGCCGGATCTGGCCATTAACATGATGCTCCAGACTGAGCATTTCGATTGGGTAGTAGTTGGCGCAACCGGTAGTGATCGGGCCATTACTTTTGGAAGTCTGGCTACGGCGCTGGTACGATCTAACCGTTGTAATGTGCTGGTAGTACCCGCTACGAGCCAATCAGGACCGCTATTGAATGTGGTGTTTGCGACCGATTATCAACCGCTTGGCATTGCTAATGCAAAGACATTGCATGATCTGGTTGATAGCCACCATGCTCAGCTTACCTTTCTGACTATTTTATCGGAGGATGCCATGAAATCGGCCCCGGATAAAGTTGACCGTGAAGCCTTTCAGGCTCGGTTCGCCGATCTTTATACGCTGGAAGCCATCGAATCGCACATGGGTTTGCAGGTTGGCATCGAGAGTTATGTAGAGTCGAATTATGTCGATCTGCTGGTAACCGTTTCGCACCACCGTTCGTTACTCGACCTGCTGCTTGATCGAAGCACTACCCGTCGATTGGCTTATAAACCCATAGTGCCATTGGCTGTTCTGGCAGATAAAGAAACCGTCAAATCGGGAATTTGGGAAAGGAGCCTGAAAGGTGAGGTGATATTCTGACGGCCGACCGTTTGAGTTTTTATGGCTGTTTGCAACTTGCTTCAGCTGGCTTTGGTTAATGATAGCGGAAATTCCGATCCCGTTTGTCGCTATGAACGTAGCTCTTCCCTACTTGCAGGAAATCTTTAAAGGACAGTTTGAATACGCGTTACTGGACGATCTAACTAAAGTTGGCCAACACAAAATAGTACCGGCTGGTGCATATCTGATCCGGCCTGGCGAATACATCCGTTCGGTTCCGATTATTATTCGGGGTTCGGTCAAAATCATGCGGCCCGACCAGGAGGGTCGCGAAGCACTGCTGTATTATCTGGGTGGGTTGGACGCCTGCGCCATGTCGCTGACCTGCTGTCTGGGTAGTCGACGCAGCGAAATAACAGCCGTTGCCGAAGAAGATACCGAATTGATTGCCATACCTGTCGATAAAGTAGATGAGTGGCTATGCCGCTATTCGACCTGGAAACAGTTTGTTTTTCAAACCTATCAGAAACGGTTCGACAATCTGCTCACTACCATCGACGAAGTTACTTTCCATAAACTGGATGAGCGGCTGCTGGCTTATCTTCAGAAAAAAGTACAGAGTTGCCAATGCCGTGAACTGACCATTACGCACGAGGAAATTGCCAATGAACTGGCTACTTCCCGTGAGGTAATTTCGCGGCTGTTGAAGCAACTCGAAAAGATGAAAAAACTCCGATTGCTGCGAGGTAAGATTGAGATGTTGCCCAATTAATGGCTATGTAACAATTATCACGGAAAAGCCTTTGGCCATGCCGTTGCTTTGCATAAACGTTTAGCAAGCATGACAACCAGTCAACTTATTGGCTTTTCTGCATCCATTTTTATTGGTATGAGTCTCGGACTGATCGGTGGCGGAGGCAGTATTCTGACGCTTCCAGTTCTAGTCTATATGATGGGGATTAACCCTGTTCTGTCGACGGCGTACTCCTTGTTTGTTGTGGGTACTACCTCGCTGGTGGGCTCGGTCAATTACATGCGAAAAGAGCAGGTCAATTATCGGGCCGCCTTTGTTTTTGCTTTTCCTTCCTTTCTGGCTGTTTTTCTGACCCGCAAGTATCTGGTTCCGGCTATCCCCGACCCAGTGTTCACCCTAGGAACCTTTGCCCTTAGCCGGAATGTGGCCATCATGCTGTTTTTTGCGTTGGTTATGCTGGCGGCTTCTATGTCGATGATTCGCGACAAAAAAGGCGAATTGGGCAACGATAGCAGCAAATTACAGTTTAATTTACCACTAATTGCCCTCGAAGGAGCCTTAGTCGGTACGCTGACGGGTATTGTGGGAGCCGGTGGTGGATTTCTGATTATTCCGGCCTTGGTATTACTGGCACGACTACCGATGAAAATGGCAGTTGGTACTTCATTACTAATCATTGCCACCAAATCGCTAATTGGCTTTCTGGGCGATTTATCCAACATGCAGGTCGATTGGCCTTTTCTGCTCGAATTTACGGCTCTTTCGGTCGTGGGCATTTTTGTAGGTTCTTATCTGTCGCGCTATGTAGCCGGTGAGAAACTTAAAAAGGCGTTTGGTTGGTTTGTACTCAGTATGGGGGTTTACATCATTGCCAAAGAGCTTCTTTTTTAAGAGACTCAATCTATCTTCATTCGTTAATCGTTGATGATCATGCATATAGAACAGATTTATACCGGTTGCCTCGCACAAGGAGCGTATTACATTGAAAGTGAAGGCGAAGTAGCCATTATTGATCCACTCCGGGAAGTAAAGCCTTATATCGAACGGGCCGAACGTGAAGGGGCTACCATTAAATACGTGCTGGAAACTCATTTTCACGCTGATTTTGTATCGGGTCACCTCGATTTAGCCAAACAGACCGACGCTACCATTGTCTATGGCCCTAATGCCCAAACGGGCTTTCAAGCTCATATTGCCAAAGATGGGGAAGAGTTGCCGTTGGGCAAGGTGAAAATCCGGGTGTTGCATACGCCAGGGCATACGATGGAATCGACCTGTTATCTGCTGGTTGATGAATACGGCAACGAGAAGGCGTTGTTCAGTGGTGATACGCTGTTTATTGGTGATGTCGGGCGACCCGACCTGGCTCAGAAATCAGACCTGACCATGGACGACCTGGCTGGCTATCTCTTCGACTCGCTTCGTACTAAAATCATGACCCTTCCCGACGACGTGATCGTGTATCCGGCGCACGGTGCCGGATCGGCCTGTGGCAAAAACATGAGCAAGGAAACGACCGACACGCTGGGTAATCAAAAACGGTTCAATTATGCGTTGCGGGCTACTATGACTCGTGATGAATTCATCAAAGAAGTGACTGACGGGCTGCTGGCCCCACCGAAATATTTCCCGCAAAACGTGCTGATGAACAAGCAGGGCTATGAGAGCATCGACGCGGTATTGGATCGGGGTACGCAACCGCTTAGTCCGGAAGCTTTCGAAGCGGCCGCCAACGAAACGGGGGCTGTAGTACTCGATGTTCGCTCGGCGCAGGTATTTGCAAAAGGCTTTATTCCTAACTCGATCAATATCGGTTTAGGTGGGCAGTTTGCTCCCTGGGTGGGTGCGCTAATTCCCGATGTTCGGCAGGAATTGCTGCTGGTATGTGAAACCGGTACTGAACAGGAAGCCCTGACCCGGCTGGCACGAGTGGGATACGATCAGGTGCTGGGGTATCTGGCGGGTGGTTTCGAAAACTGGGCCGCTAGTGGGAAAGAGGTCGATACCATCACCTCAATTTCGGCTGATGAACTGGCCGACCGCCTTGAACAGAGTCCTATTCCGGTTATCGACGTTCGGAAGCCTGGAGAATTCACTGCCGAGCATATCGATGGAGCTAAGAACGTCCCGCTCGATTACATCAGCGAGAACATGGCTGAGTTTCCTAAAAACGAACCGTTCTATATTCATTGTGCGGGTGGCTATCGGTCCATGATGGCGGCTTCCATTCTGAAATCGCGGGGGTACGATAACGTGATCGATGTGGCTGGTGGCTTTGGGGCCATCCAGAAGGCCGGGCGTATCCAAACGACTGACTACGTCTGTCCAAGTACCCTGAAGAAAGACTGATTATCGTTTCTATAACAAGCAATCCTGTGAATCCTGTCGATGAAGTTTTTGACAGGATTCACAGGATTTTCTTACTTACCAGAATCAGCTTCCTGTGTAACAATTATCACAGATTACGGTAAAATGACCGGCTACTTTTGAGATGTAATTGATCGCCAGCCAGTAAATGGCCCGATCAGTACATAAACTCGACAAGGTCATGGTAAAGGGAACCAAACTCTATAGCATTCTTTTCAATAAATGCCCGCGCTGTCAGGAAGGAGACTTTTTTGTGAGCAAAAGTGCCTACAACCTGAAGCAGTTCGACAAAATGCACGAAGAGTGCAATCATTGCCATCTGCGGTATTCTCCCGAACCGGGCTTTTTTACCGGAGCCATGTACGTGAGTTATGCCTACTACGTAGCGTTTATTATTAGCTCGTTTGTGCTCTTTTACGCTATACTGAATATCAATCTGGACTATTACCTGATTGTTCTTCTGCCATCCTTGATCATTCTGACTCCATTCTTCTTCCGGCTTGCCCGACGAACCTGGATCAACTTCTTTGTGAATTACCGGCCAGACATGGCAAAAACAGGGACAAATTCGGTGAAGACAGCTACCGATTCGAAGGTATTGAATTAAGCTAATCGAAGTCCATTCAACCTGATCCTGACAGAGCCGAATATTTAGTTCGTTGTGTGATTTTTATCACTGAAACCAGTTTCCCAATGTATGTACTTAGCCTAAAAAATACGGCTATGAAAAAGAACATGGGTTCTACTGATCGAATTATTCGGATTATTGTTGCCATTATTCTGATTGGTCTTTTTGCAACAAGTACCCTAACCGGCACGTGGGGGATTGTAAGTCTGGTAGTGGCTGGGATGTTTATCGTCACCAGCCTGGTTAGTACCTGTCCTCTCTACCTGCCGTTTGGCATCCGAACCAACCGGGTTCGAAAGCATGCCAATTAATCTAGGACTTTCGCTTATAGGGTAATTGCTGTAATTCTGGGGTTCGCTAATTCTTGACTCAAATAGTCGGAAAACAGCCTGGTACGTACTCGATACATGGTTTCACCCACTTGTCGAGCCTTAACTTTT